>CAZUPS010000036.1:0-39672 GCA_964621915.1 uncultured Desulfocapsa sp. | reverse complement strand
AAAGATTACAATTTTAGGTGAGTTCCTCGCCATTGGTGCCATCGTTATGTGCCTGTTGTTTATTATGGCAGATCTTGGACAACCAATGAGAGCTCTGAACGTAGTTCTTCATCCTTCACCTAATTCCATGCTTTTTTACGATGCTATCGTATTGAATGGATATCTTTTCCTGAATGTTCTCTGTGGCTGGGTAATTCTTACTGCCGAGAAGAAACAGGTTAAACCACCAAAGTGGATCTATTTCTTTGTATATCTTTCTATCCCCTTTGCTGTTTCTATTCATACCGTAACAGCAATGCTTTACTGTGGACTACCTGGAAGGCACTTCTGGCTCTCTGCCATTATTGCTCCACGTTTTCTCGCGTCAGCGTTTGCAGCAGGACCAGCACTTATTATTATTGCATGTCTGGTTGTAAAACGTGTTGCAGGATTTGATGCAGGACGTAAGGCAATGAATAAGCTTGTGACCATTATTATTTATGCTGCATTGCTGAATATGTTCTTTGTAGGCCTTGAATTCTTTGTTGGATACTACTCCAATATTCCAGGTCATAAGCATGCGCTTGAGTATCTCTTCTTTGGACTTGAGCATCATGGTCATGTGTATAACAATCTGGTTCCATTTATGTGGGCCTTTGTAATACTGGCCTTCGGAGCTATTGCAGTCCTTGCTACTCCAGCTGCCAAAAAGAATGATTTTGTCCTGGGACTTGGCGCTCTTATGTTGTTTGTAGCATTCTGGCTGGATAAGGGCATTGGCTTTGTACTTGCTGGTTTTGTTCCAACTCCGCTGCATGAGATCACCGAATATATTCCAACCGTTAATGAACTTGGAATCACCATTGGTGTATGGGCGACTGGTTTTATGGTAGTTACTCTGCTCTACAAGATTGCTATAGGTGTTGAGCACGAGATAGAAGAATAGTAAAACTTTATTATTCATTTACAGCTTTCATGGCCCCCGAGTAATCGGGGGCTTTTTTTTTGCCTTTTTCTACGGTATAGTAATGTCCAAGTGATGTTTGTAATTAACATGCAGAGGTTAGAATTGTGTCGCAAAAAAGAATACTCATACTTTCATACTCTTACAGTCACCAGACAAGAAACTTGCTTGAGAAACTGGTTATTGGCCTTGAAGAAAGTAATATCGATATAACCTGGGAGAAGCTTCTTCCGGAAAAGCAATTGCGCTTTCCAATCGGGACTATTCCTGCGACTGTAGTGATGATGTTTATGACCTTTTTTCGGAAACGATATCCGGTCAAGCCAGTTAATCCTGAAATTTTTTCTCAGTGGGATTTAATTATAATTGCAGGTCCTACCTGGTCGTACAATCCATCCGGAGTTATCCTTTCCTTTCTGGATAGAGATGGAAAAAAACTGTTTACCGGACAGCAGGTGCTGCCATTAATTTCCTGTCGCGGGTATTGGCGCGTTCATTTTTGGGGATTACGCTCCCTGTTAAAGAAATGTGGCGCAAAGACCGTTGCTGATCCTATAGTTTTCAAACATCCTACATCCGAGCCATTTAATACCGTAGGTGTGTTTTTGAAACTTGCGGGGAAGATGCCGGAACGTGGTAAGGGGTGGTTTCGTAAATATTATCCCAAATATGGACATAGCAGGAAACAGATAGAAACAGCTATCGGACTCGGAACGAAACTCGGCAACGATTTGAATTCTGGAATGGAGATATCGGACCTGCACTTTGAGACACCGGTTCCCATGGAGAAGATATAGATAAGTTTCCGGGGTGGAATGAAGTTGGTTGTTGAGGATTACTCAATCTGTTGCGTTGACTGAATACGGTTAATAGGCAATATTCAAGTACGCCTGATAAAGAAGAAATATCTTATCCTGAAAGAAAAGATATATAAG
Organism: uncultured Desulfocapsa sp.; assembly: GCA_964621915.1. Classification (GTDB taxonomy): domain Bacteria; phylum Desulfobacterota; class Desulfobulbia; order Desulfobulbales; family Desulfocapsaceae; genus Desulfocapsa. The sequence goes on along the minus strand of CAZUPS010000036.1, from coordinate 37,794 downwards.
TGCTGCAATGGAAAGAAACGGGCCAAATGGAATCCGGGTTTGCCCGCCTTTTTTCTGTTTAACCATGGCTCCTAAGCCCACTATTGTACCACTGAGTGAGCTTGTAAAGATAACAAAAGGCAGAGCCTGCCATCCGAGAAAGGCACCGATCATTGCCAGCAGTTTAATGTCACCGCCGCCCATGCCATCGACCTTACGCCAGAGAAAATAGATAAGGGCAATGCCATACAGGACTCCGCCGCCCAGAAGTATGCCAATGAGTGAATCCTGCCAGTGCAGAGCGGGACTTACAAATGAAAAAATAAATCCTAATACGATTCCCGGCAGGGAGATAACGTCCGGAATAATCTGGTGGTATATATCAATCAGGATAATAACAAGGAGTGCTGCACAAAATAGAAAATATCCGGCAGTAGTAACGCTGAGTCCAAATGTATAAACCACAGCCGTTGACAGCAGGGCCATACTGAGCTCAACCAGCGGGTATTGAACGGAGATACTTGCCTTACAGTGGCTGCATTTGCCACGAAGTACAAGGAAACTCAGTACGGGAATATTTTCATACCAATGCAGATCAGCCATACAGCTGGTGCAGTGTGATGCAGGAAAGACAATTGATTCCCCTTCGCTGGGAAGCCGAAGGATGACAACGTTTAAGAAGCTCCCAACAATGGCTCCAAAGCAGAATGCAGTGATACAAATAAAGAGTATAATATCCATCGTGTAAAAATGTATTAGAGTGGTTGAATAGTTATTAATTGATTTTATAAAGATAGTAGCCCTAACTATGTCTCAATTCCAGGAAAAAACACAGATAATTCGTATAGAGCGATTTGCATCGGATATTGTTCGGTTGACACTAGACTCTCCCGAGATAGCATCCACTGCCAAACCCGGACAGTTTGTTATGGTCCGAACCGGAAATACAAATGATCCTCTGCTCCGCAGACCATTTTCTATTTCCCAGACGAGTAATGGAAAACTTTTCCAGATTCTTTTTAAAGTGGTAGGCCGAGGAACATCTTTACTTGCCCACTGTCGTGAGGGAGAGTTTCTCTCCGTTCTTGGCCCACTTGGTCAAGGATTTAAGGTAGACTGCAAACAGACAAACTGTCTGGTGGGTGGTGGCATGGGAATTGCCCCGCTACTTTTTCTTGGGAAGAGTATGTCGCGTCAATGTTCTAACGCACCTCCCTATGTCGTTGTTGGTGCAAGAACCGAGGAAGAACTTGCTCCGCTGGTGAAGGATTTTGCTGAGCTTGGTTTGCTTGTTCATGCGGCCACGGATGATGGTACTCTTGGCCATCACGGGCTGGTTACCGATGTTTTGAAAAATCTTGATCTGGGAACTGATTGTCAGATGTATGTCTGTGGCCCCCATCCTATGATGTCTGCCGTTCATCTGTTTTGTAAAGGGAGAAACTATGGATGCCAGGTATCGATGGAGACCAGTATGGCATGTGGCATGGGAGCTTGTCTTGGTTGTATTGTGCCTGTTGAGAGAGGCGGCTATGCGCATGCCTGTTCAGATGGACCCGTTTTTGATGCAAAGGAGCTGCTATGGCAAGTCAGGTAAACGGTGTTGATCTGAGGGTATCCATTGGAACGCTCAATTTGAAAAACCCGGTGATGACCGCATCGGGGACATTTGGGTATGCCAGAGAGTTTGAACCCTACGTCAATCTGCATCGTCTCGGTGCGGTTGTGGTAAAGGGGATTTCCCTTGAACCGCGAGCTGGGAATCCACCGCCAAGGATAGTTGAAACATCAGCCGGAATGCTGAATGCGATCGGGCTTGAAAATGTTGGAGTGGAGCGCTTTATATCTGAAAAGATGGACTCACTTCAGGGGATCAACGTTCCTGTGTTTGTTAATATTCTTGGTGATACTCTTGATGAATACCGCGAGATAGCAGCACGTCTGGCAGGAGTCAAAGGGGTCGCAGGGATAGAGGTTAATATTTCCTGTCCCAATGTGAAAAAGGGTGGTGTTGCCTTTGGGACGGTACCTGAGATGGCAGCCGCGGTTACAAAGGCCGTGAAGGCGGAATCCACAGTTCCCGTTGTGGTGAAACTCTCTCCAAATGTAACTGATATTACGGTCATTGCCCGTGCTGCTGAAGATGGCGGAGCTGACGCGGTATCTCTTATTAATACCCTTGTTGGTATGGCAATTGACACCCGTAGCAGGCGTCCGTGCCTTGCTAATGTTATTGGTGGGCTGTCAGGTCCTGCAATTAAACCCGTGGCGCTTCGTATGGTGTATCAGGTTGCCCAGGCCGTATCCATTCCTGTTATAGGAATAGGCGGGATTGAAAGTGCCGATGATGTGGTGCAATTTATGCTTGCGGGGGCAACAGCCGTACAGATTGGAACGGCAAACTTTGTCAATCCAAGAGCTAGTGAAACGGCTGTTGAGGGCTTGGCTCATTACGTTACTGAGCATAAAATAGGATCTGTAAGAGAGCTGATTGGGGGGCTTGTCCTTCCCTGAAAATGACCTTACCACGCAACAACAGCCCCGATGGGTTACCATTGTGGGCACGGATGCAATCCTGGGCTCGTCTTCTTTTCAGGCGTGATACTCCGTGGAAGGTGAAGGCGATTCTTGGTTGTGCAATTTTGTATCTTCTCTCTCCCTTTGACCTTGTCCCGGATTGGATTATAGGTTTTGGCCTGCTCGATGATCTCACCGTTGTTTCACTTCTGGTTGCCTGGGCTATTAAAATTGCTGAAAAGAAAAAAGAGTAGACGTTTATGAAAACCCATTCCCGTATATGTGTCTCCATTGGCCGTACAAGTATAGATGATGCACTGGCAATTGCAGATTCCGTTGCATCACAGGCCGATGTTCTCGAAATTCGTCTTGACTACCTACAGACTCCAATCGTATCGCAGTTTGTCAATACCTTGCAGACTCCGCTTCTTTTTACTAACCGACCCGATTGGGAAGGTGGTGAATATTCCGGAGATGAAGAAGGTCGAATGGGGGCATTACTTGAAGCCGTAGCTGAAAACAGCAGCTATGTTGACTTGGAACTTCTTGCGCCCGATGAGTCTCACCAAAGAATGCGTATGGCTTTGCAGAACAGTGCAACAAAGCTTATTCTTTCCTGGCATAATTTTAAGGATACGCCCTCACGTGAAGAGCTGGTTGGACGTATGGCACTGATGCAGGATAAGGGAGCAGATATTGGAAAAATTATCACAACTGCTCATTCCCACCAGGATGTCTTGCGAGTTCTACAACTGCAGGAGGTGGCAGAGCAGCTGAACTTCCCGTTGATTGCCTTTTGTATGGGACGGGCAGGTGTTGTGAGTCGGGTGGCCACATGCGATCTTGGCGGCTATATGACTTATTGTGCGGTAAGCGATGAAGAAGCAACGGCTCCCGGACAGTTATCCATTGGACGTTTGCGTGAAATTTACTCGTTGATGGGAGCATAGTTGATGGCCATAAATGGAAAAACAGTATTGTACGGTATACTTGGGAATCCGGTTACTCATTCACTTAGTCCTGCCATGCATAATGCAGCCCTTGTCGCTTCTGGTATTGATGCCGTGTACCTTCCTTTTCCGGCACCTGATATTGCTTCTGCTGTTGATGGTATCCGTGGGCTTGGAATACAGGGGGTAAGTGTTACCATTCCTCATAAGGAAAGTGTAATGGCATTGCTGGATAGCATCGATCCGGTTGCTGTTAATATTGGAGCAGTAAACACGGTCATTAATAAAGACGGGGCTCTTACCGGTCTGAATACTGATTGGCTTGGAGCGACCCGTGCTTTGGAAGAAAAAATCGATTTAAAAGGCGCAAAGGCTGTGATATTAGGTGCTGGCGGATCGGCAAGGGCCATTGGTTTTGGCCTCCTTGAAAAAGGGGCAAGCTTTACGCTGTGTAGTCGCACTGAATCCCGTGGCCGGGCATTGGCACATGCTCTGGGGTGTCCCTGGATTTCTCTTACGGAGGGTGATAAATTATCTGGAGATATTTTGATTAACGCAACATCCGTGGGCATGGTCCCGGATATTGAGAAAAGCCCGCTGCCAGAAGGAATCGTTTCTCGCTTCAAAGTTGTGATGGATATTGTTTATGCTCCCATGAAAACCCGGTTGCTCCAAGAAGCCGAGGAGAGTGGCTGTGAAATTATTAATGGACTTGAAATGCTCTTGTATCAAGGAGTAGAACAGTTTGAATTGTGGACGGGTAAGCCTGCTCCGGTCGCTGTTATGCGTGAGGCATTATCGATTGCCCTTGGCAGAAAATAAATTTGTATTCTCTAAAAACCGAAAATTGATATTATTAGTGATTGAAAAGCCCGTAAAAAATTTAAACCTTAGATAGCTAAGTAAAAAACTCCATATGCGAGGCGCGCAAATTTTATATCATTTCGGCGTACTAGAGTACGTTGAAATGATATAAAATTTACAGCAACGAAGCAGATGGAGAGTTTTTACGACGCCATCAGTGATTGAAAATGATAGAAATAAAACCAGTAGCAAAAGTTGATGCCACAGTTGCTGTTCCCGGATCTAAAAGTCTGACTCAGCGAGCGCTTATAGCAGCTGCCCTGGCTGATGGAACAAGCAAACTTATCGGACCCCTTGCCAGTGAAGATACAAGTTATACCTCGAAGGCTCTTGAGCAGATGGGGATTAAGGTTGAACGGGGCGAAGATGTATGGACGGTTTATGGGAGCGGTGGAACACTCGCCACTCCGGAAGAGGAGATCTTTCTTGGCAACAATGGTACTGCAACACGTTTTCTCACCTCGGTGACAGCGCTTGGTCACGGCTCGTTTCGTGTCGATGGTGAAGAACGTATGCGGGAACGTCCTATTGGGCCGCTGATGGAAGCCCTGCAGGGGTGGGGGGTTGATATCGTCTCTGTGAATGGTACAGGTTGTCCACCTTTACAAATAGAGAGTAAGGGGCTGGCAGGTGGTGCGACCATTCTTCCCGAAGGAAAATCAAGTCAGTATGTCTCCTCTCTGCTTCTTGTTGCGCCCTATGCTGCACAGGCTGCTACCATGGAAGTAAATGGTGAAGTATTGTCCAAACCCTATGTGGCCATGACTCTGTCGGTGATGTCTGATTTTGGGATAAGCCCCGAGTGTAATGAGGAGTTTACTTCCTTTACTATTCCCCAGGGACAGTACAGGGCAATGGAGTATGAAATAGAAGGGGACGCATCAAATGCTTCATACTTCTGGGCAGCTGCTGCAATAACAGGTGGCCGGGTAACCGTTTCAAATGTACCGGTTCCTTCCTTACAGGGAGACGCCGGGCTTGTGGCACTTTTTGCCCGTATGGGTTGTAATGTTTCTCGTGATGGTGGTGGCATCACTCTCACCGGATGTGATCGACTGCAGGGAATTACCGTGGATATGGGCGATATGCCCGACGTGGTTCCCACGCTTGCTGTGGTTGCAGCCTTTGCCCATGGAAAGACGGTTATCAACAATATTGCTCATTTGCGCATTAAAGAGTGCGATCGTCTCACGGCAACTTTAACGGAGCTTGCTAAAATGGGAGCTACGGTTGAAGAGGGGGATGATTATATGGTGATTCATGGAGATGGCGGAGCTTGCCTGCATGGTGCAGAAATTGAAACGTATAACGATCATCGTATGGCTATGAGTTTTGCCGTGGCAGGACTTCGGGTTCCAGGTGTTCAAATTACAGGCGAGAGCTGTGTTGCCAAGTCTTTTCCAGATTTTTGGGAACGTTTTGCCAAGCTTGGCTAATTGTTTATTGGGGGGAGGTTTTTTTTACAGCGTTGATCACAATAAATCCGGCATTGTCATCCATACCCGGTTGTGGCGTTTCCATTCGGGTAACATTTCCCGGTGCCTGATAGAGGCTGGAAACAGCATTGTTGACCAAAAATCCTTGCTTCTTCAGAATGGTTTTAATTTCCTCCACACTGGAAAAAGAAGCATGTTCGTAAAACGGATGTCCCTCTTCTTTTTTCTGTTGTAGATTTCTTCCCCAGGGACCAGTCGTCGGCACAAAGCCTAGCAATAAATGCCCTGTCTCCTCTAAAACCCGATGCGATTCAGCAAGGACTTCTTCGGCATTTTGTACGAAACAGAGGGTGAAAAAGAGTGAAACCCTGGAAATCGTATTGCTACAAAAGGGAAGCGCTTCCCCGATTGCCTGGCAGACGGTGATCCCTCTTTCTTTTGAAATATGGAGGGGAGCCATGGCAGGATCAATGCCAAAATCAGATTGAAAATTTGATGCGAAACGTCCGGGGCCAACGCCTATTTCAAGAGCAGGTTGCCGGGTTGGAACCGTCAGTGCTTTGATGGCTTCAGCCTCAATATCAAAGAGCAGGCTGTTATCAAACCAGCTGTCATACTCCTTAGCCCGTGATTGAAATACGGCAGAATTAATCTGCCACTGCTTCTGCTTTTTATTCTTCCTGTTCTTCAAAATTGTTTTTAACCAGGAAATAAAGTGTTCCTTCTGCCTTCATGCTGCCAGCTGCTGTTTTTGCGTAGTTTCCATTGCCCCAGAAGAGATCGGCACGACCAGCGCCCTTAATTGCAGAGCCTGTATCCTGCGGGAAAACAAAGCGATGCATGGGAACCCATTCTGTTATTGTACCATTTGCATCCAGTACCGGTTTGCTCGAGATAAGAAAAGCAAGGGATGTATGGGGAAGAACATCGGGATCTATCGCAATGGAGCGTCCCGGAATAAGTTGTTCTCCGAGGCTGCCTACAGGATCGCCATCGGGGGTCCAGTTAAAAAAGATATATCTGATATTGTGATTAAGAATTTCATCCTGCTCATCCGGGTGCTGGTTGAGGTAGTCACGAATAGTGGGAATAGAAACGTTTTCAAGAGTCATTTTCCCCTGATCAACCAGTAATTTGCCAATGGAAAAATATTCAAGACCATTGGTTGCTGCAATGTGGATGGAACGTAGAGAGCCGTCCTGCAATTGAACTTTTCCAGACCCCTGAACGTGTAGAATAAATGCATCGACCGGGCTGTCTAAGTAAACCAGTTCATTTCCATCTGCCACCCCGTTTCTTTCAATTTCCTGGCGAGTCCAATAAGGAACGTACTGATTATTTTCATCTCTACGCTTAAAAGAGACCTTTCCGGTTTGAGATTCTTTTATTTGAAGAAGTGATTCAGGAGGGCTGTATAACGGATAGAGATAGGGAGTTTCCTTCGTCAGGCTGCCCTTGAGAAGGGGCTCGTAGTAGCCGGTGATTAGCATCTCACCCTTAGGATGCTCAGCTCTTCCAGCAGCCTGATAGATTGTAAAATTCTCCGCGACTATACGGGCAAGTTCATCCGTGGATGGATCTTGTTTTAGAATATCAATAAAGGAATTTATTGATTCACGCATCCAGGTGATGGGATAGGTGTCAGAGCCGAGTGTGAAGGATGAGTCATCGGAGAGTGTATTGAGATAGTGGAGATGACGAACAGTTCCGGTAAGAAGATGCTCATTATTTAAGTCATCGTTGAAAGCAGGGATCTCTTGGGATGACAGCTTCTCAAGTGGTGTTTTTGCACAGCCATTCAGCATTAGTAGTATTGCTGAAAGCAGAACAAACAGTGTGGGTATTTTTTTACTGATCATAATACTGTTATCGTATTGCCTCGGCCAGTTCACTTACTGCCATGGCGTAGCGGTTTGAATGATTCCATTCAGTAATAGCTTGGAAGTTTGGATACCCGGCGACGTAGCGAGTACCCCCACCTTTTTTTGGATCGATTTCCAGGCCAACAACGGTGAGAGGACGTTTTTCAGGAGGGATGGGGAGGGCGATGGATTGCTCTTTTTGTACGGTGAGGTAATCGACGACTCCTTTTCTTCCCTTGCTGTTTGCAGCTATAACTTTAGGCCCTTTAAGGGAGTTTCCAATATCTACATAAAGTGGTGCATTAAGGGTCCAGTGGAAAAAATGAAGGTAGTTGGCAATGGATGCCAGGATATCGTCTATCGACTCAAAGACGTCGCGGCGCTCATCACCATCAAAACTTACAGCGTATTCTCGAAAACTGGATGGAATAAATTGGGTCTGGCCAAAGGCACCCGCATAGGATCCCTTTATTAACCTTGGATTATAGTGGTTTTCTTTACAGAGAATAAGAAATGCAATCAGTTGTTTGCGAAAAAACTCAGATCTGCGCGGATAGGCATCAAAGAGGGTGTTGAGAGTCTGGAAGACATTGAAGCCTCCGCTGTAGGTGCCAAAACGGGATTCAACCCCCCAGATGGCAATCACCACTTCTCGATCAACGCCAATCTCCTGTTCAATTCGGTCAAGAATCTTTCGATGTTTTTTGAGTTTCTTTTTCGCTTTTTTTATGACCGAATTGGTAATAAAACGCGGCCGGTAGAGATAGTAGGGTTTAGCCTCCCATTGGGTATCCATAAGAACAAGCACTTTACGCTTGATCTTAACTCCCTTAAAGGTGGCATCCAGTTCTTTTGTGGAAAAGTTGTGTGTGTCTTTAAGTTCCTGGAAGAGCAGTTTATATTTTTCCTGTGTCAGGTCAATATTTTGCCCGTCTTTAACACGATCTGCAGCTGCAATTTTGTTCTCAGCGATGCCGGTTGCCGGGAGAACGGTAAAACAAAGGAATAAAAATAAAATGCTTATCAGGGGGTTTTTCATCTTCGTCCGGGATTGGTCAGGATGGGTAGGTGGAATGAAATTGGGAAAGAAAGTCGTCAAGCATTTCAGCTGGAAGTTTGTTGATACCAGCTGCCGCTGTTCGTCCGCCTCCAGTGGGGAAAGCAAGACAGAGGGTATCTGCGTCCCTTCTGTTGTTTAGAGGGGCTCTTACGCTAATACGCAGGGTGGTATCATCATTCTCCACAATGAGTGCATGGGCAGCATCTTTTTCCTCGCGAGCGCGCAGGTTGGAATAAACTCCGGCAACTCGTCTTGCCCATGGAGCATTGGGAAAGGTATAAATCCTGTTGTTCTTGCCGGGTTCCATCTCTTTTTGTTCCATGGCAAGAGCCATATCTGCCTTGAACCCCTGTTGAAGTGTTGCCAGATCGTTGGATTCCGCAAGAAAGACAAAGGGGTCATCGTATGGGTGCAGAGCCAGGTACAGAGCGTCCGGTACGAAGTGGAGATCACTGATATCTGCTCCATAGCCATTATAGTTCAGTAATTCCCCAAGTTCTCGTAGTTGTGCCAGCTGCTCTTTGGTAAGAGAGAGGGCTTGAGCACCTTTCTCGGCAGAATCATGGAGGTTGTCTCCGTAGGCAGCAGCCACTGCCCAACTTCTGTATTTTCCGTCCAGGAGTTTGTCAACAATGAGTGAGGTGCAAGTCGTAGGCGATGGATCAATATAGGTCGTCAGGCTTTTTGTGTCCGGAATATTTCCGGCAAAGTGATGATCGATGTAGGTGATCTGGTTGTTTTGATCGAGCAGTGGCAGCAGAGTGTCACGGTTGGAATCAAGTGATATATCGAAAACTGAAATAGTGCTGTTTTCTACGGTGCTGATTTTATCGAGAAGCCTGATGTCACGCTTGACCCCGGTGACGAGAGTTGCATCTGGAATTGGAGTTTGCAGACGGAATTGGTGTAGTGCTATTATTCCGTCTGCATCGCCATTAAAGACATCGAAGTGCATTATGCTCTACAGGTTCAGACCCAGAGGGGTGCCAATATTGGCAAGATTAAAGAGCACGCTGATCATGTGGTCACCAGGGGTGTATTTGGACTGGAGCTCAACGGACCAGCAGGCAGGTTTATACATAAGAGAGATGTTCTGTTCGATAATCTGCGATTCGGAGAGAGAATGCTGCAGGTCATAGGCGGCAAAGATTGTGTCTAAAAGCTGTACTCTGCCACTAAAATTGATCTGTTTAGTGTTACCTTCATCGCCATATCTGTAATCCAGGTTCAGGTAATCACCTCGACTATTTTCGTAGGTAGTCTCAAGGGTGTGAGAGACAAAGCCGTCACCGTAGACATCGATATCGGTTTTGTATATAATCCACCCTTGTGTCATTGGGTTCAGGCGAAATTTTATGTTAACATCTGAAAAAGGAGTCTCCGATCGCTCATCACGAAAATCATAGCTTTGACGGATTTTCAAGTAACCGTAATCTTTCTCCGTTTTGTCTCCGTCACTATTGCTTCCAAAGAGATCGAAGAAGTTGTCGAGTCCATAGGAAACTGCATTCTGCTCATACCTTCTGTCCACCGAGTCAAAGTTAGGGAGATCCGCCTGGTCGGTATCGGTAAGATAATCATATTCAACATAGGGTCTGAAGTTATGGGTAATACCGGAATCTCCGCTGCCAAAGTTGAAGTCTCTTAAGAGGGTGGTTCCGATTTCGGTATGGAAATCTCCAAGTAGGCGGTTTGGGGTTGTTCCTTCATCCCACTCTCCGTCACCATAGGTTTGGATGTTGTAGAAAGTATCGCGAACGCCGACTTCAGCACGGGCCTCAAGATAGGGGCTGAGTGGAATTGGTGCACTGAGGCGAGGGTAGAGATCAATGCGGTGCCCACCCACGCCGTTTTCACGGTAATAATTTACGTAATCGGCATCCCAGTCAAGGGTCAGGGTTGTGTCTCCAATTGACTGACTGCCCGTAAAGTCGAGGCTTGGGAGTTTCCAGAGTGGGCTGTCTACGGTATCGGGGAGTTTAAGTCCTGTTTCAGGGTCAAAAATGGGAGCTGCTTCCTCTCTGACATCGTTGATACCGAGAAAGACACCTTCAAGGGCCATTCCATCCCATGTTTTAAGGATTTTGAATGAGTTTTGTCGTATGTCACTGGTTTTATTTTGGAAACCACGTCCAAAGATATCTCTGAAGTTATCGTTGGATTGATCAAATCCTGTAACGCCACTATTGAACTCAGTCAGGTAGTCCCGGTCGGAAACGATATCAAGATCCGTTCGGGTAACGATATCGTTTTCAAAATCGTGATCGAGTTTTCCTCGTACCCAGTATCTTCCCTGGTTGGTATGGGTGTAGTCTGTGTCATTCCAGTAGTCTGTTTCCGATGGGTCGGAAAGATTGTCATCGAGATAACTTCCCATTATCGCGCCTTTTTGCTGGGCATCCAATACGTAGCGAAATTCCATGCCTGGCATAAAACCACGATTTGAATAATATTCCGGGTAGAGGGTGAGGTCGGAAGAGTCTGAAATATTAACATAGAGTGGCAGGTTAACACCAAAGCCAGATTGGTCAGAATTTGAGAGCTCCGGAAAAAGTAAGCCGGTATGTCGTTTATTTCCAACGGGCAGCATCAGCCAGGGACTGTACAAAACAGGAACATCTTTAATGCGGAATGTGGCATGTGTCATAGTCGCATATTCGCCCTGAGTTACAACGGTATCACTGGCGGCAAAACTCCATGGCGGAGTATTTTCTTCCGGGACTTTACAGGTGACAACCCATCCGTTCTGGATGTGATAGGTGTTGACGCCTGTTTTTTCTATAGTCTCACCTTCAAGGTGCAGGTCCATGGTGTCACGAAGTATGGTGGCCTCTTTGAATGTTCCGGTTTCCGTATTCAGGTCAAGAACACCTTCGTTTGCGGTGAGCTGATCTGTATCATTGTTGATGGAAACATTTCCCTTTGCTTTGATGGAATTTTCTTCGACATCGAAGGCAATCCAGTCAGCCTTTATTGTTATTTCTGTCTTTGTGCGAGGTGTTGTGTCCAGTACTACTTCCTGGGTGACAACTTCTTCTACAGCAACTTCAGGTTCTTCTTCAAGTAGAACGGACCACGCTGAAGTTTCTACTGTGTCAGTTTCCGATTTTGGAGGTAAAATTCGTATTTTTGTCAGAACCACATTCCCCTCGGCAATAACACTCTGAGGATTTTCAAAACGGAGGACTTTGTCGGCTTCAATCTGCCACTCATCAGTCTTGATAGTATCTGCCTGAACAAAACAAGGTTGAACAGCGAGGGCCAGCAAAGAACTAAGGCAAAGTGAGAACGTGGTGGAAGGACGGCGATTAAAGAGCTTTGTCACTGATAACTCCTTGAAGATTCAATTGTTTTCATGTCAAGAAAATGGCGCCTATAACATGTTTTCTAATACGAGATGATTTGTATGGGTTGTTAGACATGATTGCCTTATTTAAAAGGAAAAAACTCTTTGTAACCCTGATTGCTAAAGGACAAATCCATCAACCCACGAAATGTACGAGGATGGGCGGTTAGTGTCAAGTTTAAAATCACATATTTGCCTTGATAATAACGGGAAATTGTTTTACTTTCAGGTTGCATTGTAGTGTTTTTTCGGGAAGAAGAACAGGAATTTTCTTGCCTTCTTGGAGGAAAGCATTATCTGTATTTAAGCATAAACAGTGTTTGCCCTCCTTGTTCTTCTGCATTTCGGCAGTATATTTTCCCCGTGGATTCATCGCTATAATGGATTTTGAAAGAATTGGCTGGCTTGCTCTTTATGTGCCACATGTTGTAAGTGTGGATCGATTGCAGTACGAATAATTTTGATACTTGAGTTGATTTGTTTTTTGCTGCAGGTAACAAATGCATCAGAAAAATAATGATATCCGGGATGTTCCCGGGAAAATTGTATGGCGAAGAGATTACACAGAGAAATCTGTGATTTCTTTTTCAAAAGTAGTGTCAGAAACTTTGCAGGGTCATTGAAAAATATATGACACCTCAAGAGTTCGAGTGGTCTGGTATCCAGATGACCGGGCTTGGGCAAAGTGCTGATGAAATTAAAACAGGAGAAAGGGTATTATGCTGTTTGCTCCTGTAAAAACTGAGATAGCTTTTTAAAGAGCTGTTAAAATTGCTCCGTAAGCAGGCATGGTCCTGTTTCGGTAAAGGAAAATATTATGGTAGATAAAAAAGCAGAGCCAAAGAAAAAGGCTGTGCAGGAAAAAAATGTTAAAAAGGCATCGACTGGTGCCTGGTGGAAGAGTACAGCAAAAAAGGAAACGGAAAAAAAGGTATCCGTTAAGGCTCCTGTTAAAAAAGAGTCTTCAGTAGCAGAAAAGAAAACTGCCCCTAAACCACGCAAGAAAGCTACTCCGCAAAAAAGCACTGCAAAACCGAGAACTCCTCGTAAAAAGCCAGTCCCAAGGAAGAAACCGGTCAGCAAAGCTGTGGTAAAATCAGAAAAAGAGACAGAGCAGTCAGAGATCTCTACTGATTCCGGTAAGTCACTTGCCGGATCACAGATTATAGCTGAACCCAAAGTGAAAAAAGCCGAGGTTCCTAAAAAAGAAGTAAAAGTTGAAGTTCCGAAAACAGAAGCAAAAGCTGAAGTTCCGAAAATAGAAGCAACTGCCGAAGTTCCGAAAACAGAAGCCACTGAAGAATCCAAGCCCAAAGAGAAGCCATCGCGTTCTCGTGGTCGGAATACTCAAAAGGCAAAGGCGACTGGAGGAGGGAAGCAGGGAGAAAAGCAGGCAGAGAAACAGCCACAACCTCAGACAGAGAAGCAGCCGCAACCTCAGGCAGAGAAGCAGACACAATCTCAGAAACAGCTTCCTAAGGAAAAACTGCAAACCCTGAAGCTCCTTATCAATGCTGAAGAACCTGAAGAATGTCGACTGGCACTTCTTGCCGATGGGCGTCTGGAATCTATTCACGTATCCACTGTTTCTTCAAAGCAGACTAAAAATAATATTTATAAAGCGAAGATTGTAGCCATTGAGAGCAACCTTCAGGCTGCTTTTGTAGATTATGGTACTGACAAAAATGGATTTCTTCCCTTTAATGAAATTCATCCTGAGTATTATAAACAGGAGATCAGCGAAGAAAATAAACGCTATATAGAGCAGCATCAGTGGAAGAAACTGAGGGTCACCGATGTTCTTGAACGAGGCCAGGAAGTCCTTGTTCAGGTTGTAAAAGAAGAAGTGGGGAATAAGGGTGCTAATATGACAACCTATCTCTCCATTCCAGGACGTGGTGTGGTGTTGATGCCTGGCTCTGATTCGTCTGGCATATCCCGAAAAATCAGTGGTGAAGAGCGTCGCTCACAGCTGCGTGAGATTATGGGTTCACTCAATATTCCAGAGGGTGTTGGCTGGATTGTTCGAACTGCAAGCATAGATGTTACCAAAACTGCTCTAACAAAAGATGTTCGTTCCCTGTCAAAGCTCTGGAAAGAGATCAAATTGAAGGGACAGAATCTTGAAGGTGTCGGCAGGGTTTATCAGGATCATGATTGTGTATTACGTTTTTTAAGAGAGCATTTTGATCCGGAGATCAAAGAAATTCTGGTGGATGATCTGGCTGCACTTGAAAAGGTAAAAGATTTTCTTGATCTGCTGCCCAGCAAGCAAAAAGGTGCCAAGGCCAGGTTGCATAAGGGCTCACGGCCGATTTTCAATCAGTTTAATGTTGAAGATCAGATTGAATCCATCTATCAGCCTCAGGTGCAGCTCCCATCCGGTGGCTCTATCGTTATTGATCCCACAGAGGCACTTGTTGCCATAGATGTGAACTCCGGCTCGACTGGTAAGGGTAAAAACTTTGAAGAATCGATATTCAAAGCGAATATGGAAGCAGCGACAGAACTCGCCCGCCAATTGCGTCTTCGTGATCTTGGTGGTTTGATTGTCGTGGATTTTATTGATATGCGTATCAATAGAAATATTCGTGAAGTCGAGCGCCAGATGAAGAATGCAATGAGGCGAGATCGGGCCAAGGTTGATATCAGCCGGATCTCAAAATTTGGCCTTATGCAGATATCCAGACAAAAATTAGGGGCTCCCATCGAGACCAGCAATTATCGTGTTTGTGAACATTGCAAAGGTCGTGGTATAGTTCGTTCCGTTGAGACTTTGGCTCTTTTTTATCTTCGTCGTATCCAGACGGGGGCAAGTAGAAAAGAGGTCGTTAAAGTTGAGTGTCATTTTCCACTGGACGTGGCTCAGTACCTTCTCAACAATAAACGAATCGAGATCAGTGATATGGAATCTAGAAATAAAATCGATATCATTATTGTTGCCGACCCCACCCTTATGCCTGCTGATCATGAAATAATTTGTCATAAAGAGGAAAAAGTGACTAAAGGTGGAATACAGTCTTGAGGAAAAAATTAAACTAAGGTATATATTGCCTTCCATATGCACTAGTAGCTCAGCTGGATAGAGTACCTGACTACGAATCAGGGGGTCGCAGGTTCGAATCCTGCCTAGTGTACCAGTAATTTAAGGCACTTATCGTTAATTCGGTGAGTGCCTTTTTTGTTGTTTTCTTTGTTTTGCACTTATTTTGCACTTAAAGTGATATGCTAACCATCGGCTTTCTAATCCGTAGATCGTACGTTCGGATCGTGCATGATGTGGTTATGCACAGTTCCTTGCCTAGTTTTTCAAGGTAGCTGTTTTTGTTGTCAGGATAGTTTGTCCCCACCTGTCCCTCGGTTTCATTTTCTAATACGTTTTTTTTAGTCGATCATAACTCCTGGTGCTTCCTGGAGGTTATCGATAATCCTGCCCCGCAATTTAGTCGTCCATAGTTGGTTAACAAGAAAGCTTTATAGCTTATAATGATAGCATTCCGTTGAAAGTCTTGTGAATTAATAGCTTGGTCAGAAAAAAAACCTCAAAAAGTAACACTATTAGTGTACTTTTTAACCCCTTGAAAAACGGCTTGTTTCGACCCTCTTGAATTCCCTCCTGTATCACGCTCTTACTGCCTTTAAAGTCTTTGGGAAAGTTTCCCACTATAAAGAAAGTAGCACTATTAGTACTACTTAATGAATAAAAACATATAGTTATACTTGTTTTATGCCTTGCTATGTTTAGCTGTCTTGGCTAGCCTGTGGGTAAGTGAAGGGGTCACGTGATCCATGGGGTTTGGTACTCGAGGACCAGGCTTGAGATGTAGAATGCGGAGAAAGCATATGGCAACAAAAACGAAATCAGCAGCACCGGCCGTTTTGAAAAGCGGTTTTGAAGAGGATCTTATGTCTTTGAGTCAGGATCCTAATGATACTCAATTACCATCGAAGAGTAATAAGGAGTTTATCCTTCAGAAGATCATTAAGCAATTTGAGAAAGCTAGGAAAGATTATCCAGGAGGGTTTGTGCCAAGGAAGGAGGCGCCAAAACTTATCGGTTATCTATACTCAGCTGGGTATCTTGCTAATTGTGATAGCTTGAAAATTGGCGTCAAGGATTCATTCTATGTGAAGCGTCAGAAGTGTTACTTCCTCGATGCATATAGAGATTGGGTTATCTCTAGGGTGGAGGTCTGAGTTATGACAGAAAACAAGAAAGCGGTACTTCCATTACGGGCTGCAACCCAGGAAGTAACCGCTTTGTATTACCCCGGCAAGAATGAAGTAACACTTACTGTTCAAAATAATCTATCTGTGGAGAAAGATCAATCAGTAACCTTAGGGAACTCCGCAGCATCACCGCGGAGCAGGATCTTAATCTACCGGACTAACGATCTGATGAGTGAGGGGCATTCTCGTCGAGTAACCAAGTACGTTCTTCTAACAAGTAGACAGCTATCCTTTTTTGAATGGCTGAACAGAGGGGGCGGTAAGTAATGATCAAATATACCTACGCCACCAACACTGTTGAGTATGCCAGGAAAGGAAAACCGGAAGCCTGGACTACTGTTGATAAGATAGGCAAGGAAATGTTCAGCAGCTATCCGGTTTTCTCCTTCATCCCTGGTACCCAGGAAGACAAGGAGCCGGCCAGATATGGCGATTTCGTCATAGATATTGATACCAAGGAGTTTGCCTGCCCTGCAGCTATTAAGATTCTTGCTTGGTTTGATTCAGTCTATGGGGTGGAAGCAGAACAATGGCGGGTATATCTTTCCGGGAAAAAAGGCGTACACCTGGAACTACCGGCCGAAATCCTTGGGACCGAGAAAGGTAATACCTGGCTGACCCTTGCCTATAAGATTCTGGCAATGGACATCGAGGCGGCGCTGAAAGTTGATCTTGATACTTCCATGTATAATAAGGGGACCGGTAAACCATACCGGCGTCCAAATGTTATGCGAGAAACCGGTACCTGCAAGCGTCAGATCGACCACAACGACCTTCACGAAATTCTTGATCTTGAAGACTACGAGGAAGCCTGCAGCGAACCGGGGGATACCTGGCAGCCAGAAGACGCCTATTTAAAAAGGAATGATATTCTTGCGGCGAAAATTTCCGAGCATTTAAAAGAAGCCGGGAAGCAGCAGGCCGCTATAAGGCTGGCCCCCAAGTTGACGGATGACGAAAGGGACAAGCTGACAAACGAGATACTAGCCTGCATAAGGGTACTTGCTACTCAAAAGGAATGGATAAACGGTAAAACCTTTAACGACATAGCTATACAGCTTACAGCCTATGCGGTTACTGCAGGTTTTACAGAAGATCAATTTCTAGGCGGTTGTGTGGCTTTTATTGCAAACTATCCAACTACCAGCCTAAAAACTGAGGTAGATCGTTACGAAAATTGCCGGGCCAGGTTCCGGACAATGAAAGCGAATGGCAATGCTCATTCTTGCGGCGGCGTCCTCAGCCTTGGAATATCAGGTTACGATTGTACTACCTGTAACTGCAAGACAGCAGCCCCCCAGGTTTCCGTAGAAGTAATGTCAAAAGAAGATCTGCAGGAGGAGAATATTTCCTTACAGATCCCTGATTCAATCCTTAATCCCGGCGGTTTAATCAGCCTTGGAATGAAAGCCCTGGCTAAACCTGGCATGGTTGACATCCCTCAATACAATCTCCCGGCGGTCCTGGCCACCTTGGGACATGCTGCAGCAGGAAAAATTACCTGTATGGGTAAATGGTCCAATCTCTTCATTATAAGAGTAGGGCCAACATCAAGCGGCAAGACAACAGCCGACCAGGCCCTTTATCAAACGATCGATTCTTACAATATGCCCAACTTCTACGGAGCTACTGATTTTGCATCAGGCCCGGCATTAATGAGAAGCATGGTAGCACAGCCGGTTCAGATGATCGTCATCGATGAAGCGACCAGCCTTTTCAGAAGATACAAAGGAGGGGACGGTGTGGCAGATGGTAAGCGTGATGCACTCCTGGAGATCTTTTCCAAGTCAGGCGGGAAGATTGTCAAATCCTATGCTGATTCTAAAAACAACATCGTTATCAACTCCCCGAGCCTAACTATCACAGGAAACGCAACCCCTGTGATATTTGACACCATTCACCAGGAAGACTTTGACACCGGTACCCTGCAGCGCTTTGATTTTTGGTGCTATGACGGTCCTGTTCCCAAAAGGGGTATAAGCATGGCCAGTGAAAACGAGGATTTAATCAGCTTTGCCGAAGGTATCGCAGACATTCGGGGAACCAACCCAGGAGGGGAACGGAACCTTGCAGGGCTTGGGGCAGTTAGCGGAAACCTTGGGGCCTTTGATCTTCAATTGACGCCTGAATGTAGACAGAACCTTGCGGCCTGGTCAGATGAGGTAGTGGACAGGGTGAACTCTGGAGGATCCGCAGGAGATAAGGGGATTATCAGCCGGGCCTATGATCTGTCTATTAAGTATGCCATTACTCATATCGTCGGTACCAGGCCACTGGAGAAGATATTTTTCCCCATGGGTGTGGAAGATTTGGAATACGGAAAGGCTGTTGCCTTGATGCTGTGCAACTGGAAGATCAATGTTCTCAGTAGCAAGGTATCGACAGGCGAGTTTGACCAGATGTGTAAAATCTTCATGGGAGCTATAAAGTCAGCACAGAAAAATGGAAAGCGGCCTACTCTAAAAACCATGGTACACCGGCGACGCAGAATGAAGAACTGGCGTCTTAGGGACTCTAAAGAGGTAATAGATATACTTGAGAAACGGGGGGAAATTGTCAGGGATAGCAAAAAGCCGACTGGGTACTTCTTGGTAAAAGCGAGGTGAACTAGGTGTGAACCAGCGTGAACCTGTGAACTTTTTCATCGAATGCAGATTGAACTTGTGAACTTTTTATGAACTTTCTGTGAACCTGGAAAAGTATGTAATAATAGGTATATATAATACAATATATATTGTAGTTCAATAGTTCATACCCTATCCCGTACCCTATTTTACGACTCTATCAGGGGTCAAAACAGGGATTGTCTTATATAGGGGGGGGTGAACTGAAAAAAGAATGAGGAAAAAACATGATGAAGTATTCTGATTTTGAGATTGGAACGAAATTTTCTGAAGGCCCTTGTCTCTGGTTTTGTACCGATGTCGGTAGTCGGGTAATTATTGCTGTCTGCCTCGGAGATGGCAGTAAGGAACGAGGTCTAAGATACATTGATGAGCATGGTGATTCTGTCGAGGAAGTTTTTAACGTAAATGGTATGATCGGCTGTCATGTATTAGGCGCCGACAATCCGGAGCCAAGACGGTTGAAGGAAACGACCTACCGGAAATCTTAAAGTTGCCTCAGAGAGATTTTTGGACGACCTATGTGTAATAGGGGCAGAATTCTACAGCATGTTGTTGACCATGCTGTGGAGTTCTGGTTTTAGGGATAAATGACGTTCAGGGGATCATGGCGTCAAAAAGCTTCGGCGCCTATCGATCGGAGGGTGCAGTTGAGAGAGTGACTCTTCTACGTTGAAGGCCAAAGCGGTGATACCCTATAAAATGATGGCGAGAGTTGTGGGTGTGGTAGGAAGCCTGGAATTGGGCCAAGGTGAGGTTGTTGTTCTCATGGCCACGTCTTCGGCGCTGTGTGAGTGTTCAGATGGCGGACTGGCGATAGGCCAATATGACAAAAAACATATTGATAAAAACCTAACAAAACCTCACATTCAAAAATAACTGACAACTTGTAAAAACCTGACAAAACCTGATATTCAAAAATATCCTGCAACTTGTATGAAGTAGTGATGTGCACAGAAATACTCCAGTGACCCAGGCGGCAATACGTGCCGGGTATAGCAAGAAGTCTGCTCACCCGTCAGGGCCGCGTTTGTTGGAGAATGTTGAGGTACAGCAGCTTGTTGACAAATGATGACATTCAGAACTATTTGACCGAAAGGGGCGCAGTGCTTCCTTAGGGACTAAAGCAACTACTAGGGCTAGGCCATAGCAAGTATATAGCTTATGCATAGAGCTTGAGAACCTTGGAAAACCTTGGTTTGCTGAATGCTTCGGATAGTGCAGATAGATACGCTTCGAGCGTATTGCGTTCAGACAAAACCTAATTGTCAAATCTCTTGCTAGGCCAGATTAGGTAAAAGCTATGTCCATCCTTCCCTCCTCATTGATCTGACTAAAATATAGCAGTAAATTTGCTGGTGTTTCCCCCTGACTATCAAGGGAATTATTTAACCTTAGACTTCTGTTTCCAGTCAGAATAGTGAAAATATGTTGACTGTTAAGCAGTAGTTTTTGGTACATATACTGTTCAGACATCTCAAAAAGATTCAGGAATAAGCTCAACCTCCCCCTGTTAGCAAGTGGTTAATATTGCCACTGCACATTTCTATTTGGAGCCTTTGCTTACTCTACTAAGGTGTGGGCTTGCAATGTATAGGAGGAGGGTAATGTTTAACGATTATGTGAAATTGCAAAGATTTCCACTGGCCATCCTTATGCTCTCCTCACTATTTTCCCTAAAGACCAACTGTTACGCATAATCAGGAAGAAGGTCAACTATAATAAGGGCCTCTCATTGTTAACACTGCCATTGGATTTGTTGTTTAAGAATGTGCTTGTGTAATAAAAAAACAAGGGATTAAGCATTCCCACATTGTAATTAAATATCGACTCATTACGTAAAGTACAGTTGCAGTTTCCCACTTTTCACAGCTTTCTCGTATGATCTTAACCCTCCGTTAACCACCCCCCTGATATACTCCTCACCATATGAGCTATACAACGCTTGCAGAGTAGCTTTGTAGTAAGGTCTTTACAGTTTTATAGGCCACAATTGCAGGTCAACAGTGAGTGGAGTGGAACTTAGATGCATTTGTCGAAAACCAGATTTTTTTTAAAGCCTATATTGATAATAGGTGCTGTGTTTTTTTTGAGCTCATGCAGCATAGTTCCGCAGGGGAACTATACGGCGCTTGCAGAAAAGGAGCGTCAACTTGTGACGGAGTGGTCTGTACAAGAGGCGGGAGCTGAAAAGGCAACCGTCCTCAAAGAACTTATCAGTGACCCTGAACTTGATTCACTGGTAGACGAAGCCTTGCAGGCAAATCCGAATTTACAACAGACGGTGTTGGCATTGAAAATTCTCGGTGCTCAGCGTCGTCAGACAACTGCTGATCGTCTTCCCCAGGCTCAAGTTGATATGGGTGCATATAAAGACGAGGGTGACGAGGAAAGTTATAGCGGTTCACTCAGTATCAGTTGGGAAGTTGACCTTTGGAAAAAACTTGCGGACAGTGAAGGTGCTGCCGTGATGGACGAAGCAGAACAGCAGGCATTACTGGAGGCAGCACGGATTTCACTCACTGCGGAAGTCATGAAGGAATGGCTGGGCCTGATTAGTGACCAGAACACCATCAATATAGAAAAACTCCGCCTGGAAAATCTAGAAAAAAACGAAATCTACATACTACAGCGATATCGCAGCGGTATTGGAACTATGAAAGATCTGGACAGTGCCCGTACCTCGGCAGCTGTTTCAAGAGCATCCCTTGAAGGTTATAAAGAAAATTTGTCACAAAGACAACGAACCTTGAAAACTCTTCTTGGTCGTATTGGAAGTACTGATCTCATATCGAAAGCGTCATACCCTGAAGTTTTAACCCCCCTTGCTGATTTGCCAGATCAAACCCTGCAGCGTCGTCCTGATCTGCAAGCAGCCTATTTTGCGATTGAAGCAGCAAGCTTGAGAACGTCTGTTGCCTACAAAGAGTTGCTTCCTAGCATAAGTCTTAAGGCAGCTTTGGAGGATATCGGAGATTCACCACAATCCATGCTGTTGAGTGATCCTGTGTGGGCCTTGCTCGGTCAGTTGACCGCACCTGTTTTTCAAGCAGGAAAGCTTAAAGCAGCAGCTGAAGTCGCGGAGTTAAAGACAGCACAGAGTTATGAATCTTATCGTGAAACCCTGCTGGAGGCCATAAATGAAGTGGAAACCGCATTGAGTCTGGAGCAGTCAATTACCCGTCAACAAAACCATATCACGTCTGCGCTGGCAAGTGCCCGCAATTCACTTGAAAGATACCAGGAGAGCTACAGGTCTGGTCTGGTTGATATACTCGACCTGCTCACCGTTCAGAAAAAAACATTTGATCTCGCATCGCAACTTAACACCCTCATTTACAAACGCCTGACAAACCGGATCGATCTCGGTCTGGCGCTTGGCCTTGGAGTAGAAAAATGAAACGACGAATAATAAACTGGTCCACACTCATTGTGGTCCTCATCATCCTGGCTATTTCAGTAATATATACCCGTCAGCTTATAGCAGAGCAGGTGGACAGGCGCCGTCCACCACAGATGGTTCAACCTCAGCGTCCGGATGTTGCCGTCCTTACCGTTACAGGCACTACATATAACGCAAGAATACGCGGCTACGGTGAAACGCAGACACATTACAGTCTGACATTAACAGCACAGACAAGCGGTCAGGTGAGCTGGCAGTCAACACAACTTGAGTCGGGATGTCAGGTAAAAAAAGGAGACGTGCTCATTCAACTGGAAGATAGCGACTATCAGTCTGCAGTTGCGGATGCTAAAAGTGATCTGGCAAGTGCGAGGTTGAGTTTGCTTGAAGAACAGCGTGAGGCGAGCCAGGCGCAGGCAGAATGGCGCGCTTTCGGCCTGAGCGGTGAGCCGGATTCAGATCTGGTTTTGCATAAGCCCCAACTTGAGGCGGCAAAAGCTGCAGTCTCCAAGGCAGAAGCTGCCCTTGTGAGTGCAGAAAAAAACCTAAGCCGGACAAAATTAATTTCTCCATTTGATGCCATTCTGGTTGAACGATTGACAGCACCGGGCAGCTACCTTCAGGCCGGAACAGCAGTCGCTACCTTATACAGCACTGACATGATAGAAGTTGCTGTGCCACTGTCCACCAGGGATTGGAAAAATCTCCCTGAGACGACCACTCTCATTGGCAGCTCCTGGCCTGTTGAGCTGAAAGGTGTTGAAGATGGTCAGACATGGCCTGGCAGAGTACTCCGTGCTGCGCAGCATGTTGACAGTACGAGCCGACAGCGTACTCTGATTGTTGCGGTTGATTCTCCGCTGGATCAGGTGCCGCCACTTTTGCCTGGCACTTTTGTAGAAGTTGGGCTGAATGGCAGTGATATTGAAAATGTCTGGAAACTGCCAAACTCTGCCCTGAGTCAGCGGGGAGAAATCTGGTATGTAACAGAAAACAATATCCTGGCCAGGTTTTCTACGGATCCTATTTTTAGCAACGAGGGTTCGATCTATATCAACGTGCCGGAAGAGTTAGCTCAAACTTCAGTGAAGATAGTGGTTCATCCACTCAGCAGTTATCTCCCAGGCATGAAAGTTCAGCCGGTTGTGGAGAATACCAATGCATAATAAAAAGACTGCACAAGGGATTATTCCCTGGTTTGTATCCAACCCGGTAGCTGCCAATCTTTTGTTAATGCTGGTAATCGTGCTTGGAGTCTGGCAGTTGACAACCCTACGTAAAGAGGCGTTTCCAAGTATGGATCCTCACTCGATAAATGTGTCGGTATCATATAGCAGTGGCTCTGCACTGCAGGCTGAGGAAGGATTGGCAATAAAAATTGAGGACCAGCTCGAAGATGTCAGTGGAATTGACTCGGTTACCAGTCAGTCAACCAGTAGCGGGGTTTCAGTCTCTATCGAAAAACAGGACGATTATGATCTCGACCAGTTATACGAAGATGTGACGACCAAGATTGACGCCATTTCCACATTTCCTGCCGATGCGAAAAATCCAATAATTGAGAAAGCAGAGCGTGAAGAGCACTCTCTCTGGCTGCAACTCTATGGCAATGCAGACAGGCACACACTGCAACAACTTGCAGATGACTTGAAAACTGATCTGCTGGCAGAAGATGCCATCAGCAGGGTGAGCATTTCCGGTCGCAAAGATCCAATGATGGTTGTTGAAATCCAAGAGGCGAAATTACGGGCATACGGTTTATCTCTTTCTGATGTGGAAAATGCTATTAACCAGGGGTCTTCGAGTACGGCAACAGCCGTAATGCGAAATGAACAGCTCAACTTACAGCTTAAATCTTCTGAGCAGGCATACCAGAAAGAAGACTTTGCTGCCATTCCGCTCCTTACCACAAGCGATGGTCATAGACTCCTGTTAGGAGAGGTGGCAACGGTCAATGACACCTTTGATGACGAAACCGCGGTATTGTCGCGCTATAACGGTCAAGAAACCATCTCCCTGCAGGTTATCACTACAGGAATGGATGATATCTCCGATTCTGCAACGAGCGCTCGTAAGGTAGCTGAGCAGTGGCAGGCCGGTTCCAAGCTTGTGGAAGGCGTGGAGCTTGCCACCTGGTATGATCGCTCTACCTCTATTAATCAGCGTTTGCAACTACTGATCAAAAATGCCTTAACCGGTATTGCTCTTGTCTTTATCCTGCTGGCAGTGTTTTTAAACCTTACTGTCGCCTTCTGGGTTGCAATGGGATTGCCCTTTATCTTCTTCGGGACCCTCTATTGTATGGGGACCAGCTTCATCGGCCTTACACTGAATGAATTCACAACTTTTGGCTTTATAATGGCTCTGGGTATTGTTGTGGATGATGCCGTGGTGGTCGGTGAAAGTGTCTATACGCAGCGTGCCAAATATGGTGACACTATCGAAAACACCATCAAGGGGACACTACGGGTTGCGCTTCCCACTATCTTTGGTGTTTTTACGACGGTGGCGGCATTTTTTGCTCTATCACAGGTCAGCGGACGTCTGGGTGTACTCTATTCACAGTTTGCGGTAGTTGTGACCATTTGCCTGATTCTCTCCGTTATAGAGTCAAAACTTATCTTACCAGCTCATCTGGCACATCTTAATACCAGACCACAGAATTCAAACAACCCGGTGCTGCGCCTCTGGCAGATGATTCAACATGGTGCTGGCCGTGCTCTTACGATTTTTACTGAACGCTGTTACAGGCCAGTTATTGAATATGCTCTTTACTATCGCTATGCTGTCATAATCGTGTTTATCGCACTTTTTGTCCTTGTTGTCTCCATGCCATTTGCAGGAGTGTTGCGGGTGAGTTTCTTTCCTGATATTCCGGGAGACACGGTGACGGCATCGCTTACAATGCAAAATGATACCAGTTTTGGCCAGACCCATGATGCTCTTGGGCTTCTGGAGCAACGGGCTTACCAGGCAGATCAGGAATTGAGTGGTGAGTCTCAGGCAGCCTATATTGCAAGTTTGCAGGTATTGGCTAAGGCCGATCAATCCGGCACAATAACACTTAAATTGAGCAGTGATGCACCCTACGATATCAATTCATTTACCCGTCACTGGCAAAAGTTGGCTGGATTGCCTGAAGGTACAAGGTCTCTCAGTGTCCAGAACACCCGTCGAATGGTTGATGCGTTGCGAATCGAGCTTCGGGCGACAGACGATACCATTTTGACAGCCGCCGGAGAAAAGCTCAAAGAAGAACTGCAGAACATACCATCTGTAAGCGGCATCAAAGACAATCTGCAACCGGGCCAACCGCAGTTGCAGCTAAAGCTGACAGAGCAGGGACGGGCGCTCGGCATGACAACAGAGATGCTTTCTAAACAGATTTATCAGGGGTTCAGTGGCCAGGTTGTGCAGCGTTACCAACGCAATAGTGATGAAATAGAAGTGAAGGTCCGTTACCCTGCAGAGGAG
The DNA here is from genome assembly GCA_964621915.1 of uncultured Desulfocapsa sp. Taxonomy (GTDB): domain Bacteria; phylum Desulfobacterota; class Desulfobulbia; order Desulfobulbales; family Desulfocapsaceae; genus Desulfocapsa. The sequence goes on along the minus strand of CAZUPS010000036.1, from coordinate 12,049 downwards.
CGTCAGAATAGCGCTGACCTGCTGAAATCATCTGTGCGAACGAGTGACGGCACAGTATTGCCTTTATCCAGTGTAGCCACTGTAACCTACGGCTATACTCGAGACACAATAACCCGTATAGATGGAAAACGCGCTGTGTACATTTCTGCAGACGTCGATAAGGATGCCGTGTCCGCAACCGAACTTGTCAGCACGCTAAAGACTACGGTGGCGGCTGAACTTCAGGCTAACTATCCCGGTCTCTCCATTCACTTTGCCGGTGAAGCAGAGCAACAGGCGGAAACACAAAACTCTATGGTCCAGGTGTTTTTCATTGCGATGCTGATGATATATATGTTGCTGGCAATCCCTTTGAAATCATATGTGCAGCCTCTGCTGATTATGACCGCAATACCTTTTGGCATAGTCGGGGCAATTCTCGGTCACTGGATAAATGACCTCTCATTGGGTATACTCTCACTCAATGGTATAATTGCACTGAGCGGAGTTGTGGTAAACGACAGCCTATTGCTGGTGTCGAGATTTAATACTCTTAGGGCTGAAGGTCTTGACTTACATGATGCAATCAGCGGTGCCTGTCGTAATCGACTTCGTGCTGTGCTGCTCACCTCGTTTACCACCTTTGCCGGACTTATGCCTCTGCTTGGTGAAACGTCGCGGCAGGCCCAATTTCTTATTCCGGCGGCTGTGTCTCTTGCTTACGGCATTATGTTTGCGACGTTGATTACCCTGGTATTAATACCTTCACTGCTGCTGATCCAGGCAGATGCAGTAAGGGGTTTGGTCGCAATTAAGCGGTGGTATTTTCCTGAAAAAGGTCAAAAACAGTTATGTTAAACGTACTCCTTGTGGAAGACGATCTTGATCTGGCGGATACTGTCGTCGAGTATCTTGAACTTGAAGGAATACGTTGTATCCATGGTGCAAACGGTATGGCAGGATTGCAGTTGGCAAAAGAGGGTGGTTATCAGGTGCTGTTGCTTGATATTAACCTGCCGCGTTTGGATGGTTTGAGTTTATGTGAGCAACTACGCGCATTAGGAGACGACACTCCGATCCTTATGTTGACGGCACGGGATGGGCTCAATGATAAACTGGCGGGCTTTGAGGCCGGGACCGATGATTACCTGGTCAAACCCTTTGCGCTGCAAGAGCTTGTGGTTCGATTGAATGCCCTAGCGCGCAGGCGAAGCGGTCAGGTTCGAAAGTTATCCTGTTCGGATCTTGAAATGAATCTCAGAGATAAAACTGTTACCCGCGACAGCATCAATGTGAAGTTGTCACCCATAGGCTGGCGCTTGCTGGAAACCTTACTGAGGGCATCTCCTTACGTTGTTTCCCGGCAGGAATTAGAAGAAGCCGTTTGGAAAGATGATCTCCCTGATAGCAATAGTCTGAAAGTTCATATATTTCACTTACGCAAAGCAATTGATGTACCCTTTTCTACTCCGTTGCTTCAGACAATTGCAGGACATGGGTTTGCCCTGCGGGAGAAGTGTTCATCGTGAAGAAGCAGATAAGTCTTAAATTGTTTGTAACTCTAACTTTTTTCCTGCTCATATTAGTGCTTGTCGCCGGGTATTCTTTACTTAGTGCTCACTATTATCATATGGGAATGCATAGTGTCACCGCCAGCAAAATGGAGGAGGTGGCTCGCAGCTACCTCAAGCTCGGACCACCAGCCAATCGACAGCAGGGTGAAGATTACAGACAATATGAAATATTCAGTGATTGGAACCAGGTTCCCACTGAACTCCGCGACCCCTTTGGCACTGAACCACCTGAGCCTGGGCTTACGATAAAGGGGACGCGTTCACACTGGTACCGACGACCGGATTTTAAGTATTTTGTATATCTGTATCAGGATAAAAATGACACATTATTTGTTACCCGACGTGGAACCAGGGCTACCGCTCCACCGCTCCTTGGCCGTAATCGCGCAGAGAGCAGGAAATTACTCATCGGTATTAGTGCTTCAATCATAGGACTTTTTGGGATAACAATTTTGCTTTTATTGCGTAGTGTTTCACGACCTGCTGCCTTATTAGGACAATGGGCGAGGTTACTTAACGCAGATAATCTAAAAGAGCCGCCACCTGATTTTTCTTATCCTGAGCTCAACGATCTGGCGCAATTGATTAGGACCAGTCTTTCTTCAGTTCAAGAAAGCCTTGATCGTGAACACAGTTTTCTGCGTCATGCAAGTCATGAATTGCGAACTCCGATAACTGTCATGCGCAATAATATAGAATTGTTGCATAAAATAAAGGAGACCACAGCCCCTGGACGAATCGTCTTACAGGAAAAAGCGATCAACAGGATGGATAGAGCCAGCCTGAATATGCAGTATTTGACGGAGACTCTTTTGTGGCTGAGCAGAAAGGAAATGCAGAAACTTCCAGGTAAACAGATTGAGTTGGATAGTTTAATGGAGGAAATAGTGGATGAAATGAAGTATCTCCTCGATAGAAAAGACGTCGAACTCAAGGTAGAGTCACATCCGTGTATAGTCTTTTTACCTGAATTCCCTGTCAGAATTGTATTGGGAAATTTGATTCGAAATGCATTCCAGCATACCTGGGAAGGATATATTACCATTCACCAGCAAGCCAACCAAGTAGTTATCTGTAACCCACAAACACCTGCAGATAAAGGTCAGGACGAATTGGGATTTGGCCTAGGACTGGAACTGACCACGCAGTTAACACAAAAGCTGCATTGGAAATATGTTGATGAGTCGACGCCTTATGTTCGTCAGGTGTCTATCATGCTCGGGGACGGGCATGGCACTCAGTTAGAGTAATAAGGATAGCGGGTTGTTAAAAACTTCGAACTAATTAACCCGATCCGAAATAGTGTACAAGAGTGCTTAGGATGACCAAACCAAATGTAGATCAAATTGACGTCTACGTCAGGTTGATGTTTCTGTATCTTTCTGATACACACCTAACTGTATCGAGGAAAAGAAACAAATAGAGATGTGTCAGGGCAATATTTACGACTTCCAGACGGGGGTGGTTAAGGTATTTTTCGATATGTGTAACAACAATTTTAGTGGAAAATAAGATAACTCAGGCTGAGACAGCCAGTGGAAACCTCTGCAATTTAACGAAACTCTAAATCACAACCCTACTACTGTTGCTCTTAAGTTTCGACTTTTTAGTCGGTTGAGTCCCGTCCACTCTCTGGATTTCGAGAAGAATCAGGAAGAAGGTAAACCAACACTCCACGTCATTCAATTAACCTTACCACTCATAACCCTATTTGAGATTTACAGAATAGAATATCCAGATAAACACAAATTTGGTTGAATTTTGAGAATATTGTTCGAAGTAGAGGTTAATGTAAACTCTACTTTGAGATTACAATAGAATATCTTTGTCAATAATTAATGGGATCACTTTTTTGAATGTAATATTAACGAGTTCCTAGATATAATACGGTAGCTTTTTAAATATTTCGAGCACCAGAGGATTACATGCCACAAATCACATTTTCACACAAGACAAGATGGAGATTTCTTTTTGCCCTGATTTTATTAATTGGGCTTTCAAGTTGTGTAGAGAAGACTAGTAGTAATGGTTCTAGTGGAAATTTCTTTTCAAATTCTATGGAGATGGCTCAGGCTGATGAGAATAAAAAAAAGGCTTGGAAAATGATGGAGCAAGGTAAATATACTGAAGCGGTGGAGTTGGATGAAAAAGTATTGGCAGTCTATGAAAAGCAGCTTGGTTTAGAACATAAGAAGGTCGCTGATTGTTTGAATGATCTTGGTGTTATTTATGGGAGACAAGGAAGGTATGTAAAGGGGGGGGGAGTCTAAAAAAAGCTCTTGTAATAAATATTAATTTTTATGGTAATGATCACCTGCGAGTTGCTAATAATTGGAATGGCTTAGGTGTTATTTATGCGCTTCAAGGTAGATACTTGGATTCTGAAAATGCATTTAAAAAGACTTTATTGATAAGAGAAAAAGAATCAGGGATGGAGCATCCCCAAACAGCTATGGCTCTGAATAATCTTGGAATTGTTTTAGAGTATCAGGGAAAATATAAAGAAGCCGAAAGAACACATATTAGAGCCCTTGCGATTTACGAAAAAAAACTTGGCGCAGAGCACCGTGATACAGCAATGAGTTTGAACAGTCTTGGCGATACCTATAGGAAACTTGGGAAATATTTAGAGGCAGAAGAGGCACAAAAAAGGGCTATCGCTATAAGAAGAAAAAAAATAGGTTCTGATCACCCACGTACGGCAAATTGTTGGAGTTCTTTGGGAAAGGTCTATCTGGATCAGGAGAGATACTCAAAGGCTGAAATAGCATTTGGAAGAGTTTTAGAGATCAGAGAAATAAAATTATCTCCAAGTCATCCAACGACAGCAGAGACAAAAACTAACATCAGCCTTTCATTGCTGGGGGTAGCAACTCAAGACAGCATTAATAATGCTCTTGATTATATCAGGTCGGCGAGTTCCACGATTTACGAAAGATCTTCAGAGCTTTCCGCCAACCCCGTAAGTAGCAGTATTGGTGAACAAAAAAAGTATCGTTGGATTCATGCCACTCACCTTAAAGTACTTTCCCAGGCACAAGGCATAAGTATACTTAACCCAGAAGAGTCTGCCAGTGAATCTTTTGTCGTTTTGCAACGCTCTCGAAACAGTGCAGTAGCAAGGGCTATCGCGAAAATGGCTATCAGGACAGCTAGCGAAGAAGAGGGGGTGGAAGACATTGTCCTTAGTCAACAAAAAATTATTGCTGAGCTGATTATTTCTGATAAATCTTTGACACAGGCATTATCTGCAGAAAATACTAAAACGGCTGACCATCATCAGAAAGGCGTCAATCGATTGAAGAAAGGATTGATAGAGATTAATGCCAGACTGGCTAAAGACTACCCTGAGTATGCTGAGCTTTCCAATCCCAAACCAATAGCTCTTAAAGAAGCACAAGCTCTCCTCAATGTTGATGAGGCTCTATTGGCAATCATAGTCAATAAGGAACAGAGTTATCTTTGGGCTGTAAGAAACAACAAGGCGGAGTGGTGGACCCTACCTGTAAAGAAAGAATCAATTGATGCAATAGTAAAATCACTCAGGGGAGCAATGGATCCAAATGCTACCACTGGGCCATCCAACCTGCCTGACTTTCCTGTAGGCAAAGCCCAAAAACTCTACAAAGAAACTATAGCCTCAGCAGCAAAAATGCTTAAAGGGGCTAAACGGGTCTTTGTTGTAGCTGATGGCTCTCTACAGTCAATCCCCTTTGGCATCATGGTTAATGGTGGTAAGCAGCAGGCGTCTTACAAGGACACCAACTGGCTGGCAAAAGAATATGCATTTGCTTATCTACCATCGGTCTCTTCCCTGAAAGCACTCAGGACTCTTGGAAATAAGAACACTGCACCAGATCCATTCATAGGATTTGGTGACCCGGTACTTGGAAACAATCGTGGAGAATTACGAGTAGCATCAGTCTTTGACAGTCGAGGAACTGGCCTTGCAGATATTCGTGGTCTTCGCCAACTTTCCTCCCTGCCTGAAACTGCCGATGAACTGAACGACCTTGCAATAACCTTGGGAGCATCCAGTAAATCCGTTTATCTCCAGCAGAATGCCACTGAGAAGAAATTGAAGAATATGGATCTTTCCAACTCAAGAGTCCTTGCCTTTGCCACTCACGGGTTATTGGCTGGTGACGTTGAGTTTCTTGGTGAACCTGCCCTTGTCTTAACACCGCCCAATACTGCCACAGAAGAAGATGATGGATTACTTACCGCTGGAGAGGTAACTCAGCTCAAACTGAATGCTGACTGGGTAGTGCTATCTGCCTGTAACACTGCATCACCTGACGGTACACCTGGAGCAGAAGGTTTTTCTGGTCTAACCAAGGCATTTTTCTATGCTGGAGCAAAGACACTACTGGTTTCTCACTGGCCTGTTGAATCAAATTCTGCTAAACAGTTAACTACCAGTATATTTAATAATCTCAGAAAGAATCCTACTATCGGTAAGGCAGAAGCTCTACGTCAAGCTCGTTTGCAAATGATCAACGATAAGCAGCATCCATATCTAGGCCACCCCATATTCTGGGCACCATTTGTGGTTGTTGGTGAGGCTAAAACCACCCATTAAAGGAAACAGAAATTATGAAAACAGTATTGACAGCTATCTTCATCTGCCTACTTATGAGCAGCAAGACTTTGGTGGCAGGAGAACCAGTTCAAGCAACTAACTTTCTGGAACAGACGCCATCATCAGAACAACTGGTTGAAGCATTGAAATCACCTCCACAGTTAAAATTCCGTAGCATTACAGTTAAGCCTATCCAGTCAAAAGTACTGCTCAATATCAAGTTCGAGCTTAACTCAGACGAGCTGACCCAGGAGGCAATACAAACACTCTCAGAGCTTGGCAAGGCCATGGAATATAATGAGTTGAAAAATACTGGTTTTATTATTGAGGGACATACTGATGCAAAAGGGACAGGAGAGTATAATCAGAAACTGTCACAGATGCGTGCTCTTTCGGTATACAACTATCTCACCAACCAATATGAAGTCGATTCCAGTCAGTTGAAACCAGTTGGAAAAGGTGAGACAGAACTATTTGATGCAATCAATCCTGAATCACCTGACAACCGCAGGGTAGAAGTGATTAACCTGGGAAGAAAGATACGTTGATTATATCACGGGTAACTGCACCAATCATAACTTTTTTAGTTCTCATCAGCCTAATGCTGATATCAACATCAGCTTTGGCCTCCAAACGGGTGGCCTTGGTCATAGGTAATTCTGACTATAAAGCCTCACCACTGAAGAACCCTGTTAATGATGCCAAAGATATTGCCGAATTGCTTAAACAAATTGGTTTTGATGTTATTCTTAAAACTGATGTTTCCAAGCGTACCCTTGAAAATGCTACGAATGATTTTTACCAAAAACTGAAGCGAGCTGATGTGGGGTTTTTCTTCTACGCTGGTCATGGGATGCAGATCGACGGGATGAATTATCTGATTCCGATGAATGTCAACGTGACAAATGCCAATGACGTGAAGTATGAAGCAGTACCAGCAGGCCGCATTCTCGGTAAAATGGAGGATGCTGGCAACAAGTTAAATATTGTCGTGCTCGATGCGTGTCGTAACAATCCCTTTCGTAGTTACTTTCGATCAGGTTCTCAGGGGCTTGCCTTTATGGATGCTCCTGATGGAACCATAATTGCCTATGCTACATCTCCTGGCTCATTGGCTGCTGATGGTCTTGGCAGAAATGGTCTTTACACAGGTAAACTTCTTGGAAACCTCAAAAGATCAGATCTCAGTGTGTTGCAGGTTTTTAACCAGACTGGGCTTGATGTTCGCAAGACAACAAATGGCAAACAGACACCCTGGCTGTCTAGCTCACCTCTTGAACCTTTTTATCTGGCAGGTGGGTTGTCAGTATCAGAAACAGCAAGTCAGGAGGTTATCGTCAGGAAGGATGTGGGTATTTTGGAGGTGAATAGTGAACCAAGCGGTGCGCAAGTATTCATTGATGGCAAGATGGCCGGAGAAACTCCTGTCGAGATTGGAGATATGGCACCTGGCAGTAAAACAATCCGTATAGAAAAGAATGGGTATACAACTGAGGAAAAACAAACCACCATCCGTAAAGAAAAACGTTCCGTAGTCCGTTTTGATCCAGCAGCAAAGGTCAACAAGGGTTGGCTCACCATATCCCCAAACCCAAAAGATGCCAAAGTGCGGATTTTAAATATAAGCCCTCGTTACCGTAAAGACATGGCTCTTGATCCTGGAAAGTATCATGTCGAGGTGAGTAACAATGGCTACAAAACAAAAAATCAGTGGATTGAGCTTGGTGCCGGTAATTCACTGAATGTAGATATTAGTCTGATTCAGGATGAGACGCAGACTCGGGTCGATCCAGTTTTGAGCAATAATATTGATGGCCTTGTTGCGAAAACTGGTATCCATAGATATGCTAATGGTGATGTTTTTGAAGGCAGCCTTAAAAAAGGAAAACAGCATGGAATGGGTGTGTATAAATATAGTAATGGTCGACAATATGAAGGGGATTTTGTTTTGGGCGTTAAAGAAGGAATAGGTGTCTTTACATATCCGGATGGTTCCCGCTATTCTGGCCAATTTAAAAAAGATCGTTTCTCCGGCGAAGGAGCATACTTCTTTCAGGATGGCAGCCAATATAAGGGCGAATTTGTTAGTGGCCGTTTTAGTGGGGTTGGCAAACTCACTTATGCTGATGGGAGTTACTATTCCGGCAAATTTAAAGATGATTTACCTAATGGTCACGGAATACTTACCTCTGCTGACGGAAGTCGCTATTCTGGTGAATTTTCAATGGGCCGGAGAAATGGTTTTGGTAAGATGATCAGAAAGACAGGTGAAATTTATCAAGGGGAATTTCGTAATGATGAGTTTATACACTAACTCGAGCCCCACAACTTTTACGTTTCAATTAAAAGATACTAACCATTCTCAAAGCCCACTCACGAGCACTCATAGGCCGAGGAACAAGCACTTTAGTAATTAGATAGTCACGCTAAACTTTATTCCATTTTCAATGCTGTGTTGATAGGACTTTTTCGTTAATATAGCCACATCGAATATTTGACTAGACCGAACAATACATTATTTGAGCTTACTACTGTTGCTCTAAAGTTTATGCTTTTTCAAACAGTTGAGACTCATTCACGGCTTGAATATTGAGGATTCAGGAAACATCTCAACCTGTACGGTATGCTCCAAAACCAAGACTTGCCAAGAGATATCTTTCTATGCTGAAAGGCTATTTGAGTCAACACTTAGGGGAGATATGTTGACTTCCTTAAATAAATCTGTACCCATAATCTCAACTGGACACGAGAGAATCATTGTCTGGGCGAAGTAAGAATATCAAGCAACAGAATTAGGACCGTAAGGCATCAATGCGTCTAGTAGCGTTTGTGCCACTGGTCGAATTCGACCAGTGATAATGTCAAAGCCGCTGTCAGATAAAACACCACCTTCCATTTGGAGGGCTATTTCATCTTCACACCATCTCCAGAGGTTCTGATCGCCGCTTCTTGCCAACAAAAGCAACCGTGGCAACGATGCCTTCTCATCTGCTGTCGGTTCCTTACTTAGCCGCTGAAAAAGACTTTCATAAAGCTGTGTGTCCTGTGAAATCCTGCTGACGATTGGATCAATACACACCGAGAGAAAAACCCATATGTCCCAATTGGAGCGATGAATCAAAGATAATAGGTAACCCTCAAAGGCAGCCATATCGCCATGTAGAGCTACAACATATAACGCTGCTGGCCATGTGAGACGTGTTTTCTTTCTGCTTGTTAGTTCCTCATAAACCTCAACCAACTCCGAGCTTTCTGGCCAACCCAAACAAAGCCCTACTACGGCACCAGAACTCATCCTGGCCTTCGCCGCCAAAACCTCCCTGATTCCACTATCGGAGCCATACATAGACCCAAGGATTGTTCCAGCCGCTAGTTGCCTAGCTACTTCGTCATACGGGGATATGTTGATATCTTTAGGGGTGTTTTCAAACATCCGGATACAATGTTCCCGTAGCAGCTGGCTGCCACGCTGCAGCCTTGCGAGAGCTCGTAAACTCTCAACTTCTAGTGGTGCTTCGGTCTTCCTGCAGTAAGAAATGAAATCAGTTTGAATAGCTGTAGATAGCCTTATATAGGGTGCCAATTCATTCCACCCGTGCCGAACATTGCCACTCCCCCAGCCATTTAGACGATCAAAGATCGAATCACCCAAAACCTCTGATATTTCCACCCAATGTGCGGCAATCTGCTCAAGCAGGACACTGTTTTTGTCCATCGAATAACCTAGTGCGGATACTGACAATGGCTCACCGCCGCTACAGGACAATTGATCTCGGAACAAGTAAAATTTACCTAAGCTGAGTAGTCCACATAGTGCCGCTTGGCTGATTTTCTCGTGTTCTGGTCCTGAAGAACGTAGTTCATCGATCAATTTACCCTCAAGCAATTTGCTCTCGTCTCCACGACGCACCATAGCTGCGCAATGTGCTGCCTCGGCAACAGTACGGACAGTTGCCTCATACTCATTGTCATAGTTTGCTAGCACTTGTTCCAAAACAGGATCTTCATCACATCGTCGTTCAGCATGGGTAGTGATGTGTTGGCGCATATTGGGCGGAAGTGGTGTTGCGTGATTAATAATTATATCCCGAATTTCTTTATCATCACGATAAACATAAGCGATTGTGCCAAGTGGTGCATTGCGACAGGGGGCAAGAGTTAAAGCCAGACTCCGCACCTGTGGAGCAGCAGCAAACTGACTGATTATCAGGGTTGTAGGATCGAATAGAGAGCTTTTAGAGTTTGCAAGTGGCAATAATAGATCGACCACTTCAAAGTCCGTATAATCAATCCCTAAACTCGAAAAGCCTTTAGCTAGAGAATCAGGCCGGATAACTTCAGGTAGTTGAGCAATCTCTATTAACTTGCTCCTACATTCGTGATTATCATTGATAATCTCTGGTAAGAGATGTGCTATATGTTGAGTATGCTCTGGGGTGGCATTGGCTAATGCTGTCAGTGCACGACTTACATCAATATCTTGCATTCCCCACACGTCCAATAGTGCCGAGACCGGCCAAAAAATAAAACGTTCCGTGTTATTCAAAAGGGTTAGTAAATGTTGCTTGGCCACTTCTGAACCACTCACGGTGGCAGCTTGGGCTACATCGTTAAACCGATGATTTTTCTCGGGGAGACGGCCAATCCAGTTGTCAATCTCAATACTAATCGCCGGATGTTTAAAGAAAGATTCTCGTAAGTTTTCCCATAAATCAGAAACTCCAAACAAACTGCTCTCATTTGACGTGAAAAGTTTGCACACTTCCTCAATAACGCGATCATTATCAGCATAGCCTATAATCAGTACCTTTCGAGCTATATCCTGATCTATCGCATCCTGACGCATATTTGCGTGAGGCCAAGCAGACCAACAAGTATCAAAAACAACAGAATCCTTAGGCCAACCACGAACCAATGCGTTTGCTAATCCATCCTTGAGCTGGTAAAAATGGTTAGATCTATGCGAAAGAAGAAGCAGTGCATCGCGGTCAACCTCCGTTTGCCCCCCACGCTCAATTGCAGCGCAGATGCCAGCAAGTTTTAGTTCTGGATTACTAGCTTGACGAGCCGTTTCAATTATCTGTTCCAACCCCTCTGCGGTCGGCCAACCAAGAGTAAGGGCCTCAAGCATTGCCGATACAATCTCAGGTTCTATCGGTTTATAGACTGAGGTTAATAGCTTCTTCTTAATATCAGGATCTCCGCCGTATGCTGTTGCAAGAGCGCGAGCTGCACTGCGGCGCGTTTCAATATCACCGTCATAAAGACCGCGCCATAGCGAAGCCAAAAGAACCGGTTCTTTCGACCATGTTGCCATAGAATCAAAAAGATACTTCCGCGACCGTTGAGTTTCTGGATACCAACGGCAGAGGCGTTTTTGCAGTTCTTCCTGGAGGTTTCCACCCGAGAGCCCCTCCAAGGAAACACTAAGCAGTGCCTCTCGTTCCGGCATCCAAAAACCTGTTTCGATTTTGTCGAAAACGTTAGTCGCGATACGGGTCGCGGTTTTTGCTGAACGTTTGCTTGCACCGAATGCCGCTTCAGCCAAAAGCAGAGACCTCACAATTTCGCCAGAACCTCCAACAGGAGTGGCTTCTATTTGTGAAATCAAACTATCAACGTCAGATGGACGTGGTAATTGCATAAACAGCCCAAGAATGATGTTGCGCCAACGTGAATCGGAGCAGCGCTCAGCAACAAATGTCTCCTGATCTTTCAAGGGGCGTCCTGCAAGATGTATAGCAGCTAAGTGCTCCTCAAAAACTGCATGTATGAACCCAACTTCACCAGGCGCTTTCTCGATAAGTATGCCACTCGTCTCGGCATTCACTGCCAACAATTCTTTTGCTCCAGCTTGAGCAGAAGTGGCCCCAATAATTTGAACAAGCCTATAAGTGGTTAATCTGCTACCTTT
>CAZUPS010000035.1:0-41243 GCA_964621915.1 uncultured Desulfocapsa sp. | reverse complement strand
TTTAATAAATTAATAAGTTACACTATCTGTCTTGGTGGACGTTGGGACAGCAGTGACTTCAAATCCGTTTTCAATATATTTCACCATCCCCGGATGACCCGACATGTCATCAAGCAGGGGAAGGCCTGTTTTTTCTATTTGTTCAAAGACCTGCATCTTCATAGAACAGGCTTTACAGACACCTTCAATCAGACCTGCTTCTTTTGCCTGATTAAAAAGACCATACAAAAAATGTGACTGTTTACTTATTTCTGGAATCAGAGTGGTTGCCTCACCCTCTACTATAATTTTACACTCATGACCGGCAGCCTTCAACTCAAGTCCATTGAGTAAAACATGAATAAAACACATGGGTTGCCCCTGAAAGGCTACTAGTAAAATCTTCTTCATATTTATACCTGTTTTTAAAGAAAAATCAAGGAGGTAACACCATACTTAAACATACTGACGATGCCCACATAATGCTGTAAGTACCATAGAAACTGGGGCTGCCATGATGGCAGCCCCGAAAATCTATTCTTTACATTTCGCTAAAATCTTCCTTGCCTGCAGCGCAGACAGGACACTCATAATCATCGGGAAGATCATCAAAGGATGTTCCTGCCGCAATGTCTGAGGCATCATCACCGACATCGGGGTCATACACATATCCACAAATATCACATCTATACTTTTTCATACCGTTTTCCGTTCCTTTTTCTTCAGTTTTGGCGGAGGAGGCTGCATTTTCATCATGAACAGAACCTGGTCCTGCCAGAGGTTTAAATGCCTTAACAGTTGCACCGCAGACAGGACATTTCCAGCCCTCGGGCAGATCTTTAAATTGAACCCCTTTTTTGGTCTTACTTTTACGATCCCCCTTATCAGGATCGTAAATATACCCGCAACTCATTGTTTGACACTGGTACATTTCTTCTGGTGACGACATCGGCTTACTCCTTTCCCTAAATTAATACCCCTTAAGACTTCCAAAGACCATGCAGATTGCAATGCGCCCGCGCAACAACGCTATCAGCATCAACTTGGAAAACAGCCTCCGGAGCATCCCCCGGCTTCAGGAACTGTCTGTAACAGGAGTCTCCTGCAATAACTTCAATCCATTCGATATAATGGTCATCCGCCATGGGATGAGCAACACTTCCAACGCTCACTTTAAATCCACCATCGACTTTCTCGACCACAGGAACATGCTTTTCCTGAGCAGCATCAACACTGTTTTCTTTGAGTTGTTCCATGGGTGCTCCGCAGCAGCTCATCTCTCCGCCACCAGCATGAACAACCTCTGCAACATTCCCGCATATATTACATTTATAAATACCTAATTTATCAGCCATGTTTATTTCTCCATATTAAATAATAGTGTTTGAACCATCCATTCCATAAAGTAAGACTTCACACCATCTGAATTGTATCGTTTCATATCTTACTTTTCCAGAACTTCCGGTGCGGATGCGAAAATAACCTAATCAAAAAAAGCTATCTTCAGGCGACGTGATCAGTAAGATATTTAGCAACACCTTCTGCCGTTGGAACCATTGCGTCATCACCCTTATTCCAGTTCGCAGGACACACCTCACCATGCTCTTCGGTAAACTGAATTGCATCAAGCATACGCATGGCCTCTGAAACACTCCTGCCAAGAGGAAGATCATTTACAACCTGATGACGAACAATTCCTTCTTTATCAATCAGATAGAGACCACGAAGAGCGATTGCGCCACCAAAAAGAACACCATAATTTTCAGAGATGGACTTATCAAGATCGGCAACCAGTGGAAACTGTACCTGACCAATTCCACCATCATTTACAGCTGTATTCTTCCAGGCAAGATGGCTGAACTGTGAATCTACTGAAACCCCAACAACCTCACAATTTTTCTCTTTGAACTGCTGAACTGCTGAATCAAAAGCAAGGATTTCAGAAGGACAGACAAAGGTGAAGTCCAGGGGATAGAAAAACAGCAGAACGTGTTTACCGCGCATATCCGAAAGTTTGAATTCTTCGTTAAAGGTATTGTCCGGCATAACTGCTGTTGCTGTGAAATCGGGGGCTTCATTGGTTACTAAAGGTTTCATATCATATCTCCATTACTATTATATTTTGTGTGCAACACTCAAAGATAAAGGGCAACTTATCGCCCTCGCTAAACCATTTGTTTCTTTTATATATTCTCGGCCAAAAGCTCAAAGTACGCCTGAGGATGAGCACAGGCTGGACATTTTTTAGGAGCCTTGGTTCCGTTATGGGTAAAACCGCATTTGCTGCAATACCAGCTGACTTCTTCACTCTTTTCAAATACTACACCTGCCTCAATATTTGCAATCAGACTTCGATACACACTGGCATGCTGCTTCTCAGCCACTGCGATGGAACGCATAACAGCTGCAACAAGGGGGAAACCCTCCTCATCTGCAATTGCCGCAAATTCCGGATACATGGTTTCAAATTCATGCTCTTCACCTGCCGCCGCATTCTTAAGGTTTTCAACTGTGGTACCAGGAGGTGTTGCAGGGTACGATGCTGTAATCTCCACATCACCACCTTCAAGAAACTTTAGCAGTGTCTTGGCATGTGCTCGTTCCTGCTCTGCAGTACGATCAAAAATTCCTGCAATCTGCACATATCCTTCTTTTTTGGCTGCTTTGGCGTAGTAGGAGTATCTATTTCTTGCCTGAGATTCTCCGGCAAAAGCTGTAATAAGATTCTTCTCAGTTCTACTTCCTTTAATACTGCCCATAAAAACTTCTCCAATTGATTGTTACGCCTTCAGTGCAGCTTTACCTTCGCCGGTAATACCATATTTACAACGGACAGGACTCTCCACATACCCTTTCTTTTTAAGTGCAGTAATCCTGCAACTTACCTGCTTGGTCTCAAGCCCGGTTGCTGCTGCAATATCTTTTGATGCACAGGGACCGTCACACTTGTCCATTGCCTCAAGAACCTGCTTTTGCTCGTCACTTAACACACCTGTTTTGCATCCACAACCCATTGAGCTATCTCCTTTTTTTACTTTTTCTTTTGATTTTATTAACTTTTTTTGACATCTGGGACACAACCCGGTCACTTCTAACCGACGTCCGGTAATCTCATAGCCCTTTGTATCAATAGTGCCGAGATCCACCTCTTTTCCCCCGATATCCAGATTTTCAATCCGATGACACTGAACACAATAGATATGGTCATGGTCTTCAAGCTCGCTATCGAAACGCTTTTGGCGTCCACTAATTTCAAGCTTACGAATCATGGCAGCATCGGACAGGATTTCAAGATTCCTGTAAACCGTTGCCAAACTGATACGCGGCATAAATTTTTTAACACGTTCATATAATTGATCAGCTGTTAGGTGTTTCTTGCTTTTCTTGAGCTCCCGAAGGATCATCTCACGCTGATTTGTCATTCGTAATTGCATATTGCCTCCTTGCGATAATGATTTTCAACAGTAAGTAATAATCCTTCGCAAGTCAAGCTTTTTCCATTGTTCTTTTCAGAATTATCATTGGCAACTTCCAACCTTGAAAAGCCTTTGAAAAACGAAGAAATATCCCCAAAAGCCACTGGGATCTGCACGACTAATCACCCCAGCGAAGCCTGATGCACTTCATGAGTCACACAAAAGACATAGTACAACCGACATCAATTATATAACAATCCCCAAGACTAGAGGCGATTTGCATAGTATTTTTACAAATGGAACAAAACGGTAGGAACGTGCTGGAGCTGATTGCCAGCCCCAACACATAAAAGAGAGTAATTCGGATACGTCGTCCGAAAGGGACGGTTAAAAAAAGGAGAGATTATTGCAAAATTCTATCATACTCATTACTCAAAAAACCAAGGTGCTGCTTCTCTTCACCACGCATAAATGTAAAAAATTCTTTCGCTTCAGATTCTTCGGTCTTTTTGGCCAGCCGGCTATACAGATCAAAAGCCTGGGTCTCAAGCATCATCCCAAGCTGTATGACATCTTCCACAGCAACAAGCCTTGACTGAAAATGGTCAAGTAGTTGTTGTTTATTAAAGCCGCCCTCAAGAGATTCAATATCGCCCTCTTCACTGTTCTCGACATGTGGAAACAGTGCTTTCAACTTCGCCTTATGCCCTTCCTCAAACTTTGCCAGTCGTGCAAGAAGAGCCTTAACCGACTCATCCTCGCAGAGTTCCTCTAAAGTCAGATAGAGTTGCCGTAAGCCCTCCTCCATGGCATAACTCATTCTGAAAACATCGCTAAACTCTCCATTGACAAAAAATTCCATCCCAAAAGCTTCATCGCCAACAGCCTTCCCACCATCATAGGAAATAATGCCACCACTCATATTATAAATATGAGGCAAATCCTCTGCCTGTAGCAATTGCGCAGCAGCCTTGCTGCGTACTCCGGAATGTCAGTAAACAAACGTACGCTTTGCCGGATCGAGTTCAGCCAGACGACTTGATAGTTCTCTCACAGGGATAAGTATAGCTCCAGGCAGATGCCCTTTCTCATACTCACCTGGCTGTCGTACATCGAGTAGCTGGTACTCCTCGGGTTTATGATCAGCCATAAAGGTTTTAACCTCTTCAGGGCTGATATTTTTCCCCGAGGTAAACAGACTCTTCAGCTTCATCCAATTAACTCCTTATACATTGTATCATTATAGCCAACGTACATAGTATCTCCCACACGCAATGCTGGAGCCCGCAGGTTACCGGTGCGCCCGAGACTTACCTTCAATATTTCATCCTTCGATTCTCCATCCGGAGCATAGGTGACCGTCTTTTTCCCTCTCCCGACATGCAGAACCTTCGTCTCACCAAAAAGTTCCCAGGCACCATCCGCCTTGATCACATTTTTCCGTGCATCTACGATTTCTCCAACATTAACACCAGCCTGCTCAAGGGCCCCCTGAGCTTTTGTACACGAGGTTCAGCCCTTGCGAAAATACATCCAATCAACTTTCATCTTTACTCTCCACGCTGTTTTAATTGAAATTTTTTCATAAATTTTCTATCAATCCAATCCTTTACAATAAATGCAAAACGGCCAGAAGTCTGAAACCAGTTTTTACGTAAAACTCCCTGCCCATTTCCAAGATTAAAAATAAGGAGATAGTCTCCACCGGGTTCAAATTCCTGCAATGCCTCTCCCTGAAGAAACGCCTTCAGATTATGAAAAAGCACCGGATTTTCACGCACTGCATAGACTCCGACCTTGGCCAATGGTTGCTCTTCAAAACAGATGCAATCCCCTCCACCAAAGATCTCAGGGTGGTCGGGAGTTTGCAAATATTTATTGACCAGCAGACCGCCATCGTCCCCGGTCCGCAGCCCAGCCTCTGCAAAAAAAGAAGAGGGACGAACACCAGTGGCAAGAATTATAAAATCTACTTCCTCCGTTTCTCCTGAATCAAAGTGAAGACATTTTTCATCGATCGATACAAGATACCCATCCTCTCGTATCAGCACACCATTATCCGTAAGAATTTTACGACTGCTACTCTGCACCGATTCCGGGAATTTTGAAAGCAGACCTCGTCCGGCAAAAAGGAGTATCTTAGCAGGATGGGGTGACGATCCTAGAAGTTCCGAAATATTCCCGGCAACCTCGGCCCCAGCGGGTCCACCGCCAATCACGGCAACCGTAATTTCTTTTTTTTGAGCCAGGGAAACAATTTCCAGTTGGGCCTGATACAAACGTTCAATAGGTTTAACTGTAAAAATCTGATCTGCATTACCACTAATAGGCGGCAAAGCCACATGACTTCCGGTATTAAAAGAAAGTACATCATAGGAGAGGGTCGTACCAGATTCCAGGTGCAGCAGACGATTCGCTGGATCCACACCAGTTACCCGGTCGCGGATATATGTAGCACCCTGGGACTCAACGGTTTGCCTTACAGTAAAGCGTATATCCTCTGGAGCATATCCACTGCCAAGCATCCCGGGCCCCATTCCTGAATAGTAATGGTAGTCCGAAGGGCCAATCACCGTCACCCTGTGACCAAGGCTTTGAATTTCAGAAATCCCCGCCATGGTCACCATATGGGCATGGCCACCACCAGCAAGTACAAGATGTTGTTTTTTCATAAGCCGCAGATCATCAGGACGTTAAATCCTTTAGGGTTTCACAGATTTTCAGGACATTACGCCTCTTCTCTAAAAAAATACCAGCAAGTTCCCCATCAAACTGCATTCCTCTTTCATCTGCAATGAGGTTAAAAGCCTTTTCGTAGGGCCAGGCATCCTTATAGGGGCGAACCGTGGTTAAAGCATCAAAAACATCAGCTATGGCGACGATTCTCCCCATCAGGGGAATGGATTTTCCGGACAAGCCGTTAGGGTACCCGCCACCATCAAATCTTTCATGGTGTGTTTTGGCAATTTCAGCGCCTGCCCGCAGTACTTTGTTCTCACAGTCGGCAAGTATTTTTTCACCAATCACGGCATGAGTTTTCATAACTTCCCATTCATCATGGGTCAGCTTTCCCGGTTTGAGGAGAACAGTATCAGGGATTCCAACTTTTCCCACATCATGGAGTGGAGCTGCATGAACAAGCAAATCCAACTGAGCGGGATCGGTTATTATATCCTCCCCGATAATCCTGGAATACCCAGCCACTCGCTTAACATGATTTCCAGTATCTGTATCTTTAAATTCTGCGGCCTTACTGAGCACGCCAAGGGTCTCCATTTCCCTCGCAACAATCTTTTCAGTGGCAGCTGCAACTTCCTGTTCCAGTAATAATGCCCGATCACGCAACTGCAACTGAGCACTCCGCAAAGTCGACAGGCTCTTTACTCTTGCCCTGAAATCCATAGAGTTCAAGGGCTTACTCAAAAACTCAGTGGCTCCAGCTTCAAGGGCAGCCAGCTTTAACTGAATACCATCGGTGACGGCCGTGGTCATAATCACCGGTACGTCCTTATACCATTTCCGAAATTCCCGGATAAAAGAAAGGCCATCCATTTCAGGCAGAACATAGTCAACAAAGACCAGATCAACCTCATACGCAGCGGCATACTCCAGTGCCTGAACCGGGCTCTGATAACTCTTCACCAGCAGCCCCATCTCTTCTGCCAGAGACTGAACTAACTGCAGATTTATGCCATCACCGTCCACAGACAATGCATGTAATGGCTGTGTTTTAGAATCAAGAGTCATATCACAAGTAGCGAGACTTAAACCTTAAAACGTTGCACCATATCTCCAAGTTTCCCGGCAAGATTGGATAATGAATCGGCACTGCTATGCACCTTCTCAGAACTTGATATGATCTCTTCCGTAACACTACTTACCTGGCTAATATCACTTGCAATTTCACCAGCAACAGTAGATGTCTGCGCAACATTCTCATTCACTTCGGAAATACCTAGAGCCGCCTGCTGTACATTGGTTCCAATTTCAGAAGTAGTAGCCGCCTGTTCATCGATAGCCGTAGCAATAGTACCGACAATTGCATTTACCTGATGAATAACATCTGTGATATCACGAATTTCTGTTACCGTTTCATTAGTAGAATTTTGTATCCCTTCAATCTGCTGTTTAATTTTCTGAGTCGCATCAGAAGTCTGACGGGCAAGCTCTTTAATTTCATTTGCAACTACAGCAAAGCCTTTTCCTGCCTCGCCTGCCCTTGCCGCTTCAATGGTGGCATTTAATGCAAGCAGGTTGGTCTGCGCGGAAATTTCAGATATTACCTCTGTCACCTTGCTGATCTCGACGGCGGCACCACCAAGAACATCTACTTTTTCACTGGCACTTGATGCCTGTTCCACTGCCCGTGTTGCAATAGCACTTGCTTCGTCAGTGTTTGCAGCAATCGCAGAAATAGTAGTTGTCATTTCCTCGGTGGCCGTGGCAACCATATTCACATTTGTAGATGCCTCTTCACTCGCTGCAGCCACTGAATTCATATTTACGCTCATCTCTTCAGCTGCCGCTGCAACAGTATTTGTCCTTTCGGCAGCCGATGCAGCACCTGCCTGCATCCCGTTTGACAGATCTGACAAATGACTTGATGCCGAATTCGTTTCACTCACACTTCCCTGAATATCAAGAACCATACGGCGGATGTTCCCTAGAAACGAATTAAAAGTAGTAGCAAGCTCTGCAAACTCATTCCGTACATTATCCTTATACAACCTGCATTCACGACAACTCTGATACTCTCCTGTCAGAATTTTAGGGCATTCCACATTTGTAGATAAGGAGCCACTCTGCTCCCAGCATTTAGTTTCTTTTCCATAACTGGAACACTCCGGTTTTCCACAACCCAACTCCTCGGAACAGTTTACAGCATCCAGTCCTCCACTCTGCATATTAACCGTAAGATCCCCCTGTCCTGCCAGTTGAAACTTGTCCACAAGCTCTTTCAAAGGATTATTGATCAGAGTATTCATCAAAGCATAAATAACCAGCATGGTAACAACTAGTACAACCACACCACCAGCGACCATTTTATACATATTACTCTTGATTGCAGCCATAGTGTCGGACACATCAGCCGGAATAGCCAACACCCCAATAGTTTTGCCACTATAGTCTCTCAAGGGACCAAAAACTGTCATCAAATCTTTACCGTTCTTACGAACCTGTTTAAAGCTGACCTTTTCGGCCTTCATCATCTTCTTGAGCCATGGAAAACTCTTTTGAGGAATACTCAAAGAGTGAGTCTTGGCAAGATACTTAAACCCTTCACCATCGGGAATAACCACTGAGATATCAACTCCCAGCGATTCCTTCAGCGGCATAAGAAGTTTGTCATTAAGCTTAATACCAAACTCAACAGAACCAAGATGTTTTCCGCTCATAGATACCGGAACAACCCCCCTGATACCGAGACCAGCCACGCCTTTCTCAATTCCAGAAATGGGCTGTTTTGTCCTGTTTACTTCAACGACAGTTTGACGAATAGAGGAGAGATCGTCACCAAATTTTTCAGGTTTATGAAGTCTCAGAAAAGAAGTTGCCGGGGAAAGATGAAATTGAAACTGTGCCAGAGAAAGTCGTTCCTTTTCATTTTTAAAGAACGGCAGGGTCAGATCACTTAACTGCTGTCGATTTCGAAGACCAAATGCCTTCTGCACATCGGGCATAGACCCAACTACAAGGGCCATAGCTGTTGCAGAACGAGACTGATCATCAAATGCCTTTAACACTCCATTATACCTGGCCTCGAGCCGTAACTCTTCTGCCATCAAAAAAGTCTTTTTCCGCTCCGATGCTGTTAAAAAAACCGTAGCACCAATCAACAAACAGAAAGAAAAACCAATAACACCCAGCAACCTTGCCTTTACAGTTTTTGGAAAAAACTTAAGTAACATACTGTTCTCCTGAATATTTTATATTTAAAACAACCCTTTTATTATATCAGCATTTTAAGTATATGTGCTAAATCAAAAAAAATGAAAAGATTTCTCAATAAAAAACAAAACCATTACATTATTTATCTCTTTTCATATTCTGGACAACAAGCATGGCAGCTAAAACGATCAAAACACCGGGAAGGACCTGAACCCCGGGCCACGTTCCGTTAAAGAGCAGCTCAAGCCCGAGAACCAGGCCCGGATTAAGGTAGGAGTATGCCATAACTCTGGTGGAACCAAGAAACAGAATAGAATACTGAGTGAGAAAAAAAGTAACACTTGTTGAAAGTATCGCAAGATAGGCAATACCACTCCAGACACCTAAGGAAATATCGGACCACGAGACATCCATCACTTTGGGTCCCGCCAGTAACAAAAGCCAGCATGTACCGGTAAACATGATCCAAAAGGACATTTGAAGCATTGGCTCGCCTCGGTGAAACAACCGAACCAGAGGACCGTACAAAGCAACGGCAATACAACCGGCAAGAAAAACCAGGTCTCCCCTGTTCAATGAAAATTCTGTAAACAGAGAGAAATCCCCTTTAAAAATAATCCATAATGCTCCGACTATTCCAAGAGCCAGCGCAGTAAGTCGAGCCGACCCCAACCGCTCCCTGTTGAGGACCATTGCGTACAGACCGGAAAGCCCGGGAACTATCGTATAAATCGCACTGCTGTTTAAAGTGCTTGTATATCTGAGGGAAAGAAACATACACCAGAAGAAAAATATCAGGGTAGCGGAAATCAGAGAATAACGGGCAAGGGCGGCAAAAGAGACAGTGAAACTATAACGAAACCAGACAATTGGAGCAAAAACAGCGGTTGCGAGTGCAAACCTGACAAGAGTAAGTACAGCGGGATCAAGATCAAAACTAATGGCTGCCACCACCGGGAAAGAACCGGAAACAATGACAGCACAGAGAAACATCAGGAGATGGATCTTAACAAAACGCATATTCCATCTCCTGAGACTCTGTAAATTCTTATCACACTGCCAGGAGGTTATCCGAGAATACCCTTTCGCCCAAACTCTTCAGAATTGTCAAAAAATAATGCTCGCAATATGTTACATATGGCTGCGCTAATTTTTAGAAAATTCTTCGATTTTAAACGAAATGCCAATTCTCGGACAAGCTCCTAGAACAGTGTGAAAAACGTTATTTAACGCTCTTTGCTCTCCTCGAAGAGCTCTTCCTGCTCCCCTTCTACTGTACTTTCAGTCATGTCTTTAGATTCATCATCAAACAATTCCTGGGACTCATCATCAAACAGTTCTTCGTCCTCATCGTCTGTAAACTCATCTTCCAAATCATCATCAACTGTTTCAGCAACGCCAAAAAGACGGACATACAACACGCCGAGCAGTACAAAATACATTGGGATGACCCATATCAGACCGAGGCCAAGAGGTATACAAGCAACCATGGCAACGAGCATCATCACCAGATAAAGACCAAGCACGGACCACCATTTTTTATGAATTGCCTTTCGTGATGCCTCCAGAGCTTCCCATGGCCCCAATCCTTTATCAAGGATAAGCGGCAGAGTTAACACGTAACCAATGGAAAGATATATTCCAGGAAGAACAAGAAGGATAAATCCAATCACAATAAGAATGCATTGAAGAACTAGAGCTACAGTTATGCTCAAAGCCTTGGAAAAACCGGAAAAAACCATCTTCCAGCTGACCCTTTGTTCCATGGCACGCCGCACACCTATAAGCATAATGCCACCGGTCATAAGCATGGAAAGCCAACTTGAAACAAGCTGTAATGACCCATTCACACTCATTGTAGTTACCGGATCGGTCCCTTTATAAAATGCCTGAAAAGCTGCCATCCCTCCAAAACTCAAACTTAAAATAATTAGATACATCACAACGAGGGCCGCCCAGACGGAAGCTTTGGCTCCCTTGGTTTTCTGCCAGGCCTCTTTGATCAGCTCACCAATAGTAAAATCGTCTCCACCTTCAAACCGTTCTTCATTTTCTTCATCACTTTCAGAAACGACTTCAGAACCTGCAACCACAGCCATATCAGTATCACTCAGCACTTCAATCACTTCAGGCTGGCAAACACCGCAATAGAGCTTAGAATCAACTTCCTGCATAAAATCACGATGAAATCGTTCACCACAGACAGAGCAGGGCTCCTTAGGATACTCTTCGTCATCATCTTCATCAGTCTCACTCACCATATCCTGATCGAGAGTATCTGTCTCTTCCAACGCCTCCCCATCCGATGCGGCAGGTTCTTCTACTTCAGCAACATCATCACCCTCTCCAAATTCCAGGGCTTCTTTCTCGTCCTCGCCATCGGTAATATCCTCGGGAACACAGAGAGCGCAGTAGTGTTTTGATCCAATTTCTTCGAGAAAATCTGGGTGAAGCGACTCACCACAGCCTGAACAGACCTGCAACTCAACACTTTCACCATCATCTTCATCTTCTGCCATAAGAGCAAGAGTGGCACCATCCTCTTCTTCGGGCTCTTCTTCGCCTTCATCGCCCATCAGAAGGGACTCTTCCTCCTCATCAAAACTCTCGTTTTCTTCTTCATCGGAAGATTCTTCGCTCATAAAAGCAAGAAGGTCATCATCAACGTCTTCTCTATCTTTTTTGGTCTCTGAAAATTCAAGCTCTTCCTCATCGGAATCTGGCTGACAGAGTGGGCAATAAGGCATGGAATCAATTTCTGCCATAAACTCGGCAGCAAAAGGTTGTTTACACACCGAACACTCCAGCAGCGCTGGATCATCTTCAGCCGGAGCTTCTCCAACCCCTTCAACACCCTCAAATACACCAGGTTCTCCTATGGATTCTCCAATCTCTTCGCTCCCTGCTGCAATCTCTTCCTCATCCGCTACCGCTTCCTCTTCAGGTTCTACAGTCTCCTCTGGCTGGATACTCTCCTGTTCGACAACTTCTGCCCGCTCGGACTCATTGTCGTACAATATCTCCTGATGAACCATACCGGTATCATCACCTTCGGGAAGAACATCCTCCGTGATCAAAAAGACTTTGCTGCACTTCGGGCAACGCAGTTTTCTTCCCGCAAGGGAATCATCTACAGATCCATGTACCCCGCAATGGGGACAATCTATCTTCATGTACAGCCTCCACGTTCTTGGACTCTAACCCGGATAAAATTACGGTAAGAGGAAAATAAAACAAGTATAATGGCAAAGTGTAGTACAAAACCATAGATAAAATACAGGAAAAACAGCACTTCCCCCTATTTTATTCTTTTTTTTTATTAAAATTCACTTCATATATTATAATGGAACTCATTCTCATAGCAGCCATGGCCAAAAACAGAGTGATCGGTCATAAAAACAGGATTCCCTGGAACATCCCTGAAGAGATGCAATTCTTTAAAAAAAGTACCGTGGGCCATGCTGTCATTATGGGGAGAAAAACTTTTGAATCCATCAAGGTGCCACTGCCGGGACGGCTCAATGTGATACTCAGTAGAAACAGCAATTACCAGGTCTCCGGGTGCCGGATTGCAACCAGCCTAGCTGAGGGGATAAAACACTGTAACGGCCATAAAAAAGTATTTATTATTGGCGGAAGAAGCCTTTATATGGAGGCCATGGGAATAGTAGATACTATCCTGCTCTCAATTCTTGAGAATGAGTATACAGGTGATACAGTCTTTCCACATCTCCCCATGGAACACTTTCAGCAAAGTTCAGAACAAAAAATGGAAGCAAGTGAGCCTTTTACAATCCATACCTACCAACGCAAAAAACAGTGACGCCTTATTATGAAACAATGCAGCCCATATCTGTTTACTTTTGAAAAGTATTTTTATGATGTTAACGGCTATGCATTTGAGCGCTCACGGGAGTTCTCTTTGAAAACACCAGGAACATACAGACAGGCCAAAATATCATAATTCTTTTCTAAAAAAGAAACCTATCTCTAACTACTGCTTCTTTTACAGCAGACATCTTGAGGAGATCGGAAAGGAATGCTATTATCAAGCGATGAAATTCACCCTACCCATTCTTCCCATCCAGACAGTTCTCCCTGAGCTCAAAGATACCCTCGACAAACACCGCTCTGTCGTTCTTTCCGCCGAACCCGGATCCGGTAAAACCACCATCGCCCCCTTAAGTCTGCTGGATGCCACATGGCTTAAGGGACAAAAGATTATAATGCTGGAACCAAGACGGCTTGCTGCCCGGATGGCTGCCAAACGGATGAGTGATCTTACCACCACCCCCCTTGGCGGACTTGTTGGCTATCGTATCCGTTTTGATCAAAAAGTTAGCAAAAACACCAGAATTGAGGTGGTAACAGAAGGTATTTTCATCAGAATGATCCAGAGCAATCCGGAACTTCCCAACGTTGGTCTGGTGATATTTGATGAATTTCACCTGCGATCCATTCAATCGGATCTCGCTCTTGCACTCTGTCTCGACATCCTCGAAGTCCGGGATAATCTTAAAATTATGATTATGTCTGCGACCATGGACAGTTCCCGGGTGGCTGATCTTCTTGGAGGAGCACCTGTGATTACAGGCGAAGGCCGCTGTTTTCCGGTAACCACTCAATACCTCAGTCGCGCTTCCTCGGAAAGCCCTGTTCAACGTACAGTCAAGGCCATTCATCGCTCTCTGGCACAGGATAGCGGGGATATTCTGGTATTTCTACCAGGCGCCGGAGAAATTCGAGCTGCTCAGCAACAGATTAATGGGGACGTCCTCTGCCTGCCGCTTTATGGCGATTTACCGCAAAAGAAACAGGATATAATCTTTACTCCAACCGATAAACGAAGGGTTATTCTGGCCACACCCATCGCCGAAACCAGCCTCACCATAGAGGGAGTATCAGTTGTTATTGACTCGGGACTGATGAAAGTTCCTCATTTTTCTCCTGCAACCGGATTAACCACCCTGACAACTGTTTCCACATCAAAGGCATCTGCAGATCAACGGGCAGGGCGTGCCGGACGTCTTGGTCCCGGTATATGTTATCGACTATGGCAACACAGTGAGCACCATTCAAAGGCTGACTTTCTTGCCCCTGAAATTATCGGTGCGGATCTCACGCCTCTTTTACTTGAACTTCTTCGCTGGGGAGTTACAGACTCTCACGATCTCAGGTGGCTTGACCCGCCGCGAACGGGATCTATCCAGCAGGCCAGAGATCTCCTGGGTCAACTCGGCGCCATTGATGCGAAAGGAGCCCTCACAGAAATTGGCAGACAGATAGGAAAGCTCCCCTTGCATCCGCGCCTCGCTTTAATGTTGATCCACGGTCGCGATCACGGCTGTGGTAAACTTGCCTGCCGCCTTGCTGCCCTTCTGCAAAGCCGAGATCTCTTTCGCGGCAAAAGATCATTTCAGAGTAATGACATTGAAGAACGACTCGATATCCTGAGGCTCTTTGAAAATGACGGAGCCACCAGAGTTCAGGCACGAGGAGCAGATGCATCCCTTTGTCGCCGAATCCTGAGAGAAGCCAGTCAGTATCAACAAATTCTGCAAGTGAACACCACCAAAACGAAACAAAATACGTACCTGGAATCGGGGAGTCTTCTTGCCACTGCTTATCCGGACCGCATCGCCATGAAAAAACCCGGTTCAAACCAGCATTTGCTGGCATCGGGGCGAGGGGTAATCCTTCCAGAAGGTGATCATCTGCACCGGGCCGATTTTCTTGTGGCAGCACATCTTGACGGCGGGAAAAAAAGGGGAAGGATTTACCTCTGTGCTGCTCTCTCTCAAGACGAAATCATTAAAGAGCATTCCCACCTTCTGAGACGAGTTGAACGGGTAAGCTGGAAAAGCTCAAAAGTAGAGGCTGTTTCTGTTCTCTGTCTTGGAAAGCTTGAGATAAGCACTAGCATTCTTGCTGAAGTCCCTCCTGAAAAAGTTCTGCTGTGTTTGCTGGACGGTATCCGACAAAATGGTATCGACTGCCTGAACTGGCAGAAAAAAAGCCGGGAACTGCAGGCAAAAATTGAGACTGCACATACTCTTGAACCGGAAAAATGGCCCGATGTATCAGATAAGGCTCTCCTGGAAGATCTCTCCTGGATCAGCCCCTACCTCGATTCCATAAAGAGCCTCAAACAGCTCAAAAAGCTCGATATATACTCTATTCTTCTTTCCCTGCTTTCCTGGAAGGAACAGCAGAGGCTTGAACAGTTACTGCCCCCCCATTACAGGGCCCCAAGTGGCTCCAATATCAAACTGCAATATTTTCCAGGAGAAGCCCCTGTTATAGCAGTGCGCCTCCAGGAAATGTTTGGTGCTATGGAAACACCTACATTCTATAACGGCAAACTTCCGGCTCTAATCCATCTCCTTTCTCCCGCCAGACGGCCCGTTCAGGTTACCGCTGACCTTGCTTCTTTCTGGAAAAACACTTATCCGGCTGTAAAAAAAGAATTAGCAGGACGCTACCCAAAACACCACTGGCCCGATAATCCACTGATAGCCCAGGCCACTGCCCGCTGTAAACCCAAAAAATAATTATTTCATTTTTATTGTTACCACCAAAGCTCAGCCAATAACACCAACACTTCCAGATTACAAAAGAAATGAGTGCTTCAGGTATTTCTCGAAAAATAATTCGCAGGGAAGAATGGACGAGGACATTTGACGAGAAATACCTGGAACACGGCGACTGAATTTAGTTGTTTTCATTGCATTTCCAAAAACAATCACTACCATATGAACAGATGCTCATATGTGCAAATACAACAACAGGGTAACGCAATCACAATGGACAACAAGGCAACTGAGACCTGCGACTGTCGCTGCATTCACGAAAGCCGTGTCACAACAGCAAAACAGCAGGAACTTCCGGAACAGGACAATCAGCGTATAGCCCAGCTCTTCAAAGCAATGGGAGAGCCCAACCGTTTAAAGATCCTCTGGGCTCTGGAGCAGGATGAGATGTGTGTGTGCGATATTGCAGCTTTCCTAGGTGTTTCAGAATCCGCAGTCAGCCATCAGCTGCGCATGCTGAGACAACTACACCTTGTCAGCAACAGGCGGGATGGGCCAATCCTCTACTACCGCCTCAATGATCACCATATCAACGAACTTATGCAGACGGCCCTTCGTCATACACAGGAATAACCATGGATATCACACATTTTATAACAGGAGTTTTCCTGGCAAGCTGGGAACTCCTTATACAATCTGCCCCCTATATGCTTTTTGGACTGCTTATCGGTGGAATGCTAAAAGTATTTCTTTCCGCCGATTATGTTGCCAAACATCTTGGCAGAGGCCGTTTTAGTTCGGTCTTTAAAGCTGCATTACTTGGAATTCCTATTCCACTCTGTTCCTGCGGAGTGCTGCCAGCTGCAGCATCACTCAAAAAGCAGGGAGCAAACAACGGTGCCACCGCAGCTTTCCTTATCTCCACTCCCGAGTCAGGCGTAGACTCCATTTCCATCACCTACGCCCTTCTCGATCCACTTATGACTATTGCCAGGCCTGTTTCTGCATTTATCTCAGCAATGGCAGCAGGTATTAGTATCAACTTTCTGCAATCTCCTGCCGCAGAAAAAGCTCATGCACCCGTACCACTGGCCGGGTCCGAATGTGGCTGTTCAGGAACATGCGCCCCCCCAACAGCAAAACCGAATGAAACTCTTTCCAGCAAGATGACCATGGGACTGCGGTATGCGGTTATTGATATATGGGGAGATCTGGCTGGCTGGTTTTTTATAGGATTGCTTGCAGCTGGAATTATCACCGTTCTCATCCCCGACGAACTGATACATACGTATCTCGGAGGCGGACTAAGCTCCATGCTTCTTATGCTCTGTCTTGGAATCCCGTTATACATCTGTGCCACAGCATCCACTCCCGTGGCTGCAGCATTTATCTTAAAAGGAGTCAGCCCCGGTACGGCACTGGTCTTTCTTCTGGTTGGCCCTGCGACCAACGTCACCTCGCTCTCAGTTCTTTTCGGAATTCTCGGCAAAAAAGCAACGGCAATCTATCTTACAGCCATAGCAAGTATAGCAGTGCTATGCGGTCTGACACTTGATCTGATCTATTTTTCTTTAGGGATCTCAGCTTTGGCTGTTATCGGGAAAACCGGGGATGTGCTCCCGGAATCACTCTCTCAGATAGCTGTTGTGATTCTTCTGGTTCTCTCTGTCCCACCACTGTTTACTGCAATAAAAGGTACATTTGTACATGTTGAGAGTAAATGTGGATAAGATATAGAGAAGTAGGCCGGAGAGATTTCAGGCGGTGGACACCGAATCACGGGCTGAATCGTGAAGTTCTGAAATAAACTTTGTTGCATCATGCTCGTCTACAATTTTATCAACCCGACAACGGCGTAGAGCATTTTCACCCATCTGCCGATGAAGGCAATTTGGAGCAAACAAAACGGCGGATATTCCATCATTCCTCTTGATAGTCTTCAGCCCCTTTTCGGCATCCTGCTCACTGCCTGACAGCACCAGACCGGCACTATTCTTTTTAAACACGTCACTGACAGATTGCATCAGAAGATCCACGGGTGCATCTTCCTGATCTCCCGTAGCCCGTTCCATTAAGTTACGAGTACTGTGTGATTTCATATAAAAATTTTCACTAGCAGCGGCCACGTAGCAGTTCCCCCCCTCAATACTCATTCCATTCTCAAGCCGAAGGACCTGGACGCTGCTTATGGTATCAAGATATTCTGCAAATACAGCAACATTTGAAACATCATCGTAGACTACAATAATCACTGCTCCACTCATTCCCGTGGGAACCTTGGGAATTATCTTCAGCAAATTCGTATAACTTCCAGTTCCGGCAGCTATAACTGTGACATAATGAGTTCTTTTGTGCTGAGGAATCAGATGATTCTCAAGCAGATCGTCGCATTCGCTGCAATATCGTGGACTATTTTCGGCGTGCTGGCTGATCTCAAAGATATTCCTCGCCCCGCACTCTTCACAAAAGACTATTTCTGTCTCCTTCTCAGTGCTCACTACTGATTTTTTCTCAGAAGAAACGTGAGGAACAGCAAATAACGTAACATCCATTCTAGAGGCAGAGGTAACCTTACCCAGCACTTCCTTTTGAAAAGCCCCATCCCCCTGATTTGAGTAGATAGATTCTTTATAAATAAAGTCGACAGCACCATTGGTAAGTGCAGAAAAAGATTGTTTGAGCCCCATTTCAGAGAGGTTGGGTAAAATAATGACAGGAGTTGCCTGGTGAATCATTATATTCTGCAGCAGTGGAATGTCATCCAAGGCAGGCACCCCTGGATCCAACAGCACCACATCCGGCTTAAACCCTTTCAGCATATCAAATGCCTGAGAATTATTTCGCGCTTCACCGGCGACACGAAGCGCATTCGTTTTCTTAACGATATTACCTAGCGCTTCTCTGAGAGGGGGGGAGTCGGTAACGATAAGGAGGGAAATCTGCCTTGCCAGTAATGATTTTCTGTCTTTTCCTTTCATGGGAAGATCACAAAGCAGCAATTATGGTATTTACACTCATACCGAGGGGGTACAGTGTTTACCCTCAATAGTCATCCGGCTATCCAAAGATCCTTTTCCAGAGTCTTGAAAAAAAACCGCCACTCTCATCCCGGCTAACCGATACTGCAGCCTTTGGGGATCTGGCTTCGGGCTTTCCCGTTGTCTTGTTTATCAAATTTCGATAGTCAGCAGTATCAAGAAACAGTGTTTTATCCTCCTGCGTCTCTTCACTCTGATCTGCCGCATTCTTCTCCAGATCAGAACGGTCAAACAGCAATCCATGCTTGCCGATCAATACAATATCATTATTTCTAAGACCGTGGGATGAAATCAATTCTTCATTTACAAAGGTACCATTTGTACTTTCAAGGTCTGTAATAATAAAGGTCGCAGAAACGGAATCTATCCTGGCATGCGCACCCGACACCGCCAGGTTATCTATCACGATATCGTTTGAATCATTCCTACCGATCGTCAGGGTTTCCCCGATCTGAATAGGATACTCTTTCAACACCTTATCTTTAAATTTCAAGGTAATGAGTGGCATTACGGTTTCCTTTCTGAATAGATTGCTTTCACGCTATCAACAAATATGACAAGGACATCTAAAACATTGTTATATAACTCAAAGAATTTATCACACTTACCATCCAACCTTCAATGTTTTTCTCAAGATTTCCAGGCACAGCGGTTACCTGACTAAACAAACAGTATAAAGTTGGTGGTATGGTTGCCAGTTTTGAACCAGACTAAGTTCACCAGTACTTTGTAGTAATGGAAAGGTGTTTTGAAAGGAAAATGGAATTGTAGGAGTCCCGCCCCTGCGGGCGATTTTACGCTTTATCCGTGTATTTCAATTGACTTAGAGACACTCCACAATCGTTCGCAGGGGCAAGCTCCTACATCAAATATAGTTTAGCTGAGCTTTGATGGTAATCATGAACGCTTAAGCTGGCGCCATTCTGGTCTGTCCTCTATTGTTCAATAGAGCCAGTGAATTTCCCTGTTGCCACAGAGGCAGGATTGCTTTGTACCGTCTGAATCATCTTTTCCTCAAAAGTGTTCCATTTATCCCATTTTTTAAGACAGAACTGATGTACCAGGACAGTGGACAATATAAATACTATCAGAAGCAAACCGTTACGTTTCCTGTGGTGTTTTTTCAGGGCATACGGGTCATTTGTAGAACAGGTTGAATTTGCGGGTAATATGGCTGTGCGGGTAAGAGTAGCGCCAAAAGGAATATTGATTATGGCACGAGTGTTCACAGCCCAGCCGCAGGCGTCAAGAATGGGGCCAAGATTGCGTCTGCGCAGCTTAAAGTAGCCGCTGATTGTGGCAGGGCCGGAGATGATAAGCAGTATGGCAAAGACGGCAAGGGGCATTTGCCACCAGGAAAGTTTGAAGAAATCTGCAACCAC
The DNA here is from genome assembly GCA_964621915.1 of uncultured Desulfocapsa sp. Lineage (GTDB taxonomy): Bacteria > Desulfobacterota > Desulfobulbia > Desulfobulbales > Desulfocapsaceae > Desulfocapsa. The sequence goes on along the minus strand of CAZUPS010000035.1, from coordinate 21,009 downwards.
AGAGGTAACAGCTGCACCAATAGCACCGAGCGCAAGACCGATGGCAGCAAAGATTCCTGCGAATTTGGCAATATCAAAACTTTGAGTACCGGATGTTTTTCCTGAGCCTATTGTTCCCAAAGATCCAGTGACGGATTTTGAAATATTCGACTGAATATTTTTGTTTTGAGCCACAGATATCTTTTGTAACTGTTCTGAAACAAACTGTGAAATTTGCTTATAGGGTGACCAGAAAGCCTGTCTGACGTTGATCGGATGCTCAATTAATTTGACAATGGTTGCATCCCAATCCTGTCCTTTTCTGTCATAAAATATACCGTTGCGACCGACTCTAAGGTTATCGGAACTGCCGTTGGTGATGGCGGCGACAATCGTCATTTCCTGCTCACTTTCTTTGCGTACACAATCACAATACGCAAGATAGGTTCTGCTCAACTGAGCAAGGGCACTGTGTTTATTGGTATCGTTTACTTTCACGCATAGATCACAACTACGGGCATCCAGATAAAGGGTTCCGGCCTGAAAAACGGCTGTTGTATCCTTGGTGTAGAAATCGTAAAATGAAACAAAGTTATTTATCAGCGAGTAAAGATCCCGGGAATAACGAATGAGTTTATCCACCGACGTAACTGTATTTGCCTCAGGCTCCAAAGCCTGATCCTTAGCGATAAGAGCCATAATTGTTTCTTTACTGCCATTGGCTAATAGTTCTCGAACCCGTTCAATCCCAAGCGGTTCAACAAGCATTCCTTTTTTGTTACCGAGCCAATTTTCATAGGCAGAGAAGTTTGTACAGATCTGTTCCCAATCATCCACTGTAAGGTTGTTTTTTGCTCCAAACAGAGGCGTTACAATCTCTGAAGACAGTTGGCCTACTGTTTTCGTCCATACGGGGTTCACTCCCGTATTCAATGGCAATGCTTTACCGGACTCAATGCTTGCTAAAGGGAATGCAACCATATCTTCAGCACCTTCGCCTGAATTTGAAAGATCTTTCAGAGAAAGTACTTGATAGGCTTCGTTGGATGGAGTTAATGCATCAATAGCACTCGGATCAAATTCTACTAGACGACAACGTGTAAAATAGTCATTTACTTTGGACTTGAGCGCCAGAAAAACAGTTGCAGCATCAGCAGTCACAGAACCATAGGGAAGGATTCGATTGGCATCCTTATCTGCTATTTGCCACCAATCGGAGTAATCCTGTGCCTCGGCAAAGAACATATCCACCTTTTCCTGCGATACTCCAGGCATACCACAGCGATCTTCTTCGGATCCTGTGCATGCCATTATATCCTGAATAATACTTTGTGTGGTCTCGTCATCGGCAGAATTCACAGGAATAATGCCATCACCGTTAAATTTTGTTTTTGCAAAGATTTTTGCTGTATCGGCGGTGTCAACAGAGGTTATTTCTATTGCGTCTGCCTTGTCGAGATTTTTCAAAATCTCTCTGGCAGAAGCCAGAACAGCCTTTCCTTCATCACTACCATCGTCAATAGCTGACAGCGGCAGGGCACTGGCACCTTTTATCAGGTCATCAGGATCCTTGAGGAGGGATCCCGGCCACTGCACGGCAGCAATAATTTCCGGGGCCCGAATGCGCCCATCCCCGTCTGTATCGATTAGTTCAAGTGTTTTTTGGTCAAATTCAAGGCCGCTTGTTGGACAACTCAAGGCAGCCCACAGTTTTTGATCGAGCTGATCCAGAGCCATCAAATCGGCTCCAGTTTCGAGTTTTATCTGATCAAAGCCACCTAATTTTATAAAATTCCATTTGTGGCATGTTGGGGAAGTTTTTGTTTGTTCAATTGTGGTCATGGCAGAGTTGATTGTAATTTTGAGCAAAAGAAATCGGTTAAAGTAGTGAATCATGTCCCATGAAGAAAGGCGAGAGAAAAGCAATCGAGGATTTACTAACACTATTCCAATTTCTTGATTTGGAAAATTCCTGTTTGAAGATGCAAAAAAGCAAACTTTGAGGTTCGATTGGTTACCTTTAAAGGAGGTTTACAGGCCAGGTACCTTACATTTTTTTAATGGGGAGAAGTCGAAATGTATCTTTTTAGTCGCCCAAAGGTATTTGTAATTTAAAACAGTCGAAAATAATTAGATTAATTAGTACCTTTCCACTCCGTACCACACCTACTCGCAAAGTCTGCAACAGTATCGTGGCACCAAAACTACAGTTTTTATCTAAATACGACACTTCCGTTCATCGACTTTCCCAAGGCCACACACCTGTCGCACCGCAAGCACAGAGCCAAAATAAAAACATTCCGCTTTATTTTCAATATGTTGAAAGATTAACCATATTTTTTGTAGCACAACGACACAAACTGGCATCATTACTGCTATATCGAAAGCAAGAAAACAAAAACTACTTATAAAATCTACAAAACGTGGGGGACACCATGACTACAAACACACAAACAACAACAACAACTACTCACATTGAAGCAGGATACGAAACATCAAAATTCGCCCTCGGCTTAGGAATGACCATGGCAGCCCTCGTTGGAATCTGGGGAACAGCATGTCTTACAAGTGCAATGATCAGCATGGGCCCACTTACTGTTATACAGGGATATTTAACAGCAGTAATCTGATAGAGACAAAACAAACAGTCAACGTTTTAGCGATAATAACAAATATAAGGATAACACCATGACAAACAATACTTCAAAAACTGGAAGCCGGATTATCTTAGCAGCAGGTTCAATAATGTGTCTCTGGGTTGCAGCAACACTTACCAGTGCTCTTTCATCGGTAGGCTGGTCAGTAAGTGAACTTGCGGGACAGTATATGGTAGCTATCGGCATGGTAAAACCCCTGCACACACTGGTTGATTATTACACCCATATCAAAGGTATTGAATATTTACTCTGTGTAGCATTCTTTGTAGCCTTCCCAGTTTTCTTTAAATATGTTAATAAAGCTCCTGCAAAAGTTACAGTTTCCAAATAACATTTTCTCCTCTCCCGCTGATTGAATCATATCAAATAGCGGGAGAATCTTGTTTTCAGATACTCCCTTTTCTATGGAATGATCAACGGTATGGAAAATCAGCAAATTGAACAAAAAACCCAAAAATCCACACTTCTGCTGGTGATTTTCCTTTTTATCCTTTTCAACACGGTACAAATTTTTCGCAGCGGTATTACCTCTTTATATTTTACCGAAGACACCAGCGGCGACTACGCCACCGTTGAAGCAACACTTGTTGATTTCAAGACAGTTGTTCCCAAAAAAGCTACCGCCCCCACCAAAATCATCCCTGTCTTTTCTTTTTTCTATAATGAGAAGGAGAACACTCTGGAGGCTCCAGAACTTGCCTTTAAACAGGACAAGCTCCAAACTCAACCATTTCAATCGGGAAAGAAATATACTCTTTGGGTGCATAAAAGATGGGGAAAGCTGATTGTCCCCCCAACGATGGGACCTGCTGAACGTGGCCGTTCACAGATAAAAATCAGTGGCATATTCTTACTCTTTGCAATTGCTACCTGGGTTTTACGCAACAAACTTGGCAGGCCAAAACCTGATCTCTAGCAGCTTAGGTAAGGAAAATGACTCTTCAGGACGCCTGCTCATAACAATTACCACTTCCGCTCCTGCAGCATCAAGTCAGCCAGAACAATAGCAGTAGCACATTCAATAACCACAGGAATCCTGATTGCAATACATACGTCATGACGCCCTTCAATAAGAAGAGTGGACACGGATTTCTCTTTAAAATTATAGGTATCCTGAGGCAGACCAATGCTCGATGTTGGTTTAATAGGTACCCGAAAAACGATGTCATTACCGTTAGTTATTCCGCCATTAATCCCACTGGCGTAGTTTGTTACGGTTTTCCCTCCTTTATCACTGATACAATCATTATGTTCACTGCCCTTCATTGAAGCACAGGCAAAACCTGAACCGAATTCAATACCACGAGTGGCCGGAACAGCAAAAACCATATGGGCAATCAGCGCTTCTGCTGAATCAAAAAATGGTTCACCAAGACCTACTGGCATATTTGTACAACGACATTCAATAAGACCTCCAATGGAATCTTTACTCTCTATTGCCGCCTCCACTGCCGTAGCTATATCTTTACTGCCACCGGCCTCGATAAGCGTTGCTGCAACGGAAACAGAACCCAGAATTTTTTTGGCAACAACTCCAGCTGCCACAATTCCAAGAGTAATTCTACCGGAGAAATGACCGCCGCCCCGAGGATCATTACAACCGTCATACTTTTGCTGAGCAGTATAATCGGCATGACCGGGTCGTGGCTGATCCCAGAGATTGGAATAATCACCTGATTTGATATTAGTATTTTCAAATACGATGGTGAGAGGTGCCCCCGTTGTTTTCCCCTGGAAAACTCCGGAAACAATACTAGGAATATCAGGCTCTACCCGCGGGGTTGTGCCACGTCCTCCAGCGCGTCTCCTGGCAAAATCTTCTTTTAGATCATCTTCTGTAAGAGCAATTCCGGGAGGACAGCCATCAATCACTACTCCAATCTGAATGCCATGACTCTCACCAAAAATCGAAACTCTAAACATACGGCCAAAACTATTCATCAGGCACATTCTCCTTTCTTAAAAGCACTTTTGTTGAATATTGGTTTACAAACAGATCCCTTTGGAAAAAGGGTAGCACGATACAGACAAAAGTCAATCACATGTCTACGATAAATGTGACTGACTGAGCAATTTGGTAATACAGGGCAACATTATTGAGAAGAAGATACTATCAAAAAGGGAGAATTACCTGAAAGCCTATGTTGCTACTCACTTAAGAGACCCTGCTAAATCCTTGACTATCAACCGGGCAGCTTCGCGACCTCCCTGCCAACATTTCCCAGCTACTTTTACCGGCGCAAAAAGGACATTGCCTGCGGCATAATAATTAGGATCGGAACAACGGCCATAGTCATCGACCAGGGGCTCTCCTGTTATCTGATTGATTTCCAAATGACTGGTTCTTGCAAGAGTTGACTCCGGGGTGAATTGCCCTGTAAAGAGAACGCCATCGCAGCTAATCTCCTTTTCGTTCCCCTTTGCATCGCGAATCCGTACACTTTCGATACGTTCATGTCCGTTAATACTCATAATCTGTATCTCTAACAACAAAGGAACATTAAAGAATCTTGCCCCATAATATATGGGCCACCGTACCGTCGGGTGTGATTTTTCTTCAATCATTGCCACGGGTCTAATTCCAGCTTTTTTACAGGTCCATAATGCTGAGAAACTGACGACCTCAGTCCCTACAACAAGCGGACGTTTAAAAGGAATACGATTTTTCAAGTAGACCATGGACTGCAACGCACCGGTGTTGCAAATACCTAATGCTCTCTGCCCCGACACCATTCTCGCAGAACGGGGTGTCTCTCGGGTACCCGTTGCCAGCAGAACTCGTTTTGCCTGTAATTCACCGGGGCCATCCGGTGATACAATACCTAACACTCCTTCTGTTCCCAAAGAAGTAACAGTTGTTTTAAGGAGTATGGTGACACCTGACTCAAGCGCTGTTGCTACAATTCGTTTAGCATACGATGGCCCGGTAAGAACCCGTTTATACTCTACTATCCCAAAAGGCGGATGTCCACAGTGCCGCGGAATCCCCCCGGCCCCAGTTTCACGATCAAGCACAACCACCCGCTCAACACCGCTTCTTTTGAGTTCTGCCGCGGCTGCAAGCCCTGCTGGACCCGCTCCGATTATAGCCACATCGTATATACCGTATTTTCGGATATCACTCATCACTCTCTCCAACCCCAATTGGCTCTGGAAATTTTCCTTCTGTTAACTCGGCAAGACGGGCTGAACAGTAGAATCCCTGACAGCGTCCCATCGTTGCGCGAGTACGCCTTTTCAAACCGGAAAGACTTCCAGCTGGCATCAGATCATCTTCAAGTACTGCCTTGATTTCACGCTGGGTAACCATCTCACAATGGCAGACGATTTCGCCATATCCAGGTGTTTCACAATCCCGGGGAAGATGTTCTGCCAGGTTTGGCACACGTGGGATAGAAGGATTTTTACGGGCCGTAAAATCAGCCCCCTGTCTCTGTAGAAGTGTATGCACATGACCGGCAATACCGAGCGCAGATGTTAATCCCGTGGAACGTATTCCACCCAGAGTTATCCAGTTTCGGTCCACATCTTCTGTTATTCGATACTCCGGTCTTTCAGTCGCAGGTCGAATTCCTGCATATGTTGCCGTTACAGGAATATTTGCAAGGCCAGGCAGGTTCTTGATCGCCTGGGCCTGGAGGTCGTTTAAGATATCTTTATCCACCGAGGCATCATCTCTTCCATCCTGTTCCTCCGCAGTAGGGCCAACCATCAGGTTGCCAAATATCGTTGGAAAAAGCACGATTCCTTTAGTGCGTTTTGTAGGTACAGGTAAGACGATGGAACGGACAAGCTTGCTGGCAACCTTATCAAAAACGACAAACTGCCCTTTGCGCGGTTTTATGGTGAAATCAGATGAGCCAAGTACATCACGGTTCAGGATATCACCATAGAGACCTGCACTGTTAATCACATAACGTGAACGAACAGTTCCTCTTGCAGTGTTCAAAAGCCATCTATTGCCAGTAAATTCACCACCGGTTACAGCAGCATTAAAAAGTGCCTTACCACCATTTGCAAGCGCCTGCGTCAAATACGCCAGTGGTGCAGACCAGGGATCGATAACAAATTCACGCGGAACTGCAATAGCAGCCCGAAGTTCCCCGGAAAGATTTGGCTCAAGGGCCAATGCCTCCCCTCGACTGAGAAGACGTAAATCCTTCACTCCATTCTCGGCCCCTTTTTTCATAATATCAGGAAAACGAGATTCTTCCTCTTCTGTCCAGGCAGCAACCAGGGCCCCCGATTTCAAAAGCGGTAAATTGAGGCTCTCACGAATATCCAGGTACTCTTGATACCCCTTTTGGACACATTCCCACTCAAGCGTTCCAACCGGAGCATCAAATCCAGTATGCAGGATTGCGCTGTTTCCTTTACTTGCACCATCAAGAATATCTGCTGCCTTTTCAATAAGAACAACAGATGCCCCTTCAAGCGACATGCGACGGGCCACTGCGCAACCAACGACACCGCCACCAATAATGGCCACATCAACATCGGCAAGCAGTGAAGATTTCGATATTTTCGTATATTCTGTATTTATCATACTTAAACACTATCAGTACCTGACTGTTCAGTCAATTTAAATGCCCGTATGGTGACTTCATTTTATACTGCCACAAAACTCGTTTATTGTCCTGCAATCACAAGTGTTACGCCGGCTTTAATCAATGCGGCATGAATTTCTTCAGGAGGTGACTGGTCACACACAAGAGTTGTAACACGATCCAGACTACACACTTCAAACGAAGCAATCCGACCAAATTTAGAACTATCCACAAGAACAGTCACAGATTCTGCCTGTTCAATCATTGCCCGCGCAACCTGCGCTTCCTCAATACAAAAGTCCATGACCCCAGTCCGTAAATCCAGTGCACCTATGGTCAGAACCGCATGATGAGCCCGAAATGAACGTACCTGTGAGACAGCCATACTTCCAACTGTTTGGCGGTTATCTGCATTAAATTCACCTCCGAGGAGAAATGTTTTAGAATGTGACGACGTGAGACTGACAACTCTTGCAATATCAGCTGAATTAGTAACAACGGTCAGCCGGGAAATCCCTGCCAGTTTTTCAGCAAAATAGAGGGTGGTGGAGCCGGTATCGATCAAAACCGTTTCACCGGGAGCAATCAGTTTCATAGCCTCAGCTGCAATCGAAGCCTTTGCCGCAGCATTCTCACCCATTCGGTCACTAAAAGGCCCCTCTCCAGTCATCATTGGCATGGATGCGCCACCATGAAATTTCTGGATTTTTCCAATGCGAGCGAGCTCGGAGAGATCCCGGCGAATAGTTTCCTTTGATATTTTCAGCAAACTGGCGAGTTCATCAACTGCAACCCGATTCCGTTCTCTTATGATATTAACAATTTTAGCTTGTCTATCAGCTGGACTCATGGTCACTCCATATAGTAGTTCTCAATTGGTTCCGACATACAGGGAGTATCCTTTTTAATCGAAGTTGTCAATATTCTGTTTTTTTACAACAGGACTCCACCCAACAACCAAATAGAGCAGCAGATATCGCCATTAATTCAACATTACAGTGAGATAGCAATGACAGAGGAAATCTCTGATAGATTAACAATGTACTATTCTTATCCCGCCCATAAACCATTCGGTCACCATCAATGCCTTTTCGGAAGTAAAATATGTGGTAATGGGACATCATGTATGTTTAAATAGGAATCAATTCCAATAAAAGTACCTTGCGAGTTGTAAGGATACCTTCTGGTATCTATTCGCCTAAATACGACACTGAACAATCGCTTCATAATCAAAATCCAATCAATGCTGAATGAAGTTCTAATATGCATTGACTATAGAGTAGCATCAACGCTACAGTTAAATACTCAAGGGTACCTCAACGCAACCGGAACAACTCAAACCAGCAACGTGTAGGCAGGGCAACAAATACACGTCTTATTAATCAAAACAGAAGAGGAATAAATCATGAAGAAATTACTACTGGCGGGTGTAATCAGCCTGTCGCTTATTTCCAGCGGAGCCATGGCACAGGACACATTAAGACTGTTGACCTGGAAAGGATATGCACCAGCTAAACTAGTAAAAGATTTTGAAGAACAGACAGGTATCGATGTAAAAATCACCTACTCCAACAATGAAGAGATGATTGCCAAACTGAGAGCCACCCGTGGTGGAGGTTTTGATTTAGCTCAACCAAGTCAGGACAGAATTGCGTTTGTACAGGCAAAATTTCCCGTTTATCAACCAATTGATTTCAGCAGAGTAAACACTGACCAACTGACCACATCAATGGTTGACGCCGTAAAGAAGAATGCTGGCCTTGACGGAAAAGCCTATGCCGTTCCACATTGCTACGGCACCACCGGAATGATTGTTAACAAAAAACTGGCTCCGGAAGCAAATGACTGGTCCGACCTCTGGAATCCCAAGTACGAAGGAAAAATCTCCTACCGATTGAAAAGACCACTGTTAATTGCAACTGCATTTGGTATGGGTGAAGATCCATTTGCACTCTATGATGATAAGGCTGCATACCAGGAATTGATGAAAAGAGTTGAAAAAACTCTTATCGACTCCAAAAACCTCGTTAAGAATTACTGGACCAGTGGTGACACCCAGGTTGCAATCATCAAAAGTGGTGATGCCAATGTTATCTCCGGTTGGGATGGAAAAGGCTGGAGTCTTCATAAAACAAATCCTGATATCGACTTTATTGCTCCCAAAAGCGGTGCCTTAGGATGGATTGACACCTTTGCAATTCCAGCTAAGTCTAAAAATCTCGACGCTGCATATAAATGGATCAACTTTATGCTTGAGCCTGAAAATGCCGCCTACTTTACCAACAAAGAAGGATATGGTACTGCTTCAGCTGGTGCCATTGAATTTTATAATGAAGAGACTAAGGCCAATTTCAGTCGCTCATTTACCAAGGCGGATATTGACAATATCAAATGGCACCCACCGGTACCAGATGGTTTTGAAGCCATTGAGTCCAAGATTCTCGATAGAATTAAAGCAGCAAAATAGTAGTATCGAAGGCTACGGCCTTCTGTTTGCATAATATCTATAAACAACTCTGAAAAGCTTCAGAGTTGTTTATGGCCATTGCAGTAGCCGCGTTTCCTTTCAGGCAACTATTCAAAAGAGCCTTTTTCCAACGATTGATTTACCCCAGGGATTTGTATGAGTAATGTTCTAGAAATTAAGAATGTCACTAAGAAATTTGGTGATTTTACAGCCGTTGATTCAGTAAATTTTGATGTTGAGGATGGTGGCTTTTTCTCTATTCTTGGCGGGTCAGGATGCGGAAAAACGACGCTTTTACGAATGATTGCCGGCTTTGAGCAAGAGACAGAAGGACAGTTGTTTATCCGCGGTGAGTCAATGAAAGGAATCCCTCCTGAAAAACGGGCTGTCAACATTGTCTTTCAGAATCTTGCTCTCTTTCCCATGATGAATGTGGAGAAGAATGTTGCCTTTGGACTACAAAGACAAAAACGCCCCAAGCTGGAAGTTCAGACCCGAGTAACAGAAATGCTTGAACGCGTGGGGCTGATTGGGTTTGAAAAGAAAAATGTGGATGATCTTTCCGGTGGCCAACGCCAGCGAGTAGCAATTGCCAGGTCCCTGGTTTTGAGACCATCCATCCTGTTACTGGATGAACCCCTTGGTGCTTTAGATAGAAAACTACGGGAACACATGAAGATTGAGCTCAAAATCCTGCAAAAAGAAATTGGAACAACATTTATTTATATTACCCATGACCAGTCGGAAGCACTTGTTATGAGTGATAGAGTAGCCGTAATGAACGAAGGTCGCTTTGAACAGATCGATACTCCCAAAAATCTGTACAAACATCCCGCGACTTCCTTTGTTGCTGGCTTTGTCGGAGAAAGCAATGAATTTAATATCGCAGGATATGCAGATGGTATACTCACCACGGAGCATGGTTGCAAACTCCGTAAGCCAGGTCTTGATTTCCAGCCCGGAAAACTCTTTATGCGACCGGAAGCTATTATTCTGAATCCTTCGGAAGACCTTATTGATGTTGAACGAATCCCCATGAAAATCCAAGCCATACTCTTTGATGGCTCCAACACCAAGATATCTGCACACATAGAACAGGGTAATGATAAAGTACTGATTTCACTACCTCAAAATGCCGAGTTTGAACAGTTAAAAGAAGGCGATAACATTTTGACTGGTATTCATCACAATGACCTGAAATGTTATCAGGATTAGGAATATGAAAAAACCTATTAACAGCACTTTTTATCTCCTGATGGTTCCAGTCCTTTTGTGGCTGCTATTACTGATCGTTGTCCCTCATCTCGATATGTTTTTCAGATCATTCCGTTTTGAAAATGATGACGGTTTAATGGTCTTTTCCCTGAACAATTATCTCTCTTTTTTTGAAGATCAGATTTATTGGCTCACCTTTGTCCAGACAGCACTCTACTCCATTGGAATTACCTTTCTGGCTTTTGTGGTCACCTTTCCAGTCGCCTTTTATCTGACCAAGGTAATCGCAAAGAAATACAGTAGTTTTATGGTATTACTGCTTCTTATTCCAATATGGATTGGTGAACTGGTAACGATTTATGGCTGGATGATTTTACTCAGCGACAATGGGGTAATCAATAATTTCCTGATACAAATCGGACTGATTGATACGCCCATAGTGATGCTCTATACCAATTTCAGCATGACCATTGGCCTGCTATATATGTCCATGCTCTTTATGATTATTCCCATGATGTCAGCACTGGAAAGTCTCGATGACAGCCTTATTGAAGCGGCGAGCGATCTGGGTGCTTCAAAATGGACTATTTTTCGCCAGATAATCATCCCCTACACAACACCCGGAATCGCCTCGGGTGGGATTATCGTCTTTATGTTGGTAATTGGTGACTATGTCGCTCCAAATATTCTTGGAGGAAAAAGTTCCCTCTGGTTCACGGAGCAGATATATAATAAATTTCTGGCCACCTTTAACTGGAATGAAGGAGCAGCCTTTGGCTTTCTACTGCTGCTGCTCTCTTCTGCCATTATCTGGCTGGCACTGAGAATCACTGGACAAAAACTTGAGAGGGTTGGATCATGATACGTAGCTTACCATGCTCAGGACTATACACAGCCGGATTTCGTCTCTACATAATTCTTTTCTATATTTTTCTAATTATGCCTCTGATCACAATCTGTGTCCTGGCATTTAACGACTCAAATTTTATTGCATTACCCTGGAATGGGTTCTCAATGGACTGGTTTTTTTCAGATACCGAAGACCGTCTTGGTTTTTTTAAAGATCCTGATTTAATGCTGAGCGTCTGGACAAGTCTGAAAACCGGTTTTTTGGTCGCATTATTTTCCACGATAGTTGGTACCCTTGCCGCCTTATTGTTTGAAGAGGAACAATTCAGGCTCAAAGGCTTACTCTATTTTCTGGCTTTGGCACCCTTGGTTATCCCAGGAGTAGTTTTGGGTATATCCATTCTACTCAGTTCAACATATGCTGGAATGTATATGGAAGAGACTTTTGGCCTGGAATTGGAGTTCCTCGGACCAAGCTTCTGGTTGGTTGTTATCGGGCAATTCTCATTCGGCGCAACCTATGTAATGCTCTTGGTTGGTGCCCGTCTCAAAAAATTTGACAGAGTTCTTGAAGAGGCAGCCCTGAGCCTCAGAGCCACACGCCTTGAAGTCATTTGGTTGATAACTATTCCGTTTTTACGACCTGCCATTATCGGGGCGTTTGTGGTGGCATTTTTGATTAGTTTCTCAAATTTTAATACTACTATTTTCCTGGTAGGATCTGACCCAACCCTGCCCGTTGATCTCTACTCCAGAATCAAATTCAGCTCCACCCCGGTACTAAATGCCGTATCATTTCTCATAGTCGCATTTATTACTTTTTCCGCTATTATCAGTTTCGTTCTTAACCGAAAAAAAGCGTAAGACCTATTCTGAGAATATTTATGCTGATAGCACATATTAGTGACCTCCACATCACCGGGAAAAACAAAAAAGCATACGGGATAGCCCCGACTGCTGAAAACCTTGCTCACTGTGTTGAACATATTAACCAACTCATTCCTGAACCAAATATTGTTCTTGTAACCGGAGATGTCACCGATAAAGGCCAGCTCGAAGAAGCTGAACACGCAGCACTCCTTTTAAACAAGCTGCACGCCCCCTACTACCTCGTACCAGGCAACCATGACGATCGCTCAACCCTATCTTCCGTATTTGGCAAAAACGCCTGCCCTAGAGACAATAACGGCTTTATTAGTTACGTTCTCAATGACTATGACATTCGCCTGATTGGAGTCGACAGTACCATACCCGGTAGCGCAGGCGGAGAGCTCTGTGACAAGAGAATCAAAGGGCTTCAAGAACTCCTGAGCACGGAGTGTGAAAAACCTGTTATACTTTTCATGCACCACCCTCCGGCGAAATTTGGAGTACTTGAAACCGACAAAGATGGTTTTATCGGGGCAACCAAGTTCGCCGAACTGGTTGCACAACATACAAATATAATAGGTATTTTGTGTGGACACATCCATCTCACAGCACACTCGGGATGGAGTGGAACAGTAATTAGCACCGCTCCCAGCATGGGACTACAACTTGTGCTCGACCTGACACTCACCCATCACTCTGCATTCAACCTTGATGCACCCGGCTACCTCCTCCACTATTTAAATCCTGACAATACTCTTGTCTCTCATACAATCACTGTAAAAGATATGGATGGACCGTATCGATTCAAAGAACATCGGGGATCTGCATAGATGACCAATACTAAAAGTATCCAGCCAATTCTTGTTGCAATCGATTTTTCTGAGGATTCCGAAGCGGCATTACTCTGGGCCAGCAACTATACAAAATTGACAAAATCACCGCTGATTATTCTGCATGTTGTCCACGACCCCGCAGATGCTCCCGGATTTTACCGTCGGGAGGAAGATGACTGGTCGGAACCGATGGCCGTAGTCGCCAACCGGATGGCGAAAGATTTCATGAAAAAGATGTATGATAAAAACCCGACACTAGCTCCCTTATTGGAAGCACGTCTGGAATTCGTCCAGGGTTTGCCTCCAGGGCGTATTGTTGAATTTGCGGAAAAAGTACAGGCACAGATCATTGTAATTGGCAGCTGCGGTAGAAGTGGCCTGACTCATATCCTTTTAGGATCCGTTGCCGAACGCGTCGCCCAAATTTCCAAGATACCAGTAGTTATAGTAAAAGATACAGCGAAACAAGGGGACATAAATGAGTAATCCTTTTGCCAGCCTGGAGCTATGGGGAGGCCTGTTTGGTGGTCTTGCACTGTTCCTGTTTGGAATGGATATTATGACAAAGGCCCTGAAGCTGGTTGCTGGCGACCATATGAAGGACCTTCTTGCCAGATTTACCCGTAACCGCTTCGTTGGTGCCGGGATGGGGGCAATCATAACCTCAATTATCCAATCATCATCGGTCACCACTGTTCTGCTAGTCGGCTTTATCTCTGCAGGAATCATGTCCATGGCGCAGAGTGTCCCTGTTATAATCGGCGCCAATATCGGCACGACCATTACCGCCCAGATACTTGCCTTCAAAGTCACGAAACTTGCCCTGCTCCTTATTGCTGGTGGATTTTTTTTAACTTTAACCTCTAAGAAAAGCAGCCGACGTCAATATGGATTTATGATTTTAGGTCTGGGGCTTGTTTTTTACGGGATGAGCGTCATGAGCGATGGGATGAAGCCCCTGCGTTCATATGACACCTTTATCAACTTTATGACCACCCTTGAAAGCCCTGCTCTTGCAATATGTATTGGTGCTGCCTTTACTGCAATAATACAATCCTCCTCGGCCACAACTGGTATTTTAATTGTTATGGCAGGCCAGGGACTGCTCGGGCTTGAGAGCGCAATAGCACTCACTCTTGGATCAAATATCGGCACATGTATAACAGCAGGACTTGCCGCAATCGGAAAGCCGCGAGAAGCGGTGCGAACCGCAGCAGTTCATACACTTTTTAATGTGTTGGGGGCTGTCCTCTGGATTGGTCTTATTCCACAACTTGCAGAACTTACCCGCTGGCTGTCACCCGTACACAATGAGTTAAGCGGTGTTGCCCGCCTTGCCGCAGAATCCCCTCGGCAAATTGCTAATGCCCATACCTTTTTCAACTTTGCCAACGCTTTTATTTTTATCGGGTTCACCACCCAGATAGCCCGTCTTGTAGAGTGGATTATTCCAGACAAACCAATTCGGCTCAATGAGGACTTCATTCCCAAATTTCTTGATGAATCCCTTTTATCAACGCCCTCAATTGCTCTGGAAAATGCCAGTCGTGAAATTTCAAGAATGGGGACTTACACCAGAAGCATGGTAGATGAGTCAATGCCGCTTGCTCTCACAGGAACCCTGATGGAAGTGCAGAAAATTGCAGAAAAAGATAAGGTTATAGATAGCCTGCATCACCATATAATCGACTATCTCAGTATGATCAGCTCCAGTGACATCTCAAGTGACCAATCAAAAAAACTAGTCAATCTGATTCAGATAGCAAACGGACTCGAACGGATTGGCGACAGAATTGCCACTGATCTTGTTGTTTCTTCCCTTAAGCGTATTAACGAAAGGGTAACAATCAGCCCACAAACAACAAGAGTTTTGATGAAATTTCACTTCGAAGTCATCAAAGCGCTCGACAGTGCCCTTACCGCAGTCACAAATGGAGATAAAAATCTTGCCGAAAATGTTCGTGCCATGAAAGGTGATGTGGCAAGAATGAATAAAGAAATTACCAGATACGAGATTGAGCGCCTTACAGCTGATGCTCCCAACCGTATTGCGACCTATGCTCGTGAAGTTGAAATCGTAGACATTTTTGACAATATTTTCAGAATCGTTCGACAGATTACACGTTTCCAAACAAATCAGGAGAAGAATGCTATGGAAGATAGTGCATCAAAAACCGCTGAGCCTCAGGAGCAATAAAATACAATTTGAGGCCTTACAGTATTCAGGTTTATTGAGTGCTTCTACACAATATGAATCACTGGAAATACTTACAGTCAAGAAAAGACAGGGATTCTGTTTCTTCAAAATACCGGTTCAAGTCACATACAACCTGAACCGGTTTCCGTTTATCCTCTTGTTATCCATCTTTAAAAACGTACATCCATCAGCAAATAATAATTTTCCAGTGTTGCATTTGATTCTCTGGGAGCTCCCATGTGCTGACCACTGCCTGTGTAGTCATAATCCACATACAGATATCCAGCGCGGAAGAACAGGTGTTTGTTAACCGGTTGAATATAGTAGGCATCATAGACACTTCCTCTGGTAGAGAGCTTATTAAAGAGATCCGGAGTGCCCATTGTCATACTGAACCAGTACTCAGATCCTTTATTATACTCAAAACCGACCTTGGGCATGTTGAGCGACTGCATGGGGAGGGTATAACGTAATCCAGTATATATAGAAGACCCTGAATGGTCGGACTGGCCATCTGACGATAACAGACCGAAGAGTCCCATAGGCGCATTGCCGTTAGCCTTACTTTTATTGCCGCCGTAAGAGAAAAAGGCATCAAAACCAGTGGAGGCTATATCTGATGCCTGCAGGTGCACACCCCAGATATCCATATCACCTAAATCGGTATTAGCCATACCGGTCTCGTATAATTTGGGCCCTGAAAAATAAAACGGCAGATCCCATATCTTTGCATAACTGAACACAACAAGACTGTTCGCCATTCCCGGAATTTCTGTCTCGAAAAAAGTGGCCGCCATGGTTGAGTCCCCGGCCTCATCGTCATCCAGGAACGGAAAAGGAGATCCTGTGTTATTATCGTCATCGGAATGATACACTTTTCCGTAGGCAAACCGCCACCCTGCTTCTTTCAGTCCGGTATAACGATCGAGACCGAAAGTAACAACAATGCCGTCGTTCTCACCATCAAAGAGTAAGGCAGGATAGGTAGATTGACGTAAGCGATTTTCACGCAGCTCAAATGGAGGGCCCTCGGTGGATGGGTGGCGACCAACTGTTACAGCTACAGGAATGGGAGAACCCTGCGGAACCCAGTCTACATAAGCCCTGTCTACCCAGAGATTACTGCTTCCCGGTCGGTGGGATCGATTAAAATCATTCAACAGGTCAGAAGAAGTCCCATCGTCACTGTCGCCCCAATTTTTATACATGGCTAAACGACCGTTAAACTGGAGAGAGTCCGTGATTTTTGCTTCCATATTCAAACGAAAACGGTTGGTCCAGTTATTGGAATCACTTGTCTTATCGTAAGGAGTCATGGCCGCTCCCATAGCCTCCACAGGTACCATGCCGGACTGCAGATTCTTTTGGAGGGTCGTCATATTGATAGTATTATAATTTTTTCCTGTATAGCCATCAACCCTGACCCGAAGTTCTCCACCAAAGTTAATTTTACTTTTAATGCTCTTCGTCTCCAGTGTATCCAGGCTATCATAGATACTATCAATATCCTGCGTTACCTTGTCGTATTTGATATCTGAACCCGGTACGCCTTTCACAGGAACTGCTTCCAGCGTTTCAACCCTCTGCTGCAGGGCATCAAGCCTGTCCATAATTGCTTTATAATCTTCCAGCGGTATTGTTACAGTGTCGTCTCCAGCATACACATTACCTGCCATAGCCAGCATTACACATACACTTACCAAGATTTTTTTCATCTCTGTCCTCCTGATGCTCTGCTATTTCGGGAAATTGGATTATCCATAAATGTGTTCATACATTTTTTCCTCATTTTGGGATAACCGCAGCAACAGGATGATCACTATCTGCCGCATGATTTTGCAAAAATTTCAAGATATCAGCCATTTCATCTGCACTGACACTGAGATCTCCAGGATGACGATCTCGTTTAAAATACTTAGCCCACACGACTCCAGCTTTATCGGCCGGATTTACCGGAGGAGCTTCCGCGCCATCTCTATGACAGGATCCACATTTTTCCAGGAATAAATCTAATTCACCGGCAGTTGCCATTGACGACAAACCGACCATGAGATATAGCACTCCTGCGGCACAGATAATTCTTTTTCTCATCCACTCCCTCCTTATGTATCCATCCTTATGTAATTCCAATGCTTGTTCTTTTTAACAGTCTCTTTTGAGAGCATAACTCTACTCTCCCGCATGGGCAAAGGTACTAATAAGACGCCTCTTCCCACATCTCCGAGTTAAAGACTTCAACCCGATTACGACCATTATCTTTGGCATTATACAGAGCAACATCAGCAAATTTTATGGCCTCCCATATCCCCTGACTCTCGGTCGCAGGAAATTCGGTTACACCAATACTTGTTGTTTTCTGTATAACCTGACCGGACGCCTGGAATTTATAATTTTCTACGGCCTGGCGGATATTTTCGGAAATAGCAACAGCCGCCCCCTTTTCACAATCCATAAGGAGAATAATAAACTCTTCGCCGCCAAATCGAATCACCAGATCAGCACTGCGTACAGCATTGAGAAGAACCTGAGCCAGTTGAATAAGGACAGCATCACCGGCATCATGCCCATGCTTATCATTGACCTGCTTAAAATAATCAAGATCGCACATCAAAACACCCAGATTCGTACCCCGGCGACGGACACCGGCAACAATCTGATCCAGAGATGATTCAAGGTACCGTCGATTAAAGAGCCCCGTAAGCTGATCCTTAGTCGCCATCTCCTCAAGCTCTGCGGCCAAATGTTTACTCTGCAGGACGGGTAATGTCTCAGCAATAAAATTCTGGGCCTCGGCAATATGATTACGAACAGAAATCTGCTCCTCTTTATTCATAGCTTTAGAAAAAAGAAACTGAACCACACCTATAACATGACCACCAACAATCATCGGAACACAAAAATGATCAAGAGAATCCTGAAAGGGAAAAATGTTGCAAATATGCTCATCGTCGTAGGAAGTAATTATCGAACCGGTGCGTTTTGCCCGGCAATTATTCGCCGTACTAAATTCAGGCAGCTCGTCTTTTAATTCAGTAGGATGACTAAAAACATGCTCCATCGTGTTTTGGCCACGTAATTTTTCATAAATAACAAATTGCTTCAATCCTAATTTTTGAATGAAGATACGAGCCAGACGTTCATAAATCTCTTTGGTGCTCTCATCGGCTTCAATGGTTTTTCGAAAAAATGAGATCGACTGCATATTGGTCAGCATATCCTTGATAGCATGAGCAACTTCACCGATTTCATCCCGTCGATATTGAATAAAGCCGGAAAGTTGATCCATACGTACTGCATCTGAACCGCCGCTTTCATGCTGCCCGGCCATCATACGGCCGAGGTTTCTCAACAAAGAAACAAAATTCACAAGAGGTTTAACCATATTTTTACTGATTATCAGGCTGATAGCAGTAAAAAGAAGAGCAAGAAAAGCAAGGGTCGCGACAAGATAGAGAATATTCTTTTTTGCCGTAACCATACCCTGCTGCATAAGCGTAAAGGAAGATTCATTTTTAGACAATGAATCCTCTGCAATGGAATTTTTCAGCAAATCAACAGTGGCAATAATCTCCTGTTCTGTCTCCATGGTAACAAGGCGAATGGCAGCAACGGTACTGCTTGCGTCATCCAGAGAATAAAATGCTTCCTGCAGATCACGAATAATCTTTTTCTCGGCTGCGGAAAGACGACTGCCGATCGAGTCTAATTGTTTTTCCACTTCTGTCAGGTTTTCGGCAATCGCGATCTGAGCCGCTTTAATATGACCTATCTGCCCAGTCATAATTGTGGAGACATACAACTCCTGATGACGTGATTTTGCCTTATTAACAACGGGGATTAGCTGATAGGCGAGCTCCTGCGGAATTCCTTGTAAGTTCCGGGCTAAGGCTTTAGAAATATCATTATCTGCCTGAAAAACCTGATCATTGTTCTCCTGCAGACTCTTCATCCGGATAGCAAGAACATCTATAATCTTCTGTAAATGAGCAAGATCTTCCGCCAGCTCTTCCGGCAGTGTGTTTCGTAGTGTTTTGGTGTCATTACGGATAGCTATCAGTACGACATCATCGGCCGACTGCATATACAGACGCAGATTGGAGTGAATAGACGCAAGGAGGCGGGAAACGTTGAAATTTTGCTGTAGGTTTTGCTGAAGCTGTCCGGATGAGGTTCGGATATTTATATAATAATTATCAAACTGGCGAATCTTCCAGGCACCAAACCCTACCACCAGTAAAACAATGGCAATAGAAAAAATAATCAGACCCCGCATTCGTCCCTGCAAGGTCAAGCCAAACATACTCATCCTCATTACGACTCCTGATAGAATTACAGTTTTTTTCTTAGTCCGGAATTATGTGGTTAAAGTGATAAGAATTCGCTTTTCGTCAGGAAAGTATCAAGAGGAGAACACGCACCTAGCCACTCAATTAGCACACCAAGGTGAACTAAAGTAGTGGCTTTTGTGACCATCCACCACAAGCCCTTACTGGCTAAGTGTCAACAATCACAGGTCACTCACCTTTTCACAAAAAAATACCCTATAATACTTTCCCCAAAACAGCAACATCAATAAGAAGCACAAGGGAAGCATCCCGTGGGTCGCCATCGGTATCAATCGCTTTCGTAAACCGGCTCGTCAGAACCCGGCCAAGAGGGTGAAGAAACCCTGCGATTCAAGACCTGCCCCCTGTGTTTTTTGGGCGAAATCCCCACTTCCGAATTAAAAATGGAGACTTATTTGGCCCCCAGTCCTAATAGGACTTGATGAAATCGGGATTGCCACTTCCCTTTAAGGGCTTATCCGACATGCCTAATGCTTTACGTCGCTTAACATTGCTATTCCAAACCTTGAAAGCATTGCTTTTTTTATTTTCACACCTATTTTCCCATTCTCGATATTCCTTTTGCGCCTCTTCATCCTGTTGTTCCAGAACCGCCATTCCATCTTCATACACTTTTCTATCATGCTCCAATGCTGCTTCGTTTTCTGCTTTTTCCTGTTCTATGGTCTTGGCAATGAACTCATCCCATTCCTTTTCAATTTCAGCTTTAGTTTTACCCGCAGCTATACCTGTCTCATAAAATATTTTTTCCGCATCAGAGTCTGTCATGCGTGCATATTTGAGTGTTCTTTCTCTTTTATTACTCGCACTTGATGGGCCGCGTGCGGCTTTTAGTTCCAAATCACGCACCGCAGTAGCCGTGGTACCTGTCTGTGCTGCCTTGAGCTTCTGCCCGCGTTCTGCCGAAGCTCCACATTCATCATAATATTGATTAATAACTTCTTTGTCCTCTGCCCACCTTCGTTCTTCTGCTGCGACTTCACGTTCGGAATTCTGGTTCATCCGACTGAAGCGTACTTTTGAAATAAGTTTTGCAAAAAAAAGTGGAC
>CAZUPS010000034.1:0-42281 GCA_964621915.1 uncultured Desulfocapsa sp. | reverse complement strand
AAAAGATTATTATTCCAACCTTAAGAAAGTGTCCACTTTTTCTATATCACGTCAAACTAGAATAACATGAGTGTAACCCAACTAAAAGATGGTCGCTGGCTGTGCCGTTACCCAAAGGGTAAGGATACAGAAAGGCCAAGCACCAGCAAAAAATACTTTGAACGTGGCAAGATTGGCCAGCAAAAAGCCTGGGATTTCAACTCACACCTAGGGCTTGGAAAGCAACGATCCGCCACCACTCCTACATTTACACTGCTGGCAAATAAATATATCCTAGCCAAAGAATTCGCCATGACAACCTCGTCATATGATGGGGTGTGCGACCAGCTTGAATCTACTATTCTGCCTCTTCTCGGCAATTACATGGCACATAAACTGACACCATCAGTGCTTGATGACTTTATAAAAAAAAGACGGACAAAGCATATCAAAAAAGATGGTAAAAATGTGCAAGTAACCATCAAGATGACAACAATTAAAGGCAACCTTGCCATTGTCCGGGCAATCCTTAATTTTGCTGTAAAACGGCGTTTTATTGCCAGCAGCCCCATGCAAGGGTATGAACTGCCAAAGGAGGACAACGCAGTCATTATGCCTCCCAGCAAGCCGGAACTAGAGACAATAGCTGCCTGTGCTGTTCCGCATATTAAAAGAGCTATCTGGATTTCTTATTACACCGGATTACGCCCCGGCAAAATTGAATTATTAAGCCTCAAGTGGGAGCACATAGATTTTACCAACAGAACGCTAATGGTTACATCTGCTGATAAAGGTGGAATTCCTGTGCGAATGGTGCCACTGAATGACACCATACTTAAAATGTTTGAGCAGTGGCTTGATGCGGATATGAAGAATAAAAAGCTGAACACGCCATATATTATCAACTACCACGGCGGCAATGTTGCATCCATCAAAAAGGCATGGGGGTCGGCCAAGAAAAGAGCAAAAATAACCAGACGAATTCGCCTCTACGATATCCGCCACGCATTTATAACAACTCTGTTGGAAAAAAAGGCAGACCTCAAGTCGGTTTCTGAAATTGCTGGCCACGCCTCCCCAGAAACAACCATGCGGATATACCAGCATGTGTCAAGCGGCCTTAAACGTGATGCGGTTAATCTACTCGATTAGCCTGGGGCACATGACCCAACAAAACACCCCGCAAACGCCCTGTTTTCTTTTTGGTAGCGCAGTATTCCTAATCTGGGTGTCGCGCGTTCGAATCGCGCCGGGATCACCAGTTTCTCTACTGCTGCAGACAATTCTTTCGTTCTAAAAACCATCGAAATCTACAACGTTTCACCATCTGCTATTTTCTTTGTGGAAAATGCAGCTTCTTTTGTATGTGACCCAACAATACAATTTCGACCAATAGTTACACCGGAGGGGACCATCGCCTCCTTACCAACCAAAGAGATTCCGGTATAGAGATGACTGGGCTGCTGGATATTTGCAACATCGTGATTATTTCCAGCACCAACAACACTATCTCCTGAAATTCTGACGCGTTTATCACAGATCGTTAAATCCACACTACTGTTCTTACCAACCGTACAATCGGCAAAAAGAATCGAATCCCGGACAACCGCTCCTTCCTCCACCACAACTCCAGGCGCCAACACCGAATTGATAACGGTTCCACGCACAACGCAACCGGCAGATATCATGGAACAACTAACTTTGGCATCATCTCCAAAGCGAGCAGGTGGACGATCTGCAGGACGGCCATCGGCCTCGATATTAGTTCTAATCCCCCACTCTGCTGGTGAAATTCCACTATCACGCCTGATCACATCCATATTGGCTTCCCAGTAGGATTGTATCGTCCCCACATCCCTCCAGTATCCGTAGAAAGGATAGGCAAAGACATTATCATTATCGATGGCTCGCGGCAGGATATGCATGCCGAAATCGACCTCTGCCTTATCCTTATATAAAGAATCAAGCAGGTATTTATAATCGAAGACGTAAATTCCCATGGACGCAAGATTTGTCTTGGGATGCTCAGGTTTTTCCTCCCAGTCAATAATCCGGTTCTGGTCATCGATAACCCCGGCACCAAACTGATAGATCTCGCTTATGGGAACAACCATCATCCCAATTGTCACATCGGCTTTTTTGAAGCGATGGTATTCAATCATGGCATGAAAATCCATATTATAGATATGGTCGCCAGAAAGAAGAACCACCTCATCCGCTGGATTTTTTTCCAAGAAATCGATATTTTGCCGAACAGCATCGGCGGTGCCTTTATACCAGTCCGAATCCTGAAAACCGGTATGTGGTGGTAAAATTTTCAATCCCCGGCTGCGTCCGGTAAAGTCCCATGCTTCCCCCATACCCAGATGACGCATCAAAGAGAGAGGCTTATACTGGGTAAGAACTCCGACTTTGGTAAGCCCGGAGGCCATCACATTACTCAAACTAAAATCAATTATTCGATAATGTCCGGCAAAGGGCACGGCGGGTTTAGCCCGGCTCTGAACAAGAATATTTAATCTACTGCCTACTCCACCGGCTAACAGCAGTACCAGAGCCTCTTTTTTAGCACTCATTTAAGTACCTCTCCGGTTTCAACACTTTTTACACTCGCCCACTGCTCCACAGTAATATTTGGATAAACAGTTGCTCCTTCAGCAATGCGCATTTTATCTGGTATATGATTATTCCAGCCAATAAGTGTCACATCTTTGGCCTCTTCCGTTAATTCTGGCCCCACGCAAACCCCCTTACCAAAAACAGAGTTTACGTCGGTAATAACCTTGTTGAATTTACAATTTTCTCCGACATGGTTATTAAAAAAGAGGACAGAATTTTCAATAACTGCATCTTTCTCAACATGGACTCCCGGAAATAAAATAGAGTTTTTCACGGTTCCCTCAACGATACACCCGTTGTACACAAGACTATTATGAACCGTTGCATTCTCACGTATCAACGCCGGTTGAGCATCACAAATCCCACGATGTTCCATATTGGTACGTAATCCCCAGGCCTCCATATCAATGGGTGGGTTTTTTCCAAGCAGATCCATACTTGCCTGCCAGTACTCCTCAGTTGTTCCGGTGTATCCCCAGTAACCAAGATATTTATATCCATACACCTTCTTCCCCTGGGCCATTAGCCTGGGGATAATATCTCTGCCAAATTCAAAAGAGTCGGTTTGTTGATTTTCTTTTAGTGCCTGATACAGCACTTCCGGTTTAAAAATTAAGACAGTAAGAGACGCCCAGTCCGACTCTGGGGCTTCCGGTTTTTCCCAATAGCCGGTAACCCGGCCACCGGTTTCTCCATCTTCAGAATCAATTGCCGCAATGCCAAAACGATGCGCTTTAGCCTTATCAACCTGCACAAAAGCAATGGTTAAATCGGCATCTTTTTGATGGTGATAGTTTATTATATCCTGATAATCCATTTTGTAGATATGATCTCCCGACAAAATCAGGATCTCTTCAGGTTTATTATACTCCACAAAATCAAGATTTTTATACACCGCATCGGCAGAGCCGCGATACCAGTCCGCATGTTCAAGGTTATCACTATTATCTTTAAAAGGAGGGAGTATGGAGACACCGCGATTACGGCCAATCATATCCCAGGCAGCACCTGTACCAATATGATTAATAAGGGAATAACTTCGATATTGAGAGAGGATTGCAACCTGCTCTATACCTGAGTGGAGCAGATTACTGAGAGCAAAATCGATCACTCGTGCAAATCCTCCAAACGGCACCGCTGACTTTGGACGATAGTAGGTAAGAACATTGAGATTATCAACACGACTGCCGGCAAGGATCATTGCAAGTGTGGAAGGCTTTAGCATTTTACTCCGTTATGTTTTACTGCTGAAAGGTTCTTTTGCTATTTTTATTTCATATGCCTGGTTGCCAAACGTTTCAAAGTCTTGGTGGTAAATTCTTTGTCCCCAAGGGAGAGGTTCTTCAATGGAACCTCCGCTCGTGCTGCTTCCTTATGGCCGCCAGCTGATCCAACTTCAGAAAAAATACGCTCTGCCAGTTTTCCTGCACTCTTGCGATATCCATCACAGCGAAAAATCACAACAAGCTTTTCACCATGAATTCCCGAAACAAGCACCCAATCGATTTTATCAACGTGATTTAGAAAATCAGCTATATTGACAAGAATATCAGGATTTCTCACCTTTCCTAAATGGGTATAGAACCTGCCCTTTGTATAGGTCAGGTTACTGAGTGCAATATTAAAATATTTAAGCTCAGAACGACGCATATCCGCCAGCTCAAATTTCTTTACCAGATTGCGATTGGCAATATTAAAAAGATAGCGAAAGGAGATCCCATCGGCCAGGACAGAGTGTTGAGAAAAATCCTGCGTGTCCACCTTAATTGCATAAAAAAGAGCAGTAGCAAGTGCAACCGATGGTTTCATATTGCCAGCGCGCAGATACTCAATCAACATTGTGGAACAGGCACCATACTGAGGACGTATATCCACAAATGAATCCGGATACTCTCCCGTAACAGGATGATGATCAATAATTGCATCAAACTCAATTTTTTCAAAAACAGGAAGATGGCTTGGCTGTGAATCAACCAGAACTTTTTTACTATACTCTTGAACCTTTACATTACCAAGACGTTCCAAGGGAATTTTGAGGCGCTCTACCATGGAGACATTATTGAGACGGCGAATTTCATTGGGGTGGGCAATGAGGACAGATTTCACCCGATAACGCAAAAGACGCTTAATGGCGAGAGCACAAGCCAGAGCATCCGGATCGGCATTAATGCAAACAAGAACCTCATCCTCCTTATCAAACACCTCCCAGAAACCATGGAGACGTTCCCGTGCACTTTTTCGTGCCCCTTTATGACCATTCTTTTGTATTTTTTTTACCATGTAAAGCACCGCAGCAAATCATCAATCACAATAATTGTGATCAACCAGCCGCCAGTTCCTTTCATAATTTGCATCCACCTGCCAATTTCGAAACAACAAGTAGATAGGATATTTCATACCTTCCGAGAGAAGACTCTATTCAAAACTCTAAAAGTATACCACATCAATTCCCTAAAATGCAAGTCGGTAGAGTAGTTGAAGAAATCACTTTTCGATACAGCCAAAGAGCGGTACCGACGGGAAAAGAGATGGATCCGTATGAGGAATAAAACGTGCTCCCGAAAAACGAATCATAAACTCCTGATTCACATTCAGTTCAAGATAGGTGATACTGGAAACAATTTTTTCACACTCCAGACGTGCTCTATCATCTAAAAGAACCTTTTCTGCCCCGCGCAGGGAACTATTTCCAATTGCCCTGTATACAGAGAGTGGCAGATCCGGAAGCATCCCAAGCGTTATTGCATTCTGCGGATTAATATGGCGGCCAAAGGCTCCAGCCACAATTATTTCTTCCAAATCTGAAAATTCAAGCCCCACCTGATTGATAAGTGTGGTCAGAATGGCATACATTGCAGCTTTAGAACGAATCATGGCATCAAGATCAATCTGCTCCAGGACCACATCCTCCTCTTCACCAGACTTCCCACCAGTCAGCACAAAACAAAGCCCGTCATCACGGGTTACAAAATGCTCTTTCATAAACGCTGCCCTTGACGAATCCTGCTCAGTGGCTGAGTCCCGAAATTTCCCCCGAATATCTATCATTTGTGTCAGATAAAGCGCTGCCACCAGATCAATAAGCCCTGAACCGCAAATTCCTTTTGCGGCAACATCTCCGATGGTACGAAACCGAATCTCGTACGTCTCCGGATCAATGGAAACATACTCAATAGCACCGGACCCTGCTCGCATCCCCATCCGCGCCACTCCACCTTCAAGTGCGGGACCTGCAGCCCCTGCACAGGCGATCAGCCATTCGCTGTTTCCAAGCACAACTTCAGCGTTTGTTCCAACATCAATCAACATTCTGGTTTTCGCCGAATGGGCCATACCCGATGCAAGAATTCCCGAAATAAGATCACCACCAAAATAACTTCCAACCGATGGCATCACCCAGACCGGAGCCAGAGGAGCAATCACCAGTCCCACCTGTTCACCATGAATCGGCTGGATCCGATTAAAAAGAGGAATATAGGGTTCCCTGCAGATATGATAAGGATCAAGGCCAAGAAACAAATGGGCCATGGTGGTGTTTCCAGATACCGAAAGAGCACGAATATCTTTGGGATCAATATCAGCACGAGCGGCTACTATTGCAGCCAATTCGTTAATTGCAGCAATAACAACCTGCTGTAGTTCATCAAGACCCGGATCCTGAAAATCAGCCGCCAACGGCTTTTGCTGTCTCCGTTTTGTGGTGGCATAATGAATCCGGCTGAGAATATCAGCTCCAAATGTGATCTGGGCATTCTCGAGATTTCCATCGGACAAGGTCTCTCCGGTTTGGAGATCGAGAAGAGTAGCCTCAAGGTGAGTTGTGCCAAGATCGAGTGCCATGGCAGCAATTATGGAGGGTTTTTCCTTGGAAAACCCAACCAACTCCCACCCCTGCTCAAGATTATTCAAAAGAGCGAACCCTGCAAATCCCGCTGCACGAAAATCTCTGGCAACGGATGTCATACATCTATAGGGAATAACGAGTGAACGCCTATCATCCAGTGCCTGAAGCACCACCTGCTGTAAACGATCAAGATCAGCAGTGTTGTCATGCAGACCAGGGGCCGCTGCCACCACCCGTACCGAGCATACGATTGTCTTCATTTTGAAATACCTCTTCTCTCTTGCATCACGCCTTATCCTTGACGTTAACCAGCGATGATGTTACCTATTGCAGCAGATTGTAATATCCGAAGCATACCCTATTTATTACAATTAAGGGAGCTTCACAAGCCACTATCAACTCGGTACTCAAACTATTTTTATAAAATCGCAGCCAGATGGACAAAATAATTGCAGTGGCTCTTGGTGGAGCGATCGGATCGGTTGGAAGATATTTGCTCTCCATGGCTACAGGAGATTACCATACCCAAACATTTCCCATCGGAACATTTTTTGCCAATCTAATCGGCTGCCTGCTTATTGGAATACTCTGGGCACTCTTTGACAAAGTCACTATCAGTAATGAATTCAGACTTTTCCTTTTTACAGGATTCCTTGGGGGCTTTACAACTTTCTCAACCTTTGCTAGAGAGACAATCCAGATGTTCAAAGCAGGAGAACATCTTCAGGCTTTCAGCTATCTTGCTTTTTCAAATCTCTTTGGACTTGGAATGGTGGCCATCGGCTTTCTGCTGGTTCACCGTTTTATCCGCTGGTAAACTCTCGTGACCACACTTCTTGATCGATATATTCTAGCTCAATTTACTCGCACTTTCTGCATTGTAGCCGCAGCTTTTATCTCCATTTACACCCTTGTAGATTTTTTCGAACAGGTTGATAAGTTTTTAGATGCTGGAAAACCGATGAGCCTTGTTTTTAAATTTTTACTTTTAAATATCCCTTTTATTATTGATACGCTGGGCCCGGTTCTTATCTTACTCTCCGGTGTCATCACCCTTGGAATACTTAACCATAACAAGGAACTTACCGCAATGATGGCTGGTGGCATCCATATGCGGACGATCATTAATCCCATTCTTATTGGCTCAATCATTTTCACCATGCTCTTTTTAGCCATGGCCCAATGGGTGCTACCGCCTACTATTGCTGCCACCAATACCATCAAGCATCAGGAAATAAAGGGCATGGTGCCACTGGGTATTTATCGTAACGGTCGCTACTATTACAAGGGACAGGAGGGCTTTTATTCCTTCGCCAGACCCTTTATCGACAAAAATATATTCCATTATTTTTCCTATTCCAGCTGGGATAAAGACCACAAAGTACAAACCCTTATCGCAGCAGATGAGGCAAAATGGAATCGAAACGGGTGGCATTTGACAAGCGGCCAGATCCAAAGAAACATTAATCCCGATGATTATGTCACAACTCTCTTTGTATACAGGGATTTTGATTTTCCTGAATCACCGGAGTTATTTTTCATTCCAGATTACCGATCTACGGAACTCTCCCTCACCGAGTTGTACCAGGCCATGTACCAGCAGGCAAGCCCTACCGAAACGGTGATTGCCGAGACCAACTTTTACAGCAGGATTTCCTACACATTACTTGGGGGGCCTCTACTCTTTTTAGGCCTTCCCATGCTTCTTGTTTCCTATAAAAAATGGGGAAAAGACCTCTCTGTTGCAATCCCTGCAAGCTGCGGCATCGCCTTTGTTGCCTGGGGATTATGGGGCGCTCTGCAGTCACTGGCACGGGTCGGTTATATCTCACCCCTGATTGCAGCAATGCTTATCCATATTATTTTCGGAATCTCTGGATTTTATTTCTTACATAAGCAGGCAACCTGATGTCAGCTGTCTCCAGCACCAAAACACGAGCAGGCATTGTTGGCGTTCCTCCTGTGGCCATTATGGAAATGCTTGCAGGTCCTGAATTTAAAATCTTTGACCTTGATGAGCCCCAGGGAAAAATAGATATAGAAACAGCATCTCCATTTCTACCACGTGTCTATTGCGGTATCCTTCGCACTGTGATTTCAAACAGTCTTTCAATCAGACCAGAAGTTATTTATATCGACACTGGAGCTGGAAAGTGTGACTGTGCTGTTCATACAGCAACGGTCCTTGAAGATATTCTCCCAGATTGCACAGTTATCAGAACCAAAAACGGTGACAGTAACGACTTTGGAGTCCCTTTATGCAAAACGGAGATGCCACTTCTGGACAAGATGGCAGCAATCACAGCTTCAGTTCAGATGCCTGGTTGCTATGACACATTCTCTTCCTGCACAGCAACCGCCGGTTTCTGGGGAGTACCGCCACGGGATTTTTCCCTGCTTACTCTTTTTCCAGATACCACTCATGTGTATGGATGGGCGCGCTGTATGGAAAATAAAACTCCAGATAACCTGGAGCTTGAGCTCCACTACAACCCCAATATCCCCACGGTCTTCTTCGCCCAGTCCTTCTGTGCAAAAACTGCCCTTGCCCGCCACCTTGCCGCCAAACATCCACACGGTCTCTATCTTGACTGTGATGTAACGGCAGGAAACAGCGCCAAGGCAAAAATTCAGGCATTTCTGGAACTTTCCGGAATATAAAACACGCCCCATGTTACTTGCTGATTTTGGTACATCCTACTGCAAACTGCTCGACACTGATTTAACCGCCCCTCCTCGTCTGATTGCCACCCGCTTAATCGATAGAAGCCTGAAAGTCGATATTGCCACGGGCCACAATGGAAAACGTTATGCTACCCGATATGTCAATGAACTCACAGCACTTGCCCGTGGTGGATTAGAGCTGATCAAGGACGACTCTTTCACCCTGCTTGACTGCGGCAGTCGCGATATTAAGTATGTGGCCTATAGTAATGGAAAAATAAAGGATATGGGCTGGAATGCAGAATGCGGTGCTTCCATGGGATTCACCATTGAGCTTCTGGAAAAATATTACACTCTGGATTTCAATTCCATGGAAATTCCCAGAAGTTCTTTTTCTGTAACCTGTGGCGTTTTAGGAATGAGCCACATTTTTGATGCAGTGGTAACGGGTGAAAGTGAAGAAAGTGCCGTCGCAAAATTTGTAAAAGGTATTGCCATTAATGCCTACGATTTTGCCAAACGCCCTGAAAAAATATACCTTTCAGGAGGACTCTGCAACAATCAGCTTTTTACTGGTTCCTTTCCTTGTCCCATCGTCTCTTTGGGCCGTTTTGTGCTTCTTAAAGGCTTACAGGCCTCACTGTAAAAACACCTTCATGGATCGGATCAAGCTTTTTTAACAAACTCAGATTTCAACTTCATGGCTCCGATTCCACTGATTTTACAATCGATATTGTGATCACCTGCTACCAGTCTGATATTCTTAACCTTCGTTCCGACCTTAACCATCAGTGAGGAGCCCTTTACCTTCAAACCCTTAATCACCGTAACAGAATCACCATTCTGAAGTGAATTCCCATTGCTGTCTCTCACAACACCTTCGCTATCAGCGCTTTCCGGCAACTTCTCCTTTGACCACTCATGCCCGCACTCGGGACAGATAAACAGCATTCCATCTTCGTAGGTATATTCAGAATTACACTTTAAACAGTTTGGAAAATCACTCATCTGCGGGTCCTCTATTGAATTGATTACCAACGAGTCTCGGATGCTCTTTTAGCAATTCCTGACACACCAGATCAATATATTGTTGTAAAAGATAGCGACTGGCAAGACCTGTAAGCAGACCGAGGGCTATAAACCGACACCACATCCTTCCAGTTTATGGCACGTTTTTTCATTGCCACAAACGCCCTGACTATTTCCAACTGACCTTTAACGGGTCACGCTGGGGTATGTGACGGTATCGAAATTTTGGATACCCAAGCATAAGAGCCGTATACACACGGTGATTTTCTGGTAGATCTAAGGCATCAATAACTGGCTGATACTGAAAATGAATAGCCTGCACCAGAAAACCGGCCCAGCAGCTTCCAAGCCCATGACTATGTGCAGCAAGATCAAGATAGGCCGTGGCTAATGTACAGTCTTCAACAATATGCTCACTCCCCTTTGGGTCGGCATGGGCAATGGCAAGGTGAGGAGCACCACGTAAAACTTTATCCACCCCATTGTCCCAGGCACGGATTAATCCTGGAAACACTTTTATGTCCCGCATATAATCAACTACCAGACCAGCGATCTGCTTCACTTTCTCCGGGTCTTCAACCATTATCCAATGCACGGGTTGGGAGTTATGGGCACTGGGGGAATAGCGACTGACATCAAGGATCTGTTCAAGAATGGCGTGATCTGCAACCTTCTTTTTATACGTACGAATCGACCGCCGACTTTCCAAAAAGTGCTTCACAGATTCTGGCTCTGGCAACAACGATTTATCAATCGATTCGCTATCGACAAGTGGTGATATGGAAATTTCAAGTGCGTCGGCCATACAGACAGCCATACAGTGGCCACAACGGATACACCTTTTAAGCGCCGCCTTTCGTAATTGGGGAAACCCCTCTTTGTCCTGATTGATAAGGTCGAACGGACATTCTGCTATACAGGAATAACATCTTTTGCAGATCTCCTGATCGATGGTAAGACTAATATTCATATACACTCCACAATAATCTGTAATATGGGTTATCACTATTTCTCAATCGTTTATATTATATAAATATAGCAAAAAAACCAAGCCATCCCTCGAAAATCTCTTTTTAAAATACCTTCAGGCCCATTTGACAAAAAAAAGCCCCGGAACATGATGAACCGGGGCAAATAATTTATGAAAAAATGAAATACTATTTCTTAGCTTTCTTTTTTTTCTTTTTATTTTTTTTCTTCGACTTTTTCTTTTTTTTCTTTTCCGGCTCATCAAATAAAGGACAACTACTACAGCAATGGCCTTTCTTTTCAACCTTATTACAACATTTCTTTTTAACCATTATTTATCACCTACCTTCTCAATGGAAATCAAGTCCACCTCAAAGACAAGAACAGAATTAGGCTCAATCATTGGCGGTACACCCTGCTCTCCATAGGCAAGAGATGGTGGAATAACAACACGGTAGGTAGCACCTTCCTTCATTAACTGCAGCACTTCACTCCAACCTGGAATAACCTGAGTAACACCAAAAGTTGCAGGCTCTCCCCGTGTATTGGAATCATCGAAGACTTTGCCATCTATCATGGTGCCTTTGTAATGCACCTTCACCGTATCTTCAGCCGTTGGAACAGCACCGGCTCCTTCTTCTATAACTTCGTACTGTAAACCACTTTCAGTTACAATAACGCCTTTCTTAGTCTTATTTTCAGCAAGATATGCATCTCCTGCCTTTTTATTCTTTTCCTGCATGGCCTTCATTTCTACTTCCTGTTTTGCCTTCATTGTCTCAGCAAATTTTTTCTGCACACCCTGCATCTCTTCAGGAGTTAAAAGGGGAGTCTTTCCATCAAAACCATCTTTCAGGCCAAGCTGGAGTTTCTCATAGTCCAGTTCACTTCCAATTCCATTGAGATACGTTCCCATATCAACGCCCATACTGTAACTGAGCTGATCTTTAAAAGTCTTCAACTCATCGGCTTTACCACCTTCAGCAAACCCGACGGTTGGTACAGAGAGACAAACAACAAGTGCTAATCCAGCAATTCGTTTCATTGAGAAACTCCTTAATAGTTCATTTATTTTTTAAGTGATACACATTACCAGTGTTGCATTAATCATTAATAAATAAGCATTGAATTCTATCCTGCAAGGGCAGGATCAAGGATTGAGAAGTTAAAAAGCGGTAAGACACAGTCCCTCAAAAAAGCAACACGACTGTAATACCTTTATTATTGCGATTCAGATGAGGATGTCGGGAAAGCTCGGGAAAGCGGTGCAGTAGCTGTTTTACGGGCCCCAGGCGCTGCCTGAAATCCTCACCGAAAAAAATGGCCTTTATCTCGCCACGATTTTTTAAAAATTCCAAGGTTTTTCGACACTCTTTGCGAATAGCGCCCCCTTTGCCACTTGAACCGTAACCATGAATAAGGGTGAGAAGAGTGATATCCTCTAATCGAGCCGTTTGAAGTTCCTGACTCAGTCGCTTGAGAGCTTGTTTTACCGTGGGAAGCCCCTGTTCAAGGTTTACGGTCTTCTGCTGGAGTACTTTTCGTTGAGACGTGAATTGATCCTGCTGGGCACCATTTTGATTACTGCCACAGAATGGGCAACATAGGGTTCGTGAATCAATTTCATTGCCGCAAATATCGCATGTTTGCATGAAGCAGGACGTTACAGCAGAAGATTGGCCGCAGCTTCTCTTGCCTCAATGATTGCTTTTTCAAGCTTCTTGGATTTGGGACCTTTGATTTTCTTTATTAGCCTTTCAAGAGTCTCTTCCATTGCCACGACGCCTGCCTGTAACTCTTCAAGACGATCAACGGAAACAAGAGCAGCCATAGGACGACCAGCTCGTTCAATAACGTAGGATTCACCAAGAAGAGCCGTTTTATCCAGCAAACGGCCAAAATTTTTCCTAGCATACATTGCAGTGATATTCTCTTTCACACTCTTCTCCCTTGTGCAATTTATGTTCATGTGAAACTATCTTACACTAAGCACCTTACATTATACACAATTATTATTTATCAGATTCGCCGTGCTGTAATAACCTGCTTCACCTGACGTAAATGCTGGAGAACCCTCTGCAGATGATCAAGTCCTTCAACTTCCACTGCAATATGAAATTCTGCTGTATCCGCTGGAGTCGTTCTTGCTGTTATCTCTAGAATATCAGCATCGTCCGAGCTTATCACACTACTAATTGACGCAACGATACCCTTCACATTCTCGGCACTCACCTGGAGTTCAACCCGGTGCCCGCTTTCCTGACTGGTGGACCACTCAACATCCATCCAGCGCTGTGGGTCTGTTGCCAGTAGATTAACGCATTCGGCTTTATGAACAGAAATCCCTCTTCCGTTGGTAACAAACCCCATAATAGCATCGCCTGGAACAGGATTACAGCAGCGACTGATTTTCACCATCATATCATCAACTCCATCGATATAAATAGCAGAACCAGTTGTTGCTTTTTTTCTTTCCTGAACAGCAACTTTCTTTGTATCTGGGGTTGAAACACTTTCTAAGGCCCGTTTTCTGTCCTCTTCTTTTCTGATTTCTGGCGGCTGAAGAGTCCGTACAAGATGAGGGATGGTAATCGTTCCACTACCAACCTTAGCGAGCATATCTTCCAAGGAATTACAGTGCAGGTCCTTCAGCAGAAGTTTAACATGACCACTTTTGACCATCTTCTTTAGTGTGGTATCGTAGTGTCTAAGCTCTTTTTCACAAATCTCACGACCAAGATTCAGTGATTGCTCCCGCTCTTCCTTGCGCAGCCAGGAACGTATCCGGGAACGCGCCCGGCTGGTTTTAACAAACTCAAGCCATCCTCGTCTCGGACGTTGACTTTTAGAGGTAACAATCTCTATAATATCCCCATTCTGAATCGAGTATTTTAGAGGAACAAGCTTGTTGTTTACCTTGGCTCCGACACAATGATCTCCGACCTCGGTATGTATGGAATAGGCAAAATCAATGGGGCTTGAGTTTACTGGAAATTCTTTTACTTCACCTGCGGGAGTAAGGGCGTACACCTCGGGGGTGTCCAACTCTCCATGAACTGATTCCAGGAACTCTCTGGGGTCATCAACTTCCTGCAGCGTTTTAACCAGACTTTTCAGGTCCTTAAACAACTTGGTATCATTGTCGGAGGCGTTCTGCCCCTCCTTGTAGGCCCAGTGAGCAGCAACTCCCTCCATGGCAATGCGATCCATTTCCTCTGTACGGATCTGGATTTCAATAAAATGATCACGCGGACCAATAACCGTGGTATGCATCGACTGGTAATTATTTGCCTTGGGGACGGAAATAAAATCTTTGATACGGCCGGGAACCGGTGCCCAGTTGGCATGAATCACTCCGAGTGCTTCATAGCACTCCTTGACACTCTTCACAATAATGCGAAAGGCGACCTTATCATACACCCGTTCCAGTGGAATTTTCTGGGCGACCAGCTTTTTATAGATGGAAAAGAGATGCTTGGGACGGCCAATGATACGTGTCGGCTTGACATTGCTTTCAGCAAGTTTTCCATGAACGATGGAGATCACTTCATTCACATAATTCTGTCGATCTTCAAGAGTACTTTCCAGATTACTGACAAGATCAAGATACTCCTCGGGATACAGATACTGAAAGGAGAGATCTTCTAGCTCCCGTTTCATCCAGTCAATACCAAGACGGGATGCCAGCGGTGCATAGAGATCCTTGGTTTCTCGTGCAATTTCCCGCTGCTTGTCCAGGGGCACCGTATCAAGCAGACACATATCCTGCAACCTGTCGGCGAGCTTTACCAGCAGGACACGAACATCCGTTGCAATGGCGAGCAGCATCTTTCTGACATTATCCGCCTGATGCGTCAGTTTGGAGTTGTAATGAACATTGGTAATACGAGTACAACCATCAACGATCACCGCCACACCATCGCCAAATTGTCGGCGTAACTCAGCAAGCTCCACACCTTCTTTCAAGACGCCATGGAGCAAACCTGCCACAATGGTATCAAGATCCAAGTGCATGGATGCAAGGGTGGACGCAACGTGAAGGGTATGGTCCAGATAGGGGGTTCCGGAAAAATGCTTTTTATCCGTATGAACGGAAACAACAAGCTCCCAGGCCTTATCGATGGGCGTGAGATCCGTCCCATTCAGATAACTCCTGGTCAGAACCTTTAAGCCTTCCTGGTTAACCCCAGTATCGTTTTTTTCTTTATCAGCCATCGATCATTGCAGCATGTATTAACTCAAGTATCCTTCCAGCCACTTGCTCGGGAACAAGTTCCTCAACCACTCCATCCTTACGAGAACGAAGTTCGATCACTCCATCCTTTGTAAGACGTTTACCAACTGTGACCCGTAATGGAATGCCGAGTAAATCAGCATCTTTAAACTTTGATCCGGGACGTTCATCACGGTCATCAAAGAGAACTTCCACCCCTTTTTCCTGCAGCTCTGCGTACAGTGTTTCCGCAGCTGCTGTAATCTCAGCATCTTTTAAGCCAAGATTTAAAAGAATAACCTGCATTGGAGCTAGAGGCATGGGAAAGATCATACCGTTATCATCATGGTTCTGCTCAATGGCAGCCGCTACAATACGGCTCACGCCAATACCGTAACAGCCCATTACCATGGGTTTATCCGAGCCATCACTATCCTGAAAAACAGCATTCATAGCCTCCGAGTATCCGGTACCAAGTTTAAAAACATGGCCAACCTCAATCCCCTCTTTCATGGCAAGCGTTCCGCCACAGGCAGGACAGGGATCATCGGGTGTGATCTGACGCAAATCAGCCACACTAAATGCTTCAAAGTCACGGCCCAGATTGACATTTTTCAGATGATGATTCTTCTCATTGGCACCAACCACAAAGTTATGCATGGCGGCAACTTCATTATCAACAAGGAGCTTTACTGGTATCCCAACCGGTCCGAGATACCCCGTGGGAACCCCCGTTGCATCATATACGCCCTTATCATCAAGCATCTCAACATCAGCAACGCCAAGAAGGTTTTTGAGCTTTACTTCCTGTACTTCACGATCTCCACGAACAAGAACGGCAACCACCTCATCGCCGGCCTGATAAACCATGGTTTTGACAAGCTCCGTTGCCTGAATTTTCATAAATTCACAGACCGCAGCCACTTTGCGTTTACCGGGCGTTTCAACTTTTTCCATATCCAGCAGGGCACTCTTGTCACCAGTTGCCGCTGCAATGGCCGCCTTTTCACTGTTCGCTGCATAATCACAGTCGGAACAGATAACCAAAGTATCCTCACCGGTATCAGCAAGCACCATAAACTCGTGGGAATAACTGCCGCCAATGGATCCTGAGTCGGCCTCAACGGGACGAAATTCAAGCCCGCAACGGGTGAAGATACGCTTATACGCCTCGTACATAAGCTCGTAGGTCTTGCCTGC
The DNA here is from genome assembly GCA_964621915.1 of uncultured Desulfocapsa sp. Taxonomy (GTDB): domain Bacteria; phylum Desulfobacterota; class Desulfobulbia; order Desulfobulbales; family Desulfocapsaceae; genus Desulfocapsa. Next base: position 25,764 of record CAZUPS010000034.1, on the reverse strand, counting down.
CATGGCATCGTCCACATCAAATGAATAGGCATCCTTCATAATAAACTCGCGGCCGCGCATCAGACCAAATCTCGGTCTGATCTCATCCCTGAACTTGGTCTGAATTTGATAGAGGTTCATGGGAAGATCCCGGTAGGACCTGATTTCACGCCGCGCTAGATCAGTAATAACCTCTTCATGGGTGGGTCCAAGACAGGACTCACGGTCATGGCGATCCACAAATCTCAGCAATTCCGGTCCATACTTTTTATAGCGTCCGGTTTCGTGCCAAAGGTCTGCTGGCTGAACCATGGGCATAAGAAGTTCCTGAGCTCCGGCCCGGTTCATCTCTTCACGAACAATCGTTTCCACTTTTCGAACGGCTGCAAGACCGAGTGGCAGATATGTGTAAATACCTGCAGTCAGTTTTCGTATAAAACCTGCCCGTAACAGAAGGCGATGACTTGCGATCTCGGCTTCTGCAGGAGTCTCTTTCAATGTGGGAATCAGTGATTGTGAAAATCTCATTTCTTATATACCTGTTATTATGCTTGTTCTATTTTTCTTAATTCTTCCAGAAATGTATCCAGCAGCTCTTCTTCTTTGACCTTTTTGTAAAGCTTGCCTTTCTTAAAGATAATGCCAACCCCATTTCCTCCAGCAAGGCCGATATCAGCTTCTTTTGCTTCCCCCGGTCCGTTAACCACACAGCCCATAACCGCAACTTTAATCTGTTTCGTCATGGTCTGAACGTAGCGTTCAACTTCTTCTGCAATGGTAAACAGATCAATCTGGGTTCTTCCGCAGGTCGGACAGGAGATCAATTCCGGACCACGCTCTCGTATCTTCAGCGAGCGAAGCAGTTCAAAGCAGACCCGGATTTCCTCAACCGGATCGCGGGTAAGCGAAATACGAAAGGTATCACCTATTCCCTGATGGAGCAGAATACCAAGCGCTACACTTGATTTGACGGTACCAGCTATCAGCCCGCCAGCTTCGGTTACACCAAGGTGAAGAGGATAGTCTGTAAGTTTGGACAACTGTTGATAACCGTTGATCGCCGTCAGAGTATCTGAAGATTTGATGGAGATTTTGATTTCCTCAAATCCCTGGTCTTCAAGCAACCTGACATTTCGCATGGCACTCTCAATCAGTGCAGTGGGTTTCTCAGCCGTCGGGTAACCAAATTCCTTTAAAAGATCCTTTTCAATGGAACCGGAGTTCACCCCGACCCGAATGGGAACGCTGTGTGCTTTAGCTGCAGCAACTACTCGGGCAAGTTTTTCAGGGCCACCAAGATTGCCTGGATTAATCCTGATTCCTTGGGCGCCATTTTCCATGGCCGCAACGGCAAGCCTGTGGTCGAAGTGAATATCAGCAATAAGAGGAATCTGGATCTTCTCACGAATAGCACGGATCGCTTTTGCTGCATCCTGATTTAAGACTGCAACACGAACAATCTCACATCCCGCATCCTGCAGCTGTTCAATCTGAGCAAGAGTTGCAGGAATATCTCTGGTATCCGTATTGGTCATTGACTGCACAGCAATGGGACTGCCGTCGCCAATAGGAACATTGCCAACATGTATCTTTCGTGTCTGTCTTCTCAGTATCATTTGTCCTGTTTCTCTTTCTTCACCAGACTCAGCTCAGCATCGGAGGCACGCACATACAGAGGAACAGCTGAATCAAGATCCATACTCTTTCCCTGTTGGAATTGTTCACAACAGATAAAACCTATGCTGACAGCCGTTGGGTAATGCAATACACGCGGCGCCATATGAAACTTTTCCCCAAGATTCTCTTTCAAAAAGTCGGCGTATGTTAAGAGACCATCACCAACCAGAAGCACAGCGTCACTCACTTCATCCGCAAGCTTCTCGGGAGTCAGGGCAGCAATTGCTCCCTTGGGCCGAAACACATTTTTCTTATCCAACATATACCACCGCCTGTACACCTCTTTTTTTCTGGCATCGAGCAGTACGCAAAGCGGTTTGTCACCCGAGCAATTAACCGCAAGAGCATCAAGTGTGGAACAGCCAAGCAGTGGTTTATCCATGGCCATTGCCATCCCCTTCAAAGTAGCCATGGCGATACGCAAGCCGGTAAATGATCCGGGCCCAAGCCCAACGGCCAGAGCGTCAATATCACTGCAACCGATATCATTTTGAGAAAGCAGCCAGTCTATGCCGCTGAGCAGTCGTCTCGAATGCGTGATCTTACTGTTAAGAGTAACCGTTGCCAGTAATTCCCCGTCATGCAAATCCCCTCTGGTGAGGGCCACGCTACTGCATGAGGTCGAGGTATCAACGGACAGAATCAGAGGCCGATCACTGTTCACGATCCAAAAATCCTTGCCAGATCATTATAAAAGACAAAAATCATAGCAACTCCGAGGAAGGCAATACCAATCTGCTGTGCAAATATCTGCATCTTTTCACTCATTGGTTTGCGACGAATGGCCTCAAAACTCAAAAACATCAAATGGCCACCATCGAGCACGGGAATGGGTAAAAGATTTAAAATTCCAAGATTCACGCTGAGTAATCCAGTAAAAAACACAAAATTAATCCAACCGGCCTCCATCTGTTTTCCTGCAATCTGAGCGATAAGAATGGGGCCGCCAAGTTCTGAGACGGGAACAACCTGCTGAATCAGTTTTACAAACCCAAGTACCGTCAGGGTGATATACATCCAGGTCTGGGAACATGCCGCTTGAAAGGCTCCAATAATTCCCGTCGGGGTAAAAAAAAGTTCCTCAGCTTTTATTATGCCTATCATATATCGCTCTGAAACTTCCTCCCCAAAAATATTTTTCACCGGATGTATAGCTGGAGTTATTTTGAGTGCCACTTCCTCGTTGTCACGTGCCATAAGAAAGGTAAGCGTCTCTCCCTTTGAATCCTTTACCAGATTCAGGACATCCATCCACTCTTCAGTTGCATGACCGTTAATGGTGAGAATCGTGTCACCTGCGAGTATCCCGGCAGTTGCTGCGGGAGAATCGACCGTTACTTCTCCTATTTTGGTTGTATCCCGGCTATCCGGCAGACCCATAAAGAAAAAAACAAAAAAGAAGAGCACTAGACTGAACATAAGATTAAAGGCAGGTCCTGCAAACACGATCATAAACCGCTGCCACACCTTTTTATGAGCAAAGGATGCCTCTTTATCACTTGCGGCCCCCTCATGTTCATCAGGGTTTTCACCAAACATCTTTACATAGCCGCCAAGTGGCAAAGCACTGAGCTGGTATTCGGTTTCTCCAACAATTTTACTGAAGATCTTTGGTCCAAAGCCAAGAGAGAATTTCAGCACTCTCACCTTAAACAGTTTCGCAAAGAGAAAGTGGCCAAGTTCATGAACAAAAATAAGAATGCCAAGGCAGACAATAAATGAAACAACAGTATTCATAGAAACCCCAAGGGTTAATTAATGGATATTTTATCTTCTAGGAGCTTGTCTGAGAATAGCAATTTTGTTCAAAATCGAAGAATTTTCTAAAAATAAGCACAGCCATATTTTCAATATTGTGAGCATTATTTTTTGGGAATTCTGAAGAGTTTGGGCAAAATGGCATTCTCGGACTAGCTCCTGGCTGTTATCAGCTGAGTTGCGACTTCACGTGCCAGACGGTCTGCAGCCAGAATATCATCAAGTTTATCTTCACTCCCATCCTGCACCCGCTTCATAACTGTAGCCACTGTTGCTGCAATATCAAGGAAGGGAATTTTTTCATCAAGAAATGCGTCCACAGCTATCTCATTGGCAGCATTGAGTACTGCAGGCAGAACACCACCTGCACGGATCGCAGTAAAAGCAAGAGGGAGAGCAGGAAATCGTTTGTAATCGGGATCAACAAATTGCAGATTAGAGCACTGGGCCAGATTTAGACCTGGTAAGGTCATGGGCAGTCGCCTCGGGTACGAAAGAGCAAAGGCTATTGGAATCCGCATATCGGGGATTCCAAGCTGAGCAATAACCGACCCATCCTGAAATTCAACTAAAGAATGAACAATGGATTGTGGATGCACAACCACCTGAATCTCATCGACGGAGACATCAAACAGCCATTTGGCCTCTATCACCTCAAGGCCTTTATTCATAAGAGATGCTGAATCAATGGAAATTTTTCGTCCCATATCCCAATTTGGATGAGCAAGAGCCTGATCTGGAGTAACGCTGTGGAGATCATCAAGGCTTTTTGTGAGAAACGGGCCACCGGATGCAGTCAAAATAATTTTGGCCACATCATCCCTGTGCCCAGCATCGAGAGCCTGAAAGATAGCACTGTGTTCAGAATCAACGGGAAGGAGTTTGACACCCTTTTCCTGGCAGCGGTCCATTACAAGTTTTCCTGCCATCACAAGCGTTTCTTTGTTGGCAAGTCCAATATCCTTTCCGGCATCAATGGCTGCAAGTGTGGGAAGTAATCCAGCAGCACCAACTATTGCAGAGATGGTCATCTCAGCGGAGTCTATGGCTGCTACTTTCTGGCTGCCCTCGGTCCCATAGACGACAAGCTTTTTATACCTGGGAGGAAGCTCCAAAGTGAGCTGGTCGGCACTTTCCCTGTCAGCAACGGAGATCAATTCCGGTTCAAACTCAAGAACCTGCTGATGAAGTTTCTCAATATTTTTGCCGGCGGCCAGAGCTGTTACCTTATAAAGCTCCGGAAAGCTGCGGACCACATCGAGCACATTGCAGCCAATCGAGCCAGTTGACCCTAGAAGTGAAAGTGTTTTCATAGCTATCAGGAAAAAATAGAAAGGAGATAATAAAGGACAGGAGCTGCAAACAGGATCGAGTCAGCACGATCAAGAATACCGCCATGCCCGCCTAGAATGGTTCCAGAATCTTTGGTTCCGGTTGCGCGCTTTACTACGGACTCTATAAGATCACCGCAGATACCGACAATGCCAAGAAATACAGCGGAAAAAATCACAAACAACCAGGGAACGCTTTCCAGAAGCAATAGTGCCAAAATCACAGCAACCACAATCCCGGTAATAATTCCGCCAACGGCCCCTTCAATTGTTTTATTAGGGCTGACCAAAGGACTCAGCTTATGACGTCCAAAAGCACGACCTGCATAGTATGCTCCGGAATCGGATCCTGCAGTAATTCCAGTAAGGATCAGAAGCCAAAAATTTCCATCGGGCAGTTCTCGGATCAAAAACAGATGAGTTCCCAAAAAACCTACCCAGAGCAGGCCAAAAGAGCATCGGCAAAAGAATGCATAGCTGTCAAAACCCTCTCTATATACGGCAAGTGTCCAAAAAGACAGGAGCAGAAAAGCAATGGTAAGCCCGCCGCTAACACCGAGGCCGGGGACAAAAAAAGCTGCAAGCAGAGGAAGAATCGCTAGAGAAGCAAGAGATACGGGTTGCAGAAAGGATTCGGAAAAGAGCGCCATTTTCCCATACTCATATGCCCCTATTGCAAGTCCAACGACTAGGACAAAAACAAAAAGAGCCACGGACCCTTTTAACAGAAGAAGGAGCCAGCAAAGCGCAAGAGCAATACCTGGAATCACTCGATTCATCGCTCACCCACTTTGAACCTGAGCACTTGTCTGACCAAAGCGCCGTTCACGTTTCTGGTATTCACCAATAGCCTGAACGAATGCATCATCTCGAAAGTCAGGCCACATAATATCAGTAAAATATATTTCGGCATAGGATGCCTGCCATAACAGAAAGTTGGAAAGTCTTGCCTCACCTCCTGTACGAATCAGAAGATCGGGATCAGGAAGCCCGGCAGTGTACAGGTGAGAATCAATGAGTTTTTCATCAATATCTCCCAAGTCACATTTTCCGTCACTCACCGCTTGTGCAATAGCACGTATCCCACGGATAAGCTCTGATCTGCCACCATAACTAAGAGCAAGATTAAGAGTAAGTTTTGTATTTCCTGCTGTTTCCCTCATGGTCGACTCAAGTACGCCCCGAACATCTTTGGGGAGCTTTGCAATGTCGCCAATGCAGGTAAGACGAATATTGTTTTTAAGCATTCGGGATAACTCTTTCTGAAGATAGTTCTTCAGAAGTCCCATCAACCCGCCGACTTCATCTGCAGGACGCTTCCAGTTTTCTGTGGAAAAAGCGTATAGGGTGAGAACCTCCACACCGCATTGGGCAGCAGATTCAACAATAGCCTGCACCGAGTCAACACCTACCTTGTGCCCGTAAAGACGAGGTTTCAACTGACGTTTGGCCCATCGTCCGTTACCATCCATAATGATGGCTACATGACGAGGTATATGTGTGGAATCAAGGGATTGCGGAAAAGACATGGTATACATTTACTTATGCAAAGGGAATAAACGACAGAAGTACCTCGGAAAAGGAAAAGTTTAGCCAGTAAACTTTTCCTTTCAATGATCAAATTTCCATCATGTCCTTTTCTTTATGCTCGGTCACAGTATCAATTTGCTTCACATAAGTATCAGTTTCTTTTTGAGCATCATCCTGAAGTTTAAAGAGATCATCTTCAGAAATCTCCTTATCTTTCTTCTGTTTCTTCAGAATATCAATAGCTTCACGACGAACATTTCTTACAGCCACGCGAAATTCTTCAGCAACCTTACGAACCTGTTTCACAAGCTCTTTACGCCGTTCCTCTGTAAGCTGAGGAATTGTAAGACGAATAACTTTTCCATCATTTTGCGGGGCAAGACCAAGATTTGATTTAAGTATTGCCTTTTCTATCGCAGGAACCATCTGAGGATCCCATGGCTGGATCGCTATCATTCTGCTTTCAGGAATAGTCATGGTTGCGACCTGATTCATCAGCATGGGACTGCCATAAGCGTCGACGGAGAGGCCATCGAGAAGAGATATGGAAGCTCTGCCTGTTCGTAACTTAGAGAGTTCATTTTTAAAAGTTTCCACACTTTTTTCCATCTTCTCTGCCATTTCTAAAATAACATCACTCATGCATTATCTCCAGGTTTACAGCTCTATTTATAGGTAAAAATTCACTTCAACTACTAATAAGACTCCCGAGTTTCTCACCACATACAGCTCGGCAAATACTCCCGGACTCAGTCATATTCAGCACCAGGATAGGCTTATTGTCTTCCTTAGCCAAGGCTATGCCAGCAGCATCCATGACACGAAGGTTTTTTGTGAGTACATCGTCATAGCTGAGAGTATCATACTTCACTGCATCACTATGCAGAACTGGATCCTTATCATACACGCCATCAACTTTTGTGGCCTTAATAATAATATCAGCATCAATTTCAAGGGCACGCAGGACACCTGCAGAATCCGTGGTAAAATAAGGATTACCGGTTCCGGCTGCAAAAATAACTGCTCGACCTTTCTCAAGATGCCTGGTGGCTCGTCGCCGGATATATGGTTCACAGACAAGACGCATAGGAATAGCTGACATCACCCGAGTAACAACCCCTCCTCGTTCAAGAGCATCCTGAAGAGCAAGTGAATTAATAACTGTTGCAAGCATTCCCATATTGTCTGCTGCTGTTCTATCCATCCCCTGACTGGCACCTTTGACACCACGAAAAATATTTCCAGCACCAATCACTATGCCAACTTCAACACCAAGATCAATAATATCCTTAATTTCTTGAGAAATAACTTGCAAAACATCAGTATTGATACCAAAAGAGTCTTCGCCCATAAGAGCTTCACCACTTAGTTTTAACAGTATCCTTTTATACTTTAGTTCCATAATAACTCCTCAAGAGAACGACAAAAAGAAGTGTTCATACCAAGGCCTGAGCACGGAATGAACACAAGAGAATCAGACACCTACCTGAAAACGGGCAATACGCTTAATGGATATGGATTCACCCATCTTACCAATAAGATCAGTGATAAGTTCCTGAATAGTGAAATCAGGATTTTTTACAAACGGTTGATCAAGAAGACAGATTTCTTTTATGAATTTTTCCATCTTACCGACAACCATTTTCTCAACGATATTCTCGGGTTTACCTGAATCCAATGCCTGTTGAACATAAATATCTTTTTCTCTTGCCAGAACTTCCTCGGGAATTTCTTCACGAGTAATGGATACCGGATTAACCGCTGCAACATGAAGGGCAAGATCTCTGGCAAATTCTATAAAACCATCAGTCTTGGCAACGAAGTCACTCTCACAGGAAAGCTCAACCATGGCGGCAATTTTACCACCTGCATGGATATAGGTTTCAATAGTTCCTTCACTTGTAGCACGTCCAGCACGTTTAGCAGCAACAGCAAGGCCTTTCTGACGAAGAAGATCAACGGCCTTTTCCATATCACCGTCAGTCTCATTCAGAGCTTTCTTGCAATCCATCATTCCTGCGGCAGTTTTATCGCGCAGGTCTTTTACCATTTGAGCATTAATTTTCATAATATATTTCCTCTTTCAATACCAGACGGCAGCAATTTCACTCCTCCAGGCATTGGACAATAATTTTATTTTTAATAAATTTGGGGTACCCATCTACCAATAATAGATTTATCAAAATGGCAGACACAACAAAGGGGCTTACACAGCCCCCGAGTTGTCAATACTGATAACGCCGCTAAGGCATTAAATTATTTAGCAGCTTCTACGTCTTCAACAGGCGCTGCAACTTCAACAGCTTCTGCAGCGACTGTAGTTACTTCCTGCTCTGTACCTGCATCACTCATAGCTGCGAGCATGGCTTCATCAGATGCATCTTCGCCATCACGAGCAGCTTGACCGGTAAGAACACCTTCGGCAAGCTGACTGCATATCAAACGAATAGAACGTATAGCATCGTCATTACCTGGAATAATATAATCAATTCCATCGGGATCACAGTTGGTATCAGCAAGTGCGATCACTGGAATTTTAAGTTTGATTGCTTCGTTAATAGCAATGCCTTCATTTCTTGGATCAATAACAAGAACTGCTGAAGGAACATTGCGCATATTTTTAATACCACCAACATTACGCTCAAGTTTAACACGCTCTTTTCCCATAAGAAGAATCTCTTTTTTAGGGAAACGGCTGATTGATCCGTCTTCCTGCATGGATTCAATGGACTTGAGACGTTCTATGGAGTTTTTGATAGTCTGAAAGTTTGTCAACATTCCACCAAGCCAGCGGTGATCGACATAGGGCATTCCACAACGAACAGCTTCTTCCTTAATAATATTCCGTGCCTGTCGTTTAGTGCCGACAAAGAGAAGATTGCCGCCCTTGCTGACTTCATTGATAACGAACTCGCTGGCTTTATCAAAAAGTTTTTTACTTTTATCAAGGTTAATGATGTAAATACCATTACGGGGTCCATAGATGTATGGTTTCATCTTTGGATTCCATCGACGAGTCTGGTGACCAAAATGCAGGCCTGCTTGCAGCATTTCCTTAACAGTTACTTTTGCCATGTTGTTCTCCTATCCGGTTTAACGTCCATCCCTCCTCCATCTTTGATTATGAGATATAAACCAAAGACACCGGAATACGGGGGATGTGTGAATTATGTTTTTTCAGCCCAATGCGAAAAAACGACTACAAAGTTAAATACTAAACATTTTTTATTACCATAATAGGGTAAATCACGCAAGTTTTTGCGTACCTGGAAGGCAAAGAATTTTATAATTGAGAATTATCTTCTTCTTATCGATTCAATAAAGAAGATGGTGAACCTAGAAAATTCTTGAGCCATTCAAATCCAAACTTCAGGAGTTCCGTATCAGATTCCTTAATTCTTCTTTTCTGGTCCCGTGTGATTGAGAATCGTTCAAGCAGTTCGTGTTTTGCTACCATTACGCGAAAATTATCGATATCATAACAGGCAGTAAATGCTATTTGCTGTTTTGGTCCGCCACTCCCTTCACCAGCCCAGGGATTACCAGAAAAAACTGTGTCAACTTCAGCCCAAAGGTCATTCATCATATTGTAGTCATCGAGACGCTGGTCACGAATCCATTTTTTAACGGTAAAACTCTTTTCTTCGGTGTGTCCATGACAATACTCATGATTTGTCATCAGATAAAAGTCGCTTGCAATACCTTTATGAGGCGATCGATCCACTCCTCGTTCAAGAGGATAGGTCCTGCAGGCCGAAGGACGATCGGCATAAACACCACAGCCGTCATTCTGCAAAAATGGGCATGCTTTTATCTCATCATCACTTAACCTAAGCATCACCGAAGGAAAATATGGGTGGCTGACACCTTGCATAACGCGGGTATACTGTTCCATAAACTCCTGTGAAGATATTCCCAATGAATCTTTTAATCGCAAGACATCATAGGGATAAAGGAACATATCGACATTACGACAGCAGGTCATATAGCAATCGACACCCTCATGGCAGTGAAAATGAAACGTGTTCTTGCCAATGGGCTCCATACCTTCGGGTAAATCTTTTGCATTTTTCATACGATTACTTGTGGGCAGAAAAAATAGAAAAAAAAAGCTGATATGATTTAAATCATATCAGCCGTAGGTGGTACCAGAATAAAGAGTATTCTTAGCTTTCGCTTTCTTCTTCTGTATTTTCAGAATAATTAACAAGTTCAAGGATCGCCATTGGAGCGGCATCACCACGTCGTTGACCAGTCTGAATAATGCGGGTATAGCCACCATTTCTATCGGAATACTGGCCTGCAATTTCGTCAAATAATTTAGCTACGACATCGCGTGACTGAATGAAACTAAATGCCTGACGTTTGGCATGAAGATCACCACGTTTGGCTAAAGTAATCATCTTATCAACAACACGACGAACTTCTTTGGCTTTTGGAGTTGTAGTAACGATTCGTTCATGTTCGAAAACTGAAGTAACCATGTTACGTACCATAGCCAATCTGTGGGAAGTGGTACGACCAAGTCTTCTTCCTGCTTTTCTATGTCTCATAATTCTATCCTCAACTCAACCCCTATTCAGAGACTGATCAATAATAATAACGTATCTATAATTCCGTGTTATCATCGCTACTTTCAGCGACTTCTGGTGGAGTCCAGTTTTCAACTTTCATACCGAGTGACAAATCCATTTCGGTAAGAAGCGCTTTAATTTCATTCAAAGACTTACGGCCGAAGTTTTTGGTCTTCAACATCTCCTGATCCGATTTCTGAGCAAGCTCACCGATAAAATTAATGTCGGCATTCTTTAAACAGTTAGCAGAACGAACGGAAAGCTCAAGATCCTCAACGGGCTTATCAAGATTTGGATTAAGTGGTTCGAGATCACTCTTATCCTCTTCTGTAGCTTCAGGTTCTACTTCAGCTTCATCAAAATTGATAAAAGGAGTGAGTTGTTCTTTGAGTATTTTCGCAGCAAAAGCGAGAGCACTCTCAGGTTTTACACTCCCATCAGTTTCGACTTCGATGGTTAATTTATCAAAGTCAGTCTGTTGTCCGACACGAGCATTGGACACACCAAATTGAATCTGACGAACCGGGGTGAAAATCGCATCTATTGGAATCTGTCCGATGGCCAGATCATCTTTAGATTGCTTTTCTGCAGGCTGGTATCCTTTGCCCCATTCAACGGTCAGTTCAGCACGAAATTCGGTATCACCAGTGAGAGTACAAATTAACTGCTCACCATTCATAACCTCAATATTGCCACTGCCAACTATATCTGCAGCAGTAACTTCACCGGGACCATTCTTCTCGATGACAACAGTCTGCCCTTCATCTGAATTCAGCTGAAGACGAACCTGTTTGAGATTTATTATAATTTCACTGACATCTTCTTTTACATCCTCCATGGATGTAAATTCATGCAGAGCACCTTCAATCTTAACGCTAGTTATTGCTGCACCCCGAATAGAGGAGAGCAATATGCGACGTAAAGAGTTTCCGATGGTGGCTGCAAACCCTCTTTCAAGTGGCTGACAGACAAACTTTCCATATGTACTAGTATGTTTTGCCTTATCTACTTCAATTGGCTCAGAGTGTATAAGCTCATGCCAATTGCGATAAATAGGGAGTGTCTCTTCAACAGTTTCAGTCATGAGTTTCCTACCTTCAGATTTGCAATGCGATTACCGTGATCCTAGTTTCCAAATTTTCTATTTAGAATACAGTTCAACAATTAACTGTTCCTGGATTGGCATGGTAATTTCATCGCGATTAGGCAGAGCCTTAACCGTGGCTTTGAATGCAGCTTTATCAAGTTCAAGCCAAGTTGGGATTCCACGTCTGGCAACAGCTTCCATACTTTCAACAAGATAGGAATTGGTTCTGCTCTTTTCTTTGATGGTAATAACATCACCAGCAGAGATCAGAAAAGACGGAATATTTACCTTTCTGTCGTTAACAAGAATATGGTTATGACGAACCATTTGTCTGGCCTGTTTCCTGGAAGATGAAAAACCGAGTCTAAAAATAGTATTATCAAGACGGCGCTCAAGCATAATAAGCAGATTCTCGCCGGTAATACCTTTTTGAAGATCAGCTTTGTGGAAGTAATTTCGGAATTGTCCTTCAAGCATTCCGTAAATATTCTTCACCTTCTGCTTTTCTCTCAGCTGGACGCAGTAGTCAGACACTTTCCTAAAACGTGCCTGTCCATGCTGACCTGGAGGGACAGCTCTTCTCTCAAATGAACACTTGTCTGAGTAACAGCGATCACCCTTGAGATATAATTTCAGATTTTCTCGTCTACAACGACGACAGGCAGGCCCTGTATATCTAGCCACTTTATTCTCCGATTTATGTGATATAACTTAAAATAATGAACTTTATCCAAACAAGTTTGATTAGACCCGACGACGTTTTGGCGGTTTGCAACCATTGTGAGGAACTGGAGTTACATCAACAATTTTGCTTACTTCAAATCTTGTATTTATCAGTGCTCTAAGAGCTGCTTCACGGCCAGGTCCTGGCCCTTTAACACGTACTTCTATTTTTCTTAAACCATGCTCAGCTGCTTTTTCAGCGGCTTCAGCCATAGCTTTCTGGGCTGCAAAAGGAGTCGATTTTCGAGATCCCTTAAACCCTAAGACACCAGCTGAACACCAGGAGATAACGTTGCCCTGTTTATCAGAGATGGTGACAATAGTGTTATTAAATGTTGAATAAATAAAGACGACTCCTTCCGGAATATTCTTTTTTACCCTTTTCTTATTCGATCCGGCACGTTTTGTTGCTGCCATAATTTACACCTGTTTCAAATATTATTTACGGCCAGCACCACGACGTGGACCCTTTTTTGTTCTGGCATTCGTTTTGGTCTTCTGTCCTCGACATGGTAGTCCCATACGATGACGGCGACCACGATAACAGCCGAGATCAGTGAGTCGTTTGATATCCATGGATACTTCACGACGCCTATCACCCTCAACGGTATACTCAGATTCAATAATCTTACGAATACGAGTTATGTCCTCACCACCAAGATCATCACTACTCATAGTGTGTGGCAGATCGGCCTTATCAAGTATTTGCCTGGCTGAAGTCAGCCCAATTCCATGGATATATGTAAGTGCGCGATCCATGTGTTTATTTTTTGGGAGATCAACTCCCGCTATACGTGCCAAAATACGTACTCCTTAAAAATAAAGTGACAATAAATTTTATTGTCGGTCTCACTATTAGTTGCTTATCCCTGACGCTGCTTGTGCTTCTTAACTTTACAGCTAACTCGGACTACGCCTTTTCTTTTAAATACTTTACAATCACTACACATTTTTTTTACAGATGACCTGACTTTCATGTGACAACTCTCTTATTTTTTCTTCTTATTATTCTTTGCCCTGAATGTCACTCTTCCCCTGGTAAGATCATAGGGAGAAAGTTCTATGGTAACACGATCACCGGGTAAAATTTTAATAAAATGCATTCTCATTTTACCAGAGATATGAGCAAGAACTTTATGACCATTATCCAACTCTACCCTAAACATAGCATTGGGAAGCGGCTCTACAATGGTACCTTCTACTTCAATGGCTTCTTCTTTGGCCATAACAACACTCCTAATCGAACACATTCAGATCGAAAACGGACAATATTAAACTATCCAACCAAAAAAGAGAAGGATTATTTTTTTATCTATCCGAAAAATTTTCTCGTGAGCTGAGAACCCATGGTCCATCAGCAGTAACAGCTATAGAATGTTCAAAATGGGCAGATGGTTTTTTATCTGCTGTAATGACAGTCCAGCCATCTCGAAGGACTTTCACTTTATGAGTTCCCAAATTTACCATGGGTTCAATAGCTATAACCATTCCCTCAATCAACCTGGGAGACTGGCCACCTTGAACATAGTTAGCAACTTCGGGCCCCTCATGGAGCGAACTTCCAATCCCATGGCCAACAAACTGTCGAACAACGGAATAGCCTTTTGGTTCCACATATTCCTGAACAGCTTTACCAATATCAGAAACTCTATTTCCTATAATCACCTGTTCGATCGCCAGTTCAAGTGATTTTTGGGTGGTTACAAGTAACTTATGAATGGCGGGTTTGACTTTTCCCACAGGGATCGTCACTGCGGAATCACCATAAAATCCCTTGTAGCAAACACCAAAATCAACGGAAAGAATATCACCTTTACGCAATTTTCGTTTACGCGATGGAATGCCATGAACAATCTCTTCATTTATTGAAACACAGAGACTGGATGGAAAGCCATGATACCCTTTAAAAGCTGGAATAGAATTACGTCTACGACATAAGTCCTCAGCCATTTGATCGAGCTCAAGGGTACTAATGCCTGGGGTAACGTTTTTTTTTATAAGACAAAGTACTTCAGCTACTATCTGATTAGCATCCCGCATGATTTTAATTTCATCAGGGGTTTTAATCAATATTGGCTTGGAAGCCTGTTGACCGCCGGCGCTACTATTCACAGAATTTACCGTTTATTTCTTTTTACCTGATTTCATAAATCCGTCATAGTTGGTCATTACCATCTGGGATTGAACCTGTGATACGGTATCAATCGCAACACCAACTATAATCAAAAGCGCCGTACCACCGAAGTAAAACGGAAGATTGAATTTCGAAATCAAAATTGTAGGTAATACACAAACTACACTCAGATAGATTGCACCAACCACTGTCAAACGAGTAAGAACCTTATCTATAAAGTCAGCAGTTTTTCTACCAGGTCGGATACCTGGAACAAATCCACCATTCTTTTTCAAGTTTTCAGCAACATCATCCGGCTTAAAAGTCACGGCCGTATAGAAGAAGCAGAAGAAAACAATCATAATGATATACAGTATGTAATAATAGACACTGCCTGGAGCCATGGCTGCTGAAGCCTTCTGGACCCATTCAACCTGGATAAAACTACCAATTGTTGCAGGAAACATCATAATAGATGATGCAAAAATTGGTGGAATAACTCCAGCTATATTAATTTTAAGTGGAAGATGAGAACTCTGTCCCCCATATACTTTGCGGCCAACCACACGTTTAGCGTATTGTATTGGAATGCGACGCTGAGCAGTTTCAAAGAAAACAATTACGGCAACAACACCGACCATAAAGGTAATCAATAGTGGCACAAAGAACAGAGTTATTTCACCGGCTTTTATTAACTGAAAGGAGTTAACAAGAGCTGCCGGTCCACGAGCAACAATTCCAGCAAAGATAATAAGTGAGATACCATTTCCAATACCTCGCTCGGTCATCTGTTCACCGAGCCACATTATAAAAGATGTACCGGCAGTCAGAGTAAGCATCGTCATCAAAATAAATGGCGTACCAGGGTTTAAAACGATGGGTTCACCACCAGGCCCAACCATGCTTTGCAGGCCCGTAGCAATAAATGTTCCCTGTATTATACTCAATCCAACAGTTCCATAACGTGTGTATTGTGTAATCTTCCTCTGACCTGAAGCCCCATCTTTTTTCAGGGTTTCAAGTTGAGGAATTACAACAGTGAGTAACTGAATAATAATAGAGGCAGAGATATAAGGCATGATTCCAAGAGCAAAGATGGAAAAATTCTCCAAAGCACCACCAGAAAACATGTTAAACATACCAAAAAGCGTTCCGGCATTTTTTGCAAAAAATGCCGCAAGAGCCTCACCGTTGATACCAGGTGTGGGTACTTGTACACCCATCCTGTAAACTGCAAGCATTAACAGGGTGAATATAATACGCTTTCTTAAATCAGAAGATTTTGCAGCATTCTGCAGTCCACTCATAATCAATTTCCGTACAGAAGCTGCAACACGTTAAGCTTCAATGAATTGGTTTACGCTTCGCTTTTAGTTTCTGTATCTACAACCTTACCACCAGAAGCTTCAATCTTTGATTTAGCTCCAGCACTGACTTTTTCAACAGTCACGGTAATAGCTTTAGATACTTCGCCATTGGCCAATATTTTTACAGGACGCCCCTTATGAGCCAGACCCTGTGAAATAAGAGACTCTGTAGTAACCTCAGAACCAGCTTCAAGACTATCAAGCTGAGCTAGTGAGACAATAGAGTATTTTATCGTATTGATATTGGTAAATCCTCTTTTGGGGAGACGACGCTGTAATGGCATCTGTCCACCCTCAAATCCTGGCTTAATACCAGAACCTGAACGGGATTTAAAACCCTTATGACCACGACCGGCAGTTTTTCCATGCCCGGTACCTGGACCACGACCAAGACGTTTTCTCTGTTTGTTTGCCCCTTTAACCGGGGAGAGATTTCCTAAATTAATCATGTTACGCCTCCTCGACACGGACAAGATGTGCGACCTTGGCAATCATACCCCGAATTTCAGGGGTATCTTTACGGGTTACACGTTTCTGCATTTTTATCAGTCCAAGACCTGTAAGAGTTGCTTGAATCTTTTTAGTGCTGCCGATTCCGCTCTTGACTAAAGTAAATGTAATTGTATCGGACATTTGACTACCTTTTACTCGATATTAAATAGAAAAAAGCATGGTGCAATCCTAGAAAAATCCCTAGTACCTACCATGCTTAATGCTTCCTGTTTATGCTTGAATTTCTTCTACGCTTTTGCCGCGCATTTCTGCGATTTTCTGGGCAGTACGAAGACTTTTCAAACCATTAAGTGTGGCCTTAACCATATTGTGCGGATTATGAGATCCAAGACATTTGGTTAAGATATTATGAACACCAACAGCCTCAAGGACTGCACGAACTGGACCACCTGCAATAACTCCGGTACCTTCAGATGCTGGTTTAAGCAATACTTTGCCTGCACCATATCTTCCGATAACCATATGAGGGATGGAAACATCAGTGAGAGAAACGGAAGTCATATCTTTCCTGGCTTTCTCAACACCCTTGCGAATTGCCTCTGGAACAAGATTCGCCTTCCCAAGTCCGTATCCAATTTTTCCTTTACCATCACCAACTACAACGATGGCACTGAAGCTAAACCGACGTCCACCTTTGACTACTTTGGCAACGCGATTAATGAATACAATTTTTTCAATAAATTCATCGGAACTTTCGTTCCTTGAACGTTTAAAATCTGCCAAGGGAAATCCCCCCCTAATTTATATCTTTAGAATTGAAGCCCACCTTCGCGGGCTCCTTCAGAAAGTGCCTTTACACGACCATGGTAAATATAACCACCCCGGTCGAAAACGACTTTGCTTACACCAGCAGTTTTTGCAACCTCGGCGAGAAGTAATCCCACCTTTTTTGCACTTCCGGTCTTGTCATCATCGTCGGATTTCTGAAAGCCCTTATCAATAGTTGACATAGAAGCAAGAGTTTTGCCGGCAGAATCATCAATGATCTGAGCATATATATGCTTGTTGCTTTTAAAAACTCTAAGACGCGGCTGATCACTGTTGCCAGTAATCTTTTTACGTATGCGTTGCACACGCTTCGCTCTGGCTTTTCTTTTTAGGTCTGTCTTAGCCATTGTTCCTTACCATTATTTGAATAGATTTCACTATAGGTGATATCTTTTTACTTAAGCTGCTCCAGCTTTACCAACCTTACGGACAATATGTTCGTCTTCATAACGAATGCCTTTTCCTTTGTAAGGTTCAGGCTTTCGGATCGAACGAATTCTTGCTGAGGTAAGTCCAAGCAATTCTTTATCAATGGATTCAACAATAATTTTGTTAGAACCATCAACGTTAATCGTAATACCTTCGGGAACAGGAAATTCGACAGGATTTGAATACCCAACATTTAAAGTCAGTGTTTTACCGGATATATTAACCTTATATCCAACACCTTCAACGATGAGAGTTTTCTTAAATCCTTCATTAACACCAATAACCATATTATTAATAAGACTTCTGGTCATTCCACGAAAAGCATTAGTTCTTTTACTATTATCACGGTTCTCTACTAAAATTTCCTGATCCTTCAGGGAAACTTCGAGTTCCGGTAGTACTTCACGTTCCAGTGATCCGCTTTTAGCAGACACTGTAATCATCTGTCCTTTTATATCTACTTTGACATCAGCAGGGACAGGAATAGGCTGTTTTCCAATACGCGACATGATTACCTCCGTTATTTGCTGGTCTTACCAGACCTCGCAAAGAATCTCACCGCCTACATTACTGGCCCTTGCGGTTTTATCAGTAATAACGCCTTTCGAACTTGAAAGGATGGCAATTCCAAGACCATTGAGAACTGTTGGGATCTCTCCGGCTCTTGCATATTTACGTAATCCGGGTTTACTCACCCTTTTTATACCTGAAATAACAGGACTCTGGTCTGCACCATATTTCAAATTAATGGTTAGAGTTCCTTGAACTCCTGAATCATTAACCTGATAACCGGTGATAAACCCCTCGTCTTGCAGGACTTTAACGATATTAACTTTTGTTTTAGAAGTTGGCATTTCAACTGAGTCAAATTTTGCCATAACTCCATTTCTAATCCTGGTCAGCATATCTGCCAGGGGATCGCTCATGGACATCGCGAACTCTCCTTATCAAAATTATATTTTGATCTAATGTTTTTTAAGATTACCAAGATGACTTAGTTACACCAGTAACCTGTCCATTAGATGCTAATTTACGAAAACAGATACGACACATACCAAACTTGCGAATAAACGCTTTAGGACGTCCACAAAGTGGGCATCTGTTATATTTTCTTACCGCAAATTTTGGCGTTCTTTTTGCTTTCGCAATGAGAGATTTCTTAGCCAAACCGACCTCCGATTCTAATAATTCTATGGTGCTTTTAATTATAGTTAACCCTTCTTAAAAAATAGTGGCCGTTGTGGCACACCTTTAAATAAGAACAATTTATCCTTTAAAGGGCATTCCAAGGGTTTTTAGAAGGCTTAATCCTTCTTTATCCGTTGGAGCTGAAGTTACTATACTAATATTCAACCCTTTAATTTTATCAATTTTATCGTACTCAATCTCTGGAAATATAATTTGCTCTTTAACGCCCATTGAAAAGTTTCCACGACCGTCGAAAGATTTCGGGGAGATCCCACGAAAATCTCGTACTCGGGGCAGAGCAATATTAACAAGCTTGCTAAAGAAATCATACATTACATCACCACGGAGTGTAACCCGACAGCCAATAGGCATACCTTCACGGAGTTTAAACCCTGCGATTGATTTTTTGGCTCTTGTTACAACAGCCTTACGTCCAGCAATACGAGTGAGTTCATCAACAGCTCCCTCGATAATTTTAGGATTTTGTACTGCCTCACCGAGCCCCATATTTAATATGATTTTTTCGACCTTGGGAATCTGCATAATATTGGTATACCCAAATTCTTTCTGCAGAGCTGGTTTACATTCGTTTATATATTGGTCTTTCAGGGAACCCATTTGCTACTCCTGGCAATTGCCATTTTTCCTAACTATTTACTTTCAATGGATTCGCCACAGCTTTTACAAAAGCGTATTTTGGTTCCATCTTCTAATAATTTTTTACCAATTCGTCCAGTTTTGGTACACTCTGGACATATTAACTGTAGATTAGATACATGAATCGCTGCTTCACGATTGACTATCTGACCCTGTTGGTTCATTTCGGTACCCTTGGTATGACGCTTAACCATGTTAATACGTTCTACCAGAGCCCTATCTGTATCAGGATAGACATTCAGGATTTTACCAACCCGTCCTTTATCTTTTCCTGCGATCACTTCTACCTGGTCATTTTTTTTCAGGTATGTTTGTCCCTTTGCCATGTTCAGCACCTTTTGTTCAACTCCAACGTATAACGCTGGATTGCTTAACTCAAATTATAAAACTTCGGGTGCCAGAGAGATAATTTTCATAAATCCCTGGTTACGCAACTCTCTTGCAACCGGCCCAAAAATACGTGTTCCAACCGGATCACCTGTTCCTGCCAGTATTACTGCTGCGTTCTCATCAAATTTAACCCAGGTATCGTCCATCCGCTTCATCTCTTTAACGGTACGAACAATAACTGCTTTAACAACATCACCCTTTTTAACTTTTGCATTTGGAAGGGCTTCTTTAACAGTGGCCACGATAACGTCACCGATTCGTGCGTATCTTCTTCGGGTACCACCGAGAACTCTAATGCAGAGAACCTTTTTTGCGCCTGAATTGTCTGCAACATTCAGTACTGTTTCACTTTGTATCATAGTTTCACCTGATATATAATCAGTTGCAAGTCATAAAGAATTGTATCAATCATCGAAGCTTATACAACAGCTTCCCGGATGATATCTCTTAACCGCCACCGTTTTTTCTTACTCAGTGGTCGACATTCTTCAATCTTGACAATATCGCCAATATTACAGTTATTTTCTGGGTCATCAGCAAGGTATTTCACACTCTTTTTGATATATTTACCATAGAGTTTATGACGAACCTGTCTTTCTACCCGAACAACTATACTTTTTTCCATTCTGTTACTGACAACAGTACCAGTTCTGGTCTTCTTAATTTTTTTTGTCTCACTCATGATTGACACAATTCGAGTTATAATAATTTTTTACTTCGGCTAATTACCAAATGGTATACGCTATCTCTAATTCTCGTTAAAGAGAGTATTGATACGTGCAACATCCTTCCGAAGCTGTGGTAAAACCGAAGTATTTTCAAGAGGTCTGATCTTATGTTGAAAAGAAAGTTTAGAAATTTCTTCTTTCAGTTCGACCAGCTTCTTCTGAAGATCATCGGTAGACATTGAGCGCAGTTCTGACATTTTCATAGTGTGCTCCTCTTAGAGATAACCTTTGTCTTAAATGGCAGTTTTGCACCTGCAAGAGTCAAAGCTTTAATAGCTAATTCTTCTTCCACACCAGCCAGTTCATAAATAATTTTTCCGGGTTTAGTAACTGCTACCCAATATTCAGGGCTACCTTTACCTTTTCCCATACGTGTTTCAGCAGGTTTTTTGGTAACTGGTTTATCCGGGAAGACACGAATCCATACCTGTCCACCACGTTTAATTTTACGATTTATGGCAATACGAGCAGCTTCAATTTGCTGAGCAGTAAGTTTTCCACTCTCAACAGCTTTAAGCGCATATTCACCAAAGGAAATAGTCGAGCCGCGATAGGCCTTGCCCCGATTCTTTCCTGTAAAAACTTTTCTATGTTTGACCTTTTTAGGACTTAACATTCTTAAACTCCAAAATTAATAATGGATTGACACAGGATAGTCTAGCTATACTTCAGCAGGAGCATCCTTTGTGTTAAGGACTTCGCCCTTAAAAATCCATACTTTGATACCAATAATACCGTAGGTGGTTTTGGCTTCAGCCAATGCATAATCAACATCTGCACGAAGAGTATGAAGTGGAACGCGACCTTCACGAACCCATTCACAACGAGACATCTCTGCACCACCAAGACGGCCGGAGCATGAGATCTTAATCCCTTTAACACCAAATCTGAGCGCTGAGTTAACAGATTTTTTCATAGCACGTCTGAAGGCTACCCGTCTAACGAGCTGCTGTGCTATGTTCTCTGCAACAAGCTGTGCATCGGCTTCAGGTCGTCGAACTTCCTGAATATCAATTACAGCTTTACGATTAATAAGTTTTTCAAGTTCTTTTTTCAGAAGTTCGATCTCTGAACCTTTCTTCCCGATAATAATACCAGGACGAGCAGTAAAGAGTTTGACCCGAACCTTTTCACCAGTACGCTCAAGAATGATTTTTGAAAGAGCTGCGTGTTGAAGACGATTCTTAAGAAACTTTCTAATTTTCTGATCTTCAATGAGATTTGTCGAGTAGTCCTTATTGGCATACCAAATTGAATCCCATGTCCGAGTTATACCAAGTCTGAACCCTAGTGGGTTAACTTTCTGCCCCAAAATAATCCTCCAGCAATACGCTTAAGCTATATATAAATAAAAAAGTTGTGAGTCATACCCATTACAGCTGATAAAGTAAAGAACTAATTTTCATCAAGCACTACTGTAATATGACTTGTTCGTTTAATAATTGATGTTGCACGTCCCATTGCACGGGGACGAATTCTTTTAAAAGAAGGGCCTCCGTCAATAAAAACAGTTTTTACATACAGATTATCAACATCAATCTGGTCGTCCTGAGTAGCGTTTGCCACAGCGGATTCAATGACCTTTCTTAATATTGATGCACCTTTTTTTGGCATGAACCTGAGAGTGGTAATCGCCTTATCAACGCCCATTCCCCGAACCACGTCAGCAACGAGTCTAGCTTTCTGAGGGGAGATCCTGATACGTCTCCCTACGGCACGAGCTTCCATAGTACTTACTCCTAATGTTTCTTATCAAACATTTTAATGATATTTATTAACGAGCCTTTCTATCAGATGTATGACCATAGAAGGTCCTGGTGGGGGAAAACTCACCAAGTTTATGACCAACCATGTTTTCTGATACGAAGACCGGAATAAATTTCCTACCGTTATGTACTGCAAAGGTCAAACCAACCATCTCTGGAGAGATATCGGATCGTCTGGACCATGTTTTTATAACCTTCCGGGATCCGCTCTCAATTGCAGCATCAACCTTTCTTTGAAGGTGATCATCGATAAAGGGTCCTTTTTTGACTGAACGAGCCATAGTTTTTCCTCTTAATTAACGTCTTTTCTTAACAATATATTTATCGGACTCGGTATTCTTTCTGGTCTTGTACCCTTTGGTTGGGTAACCCCATGGAGTACATGGATGACGACCACCGGAACTTTTACCCTCACCACCACCCATTGGATGATCAACAGGATTCATGGCAACACCACGTACGTGAGGACGTTTACCCATCCAACGTGTACGGCCTGCCTTGCCAAGTTTCTGACTCTCATGCTCGTGATTTCCAACTTTGCCAATACATGCACGACACAGTCTATGGAACTTACGAACTTCGCCAGATGGTAATCTTACGAGTACATAAGTACCTTCTTTGGCCATCAGCTGTGCGGATACTCCGGCACTTCTGACAAGCTGTCCACCTTTACCTATCTTCATTTCAAGATTATGAATAATAGTACCAAGTGGAATATTCATCATTGGGAGGCAGTTACCGGGTTTAATATCAACTGTTTCTCCGGCAATAACCTGATCACCAACTGCGATTCCAGAAGGAGCAAGGATATAGGCTTTTTGACCGTCAATATAAGAGAGCAAAGCAATGTTTGCTGATCTATTTGGGTCGTATTCTATGGAAATAACCTTTGCTGCGATATCAGTTTTATTGCGTTTAAAGTCAATAATACGATACTTACGCTTATGACCGCCACCGATGTGACGAGAGGTTATTCTTCCGTAATTATTTCGACCACCGGATTTTGACAATGGTGCAAGCAGACTTTTTTCAGGGCCATTTTTTGACAGCTCTGGATTCTGTATTGCCACATGGTGTCTTTTACCAGGTGATGTGGGTTTGAATGTCTTAATTGTCATGATTATCTAATCGCTCCATCAACGCTATGTTGGATTGATAGCTATACTAAATTGCTTAGCTGAGATCCGTAGTTATTCAATAAAATCTTACAGTTGGTCTGCAAAATTAATCTCACCTTCAGACAAAGTCACGTATGCTTTTTTCCAGTCATTGGTAAAGCCAGTGAAGCGTCCTACACGTTTCTGTTTGCCATGCATATTGGTTGTATGAACATGTTTAACTTTAACGTCAAACATCTCCTCAACTGCCTTCTTGATTTCGATCTTATTCGCTTTAGGATCTACTTTGAAAACAACTTTTCCATCAACTTCAAGTTGAAGATTAGCCTTTTCGGTAAGCAGAGGTCCCTTTAGAGTTCTATGATCACTTTTCATGCGGTTAACCTCTTCTCAAGACTCTCGACTGCTGGTTTAACCAGCATAAGTTTCTTGTGCAGCAAGATGTCATAAACATTCAGACCATCAACGGGCATTACTTTAAATCCATTGGCATTACGGGCTGATTTATTTACCTTCTCATTGCTTCCTTCGGTGATTATGAGACAGTTCTCAAAATCAAAACCCTTCATAATTCCAACGAAGTCTTTTGTTTTGATAGCATCCATAACAAACTCATCTATAACCACAAGATTGCCTTCCTGTAATCTGGCACTCATGGCCATTGCAAGAGCCTGTTGTTTCACTTTGCGGTTAAGCTTGAAACTATAGTCACGTGGTTTGGGACCAAAGGTTACACCACCACCTCTCCAGATTGGAGAGTTTCTGGTACCAGCACGAGCACGTCCTGTTCCCTTCTGTTTCCATGGTTTAGCACCGCCACCTCGAACTTCCCTTCTGGTTTTGGTACTGGCATTACCACCACGTTTTGCGGCACGTTGCATACGAACAACGTCGTGGAGCAAATGCTGCTTGACGGTCAGGTCGAATACATTAGCATTCAACTCGATTTCGCCAACTTTTTCGTTGCTGGTATTTACTATATCTATGGTAGACATTAATTACTCCTTGAATCGATCAATCACTGTCGGCTGGTTACTTGCTGAAAAGCTTCAGAAGACCTTGTTTTGCCCCTGGTACCGGACCTTTAACGATGATAATATTTTCATCATCTCGAATATCAACAACCTGTACATTTTTTTTCAGTACGGTATCGGTACCCATTCGTCCGGGAAGCTTTTTACCTTTAACAACTCGTCCAGGCCAAGCGCTCATACCAATCGAACCAGGTCGACGATGAAACTTTGATCCATGTCCGCCAGGACCGCCTTTAAAACCATGGCGTTTCATAACACCCTGGAAGCCTTTACCCTGAGAAATACCCTGTATATCTATAATATCACCGGTTTTGAACAATTCACCGAGGGTGATGTTCTGACCAGCCTGATATTCTTCTGGATTCTGAACTCTAAATTCACGAACATTGTAAAAACCATCTGATTCAGATTTCTTAAAATGTCCTGCAAGAGCTTTATTAACTCTTTGCGCCTTCTTTTCACCAAATCCTACCTGAATAGCGCTATAGCCATCGGTGGTCTCTGATTTAACCTGGAGGACTTTGCAGGGTCCGGCTTCTATGACGGTAACTGGAATGACAGCACCAATTTCATCATACACACGGCTCATACCTATCTTCTTACCTAATAAACCCATTGTCTTCGGCATAATCTTACCTATACTTCTTCAAATTAAGCGATCCCATAAAGAAATCGCTATGGCAGTTTAATCTCCACATCAACACCTGCAGACAGTTCAAGCTTCATCAACAGATCAATAGTCTGTTGTGTCGGCTCGAGAATATCTATCAGGCGACGATGGGTTCTCATCTCAAACTGCTCCCGAGATTTTTTATCAACATGTGGTGACCGAAGGACACAAAATTTGTTGATTGAAGTTGGCAGTGGTATAGGGCCAGCTACAGCTGCTCCAGTACGACGTGCAGTCTCAACTATCTCATGGGTGGACAGATCAAGAAGTTTATGATCATACGCCTTGAGGCGGATACGAATTTTATCTGCAGGTATCATGATCTTCCTTATTCGATTATTTCACTTACAACGCCGGCACCAAC
>CAZUPS010000033.1:0-43616 GCA_964621915.1 uncultured Desulfocapsa sp. | reverse complement strand
TTTATTGCAGTAAGGGACAGGTTGAGATTGTTTTCCTGAACTCCTGAATAATCCGCAAGATATTTCTGAAGATAACGTATGCCATCTTTGATTTCCTCAGCACGGAGACGTTTATCCAGGTCACTATCCAGCAACCCCAGAAAAACACGATCAATTTTCAGGGTTGAGACAGGGGCTGTAGTTGCTATCCACAATGCTTCATCCAGTTCAAGTATTGCCTCAAGATCACAATAATCTTCAATTATAAAATGGAGACTTTTCCCAAAGTTTTTAAATGATGAGTGTATCTGACATGATGACTTGGGCGTATTTTGAGAAGATGGCTTTTGCATTATTACACCGCTGAGATAAAGGTGGAGAGAGACTAGAAGTGATCTAAAAAAAGCACTGCCGGATAGCTCTTGTGGCCGTCCAACATCCTATAATACTTCTCCCAAAACAACAACTGGTAACAAAATACAGATATATCCCTTTGGGCAGAACGAGCCATCAATCGCTAATAAAAATCAGCTTCAACAAAAAAAAGGACCAGCAGGTATTTATGGTCACAGTCGGGACAGCGGACACGGAAGAATGAATTCACCCACTCTCGACACATTTCAACACTTGGGCAAAGGATAGAACATTTGCAAACGATATGGTAACCTGATATGAATTGTCCCGACCCAACAAACCATTCTCTTGAATAAAGGAAAAAACAAGCCATGATCACCTACCTGTACTGGATAGCCATTTGCATCATTATCGGTGCTGTTTTCTTTGGATTAGGCATTAAAGGAAAAAACTGGAAAGCTGCTTCTATCGTTGCGATACTGGTTTTACTGGTTGGATGGGGCATCTATTATTTTCGTCTCCAACAAGTTTTCGTCAAGCATTATGGGGGTGTCATGTCCATCCACGTTCCTGCAGGACAGCATCATCTCGGAACGACATGGAAGGACGACCACCTGTGGATAGAAAACTACGATCCTAAAACCAATACTTGTATTTTCAGTGAGTACTCAAAAGGAAATTTGTTACAGGGGAAGGTGATTATAAAAGATTGTAATCCTCTTATACCTCAATAGAGGTATAAACATCTTAAGCAAAGCCCAAAACGACCTAAATGATACAAAATCAATGCTACCATGACGGGATTTATAGCAGGCCTTTCTCTAGGATTCAGCCTGATTATAGCCATAGGCTCACAGAACGCCTTTGTACTCAAGCAAGGCTTAAAAAAAGAGCATGTTTTTATAGTATGCCTGCTCTGTGCTGTATCTGATTCTCTATTAATAGCGGCCGGAGTCTCTGGGTTTTCTGCAATTATCACCCGAACACCCTGGATAGAAACAGTAGCGAGATATGGCGGCGCAATATTTTTAGCCAGTTACGGGACACGAAGTTTTTGGGCTGCATTCAAAACAAATGCATCTCTAACACCTGCTGATAATGGAAACAGTTCATTAACCGTAGTGGTCACCACCTGCCTTGCATTTACCTGGCTCAATCCTCATGTATACCTGGACACAGTCGTTTTACTCGGAGCAATATCTGCGCAGTTTCCCGGTCAAAAAGTCGAATTCACTGCCGGTGCTGTTCTTGCCTCCTTTATGTTTTTTTATGCATTGGGATACGGTGCAAGAATTCTGACTCCAATTTTTAACAAGCCAGCTTCGTGGAAAGTGTTGGATTTTGTGATTGGCGTGGTTATGTGGTCAATTGCAATCAGCTTAATCCTATAATAATTGTTGTTTTGTGCACTCTCCTTTTTCTTTACCCCTCGTCATATGAGTACGAGGAAGGTATTATCGAGGAACAATCCTATCACGCACTAGTTGCGGCATATTTTTTTTGAGCACCCCGGCATGCTCCGAAAATTTCTGCCAGCGGGAAACAGCCTCCATCACATCAGCAAATATCTCTTCCGCTTTCTGATTACTGATACCGTATTGCCCGGCGAGGTGAATACACTGTTCCCTTGAAGGATGAGCGCCTTCACCATTCACAGTAGTACTGTGTTCCCCGCCAGGGCCATTGGTACAGGTAATATCATAGGCAGGAGATAATGCCCATTTTCCTGTCTTCGCATCAAGGATAAATGAAAAGTTTTTGGCATGGTCGTCTCGATTATGTGCCAGCACATTGAAAACCATACGTCTGAAAAGCTGCTCCAGATCGCAAAAATCCCTGGTAAGCAAACTCGTAGCCTTAAAAAGATCATTATAATCAGTAGCTGGGATTCGAAAATCGGTCTGAACGAGACCACTAAAGCTGTGGATATGGAAACGCCGATTGTCTGCACTCCGGTCAAAACGCCTGGTAGCAAAAAAGCTATCTCCCTCCTCACCTGTAAAGAGTTGTGTTTCAGCCATACTGATGCCCGCAGCTCTTGCCATCATTGAATATGCGTATTCAATTCTCCCTTCATCCGAGCTATCCGTTTTTGCATAAAATTTCACCAGCCAATGTTCAAAGCCGTCTGGAAGATCATCTTCACCTGAAACCATTTCACCACTTGCAGGATTATAGCCGACCAGTACTTTTGGGCGTGCTCCACCGGGGCTTCCGCCTGCCCGCATAAGCTCGGGGAGAATATCCGTGGCTTTTCCTGCGAAAACTGCCCTTGCCTCACTTGCAAGTGTCTGTAGATGGATAGGGGAAGCATCTGTGTATGTCGTATCTGCGGGGGGATGGTACGTTAATGCGCCCATGGTTTGCGTTCCAAGATACAACAGGCGACTAAGAATCGAGATCCCGGCTGGATCAATGTTTCTGCTGCGAAAAGCACGATCCATCAGCAGCAACCCCCAACCATCCGGCAAGGAATCATCAAAAAGACCAAAAATAGGACCATAGCGACGATCCTGATGTTGAATCAATCCTGATTGCAAGGGAAGCGAGAACGGAGAGAGCTCAAGACCACATTTGAGCCACTGTGCATCATATTCAAAAAACAGACTGCTCTCTTTTTCAGCCAAAGTACCAACCAGGAGGGACTCGTGCGGGTTTTCGGTAAAACGTACTTCTATTTCTTTGTAGCTGACCATAGGCTCAGTTAGAATTTTCCTCGTTTGGGAATATGTCTTTCGGACCCTGCCTTTAATTCTGCTAATGTCTCTGCTTCCGGGGGGGCAAAGAGGGAAGAAAAGTCCTGTAACTTGTTCAGCCCATGACTTAAACGGAGTAGGTTTTTTAAGGATATTTCCCCTGAAGTTTCAAATCGTTTCAGGGATGATTCACTGACCCCGGTTCGCCGGGCTAGTGTCGCACGCTTATATCCTGCGATAAGGCGAAGGGTTTTAAAGCGACTGGCTAACAGGTCTTGTGTTTCAATTGGTGTTAAAAGATTGGGGAGCATGTTAACACTTTAGCACGCCCCAGGACTATCGTCAATATATTGTCCACAACATACAACACAAGAAGACAAGGGACACCATTTAGTCTCTATGCGACCCAAGACATTCGGCAATATCGTTTACATCGACACTCGTGTATTTGTCTCAAACAGGTATTGCCCGAGCTGTGGTCTTACTTTTTCATGGTTGGATGATGGGGCTTTTAAGAATCTAACGATTGAGCAATAGGCTCAATTAGTATTCACTTTCGGCAAAGAAGAAAACGAGGATAATTGCAGGTGACTAACTGTAAAACATGCCCCTACCGCAAAACTCGCTAACTAATGAATAGTAGTTAGCGAGTTATTTTTTGGACATTTCAAACTGTACGCTAAACTTCTTTAATTCCTTCCAGTTTCCACTCCTGTGTGCCAAGTGGTCGTGCCCAGCTCCACTCTTCAGCAAACTTCACAGGTTCGGTATCACTGCCTGAAAGTACCTCACCACTCTTATCGTCCACGGTGTAATCGAGCAGGTTAGCGGTGAAAAGAACCGTTACAAAGTCCTCACCACTTTCAGATCCGGCCGCCACAACTTCAATGTTACGGATGGATATACTCTCAAGTTTATTCAACTCTCCTTTAGCTTCCATCTCAGAAAACTGCTCTGCATATTCAGAGGCAAGCTGTTCTCCTAAAAGATGCTTATAGGAGCTGATATCGCGACGCATCCAACCGGCCTGAACCTTAAAAAACACATCCGATGCCACTTCGACAAAGTACTCCGTATCAAAAGCGGGATCACCGATACGAATAACATCCAGTCCTTCTTCAAGATCGGATTTAGCAGGTGGTTCGGGGGGAGGAGTAAAGCCACCCTGTGCTCCGGAATCGTTGCCGCCAAAGTTCCCTTTAAAGACGTTATTATTCTGGGGAGGTGGTTGGTAGCCTGGAGGAGTACCACTGGGGGGACGGGCAGAAAATCTCTTATAGAGAAAATACCCTACAACACCAAGCAGAAGCAGAGGAAGAATTCCCATTCCGCTGCCTCCCATTCCAAACATACTGCCAAGCAGCATTCCGCCAAGAGCACCACCAAGCAAGCCACCCATTAGGCCACGGCTCATTCCCGGTTTTTGTTGTCCAGCTGGTTGTTGTTTCTTTGTTACCGGCGCCTTTTGTCTTGGTGCAGAGCGAAAAGAGCGGCCACCACCACGGGACCGGGCATCAGAGTATTCTGCCATAATGCCAGCCTCAATAAAACAGAGGGTAAAAAAGACAAGAAAAAAAGGTGTAAACTTTCTCATAAGATCGAGCATGATTTGCCTCCGAAAATTAAAAAAATAAAATACTTAGAACGCTTAGTACTTAGCAACAGTCTCAACGTTTGTCATCCTTTTTACAAAGAGCAAAGTTAAACAAAACGACCGAATGCCGTCAAAATATTATACGAACCCTTCAAATTATGATAGTGTACGCATATTAAGAACGCATCCATATCAACCTTCTGAAACCACACCTTAAGGATACAAATGTTACGAGATCTAGCATTGGCAGCTAAAGCTGCCTGCAGTAAAGAAGATCAGGAGTCCTTGATTCCAATAATCGTCTCCCTTAAAGAACTGGGCACACAGGCAAAAAAACGTGGCTTTCTTTCTTTGGAAAATCAACTAGCAAGTATCAATGACGACTTTCTCAAAATCGGTCTGCAACTTATCATTGACCAGACAGACCCTGATGTTGTCAGCGATATTCTTGACTCTGACATCTATTATAACGAATCAAACGGAAGGGAACTCCTCAAAAAAATCATCATCCGAGAGGGCTTACTCCGTATCCAGGCAGCAGACACGTCCAGAAATATCTTTCTCTGTACCAGAATTTTTCTTGGAAAAGTTGAGAACAGCGCCTTCCCCTAACCATTTAGTCCCCTCACAGTGCTCCTGATATTCCCTCCACTCGCCAAGGCATGCGAACCACCTGCCGGCATCACTCGCATCGCCGGATTCCTGCGTGGTAACAACCAGGAATGCACTCTTTGGGACGCCAACCTTGAGGGACAACTCTATCTGCTCGGCCTGCCGCAAACCCCGACGGATACCTGGAGTAAACGAGCCTGGAAAAATATCGAACACAACCTTACAGCTCTTCGCAGCCGAAAATCATACCAAAACAATGACCGCTATCAACGTGCAGTACGTGATATAAACCGGGCACTAACTCAAAGTTGTCTGGAATCTGACAGCACAATCACCATCGCTGATTATCAAGACCAAAAGCTCTCTCCGCACCAGAGTAGAGACCTGCTCCTTGCGGCTGAAAACTATAGCTGCAATATCTTTTTTCCTTTTTATAAACAACGGATTCCAAAGCTTGTTGCTGAACTACTAGAAGGAGATAAGTGGATTGGAATCTCCCTTAACTACCTGAGCCAGGCGCTTCCTGCCTTCGCCCTCTGCGGCTATCTGAAAAAGGAATACCCGTCATTGAAGATTGTAGTCGGTGGTGGCCTGATAACTTCCTGGCTGCGCAGTCCCGGATGGATCAATCCGTTTTTTGATCTCTTTGATAAAATGATCGCTGGAACTGGCGAGATGCCCTTACTGGAACTCCTTGGTGCAACTGCACCCTATGATCATCAGCCTCCTGATTATACAGGATTGCCCTTAGACAATTACCTCTCTCCAGGCTTTATTCTTCCCTACAGCGCATCAACAGGATGTTACTGGAACCGCTGTTCTTTCTGCCCGGAAAAGGCGGAAGGAGCTCCATACGCCAAGCTATCTTCTGCGCAGGTTATGGAAGACCTGAAGCATCTGGTAAGTACCTTTAAGCCGAAACTTATTCATCTGCTCGACAATGCTGTGGCTCCTTCGCTGATGAAAGAGATGATTAAAAATCCTCCCGGAGTTGACTGGTATGGCTTTGCACGGGTCAGCCCTGAGCTTTGTGATCCCGGGTTCTGTAGCGATCTACGCCAATCCGGTTGTGTTCTGTTAAAGCTTGGCATTGAATCCGGCTCTCAGGAAGTACTTGATGCCATGGACAAAGGAATCAATCTGGAAATGGTTGAAAAGTCTCTCGAATCCCTCAGGCTTGCAGGGATTGCGACCTATGTGTATTTACTCTTTGGTACTCCGACGGAATCTCTGGCAGAAGCCCAACAGACCCTCGATTTTACAGTGCGCAATAGTGATACCATTACGTTTTTAAATCTGGCCGTCTTTAATCTGCCGCAAAACAGTGCAGAGACAAACACTCTTGAACTTCGGGAATTTTCCGGCGGAAACCTGGGGCTCTATTATGATTTTCATCATCCAAGAGGCTGGGACAGAACGGCAGTACGAAATTTTCTATCCACTACCTTTAAAGCAGACCCGGTAATTCGCAGGATACTGCAACAGGATCCGCCTTTTTTTACATCCAACCACGCAGCACTTATTTTACAGAGTGACAGACGCTACAGGAAAACCGCAAATGAGTAAACAGACAGTGATTGTTATCGGAGGAGGCGCTGCAGGACTAATGGCCGCAGGCCAGGCAGCAATAGCAGGTGCCCGGGTAATCCTTCTTGAAAAAATGAAACGTCCGGGACGCAAAATATGCATCACCGGCAAAGGACGCTGCAACATCACAAACAGTGCTCCTGTTGCAGAATTCATTGATCATTTCGGAAAAAATGGCCGCTTTCTACGCCAGTCATTTTCCCATTTTTTTTCAACAGAACTTGTTGCGTTTTTTCAAGAGAACGGACTTCCAGTAACGCTTGAACGCGGCGGCAGATATTTCCCCACCAGCGGTAAAGCTCCTGATATCCTAAATCTATTACTTCGCTGGCTTGCAAAACTACAGGTAGAAATTCGCGACAACTGCCCGGTCAAAGCAATCCTCAGCGAAAACAATACTATCACAGCTGTGGTCACAAACCAGGGGAATATCTCCTGTGACAGTGTCATTATTGCTACGGGTGGAGCATCCTACCCTGCCACCGGATCCACCGGAGACGGCTATGCGCTGGCTAAAAGAAATGGTCATAGCATCATCCCCATTCGCCCGGCTCTGGTTCCTCTTGAAATTCAAGGCGGTATCTCCCCTGCCCTTATCGGACTTGAGCTTCGGAATGTCGGGGTACAGCTCTTTATCAATGAAAAAAAGAAACGAGAGCTCTTTGGAGAGTTACACTTTTTAAAAACAGGGGTGAGCGGCCCGACCATCCTGACACTCAGCGGGGACGCTGTGGATGCTCGCCAAAAAGGAGAAAACGTTGCACTGGTAATAGATTTAAAGGCGGCCCTAAGCCGGCAAAAACTCGACGCCAGGCTCATTCGTGATTTTGAAAAACGGAACAAGGAAGATTTTGCATCTGTTTTACGTGGCCTGCTTCCGGCACAACTGGTTCCATTCTGCCTGGAACAGACAACAATCCCCGCCAATCGACCGGCCGGAGAAATATCAAAGAAAGAACGAAAAAAACTGCTCAACTGGCTAAAGGAATTACGTCTGGAAGTGAGTGGCTATCGTTCCTTTAAGGAAGCCATTGTCACCGCTGGAGGGGTAAATCTCAAGGAAGTCAATCCCAGAACCATGGAATCAAAAATCGTATCGGGACTGTATCTGGCGGGAGAAGTTCTTGACCTCAATGGCAATACCGGCGGATACAATCTTCAGGCGGCATTTTCCACAGGCTGGCTGGCCGGACATTCTGCTGGAACTGCTGGACAAAAAGGTCACTGAACTCTTGATAGCAACGGCCTAGTAGTACTCCGGATTTTTCTGCTCTGGAGTACTACCAAACCATCAGGCAACACTAGACGATTGCCACCAGTTCCAAATCAAAAGTAAGGTCTTTTCCTGCAAGAGGAGGATTGGCATCGAGAACAATAAACTCTTCATCTAAATCCAACACTTCAACGGTCATTAATTCTCCGGTAGCTCCACCGACCTGAAGTTTTTGTCCAATCTCAGGTTTTAAATCCCCTGGTATCTGATCTGCGGGAACCTGCATTACCATTTCTGCATTATGATTGCCATATGCCCGATCCGATGGAATTGTAACGGTCTTTTTTTCACCAACTTCCATACCGACAAGTGCTGCATCAAATCCGGCAATCACCGATCCTGATCCTAGCATTACATCGAGTGGGTCTTTGCCTTCGGATGAATCAAATATTTTTCCATCCTCCAGATAGCCCTTATAATGAACCTGAACTTTGTCACCTTTTTTTGCCTGTGTCATAAAAATCCTCTAATAGCTTTAAGTTATTCTCTATGTGATGAAATTGATTTTTTTTAAGGAAAGCACCCTAGCATATCTTGCTTAGAAATGATAGGAGCTATCTGAGAGCCTGACCATAATCGAAGCACAGATATCGGCAACGGAATGCTCATGACAACGAATAATAAGATCTGCATTTTTAAGATAAAGAGGCTGGCGCTCTTGAAAGACCTCGGTAAAGCTCTGGCTGGCTGTTTTAACCAACCCTCGACTACTGAAGTCATCAACCCGCTGTTTTAAAATTTCGAGCTCCACATCGAGTAAAACCATAACACTATTTTTTTGGAGATGACTGAGGCCTGCCTGGCTGTAGATTGCGCTGCCACCCGTTGCAATAACGTGCTGCTGACACTCTATCGAAAGCAGAATTTTTTCCTCAACTTCACGAAATTTGTCCACCCCAATATCTTCCAGCAATTTCTGAAGAGGCATCTTCTGGTCTTCTTCAATCAATATATCAACATCTACAAATTTCAGGCCTAAAAGAGGCGCGAGTTCTTTCCCAACAGTACTTTTCCCGGCACCGGCCATCCCAATAAAAACAATATTTGTCTTTGCAGATTTTTTTTGGGGAAGCGAATCACATTCTGTCGTATCTGAGTTGATCAAAAAAACACTCCTGGTAATTATTAAATATTCTATTTATCCAGGATATTTTCTGAAAGCTGCCAGCTTTTCAGGCTGATCTCTGGCAGGATTTTGAATGGCCTCCTGTAAATGGTATTTCTTCTATCCGAACACACGGTTGTACTAAAAGTCTGTATTTCAGATGCTCCTGGATCCTCTACAATGTATTTTAGCTGAAAACATAAAACTCGATAGAACAAGCAGGCTTGCAACAATAAAAACAGGCGTAAATCCGATAACAGTAATTAAGGCACCTGCTGTAATTGGAAAAATAATGGTTGCCACACTTCCGGCACCGCTAATGCCGGTATAAATGGCCCGGTTGTTGTCATTGGAAATCTCAAGAAGTATTCCCGGTATTGCTATTTCCTTGGAAGCAAGGACAAGTCCGGAGAGAGGAAAGAGCAACATAAACAGATTTGGATTGTTCTGTAGCAAAAGAGCTGCAATGGGCAGCAGGGCTCCTGAAAGGATATGAATTGTCAGAATTCCTCTGTACCCCTGCTCCTTGGCCATGAATTTAAATAGAATGGTTGCTACGATTACTCCTGCAACCTGCAGTAACAGATAATTTCCTACGGTCGTGCCAGTGAGCCCAAAATTCTTTTTTGCCAGGGCGATTAAAAAGGGAATAATTGCAATTCCAAGGCTGGTGGTATTCACCGCATAGAGATAATTACGCAGAATCTTGTCTTCTACGAGGGCCTGCCCAAACAGGGCAAACTTCTTTCTCAGACTAAGCGACTCTGTTACCGTGGAAACCTTCTCCTTGATGACCCAGAAACCGCCGGAACCAACAAACAGAAAGAGTCCGGCCAGAACAAATAAAATGGAATAATTAACGGGGTAAGAATAGACAATAAGTATTTTACGGGCCACCAGGGCAGAAATCAGTACAGCCGTGCCGCCAAGAATCTGTTTTACAATAAAGAATCTTTTCCTTGATTCAACGGCAATGGATTTTCCCAGTATATCATTGTAGGCAATCCCGGCAAATGCACCTGCAAACGAAAACAGGGTCATGAGAAAGAGGATAAGTGTAATAACAGATTTCCCCTCCATATCCCCCGCAAAGAAGAGAAGGTATCCGAGAATGAGCAATGCCCCAACTCGTAAATAGATTCCCATAAAAAGGTATTTTTTGGTCTTCTCTTTATGGGTAAGAAATGCCGCAAAGAAAATCTGCATAAACTTAGAACCGCCCACCATTATGGTCGTCAGTAGCCCCAGATGGAACGGAGTACCTCCAGCCTGAATCAGCATGGTTGGAATAACGGTATTAATCTCTGCGAAATTTTTGGTGAGTGCTAAAAAAACAGCATGCCAGACAAAGGCCTTAAAATTTCTTTTTGTGTATTTCTGGACAGTCACTGCTTAGCCTTTGTTGATGTTCCATATACAGTTCCAATTAGACAAGACGACACCCACAGCCGCCACGGTGTCCGCCCCCTTTTCCCCGGCCTCTGTGCCTTCCCTGTCCCCTGCCGTTGATACCAGGGTTTCCCTGAGTCAGGGTTCCTCGCTCCAGACAGCGTCGAAAGGCCGGTAAATGATTATCTCTGGAGGCAGCCTGTAATCGCTCGAAAACAATAAGAACATCTTGCTCGTCTGTACCTGCAAGCAATTCATCATAGAGGCTGATATTTTCTTCCTCTGCCTGGACAGCAATTTTGCAGGCCTCTGCAACAGTGCCTGGTACAACCATTCCAGTTGTATCCGGTTCTAATGGTACCGCAATGGAGTATTTTTCATAAAGGGGCAGGAGAAAATCGATATGTCTCTGTTCTGCCAGCACAATGTTGGAAAATGGGCGAATATCCCCAAAGATATCTATGACCTTTCGGTAGGTATCACGGGCATGATATTCATCCATGAGTGCCTTGTTAAGTTTTATTTCAAGTTCCTGTTTATTCATCATAACCTCCATACTATATGTAACATATACACAATAAGGTAACGCGACTATCCTTGATTGTCAATGGCTCCTCATCCCCATTTACCAGTTGGCCACTATTACCATAGGGACACTGTTCAGAATAATGGTGAGAAGGAAGCATTCCCGTCATCCACACTGCACGGTTGGGAATCAGATTCTATTGGATCATAAGATAGTGTCGCTATCCCAATCTTTCCGAATCTTCCCCAACTTCTCTCGCCATGCCTCGGCATCACCGTAATCAAAGAATTTTTTGCTGCGATTATGGGGATCGAGTGTTTGCCTGGCATGCTTTATGGGACACCAGAACTGTTCTGTACGGGCAATAATTTCACGCGAATACTCTATTAGTCCATTTCCGTAGCCGCAGTATATACAGTTAATCTTTTCAATGAAATTCAGGTAGGGCAAGTAGTACCGGTCAATATAGAGGTAATCGCCACGTTTGACCCGCGGGACACCATAGATGCGGAAACATATATGCTGATAGACAGTGATACTGAGATCCAGAAACGCTATTGGGACAAGCATTCCGTATATGACAGGAGCAGACAGAATAAAACCTAAGGGGGCTCGGCTAAGGTAACGCCACATTCCCGTGCGCTGCTGACGCTGCAGTCGTCGTATACTACGTTCAAAAACAACTTTGCCACGCTGTATTTTGTAATTAAATTGCTTCCGCTTTTCGGTCAAGAGTTTGTCAACTTCCTGCTCAAAATCCCGTTCAGCATCTTTGAGTCGTTTCAGCAGTGCGTCGAGTTTTGTCATATTATCCATTCGTTTTCTCAAGTTTTTTAATTTCCTTACATTGCACAATGACTCACGAAGAAGCAGGCTAAAAGGGTACTTTAAGTCAGGACCATCACTGAACGGATGGTGGCCTTCTCAATATGTTTCTTCCACCAATTAATCATAAAGAAAGCATAACAGACATTTGAAAAACAATATCTCTATTTTAACATTCCATTATTCTCATCATAGCAACAGACGGTTTTTTTCTTTTAACGGTGTCTTTTACGTAAAACGTATCCGGTGGCACAGGGCAATTTCTCTGATCTTGCTGTTTTACCTGGAGTATTATATACTATTTTTCCTTTGAGCCTTACCCATAACACCGATTTTGATAAAATTGCAGTTGTCGAAGACAATAAATGGCAATCATGGCTGATTAAAGTATCTGATATATTTTTTCTGCAGACATGTGCTATTTTCCAGTGACAAACAGGAAGCCATGGAGTGGCTGCAGGAGAAAAGTACAGATGAACAATCCTCGCCCCAATACAGCACCGCCAAAAAAAAACAGACTGGAACCGCTGCCTTGGCAGAAACCAAAATCCCCGGAAGATGATCCTGAGGCATGGCAGCGACTACAGGCCATAATAAGCAACCCGGGGTATCTACAGCCTGATGAAGATATCAATTTTCTCGGGAATTCTGATTCAACCCGAGGGGTGCGACTGCAGCTCGATTACCTGAAAGCCGAATCACTGCTTAAGCAACACGGCATTAAACACACCATTGTTTCCTTTGGCTCCACCCGTATCCGGGAACCCGGAGCAATAAGGCGTGATCTCGCCGAAATGAAAGATTTATTGAAAAAAGATCCGGAAAATTCCAAAATCTTGAAGAAGATACCCATTCTTGAAAAATTACTGCACAAAAGCCGATATTATGATGTCGCTCGGGAGTTTGGCGAACTCGTCGGTAAGGCTGGAAAGGGAGCGGACGATAACCGGGTTATGTTGGTGACTGGTGGTGGGCCTGGTATCATGGAGGCATCCAACCGGGGTGCATTTGATGCAGGATCAAAATCCATCGGCCTGAACATTAACCTGCCGCACGAACAATTCCCTAATCCGTATATTTCCCCCGAACTCTGCTTTCAATTTCGGTATTTTGCCATTCGCAAACTCCATTTTCTTCTCCGAGCCAGGGCTCTGGTCGCCTTTCCCGGAGGGTTTGGAACATTTGATGAACTGTTTGAAACCCTCACTCTAATCCAGACCAGAAAGATTGCTCCCCTGCCCGTTGTTCTGGTGGGTAAGGAATTCTGGAGCAAAGCCTTTGACGTGGATTTCCTTGCGGCTGAAGGCGTTATCGATGCCGAGGATAAGGAACTGTTCTGGTTTGCTGAAGATGCTAATGAGATCTGGCAAGGATTACATCAGTGGTATGAGGCCGATGGTGAATCCTTTTTACCGGCCCTTGAGTAGTCCACGTTTTACAAAATTTCTTAGCACATGCGTTTTCTAGAAAGAATCGATGCCGTTGATAAGGTCGTCAAGGAGGATCTGTACGGAGGCGAGGTGGTTTTTGAGCAGATATTTAAAGAAATTAACAAAAAGTACCTGATATCCTCTCCTTAATCCGTTGTTTTGCAGGACTCCGAATCCTGCACTTGGCCTGCTACAATTACTCCATTTTCTACCTGAAAAAGTCCCATCCCCCTGAAGCTAACAAGCAGGAGAAGATACCCGGCAGTATCCTTTTCCCCAAGAACCTTCAAATCATCCAGAACCAAAAGATACCGGTAATTATACAGCTCACTTAGAGTGTCCCTAAAAAAACTATCCCTACGAAAATGTTCAATTTCCTCCATGAAATCTCCGGTGGGTTGCAGGCTCACATGTTCAAGAACAATCGTATCTGCGATGCGACTCAATCCGTTGACAACGGTAGCATCCAGGGCTCCCTTTTGCGTCTCATACTGCAAAATTCCAATGGCTGTTTTTACTGAAAAAGATGTCTTGTAGGGTCTTCTGCTGGTGAGAGCCTCAAATTCATCTGCCAATTCCGACCAATCAGCGCTGCAATAACTTCATTTTATTTTATTATACCTTGTCATTCCTGGATTATGCCTTATTAGTTTTAAACATAAGCACGAAAAAAAAGAGCGGTTTTTTTTAACTAACAAGTATCAATATAAAATTTCAGGAGAGACACACTATGTCAACAGTACAAAAAATACTCTATGCAACCGATTTGTCCGAAACAGCCAAAGAAGGCATGAAATGGACTAAAGATCTTTCTGCAAAGTATGAGGCACAGATTACAATCATCCATGTCATTCCAGATAGTGTTTCAAAGGAATTGGCTTCTTTTGGGGCTGACCGGACTACACCAACCATCGATAAACAACGGAAAGACCTCATAGATTCCAAAAAAGAGGCTATACTTCGCATATGCCAGGAAAGGCAAAAAGATCATCCGGATTGCAACATTGATCTTGATCATATTCTTGTCAAAACTGGTCAGCCAGTAGCTGAGATATTGACCGCAGTTGAGGATGGGGATTTCGATTTGGTTGTTATGGGAATTCGTGGAAAAGGTGTGATTAAAAAATTATTGATTGGCTCCGTTGCCAGACAGGTTGTTGAGCTCTGTACAGTCCCTGTCCTTACAGTCAGGCTTCCCGCTAGTTAATTCTCACCATCTTAAGCGGCAATGGGTAAACAATCGATCAGTGTTCATTGATTCCATCGAATAGACTCCTTCTTTGTTTTCTACGAGGAGGACTTTATAGAAAGAATCAACTCTTATAATATTTTTTCACTCAAAGCAGATTTGAAAATTGAGTTTGCCAAGAGGAGTAATGCAATGAAAGCAACAAAAATAACAGACGGTATATACCGCCTTGGCGTAAACCTGGAAGATGATCTCTTATTTGAGGGAATGTGGCCCATGCCCCACGGTATCTCCATTAACTCTTATGTGGTTCAAGGAGAACGGACTGCGCTTATCGACCTCATAGAAGACGTCAGGGATAAACCTCTTGAATTTGAGCAGGAGCTGCACTCCATCCCCTTGCAGGCAAAGGATATTGACTGCCTGATTATTAACCATATGGAACCCGATCATACCAGCTGGCTCCCTACCTTTTATAAAGAGAACCCGGACCTGGAATTCTATATCACCAAAAAAGGTGCCGCTATGCTGAAGGCATTTTGCGGGATTGACAAAAATGTCCATATTGTCAAGAGCGGTGATACACTAGACCTGGGAGCAGGAAAAGTTCTGACTTTTTATGAGGCGCCCAATCTTCACTGGCCGGAGACCATGTTCACTTTTGAGCAGAGTTCTGGCATCCTCTTTACCTGTGATGCCTTTGGGTCTTACGGGGCCATAACAGATGTTATTTTTGATGACCAGCTTTCTTCTGAGCAGCATAATTTCTTTACACAGGAGGCATTACGCTACTTTGCTAATATCATAGGCGGCTTTTCCATGTTTGTCGAAAAAGCCGTTACCCAACTCAAAGATCTGGATATCAAGATGATTGCCCCCTCTCACGGGATTGTCTGGCGGGAAAAACCCCAGGAAATAATCGACACCTATCTCCGTTTTGCGGGCTATATGTCAGGCCCTGCCGAACCCGAAGTGACTATTATCTGGTCAAGCATGTATGGAAATACTGAAAAGGTCGTCAATGCCATGATTCAGGGTGTGCGCAGTGAGGGGATTCCGGTCCATGTCCACAGGGTACCCGATGATCATGTCGGTTTTATTCTGGCTTCTGCATGGAAATCAGCAGGGCTCATTGTCGGTATGCCCACCTATGAGTATCGCATGTTCCCACCCATGGCCTGGACTTTAGACATGTTCGGCCGCAAAAAGGTCTGGAATAAAAAAGTGCTGCGTTTTGGTTCCTTTGGCTGGTCGGGTGGCGCTCAACGAGAGATGGATACATTAACAGAGAAGTTAAAATGGGACTTCCTTGACCCTGTTGAATGGCAGGGGGCACCAGACGAAGACGATTTGAAACGTGCAGAAGCCCAGAGCAGGGAACTTGCCAGACAGATCAAGGAAGAAGCAGGAGTCTAAGGGATTGATCAGATCAATCAAAACAAATTATTGTAAAAGGAAAGATCAGTTCCATTGCAGGCATTTCCGAACTGAAAACTGAGCTTGATCGGCACTGGATCA
The DNA here is from genome assembly GCA_964621915.1 of uncultured Desulfocapsa sp. Classification (GTDB taxonomy): domain Bacteria; phylum Desulfobacterota; class Desulfobulbia; order Desulfobulbales; family Desulfocapsaceae; genus Desulfocapsa. The sequence goes on along the minus strand of CAZUPS010000033.1, from coordinate 27,539 downwards.
AAGAGGGGAATACAATTAAAGCATTGCACCATGAAGAATCGGAAGCTCATCCATTGCTTGTGGATAGCATTCGTTCTTCTTGGTGTACGGTCGCCTACTCTTCAGCCTGTCCCAACTGATTCAAAAGTTAGCTACCATCCCTTCTCTGTAATTATCTTTTTTATTTCATCCTGAGAATTCTTTTCGAGAACAAGCAACCTCTTTTCCTTAGCTTCACCGATTTTTTCCAATAACAATCCAATATCCACCGGTTTTTCCAGAAAGTCCTCAGCACCAAGTTTCATTGCCTCTATGCCATTATGTACAGTGGCATGTCCGGTCAACATAATGATTTCCGAGTCAGGGTCTTTTGCTTTGAGCTGTTTGAGCGTTTCAATACCGTCGATGCCGGGCATGGCTAAATCCAGTACAATAACATCAAAGTTCTGTTCCTCAATCCGGGCGAGAGCTTCTTCACCACTTGTAACATAAGTTACTTTTAGTCCGCGAACTTCAAGGCGCTCGGAAAGCAACTTTAAAAACCGTTCTTCATCATCAACCAATAATATCCTGCCATCCAATTGCTCCACAATTTTTTCTCCATTATTCCTTATTAAATTTCCAACCGTTATAACCGCGGTGAATACTTGAGGAAAAAGTAACGATACGGTTCTTCAATAAATTCAATAACACACTTCTGTACAAGGATCGATAAATTTTCATATTATAATCAAGCCTGGAATAGTGAGAATTGCACTTGAGATAGGTCGGTAATATCAACCGGTTGTCCTGACTTTTCACATCCCATCATTAGTAACCAGATAAACACGTCTCATCTAGTCTTAACACTATGACTCAATTGCGAAACATTATAAATCACATCAGTTTGTAAGATGATACATTCAGGATATTACCGGAATATCTGGCCGAATCCTCATTAACTTCTTGGCAAGCTCTGATCCTGGAATATTAGGCATGGTCTGATCGGTAATGACCAGATCAAACTGTTGAGGATCGTTTTTTAAGAGCTGCAAGGCCTCAACGCTGTCTGTTTTGACAGTAACAGAGTACCCATGGCTTTGCCAAGACTTGCAAGTAACTGTTCATCATCAATGAACAGTATCCGTTCAGTACCTGTTTGGTTCTCCTGCATTTCTGCATTGGTGGTCGGGTCAACAGTGTTCCCTTCAGTGACAGGAAAAAATGCGGAGAAACTACTTCCCTCCCCTTGTTGGCTTGTAACTCTTATAAAGCCATCATGGCTTTTTACAATACCATTTACCACCGCAAGTCCCATCCCTGTACCTTTCCCAACTTCTTTTGTGGTAAAATAAGGGTCAAAAATTTTACTGATAAGAGCTGGCGTTAGACCTGTACCGGTATCGCTCACTGAGAGTTCGACATAATCACCAGCTGTCATAGCCGGCTCTGCTTTTAAAGCTGCTGTGGAAAGTTTAGTATTCTGCAATAAAATATGTAACGTTCCGCCATGTTCTTCCATGGCCTGAGCATAACTTCTTTTTCTTTAAGAAAAGCTGTGATCTGTTCCTGAGCCCGTTTGAGATCTGTTATGTCAACACCCATCGCAAGAACCAGAGGGTTTTCATCAGTATCTATAAAACAATTGGCATAAACCATGTGTGTTCGACCCGAAGCAGGATCTGCAACCTCTCATTGTCTGGTGTTTTTTGTTTCCAACACTTCAAAGGTTGGACATCGGCTACACGGCTGACTCCTTCCATACATGACTTCGTAACAGGGCCTACCTGCAGATTCACCGAATTCTTCGACAAAACGTTTATTCACCCAAGGCATAGAGTAATCAGGGGCACGAGCACTAACCCATGCTGGATTGAGCTTAGCCCATGGTCCGACGGCAAAGCTCACCTCCCGTCCCATCTCTGCAATGACTGCACGAAGGAGTTCTACTGAAAATCCATCGGCATTTCCATCTGCACGAACTATACTAAAAGGAGGGTAATCAAGTTCTGAAGCAGATTTAACTGTTATATTTGAGGATTGTTTTATTTGGGCCGGGGATCGCCCGGCTGCCCCAAGGAAGAGACAACATACAACAATGAAAAGAAGTACTCGATTGATATCTTTGGTATATTCCATACCATCCTCATCTGATTACTTTTAGGACAGGGTAGGTTTTATAGTCGCATTTTTTGCTGTTAAAAAGCAAGATATCTTTTTTTAAGGTACCCGTAAGCTATGGTATAATGAGTTTTTCCAGAGACCAAGAAAACTAACTAGAGGTGGGCCGAGGTAATATCAAAACTTTAGGAAAACTGTCTATATAATGTTTCCAACTGGTATTTAATTACTTGAACTCTGCTTTGGTAATCTGATTGTATGAATTTAAATAGAAATCATACTCATAGAAAGTATCGAGCTGCTGTAACTTTGTTCATGCCTGGAAATTCCATTTTCTTTGAAACTTATTCCGATATTCTGTAGGACGTAATCCGGTATGCTTGTTAAAAATTTTACGAAAAAAACTACTATTTTCGTAGCCTACCTTGTAACTGATTTCGTCAAAAGAATTATTTTCTTCCTCCAAAATTTGTTTGGCCACTTCCACTCTGACTTTTTGTAGATATAGCATACAAGTATCTCCTGTAGCCGTCTTAAACCTCCGCTCAAATGTTCGGCGACTCATCCCAACCTCTTGGGCAAGATTATTGATATCGAAATCATCGGAATATTTTTTTTCAAGTTTTCGTTGTGTTTCCAGAATGGAATCATCGGTATGATTCCTTTGAAAGTTAAAAGAAGAATAGGGGGTCTGGGAAATACGCCCTATATCATGGATCAATGTTTTAGCACTTTCGGCTGCAACATTATATCCAACATATTTTGCAACCAGGTAGAGGGAAAGGTCATAGCAAGCGGTAAAAGCACCGGCGCAGTAGAGTCCTCCGGCATCAGTAATGAGTCGCTCTGGTTTTAGATTCACCTTCGGAAAAAGCTGTCTAAACACATCTGCTGCGCCCCAATGAGTTGTGGCATCCTTGCCGTCGAGCAGTCCGGTTGCTGCCAATACAAAGCTGCCTGTACACATACTTGCAATATGTGCACCACGATCATATTGCTCTCGTAGCCAGTCAAAGGCTTCCTTCTGCCCTGATAGGACATTCTCCACATCCCACACTCCCGCAAGAACTATTAAGTCAGGATCTTTCACTTCGTGCATGGCCAGATGGGAAACGATAGAAACACCATTTGCACACTGCACAGGCGAACCGTCCGGGCTTGCTATCTGGACAGTAAAATGAGGTTCAACTGTTTCTTCAGCAATCAGGTTTGCAGAGTTTCCGGCAAACGAAAAAACATCGAGAGGGCCAGTAATGGTAGTTGACGGCGCGCTGTCAAATGCCAGGATCGTTACTTTTTTCATTTCTCTCACCTTTTCTTCCCCGCCAGTTCAAATAGAATTGTCAGACGGGAAAATTAAAAAATTCAGCTATTCATGATGGACAGATGCAACTTAAGGCCATAGCAAAGAGTTGGCAAGGAGAAACAACTACAAGAATCAGTAAGGGAAAACAACTATTTGACGTTATGCGACTCAATTATGGCGTTGGGGGATCTTATTAACTCGCCGTTTTAAAACTACTATAACTACAAGTAGTTCTGAATGATGTTATTCAGAATCTATCTGCGGCATGAAAGGATCAGGTTGAGGACGCTCTTCCTGGTCCTACCGGTAAGTTATTTTTAGTTAGGTAGAATATTAAACAAATACCATGGAGAAAAATATGAAATGGAATAAAAAAGTCACTGCAGCAGTGCTATGCCTGTTGTTTTGCTACTCAGCCAGTCTATCTTGTGCCACGGCAAAAGACCTAAAGCGTTATGACCCAATCAATAAAGCATGTCGAATTTTAGGCTTTGATAGTTTTTGGGGTGGAAAAGGACGGCGCCTCTTTGATCAAAAATGCAAGGTGTGTCACACAAGAGACAACAAAGTAAACGCCACGTTTTTACATGCAGAATCTAAAGCGCCCAAACGTTGGACCCGTGTTTTTTTCACCAAGTCCCCCAAATGTGCAAAAACAGGTGCGTGGAAGATAACCCCCGACGAAGCACTCCTGATTAACGATTATCTGTACCGAAATGGTGCTGATACCTATGACCCTAACAAAGCGTCATGAGGTTACTAGTACTCCCGGTCGGGAGATAAACACATTACACTTTCATAAAAAAAAGCCGAACCACAAAAAATGTGGCTCGGCTTTTAATAATATATGGAAATTACTTCAAGAACCATATCTCATATAACGTCAATGGCTCTATGGAACACTAGGATTGGGGAACAACGCCACCCATTCCGACACACTCGATGCAATATTCCTCATTTGTTTCCGGACTATGGCAATCCTCACAGAAGTTTTTATCACAACCTATACAGAGCGTGAGTTTGTCTTTATCTGTTTTTTTACCACATACTTCACATTTTGCTGTTTTTTTACTCATGGCTTACCTCTTAGTTTTAAATTAGCAGTTAGCATACACCTTTATTATAGACGCTCATTACGATTATTTGTATCTTTATTTCCCTACAGGAAACACCTTAGTAATGAGTACTATAACCAGAAGCACAGAATTCGCAAATGGAAAAATGATAAATCCCTTCAAAGAGGAGATAACCACCAAAATCAGTTAGTGCTCTTCAATTTACGATAAGGTATATTACGGTAAGAGATATTTTCACCAAAATGGCCACCATGTTACATATCACAAACAGTATACAAATCCCTGACCAGGAAATAGAATTCAGTTTTATCCGCGCCCAGGGAGCAGGTGGTCAGAACGTCAATAAAGTTGCGTCTGCTGTCCATATGCGCTTTGATATCCAGGCGTCATCCCTACCTGAACGAACCAAGAGCAAACTTCTTGCCCTGAAAGATCATCGAATAAACAAAGAAGGCATACTTATTCTCAAGGCACAGCAGTACAGAAGTCAGGAAAAGAACAAAGAAGATGCACTGCAACGTCTAAAAGAAATTCTCTTCCATGCCTCGTTGCAGCTCAAAAAACGCAGACCCACCCGACCAGGAAAAGCAGCAAAAAAAAGACGCCTTGAAGGAAAAAAACAGCGTGCTCAGCTAAAAACCGCCAGAAAGAAAGTTCACTACTAAGTCTTCACTCTCTCACATACAACTCAGCATTTTTCAAACACAAAGGAGCAACCATGTTCAAAACCAATGAATATTTTGATGGAAAAGTAAAATCAATTGCTTTCACCAGCGAAGAAGGTCCTGCAACCGTTGGAGTTATGGCCGCCGGTGAGTATGAATTCGGAACCGGATCCGTTGAGATCATGTCCGTTATTTCCGGCGCAATGGAAGTAAAGCTACCGGGAATGGATAGCTGGAAACCTTTTCAGGCAGGGGAAAGTTTCAAAGTCAAAAAAGACGTTACATTTGGTGTCCGGATAGAAAAAGAAACCTGTTATTTCTGCCTCTACAAATAATTTCTAACAAAAAAAGGGGCTCGTATAAAAAAAGGCTTGCAACAGCTTTGCGATCTTGGTAAACAGGCTTCTCTGTTGTTAAAGACCTTTCTTAATTACGGTCTACCACAGGAAGGAATGAAACTTTAAATAGTTTCATTCCTTCCTGTTTTACATATATTTTTTGTACTATCCAGCCAAAATCCAGTAATTGATAAAGCCACCGCACGGTAACTTTTTTAGCAGTGCTTCAGGTTCATTCGTTTGGGTTTTGGCGCTATAGTAAGCTATGCGACAAAGCCCAAACGGATGAAAATGGGGTGCTGCTGAATAGTTACTATCTTTTACCCGCCTGCTCTTCTTTTATGAAGTGCAGGTTTTTTTATGGCAACACTTTTTTTGGCGCTCTTGCCAGTGCCACCTCCTATCATACAAAACAATATGCTTACCCACAGCTTTATCCATCTTCCTGGAATTGGAGCAAAAACTGAAGAAAATCTCTGGAAAGCAGGGATCCACAACTGGCATCAATGGCCAGGAACAGCTCCAGTAAAACTTCCAAACAGCTCTTTTTCACAACTTTCACGCTTCGTGCAGACATCTCTTACAGAGCTGGGCAATGGGCCTGATTTTTTCAGCAAAAACTTACCTGCTAATGAGCAATGGCGACTCTTCTCCCACTTTAGAGAACGTACTGCCTACCTTGATATTGAAACAACAGGGCTTGGCCCGGATGCTGAGATAACCACGGTTGCCCTCTATGATGGATGTAAAGTTCGCTGCTATGTGAATGGTAAAAACCTGGAAGAGTTTGAGAAAGATATCTGGAAATATGAAATACTTGTCACCTACAATGGCAAGGGATTTGACATCCCTGTCCTTGAACGCTGGTTTCATATCAAACTCACCCACGCCCATATCGATCTGCGTTTCATCCTGGCAAAACTTGGTTTTAAAGGAGGCTTAAAGGGGTGTGAAAAGCAACTGGGAATTAACAGGGGTGCACTTGACGGTGTTGATGGATACTTTGCCGTTCTTCTGTGGCATGACTATATCAACAACCATAATGAGAAGGCATTGGAAACCCTTCTTGCCTACAATATTGAAGATACTGTCAACCTGGAACTACTCCTGATTGAGGCATATAACAGGAACATTCTTACTACTCCTTTTGGAAAAAATCTCTTACTAGAACATCCCAAAGCGCCCGAAATCCCCTACTCTCCAGACCTGAGCACAGTAGAACGCCTTAGAAACAGATTCTAGAAAGATCAGACAATAATCTCCGATCCTTCAGTTGCAAAAAACACCTCCGTATCTCCGTATTTCCCAGGTTCACAATAGGTTTTCGCCATCTCATCAATTTGTGCATCCGTTCGATCAGGGTCATGATGAAACAGGGCAAGTCTCTTGACTCCTGCACGATTGGCCGCAGCAATCGCCCACTCATAGGTTGAATGCCCCCAATTGACTCTGCTTTTATATTCCTCGGCGGTATACTGAGAATCGTGTACCAGCAAGTCAGCTCCTTTAAAAAAATCTTCCACGGCCTGATTCTGTTCCTGGGCAACCTCCTCACCTTCGTAAGCCATTGCCTCATCATATTCCGGATGATCGGGATCAGTAATAAAGAGGTTACGATAGGGTTCATGGTCGTAACAGGTGCATATGATTTTCCCTTGATATTCAAAGCGGTAGCCAAGAGCTGTAATGGGATGATTGAGAAATTTAGTTGTTAACAACAGCCCATCACCCAGATCCATATCCGGTTCTTCACGGAGCCGTTTATACTCAATATCCGACGCGAGTTCTCCAACATTAATAGGAAAATAGCGGTACTTCATCTGCCCGCCGACAACATCTTTTAATGGGTCATCCTCGTAGGTCACAGGGCCATGCACCGTCATCTTAGTACCAGGAATATAGATCGGTGTGAAATATGGAAAGCCCATAATATGATCCCAATGGGTATGAGAAAGATAAAGAGCCAGCCGCAGAGGACCATTAGGAAGATCATTGGCCACCAGAGTATTCCCAAGTTCCCTAATCCCGGAACCGGCATCGATTACAATAATTTCCTTCCTGTTCTCAACACGGAGTTCCATGCAGGCACCATTCCCTCCATATTTCATGGTCTTGGCACCGGGACAGGGAATAGACCCCCTGACACCCCAAAATCGTAATTTCATCATTCGTTTCTTCCCTCTATCTCTTAACTTTGAAGAAAAACCTGTGCTTTTTCAATTTCCTCTTCAACCTCTGTGGCAACTTCGCCAAACATATCCCAAGTCAAACCAGTAATTTTAAGCATTACATCAGCCCCATCTGCGGCCGGAAAAGGATCTCCTGCATAGCCAAACTCAAGAATATTTGCATACATATTGGCAAGTCCTACGTAAGCCACCCGAACACGGTGTTCCTCTGGTGCCGCCTCCACATCATGATGGAAGGCTATGGAACTGGTCATCGCTTCGTTCAATTTCCATTTTTCCGCAATTAGCCGACCAACTTCCTGATGATCAACACCAAGCATATCTCGCTCAACGTCAATAAGTGGAAGGTACTCTTGTTTTACTTTTTCCAGAACATCGATATATTCATCGCCGAATGGTATTTTTCCAAGATCATGGAGAAGACCCGCAACAAAATATTCTTCGCATTCCATTACCGGCACGCCATTGGCCTTAGCCAGTAATTTGGCACACACTCCGGTGGCAATAGAATGGGCCCAGAATTTTTTTGTTGGAAGGGATTTTGACTTCTTGGCACCAGAGACAGAACGAATGATAGCCGTACTCAGTGCCATATTTTTCACCGTATTCATACCAAGCATGGTGATCGCACGGGTAAGCGAAGTCACCTTGTTCATGAGTGAGTAATAAGCAGAATTAATAAGCTTCAACACCTGTCCGGTAAGAACCGGATCAAGCGAAATCACTTTATTCAGCTCATTCGGAGAGGCATCAGTTCGACTGCAAATCTCCATCACCTTTCCAACGGTGGTGGACAGACTTGGCATTCGTTTGATAAATCTGTTTATGGCTTTCCTATTAGCCGCACCATCTTCTTCCATTGCTTAACTCACCAAGATTCTTTTATATAATCAGTTACATAGTAATACAACATTCCATCTTTATCGTTTATTGTATAGCAAGCAGAAAAAGAGGTCAAGAAAAGAGCTTAGAGAACAAATGCTTTATTAATTGCAAACACAACAGAATACGCTATTCTACGATGGTGGGAAAAGATACTACCTTCACGCCCCCCCACTCCACGCACCTTGCTAGAAACAATGCAGTTAATTTACTGAACCAATCCATCGCGGAGCAAAGATATGCTGGCTAAATTTCAATACTCTCTTTTGGCAATTCTTTTATTTTCCTGTTTTACCAGTACCAATGCTATTGCATATGAGTCCCGCTGGTCCGATTACAGAGAACCATTGAATAAATCAATGAGAACCTGCCTGGAGGGAGAGGATCATTTTGTGTCTGTTAATCTGCCTGCTGAGTTTTTAAACAACCATAAGAAGATAGAGTTGAGCCTAACATTTAAGAGCAAGACCTACTCACAATATAAAAACGGAAACAAAACAACTGGGTTTTATGGCTACTCTCCATTCGTCAAAATAAATGATTCTTTTTTCTCCGGTTATTACCACTTAAATACTCCTGACCTCCCGGCACGCCAGACATACTTGCTGGAAATTGACAGTGACAATTTCACTCCCGGGAAAAACATTATTAAGCTTGGTTTTAGTAATGATGCGGATGGCAAGGGAGGATGTTCTAGTAAGTGCTGTCCATGTATTTTTGAAGAACTTGAATTTCGTCAAGCTGAGTTTCCATTTTTAAATGTTACAGTCAATTCATCTCCGTCCGGTTCATCAGTATATGTGAACAACGTCCACAAAGGAACCACTCCACTAGACCTCAAACTGCGCGAAAAAGATTATTGGCTGAGAGTGGAACAGGAGGGATATACAAAACAGTATAAAAAAGTTCATGTTTCTTCTGGCAACACCAATTTTCAATATACAATGGTAGGAAACAGCTTCACCGTGGCGGTAAAGACAAATGTCAAAAACGCAAAATTACATATCGATGGGAAATTCATCGGGAAAACACCACTATCCACCAAACTGGAACCAAAATCCTATCAGTTTGAATTAAAAAAGAAAGGATATAGCACCACGAAAAAGAGCATTACAATCAGCTCAAAAAACAAAAACATCTCTCTCAATTTAGAAACTATTCTTCATCAGCTGGTGATCGAATCCAACGAAAAAGATGTAAATGTATTTATCGATGGAGACTTAAAAGGACAAACCCCATTAACTATTGCAGTACAACCAGGTAAATTAAACCTCAAACTGGTCAAGGCTGGGTTTACAACCATCGATACCGTTGAGGACATTAGCCGTGGGAAGGTTATAAAGTTCTCTTTAGTAGTCACCTCCCCTGTACTCGTCGCCGCAGTACCTGTACAGGTAACGCAAAAAAGAGAACCTGCACCGCCCATCGCCACTCCGCCAGTAAAAGAAAGTCCAAAAAAAGAACCCGCTGCAAAAGCTGTTAATAGTCACAAAAAGTTCGGAAAATACTATGGCTTAATAGTAGGAAACAACAATTACAAGCATTTAAAAGATTTAAAAACAGCAGCAAATGATGCGACGATTTTTTCAAAATTACTTGAAGAACATTATGGCTTTTCCAATACCATCCTTATCGATGCCTCGCGAAGAGATATCCTTTTGGCATTTCAACACTACAGAGAAATCCTCACCAAAAATGATAATTTATTGATCTATTTTGCCGGCCATGGCTGGCTCGACAACCTTGAAGAGGAAGGATACTGGCTGCCAACAGATGCAGAAGAGGGCAATAAACTCAATTGGGTGTCAAATTCATCCATCACCGCAACATTGAGAGCTTTGCAAGCCAGGCATGTGCTCATTATTGCAGACAGTTGTTACTCAGGAACTCTGACCCGCGGAATTAAACCTGTCTTTATGACCAGTCCTGACTATAGAGAACGGATACTAAAGAGAAGATCTCGTTCTGCAATTACCTCTGGGGGAGTCGAACCGGTTTCCGATTCCGGTATTTTCCCGGACCATTCAATATTTGCCCAGGCTCTAATCAATCACCTCCAGGATAACACCGGAATTATAGATGCGACACAGCTTTTCAGTAAAATCCGAAGACCTGTAATCTTGAATTCCGACCAGACACCTGAATTTTCGGATATTAAGAAAGCCGGGCATGATGGCGGCGAGTTCTTTTTTGTTAGACAATAAAATGATATAATATAGTAACGTGCCTCTCCAAACTTCACCATGGAGCGTTTGTTAAAACACGCTATTGCGGAGCTGATATATGCTAAGTAAACTTTCATATTATTGTATAACACTTCTCTTACTAATCATTGGCACCAGCGCAAATGCTTTTGCGTCTACATCCCACTGGGCCGATTACAGAGAACCATTGATTGAACCAATGAAAACGTGTCTGGAGGGAGAAGCACACCTCATATCTGTGACCTTACCTTCTGAATTTTTATGGAGGAATGTCAAGATACAGTTGGCTATACAGTTCAAAAGCGAGACCTCTTCAACTGGAATGAGTGGTATCATGGAAAAGGGATTCCATGGCTATGCTCCATATGTAAAAATTAATAAATCTTTTTTTAAGGGGTATTATCAGGTAACTATCCCCGAGACCCCGGCAAGCCAGAAATACCTACTGGAAATTGACAGTAGTAATTTTGTCCCTGGCAAAAACATCATCAAGCTTGGCTTTGCCAATTATCCTGGAAGCAAAAAAAAATGTCCTGATAAGTGCTGTCCCTGTATTTTTGAAAAAATTGAATTTCGGCAGGCAACATTTCCTTTTGTAAATGTCAAAATCGCGTCTACTCCCAAGGGCTCTTCTGTCTATATAGATGATGTCCGTAAAGGTAAGACTCCGTTAACGATTAGACTGCCTTCGAGAGATTATAAGCTGCGAATTGAAAAAAAAGGCTACACAAACCAGAAGAAAAAAATTCATGTCTCTTCCGTCAGAACCCATTTTCAGTATACTCTTAAAGCAAACAGCCATATGGTCGCTGTTAAAACAAATATCAAAGACACGAAAGTATATGTTGATGGAAAATATATTGGCAAAACCCCCTTATCCGTTCGACTTGCGTTAAAAAGCTACCAATTTACATTTATGAAGGAGGGGTATAGCACCAAGAATAAAACTGTTACAATCGGGACAAACAACAAAAGAGTATCTATAGACCTGGAAAATGGTGTCGTTCCTATTACCACCCTGCCAGAAAAAGTTACTCCTATAAAAGAAACTGTTGAGAAAAAAGTAAAAAAGCCTTCAAAATTTGGTGAGTATTACGGTCTGATAGTTGGAAACAATACCTACAAACATTTGACAGATTTAAAAACGGCAATAAACGATGCCCAAGAATTTTCAACATTACTTGAAGAGCATTATGGCTTTTCCAATACAGTACTGCTCAATGCCTCGCGCAAAGATATCCTGTTAGCATTTCAACACTACAGGGAGACTTTGACTGAGAATGATAACTTATTAATCTATTTTGCTGGCCACAACTCACTCGACACCCTTGGGGAAGAAGGATACTGGCTGCCAACGGATGCAGAAAAGGACAATAAATTAAATTGGGTTTCAAACTCATTTATTATGGCAACCTTAAGAGCACTACAGGCCCGACATGTGCTCATTATTGCAGACAGTTGGTATTCCGATAGCCTGACTCGTGGAATCAAGCCCATATTCCTGACAAACCCTGCCTACAGAGAGCGGATACTCAAGAAACGGTCTCGTTCCGCTATTACTTCGGGTGGAGTAAAACCAGTTACAGATGCCGAGTTTTATCCAGACCATTCAATATTTGCCCATGCTCTTATAAGTCGTCTTCAGGATAATACCGGAATCATGGATGCAACACAGCTTTTCAGTAAAATCCGAAGACCTGTACTCCTGAATTCGAATCAAACACCTCATTTTTCAGAGATAAAAAAAGCTGGACATGATGGTGGTGAGTTCTTTTTTATAAGACAATAAAAGCTTTTTTGTAAAATGCTCAAGGTTGAGTGCAAACCACACACTGGGATGCTGGCATTAACCGGTCGTATTAGCCATATCACGTAGATACTACATTTTTGATTTTTCTATTTTGTAAGAGGCTCATCTGTATAAAATTTCAGAAAAATAGCCAGCCTGAATCAACTTCAAGAATATTGAGAATAGCAGCAGTATCAAATAAAAAAACCTCCTGTTGACCGAATATAAAATCCGATTAACAGGAGGTTCTGAATGCAGGGTTAATACCCTTATTGACTGTTTGTTATTTTGCAGCTGTAACCTTTGCTGGAGCCTTATTTACATATTTAAAGAAAACTGGGAATGCTACGAAGAAGGCTACACAGAGCAGATATTCAATACCTTTGATGTGTGTGTAGTAATCAACCAGAGTATGCAGAGGTTTTACCATTCCGATTGATACCATGTATTGTCCTGCCAATTCACTTACTGACCAACCAACTGAAGAAAGTGCGCTTGTAAGAGCTGCTGCAACCCAGAGACACATCATAGAACCAGCTGCTAATAGTAATCTTGATCCTGTTTTTGAAGTATTTTCTTTCATCGTCTTATCCTTATTAAATTTTAGTATTCTTCGAATTTTATTTTATTAGCCAACTACTGCGGTCAAGTACCCTTTAACTACATTCAAAGGTCCCATGCTTACCATTGCGCTTGTCAGACAGGCAAATCCCCAAATTCCAACGAGAGCAGCCATGGTCATTCCTGCGCCTAAGGCAAACTTAGAAGTTTCGTATCCAGCTTCAACTTGAGTTCTAGTAGTTGTATTTGTATTAGTAGTCATGGTGTCCTCCATATAGGGTTGGTTTAACTTTTCTTTTAGTTTCTATGCTTCTTATATAGCATCAACCATGCCATTTTTTGTTTTTTCATTATACATATCGCCACAAAGCTACATAACATACCGTATTTACACTTGAATAAATAAACGAAATAGCCCAAACCACCCCACCACACTTATGAGGTTGTCGGGTGAGCTGAAGAACATTAGTGTGGTATAAAATCAATAAAGTGTCGCTTTGCTTCAACAGATATGTTGCATTCTTTGCGGATAGGTGTGGGAATGAAAGAAATATTGATTTATTGCTCTTCAAAGTGGGATCTAGAGAATGTTTACTGCTTGCATCTATGACAAGTGTTACAAAGGATCTAGAAACTAAACTTTGATATACAAAACAGATAGGTTAATAAAAGTATTTGAAGATACACCAATAAAATAATTTCCTTTCATATTATTCTCTTCAAATTACTCAATCTTAAAAAGATAACTTCCATGGAACGTTTTGCAAGAACACGCTGCTTTCTGGGCGACGAAAAATTCAAGTTGCTCCAACAAGCCACGGTTACAATTGTGGGGCTTGGTGCAGTAGGTGGGTATGCGACAGAAGGACTAGCAAGGGCCGGAATCGGTCATTTGCGACTGGTTGATTTTGATACAATCCAACCTTCAAATATCAACCGGCAGATACTCGCACTTGAAAGCAGTATCGGCCAGGCCAAAGTGGATGTTGCAAAACAGCGCATTAATCGTATTAATCCGGAATGCCGGGTGGATGCTCTGGAACTCTTTGCTGCGGAAGAAACACTTGATGACATTCTGCAGCCGATTCCGGATATCCTGATAGATGCAATCGACTCGTTGAACCCAAAGGTGCAACTTCTGGTTGGTGCCCATAAGCGGAATATCATCACCTTTTCATCAATGGGAGCGGCCCTGCGAACAGATCCAACAAAAATCAAATTTGGCGATATAATGACATCAAATCACTGTCCGTTAGCCAAACATGTTCGGAACCGACTGCGCCGCCAGGGAGTAGAGGGTGGCATACAGTGTGTCTATTCCACCGAACGAGTGGAATTCAATTATCAGGGAGCGGAAGAAACGACAACACCGGCATCCGCCTATGAGAGTCGGGGAAGAAAACGAAACACGCTGGGTTCATTGCCTACCATTACCGGAATTTTTGGACTGATACTTGCCAATGAAGTTATTCTTCATCTAACAAAAAGCACCTAGCAGCCAAACTCCTACCAGAACATCCAACTACCCGTTGCCACCACATAAATCCCCAGACCAAGATTGGTAACACCATGAGCGACAACAACACCACGTAACTTCTTTTGACGAAGCAGCAATGCGCCATAAAGGAGACCGGCAATGATACCTGCAATAATTCGATGATGCTCAAGACCAAATAAGACGGCCACACCAAGAAATGATAGCCATGTAAATGTACCCATGGCCACGGAACGAAAATCCACCTCAACCAGATAGCGCATCAGAAATGACCGCCAGAACAATTCTTCCATAATCGGGACCACAATAGCTGCGCCAAAAAGACGGACTGCTATCAATCCAATTGCAGCACCCTGAGATCCTGTCATGGCATATGGATCAAATCCAGAGCCGGGGTCAAACTGATACAGATATCCCTCCGGTGCAATCCAGAGCACCAGCACAAGCAGACCACAAAAAACCGAAACGATTAACTCGGGAAACGTGAGTCCCAGAGACAAATCGTCCACATATTTATGACGCCAAAACCAAAGTACTCCGCCAACAAGAACAGTCTTGGTGATATAGAGCAAGGGAACCAGCGTTGGAAAATATCTTGCTGGTTCTGTCAAAAGAAGGAACAACGCAAAGGGGACGACATAGGGCAGCCACGGTTCCTTCAAAAACCTCTTTATTGAATTCTTTTGCACACTCGCCTCCCGTTACCAATTAAGCAAATCAGCATTCATTTTTAACCAGAAAATCATGCACCATTTCCTCCATAATCTCGAGCTGTTCACGTCCAGTTTCATGGGTAATAATCCAGGAACAGCGTTGGTAAGCACGATACAGATCTTCCGGAATCTTAATTTTTAACTCAATCAAGCCATCGTTCTTTTCACTAGAGTTCTTTACAGTCATCTCTTGGTATGATTCTGGTGAAAGTTGACCGCCTCTTTATAGGTCATGCCGCTTCCACCGAAGATATCAAGTGCACTGCCGACGGTGGCATGCAAGCGATTATGACCAAGCTCTGCAATCAATTCCATATCCTTGATATCCTTAATCCCTCCTGCATAGGTAATTGGAATAGTGTTCCAATCAGCAAGTCTCTTCACCAGCTTCGTTTCAATTCCATTACACTGGCCTTCAACGTCTGCCGCATGAATCAGGAACTCGTCACAAAGAGCTGCAAAGCGATCCATCGTCTCTGGACTGATCACAACATCGGTGAAATTCTGCCAGCGATCTGTCACAATATAATAATCATCCCCTTTCCGCCGACAGCTGAGATCAAGGACAAGATGTTTTTTCCCTACGGCCTGAACAAGCTTTTGCAGACGTTCCTCATCCACTCGCCCATCTGAGAACACATAGGAGGTTACAATAACATGGGATGCGCCTTTATCGAGCCACTCTTTCCCATTCTCAGCCGTTATCCCGCCACCAATCTGCAACCCCCCGGGCCAGGCGGCAAGTGCCTTCGTTGCTGCCTCTTCATTTCCCGGACCAAGTTTAATGATATGCCCCCCGGTAAGATTATCCCTGCGATAGAGTTCGGCAAACCAGGAGGATGGATGCGTTGCAGTGAAATTCGTCTGCAGGCTACCCGGATCATCATCTTTCAATGTTGAACCAACAATCTGTTTTACTTTACCATTATGAAGATCTATACAGGGTCTAAATTGCATAAGGAAACGAGGTGTGATTTAAGGTTTCAAGTTAGTAACAAAAAAAAAGGCGGGTATTTCCGTTTGGAAATACCCGCCTTACGACTGCAGTAAAAGAAAGCGCGAACTCTCTATAACACTTACGCCTTCTTAATCAGCATAGTTGCGGGATCAAGACTTAACGATTTCCCTGCATCCGCAGCACATTCCTTGGAACATTTCAAAGTCTTCAGTTTGAGATCACCATCTTCAGGAGATATCAGAAGCACAGTATCAAAAGCATCGTCAACTTCATGACAAGGTGCAGGAATACCATTGGCACTGACTCTATCATCATCGCGATGACTCACTGCAGAAAACCAGATCATTTTCAGATCGTTTTTTCCCATAAAGCCTTTTAATTCACTCAAAGCAGAAGCACTGTTTGCGTCGGTAAAATCGAAACCATCAACAACCAGACAATCAGCTTTGAAAATTCCCTGCTGAGAAAGATCGTCCATACGCTCCTCAAGGGTCGCAGCACTGAAGCTATTCTCTTTAAAGGTCATGATCATACGACTCTGCATGACGTCATCAACAATCTGCTGAAAATTTTCACCATTTTGTTCCTGATTCATCAGTGCAAGAATATCGTCATACCAGGTTTTGGTTTTCTCCAACCCTTCACCGATGGCTACATGCAGAACCTTGTTGTTGCGAAGCATGGAATCCATAGCAATCTGTACAAGAATTGCTGTTTTTCCAAGACCGGCACGTGCCATAACCAAACCAACACGACGGCCATCATTACCATCTTCTTTTTCAAGGCCTAAAGCCCGTAACGGATTATTTGCTACCAGGTCTTCTTTTCCCATGGCAATACCTCTTATATAGTCATTTGCGGCAGTTGTTAAGACTTGCCTTGACAGACAGCAGTGCTGCCCGAAACAAAACTCAAATTAGTGTATCAATATTCAGAACAGAAAACTCTACTTTTCTTTTTTCTCATCCCGATATTTCTTAATCAGCTCTTCACTGACACTCTTAGGAACAGGCCTAAAACTTGCAAATTCCATAGTAAACTCAGCCTTACCCTGAGTAAGGGAACGAAGTGCTGTGGAGTAACCAAACATCTCGGAAAGGGGAACCTCGGCTTCAACCACGGTGTAAGTTCCTTCCTCAGTGGTACCAATAATCATACCACGACGCTGGTTGATACTACCCATAACAGATCCCTGAAACTCAGAAGGCCCTTCAACGGCAACCTTCATAATGGGTTCCATAATTGTTGGTTTGGCTTTTGCGTATCCTTCTTTGAATGCTCCTACTGCTGCCATCTGAAAAGCCACATCGGAGGAATCGACAGCATGAAAAGAACCGTCGTTAATAACACAGCGTACACCTGTTACTGGTGAACCACAAAGTGTTCCTTTAGCAAGACTCTTTGTGAAACCTTTGTCACAAGAGGAAATAAATTCGCGTGGAATAGATCCACCAACGATTTTATCTTCAAATTCATACTCACCCTCTTCAAGGGGCTCCATAAAACCAGCAACTCGACCAAACTGACCGGAACCACCAGTCTGCTTCTTATGAGTGTAGTTAAACTCTGCACGGGCAGAAATAGTCTCACGATAGGCAACCTGAGGAGCACCAACCTCAACTTCTGCTTCATACTCACGTTTCATACGCTCAACATATACTTCAAGGTGCAACTCGCCCATACCTGAGATAATGGTTTCCCCGGTTTCATGATCAACAAAAGTCTTAAATGTTGGATCCTCTTTGGTGAAACGGTTGAGGGCCTTGGACATATTGATCTGAGCTTTATTATCGCTTGGAATAATCGCCAGTGAAATAACAGGCTCGGGAATATGCATAGAACTCATGGAACAGGTGAGCTTACCATCGGTAAATGTATCACCGGAGGCACAATCAACACCAAACAGAGCTACAATATCACCGGAACCACAGGAGTCAATATCTTCCATATCATCGGAATGCATACGAACAAGACGCCCTACTTTTACCTTCTTACCGGTACGGATATTATAAACAGTATCACCCTTGTTCAGTGTACCCTGATAGGTACGAACATAGGTAAGCTGACCATAACGACCATCTTCCAGTTTAAAGGCAAGCATAATAAGAGGATCTTCATCATCATTACTTACCGAGAATGCCTCTTCATCCTTATCCAGATCATGCCCGATATTTTCAACATCGGTGGGACAAGGAAGGTAGTATTCAACAGCATCAAGAAGTGGTTGAACAGCCTTATTCTTATAGGCAGAACCGATAAAGACAGGCGAGAATTCAAGAGCAAGTGTTCCCGCCCGAACGGCTTCCTTCACCATTTCGGTTGTGATTTCTGTCTCTTCAAGCATGGCTTCCATCAGATCATCGGAAAACATGGAAACGGCATCAAGCAACTCCTCACGTTTCTCATCTGAAGCATCCTTAAGTTCGGCTGGAATCTCACCTTCACGGATTATCTCACCATTTTCACCATCAAAATACATGGCCTTCATGGTAACAAGATCAACCACACCTTCGAGATCATTTTCGAGACCAATGGGAAGCTGCAGCATATGTGCATTGAGCCCCAGTTTCTCCCGAAGTTGTCCAGTTACCCGCTCGGGGTTGGCTCCGGTACGATCGCACTTATTGATAAAAGAGATACGAGGGACATTATATCTGTCCATCTGTCTGTTTACAGTGATGGATTGAGACTGCACACCACCAACGGAACAGAGGATCAAAACCGCACCATCGAGTACCCGAAGAGCACGTTCAACTTCAACTGTAAAGTCAACATGGCCTGGAGTATCAATAATATTGATCTTATTTCCCTTCCAGGTACAGTACGTAGCTGCAGACTGAATGGTAATTCCACGTTCTCTCTCAAGTTCCATGGAATCCATTTTTGCACCAACACCGTCTTTACCACGAACATCATGGATGGCATGGATCCTGTCGGTATAAAACAGGATGCGCTCGGTCAAGGTTGTTTTCCCTGAATCAATATGGGCACTGATCCCGATATTTCGCACGTTGCTTAAATCTACACTCATGTCTGCTACCCTCTACCAGATTCTTCCTACCGGGAAACCCGGCCCAGTTCGCCTGGGACGAACCATAATATGAAATAAAAAATAAGGAGTCACAGCTTTCTGCAACTCCTTACTCAACAATTTAACAAGATCGAAACACCATTTTCATCCAAATTTACTAAAACATTCGGGAGATTAAGTACTTCAAAAAGACTTACCGCATAATCCAAGGCAAGAAAAACCGAAAATAGTACCCTATTTAACCTTTCAAGGGAAGGCTTTTTTTATTTTTCACCAAGACAATCCTTTTCGGCCCCTCTTTTCCGCCTATTTCTTGACTTTTAGACACATTCTCCCATAACCTTATGGTAACAACAGCATTGCACCTCACCCATGGAAAAGTGACTTTTATGCAGGATATCATGACCATCTGTAACTACTGCGGCTGTGGCTGCGGAGTGTATCTTCGAGTTGAAAATGGCTTCGTTGTGGGGTCCCACCCCAGTAGAAGCCACCCTATCAGCCGTGGCAACCTCTGTTCCAAGGGATGGCATCTCCATGAGTTTATCCATTCTGAAAAACGACTTAGCGATCCCCTGCTTCGCAAAAACGGAATCCTTCAAAAAGTCAGCTGGGAGGAAGCGCTGGATTATACCGCTACAGCACTTCTTCATTCAAAAGAAGCATTTGGTCCCGATAGCATTGGTATACTTTCAAGCGCCAAGTGCAGCAATGAAGAAAATTACCTCCTCCAAAAACTCACCAGAGCAGGCCTTGGCACCAATAATATCGATCACTGCGCCAGACTCTGACACTCTGCCACCGTGGTAGGTCTTGCCACAAGTTTTGGATCCGGTGCCATGACAAATTCCATAGGAGAACTCGTTGGTGCCGACGTTCTTCTTATAACCGGTTCCAATACCACTGAAACCCATCCCCAAATCGGTCGCAATATTCTCCAGGCTGTGGATCGCGGCGCAAAACTAATTGTGATCGATCCTCGCAAAACTGACATTGCAAGACAGGCCCATATCCACTTGGCACTCCGCCCGGGAACCGATATTGCCCTTATCAATGCCATGATGCGCGTTATCCTTGATGAAGACCTGGCAGATGATCTTTTTATCTCCATGCGTACGGAGAATTTTATAGCACTTCGCGACTATCTCCATCGTCTTGATCTTAGCGAACTTGCAAAAATCACTGGAATAGATCAAGCCACCATTCACGAAGCAGCTTGCATCTATGCCAGAAGCAGTAAATCCGTTATCTGCTACTGCCTTGGAGTAACCCAGCATACCTGTGGCACTAATAATGTTCAGGCAGTCGCAAATCTTGCCATGCTTACCGGAAACGTTGAAAAAAAGCATAGTGGAGTTGATCCGCTTCGCGGTCAAAACAACGTGCAGGGCGCCTGTGACATGGCCGCATTACCAGCGGTGCTCCCCGGCTACCAGAACCTGGCTGACATGGAGATTCGTTCCAGATTCGAGGCCGTGTGGAAGTGCAGCATACCGGCAACAACTGGCAAAAGCCTGACCGAAATGACCCATAACGGGAAAGATGGCGCAATAAAGGCCATGTTTATTATGGGAGAAAACCCGGCACTCAGCGATCCTCATCTAGGCCGTGTAAAAGAGACCCTCAATACCCTTGAGTTTCTTGCCGTATCAGACATCTTCCTTACAGAAACGGCACAGCTTGCAGACGTAGTTTTTCCCGCCGCCTCCTTTGCTGAAAAGGGTGGCACTATTACCAACTCCGAACGCAGGGTTCAAATCTGCCGCCGCGCCATTGCCCCCATCCATAACTGCCGCCCCGACAGCCATATCATTATGGAACTTGGAAAACGTATCAATTGTCCTGGCATGGAATTTGACAATGATGCTGAGATTATGGAAGAGATCAGCCTACTCACCCCCATTTATGGCGGGATGCATTATGATCGTCTGGCCGAAAACCATGGCCTGCAGTGGCCCTGTCCGTACCGGAATCATCCCGGCACCGAATTTCTGCATAAATATTACTTTGCTCGCGGCAAGGGCTGCTTCACCATCACTGAACACCAGGAACCGTTTGAAAAAACAGAAAACAAATACCCATTTACACTTGTTACCGGTCGTGGCTCCTATCACCATTACCATACGGCAACCATGACCAGAAATTCCAGACGACTGGTACGTGAATGCCCCCAGGCCCTGCTTGAAATAAACAGTGAAGACTGTGACAATCTTAAGTTGAGGGATGGAGAAACCGTGGAGCTCAGATCACGACGAGGAGCAGTACAGATTCCAATCCAAATCACCGACCGGGTGAAACCGGGCACTGTATTTTCCTCCTTCCACTTCTTTGAGGTTCCCATCAATGAACTCACCGTTGATGCCATGGATCCACAATCAAAGTGCCCTGAGCTCAAGGTCTGTTCAGTGAACCTGAGGAAGGTGGCCCATGATTGATTTACGAGAGTTGATTCTTGATAAAGACAAACTCTATCCACTACTGCGCAAGCTGAAAAAAGAAGCCCGGCTGATTGCCCCGGTGAAAAATGACCATGGTGACACCCTGTTTACCACCATTGAGGATATTGACACAACCAGGATTGATCTTGAAAATCAGCCCCAGGAATCCCTCAAACCTTTCTTTCTGCCCCAGCAAGAGACAGTTGCCAGCTATTCAGTCCTTAATGGAGAATATACATTCACTCCCCCGGAGCCTGCTCAAGACACCATCTTCTTTGGCGTCCGCTCCTGTGATCTCACCGCACTTCTTTATATGGATCTTATCTTTTCAAAACCTGCAAAAGATGCCACCTATTACGACAGGCGCAATCATTCACTAGTGATCACACTGGGCTGCAACCAGCCCTTTGACAACTGTTTTTGTGAAGCGACCTCTAGTGGCCCTTACCTGGAATATGGATATGGTTTGCAGTTTATCGATCTGGGAGATTGTTACTATGTTTCAGCTGGCCGCGGGAGAGGAGCAGATCTTCTTGAAAAATGGGGCTATTTTTTCAGGGAAGTAACAAAAAAAGACCAAAACCGTCGCTACCAACTTTTCCTTGAAGCACGAGGACAGTTCACCAAAAATATCCAGGTAACCCACGCCTGCCAGAAACTACAGAAGGAGACGGTGGCTGAAGAGATCTGGGAAAAACTGTCACAGCGTTGTTACGATTGCGGAGGATGCGCCTATGTCTGTCCCACATGCACCTGTTTTTCAGTGGATGATATGCCACAAGGCCGCAGCAACGGCATACGGATCCGAAGCTGGGATGCCTGTACTAGCAGTGGTTTTACCAGAATGACAGGGGGACACAACCCAATTGACCGTACTCGTCACGCCTTAAAAAGACGTTTTCTCCATAAGCTGAAATATGATTTTGCAAATCACGGAAAAGCATCCTGTACCGGCTGCGGACGCTGTGTCGATATCTGCTTTGGCGGTGTTGACATCACGACCTTTATTGATCTGTTCACCGGCCAGGAGACACCATGACTCAAAACTTTATTCCGGAACAGGCCATCATTCGCAAAATCATCCACGAAAACGAGCAGATCTCTACATTCCGACTCGAACTCACCAATAAAAACCTTCCTTTCACCTTTCTTCCCGGCCAATTCCTTATGCTCTCGGTGCCCCATTGCGGCGAAGCGGCCATCTCCATCTCCTCCTCTCCTGATACCCTGCCCCTTATTGATCTCTCCATTCGCAAGGCCGGAGAATTAACAACAGCTATCCACAGTATGACGGAAGGAGATCAGGTAGGAATACGAGGGCCCTTTGGCAAACCCTTTCCCATGGAAGATTTTGCAAACCGGGACCTTCTTTTTATAGCAGGAGGAATAGGCCTGGCACCACTCAAGAGTGTTATCGATCATTTCCTTTTTCAGAGCACCACGGAGGACAATGCAGCACAGAGCATCACCCTTCTCTATGGCTGTAGAAGCCCTGCTGATATCGCCTTCAATGAGGTGATTACATCATGGAGAGAACAGGGGGTGGATTGCAGACTAACCGTAGATGAAAAAGACAGTAGCTGGAACGGAAATACCGGCCTGGTTACAGAGCTTCTGGACCATTTCAAAACAAGTAGCAATACCCGATCCCTTGTCTGCGGCCCCCCGATTATGATCAGGTTCGTCATTGCCAGATTATCGGCCATGGGATGTGATGACACATCGATATTCACCACACTCGAGCGTCATATGAAGTGCGGAGTGGGACTGTGTGGTCATTGCCACCTGGACGGCAAACTGGTCTGTCTTGATGGCCCTGTTTTCAGTTTAGATCAACTCAAAAAACTGGATGTAATGGAGTTTTCCAGATGAACGATAAGCAACCCCACTATATGGTCACCTTTCTTCCTGCAGACAAACATGTCGAGGTTAGCAGTAATACCACTCTGATGGAAGCAGCCCGAAAAGCGGGGGTCCATATTAATGCATCCTGTGGCGGTGCCGGGGTCTGCGGCAAATGCAGAGTGATAATCGAACAGGGTACAGTCAAGGGTGGAGAAAGTGAAAAACTCTCTGCCGATGAGTTTGAACGTGGCTATCGTCAGGCATGCACAGCCGAAATCGACCGGGATGTCACCATCCGTATCCCCGAAGAATCGGGCCGCCAGAAGGGAGGTTTAAGTACGGACATCCCCATCAGGCACCATGCCCGAATGCATGTCTTTAATATTGATGAACTTAAAAAAGAGGGCATCTTCTATCCTCCGGTGGAAAAGTTATGGCTGGAGCTTTTACCTCCCGACACCAATGACAACCGGGCAGATGTGGGCCGTTTGATCCAGGGACTGGCCGACCAGCACGCTAAGCACCGACTTGTCGCTGGACTTTCCGTGATGAGGAAAATCAGAGGCGCCTTACGGGAAAAAGACTTTCAGGTCACGGTTACTCTTGAACAACCGGTCAACAACAAGTCCAAAAGCCACCTTCTGAACATTCAGCCGGGACAGTGGGATCACCGTAATTTCGGCCTTGCCATTGATATCGGGACAACCACGGTTCATGGAGTACTGATAGATTTACACAGCGGCAAGGTACTGGCTAAAGATTCCTGCTACAACCCGCAGATGAGTTACGGTGAAGATGTTATCGCACGAATCATCTACGCCGAAAAGCCGAAAGGACTAACCATGATGCATGAGCTCGTTGTGGAAGCCATCAATACGCTTATCACAACTATGCTAACCAACGCGGTGCCGCTTGAAGACTATGGCCATGGCTCCATTGACCGGGATGAAATAAACTCCATCACCATCGCCGGAAACACCACCATGACCCACCTCCTACTGGAACTAGAACCTGACAATATCAGACGTTCCCCCTATGTTCCCGTCTCCACCTTCTTCCCGCCTCTACGGGCCGCTGATATGGGGCTCGACCTGCCTCAGCATTGCGTATCACTTCTCTACCCTGCAATTTCAAGCTACGTGGGTGGTGATATTGTGGCAGGAGTTATGGGATCTGGCATGTATCGCACCGAACTCCTCACCCTGTTTATTGATGTGGGGACCAATGCGGAAATCGTTATCGGCAATAAAGAGTGGCTTGCCTGTGCCGCTTGTTCTGCCGGTCCTGCCTTTGAAGGAGGAGGCATTACCCATGGCATGCGCGCCGTGGAAGGTGCCATCAGTGATTTCAGCCTTAACCCTGAAACACTGGAACCGATGAATGTAACAGAAAACAACAAGGCCCCTATAGGGATCTGCGGCTCAGGCCTGCTTATTATTGTGGCAACGCTTTTTGAACATGGTGTGCTGAACCAAAACGGAAAATTCACCGACCAGAAGTCGCCGCGTATCCGTAAGGGACGAAGCGGTATGGAATATGTACTGGCCTGGAAGGACGAATGCGCAGCCGATCATGATATCGTACTCAACGAAGTGGATATCGAAAATTTCATTCGGGCAAAAGCTGCAATATTTGCAGGGGTTGCCACCCTCCTTGAACAGGTCGGCCTGCAGATGGGAGATCTTGAACAGATTGTTCTGGCCGGAGGGTTTGGTTCTTTTATTGACCTTGACAGTGCCATGACCGTGGGACTGCTTCCCGAAGTAGATCCGGACAAAATCCTCTACGTGGGAAACGGCTCCCTGATGGGTGCCTGGATGAGCGAACTTTCCAACCATATCCGTCAGGATGTGGTCTCTGTGGTACGCAAAATGACCAGTTTTGAACTCTCTGAAATACCCGATTTTAAAGATCAGTATGTAGCATCAATGTTTCTGCCCCACACCGATCTTGGCCTTTTTCCCGGAACTGCTCAACGAAGAGCCATCCACAACCCATCACCTCTGACATAAAGACAATCATGCGAATACTCATTTTAGAAGATTCAAAGGCCAGCCGTATACTCCTGGAAGCCCGCCTTAACAAAGCAGGACACATAACCCAAGCGGCTGCCAATGGACGCCAGGGCTTCCTCCTGGCCACATCTCAGCAATATGATGCTATTATAAGTGATCTGAATATGCCCGGCTGGGATGGATTTAAATTTATCGAAGCAATGAAGGTCGTTTGTCCTCGCATTCCCATTATTGTCATATCCAGCTCTTTTGACGAATCCGATGTAAAAGAACGTCTCCTCTCCTATGAGATGGTTATCGGAGTCTTTGGCAAGCCCTTTGATTTTGATAAGCTCAATGAACTCCTTGGCGAACTCAAATCCCAAAGCAACAGCTCCGTCAGCAAAATGGCACGAATCGTCGCAACCATTGGACCAGCCAGCAACAGTAAAGAAATCCTCGGGAAGATGATCCTGGCAGGGATGGATGTTACCAGGCTGAACTTTTCCCATGGCAGCCACGAAGATCATGCAAAAACCCTTACAAACATCCGCGCTGCCGAAGAAGAGTGGGGGAAACCTATTGCAGTTCTTCAGGATCTCTGCGGCCCGAAAATCCGAACAGGGCAGATGGAAAAAAACGGTATTTTGCTTACAAGTGGAAACACAGTCACAATACAGGCCGACGACATAACCGGAACATCCAGTCGTTTTTCAACCATCGCACCGGAGATTCTCGAAGATCTCCAGGTAGGCGACCCGATCCTACTTGATGATGGACTTCTTGAGCTGAAAGTCACCAAAGAGGGTATCCGGGAAGTGCAGTGTAAAATTGTTGTGGGCGGCATCCTGAAATCAAGCAAAGGAATCAATCTGCCAGTGACCAAACTGTCCCTGCCATCGGTCACAGAAAAAGATAAACGGGATCTTGCCTGGGGACTTGATCATTCCGTTGATTATGTGGCTCTCTCCTTTGTTCGTTCTGCAGCGGAAATTATCGATATAAAAAATATCATTGCCGCATCCGGCAAAAGAGATATCCGGGTAATCGCTAAAATCGAAAAACCTGAGGCCGTGGAGCATATTATAGATATCATTGAAGCAGCTGATGCCATTATGATTGCTCGCGGTGATATGGGTATCGAACTTCCGGCCGCACGGGTACCACGAATCCAGCAAGAGATAATAAACCTTTGCTGGCAGCACAACACCCCTGTTATCACCGCCACTCAAATGCTCGACTCCATGACCGTTAACGCAATACCGACCAGGGCTGAAGTGACAGATGTTTCCGTAGCCATTCAGGAAGGAACCGATGCCGTCATGCTTTCCGGTGAAACAGCTGCCGGAAATAACCCCGTCAATGTCGTACGAACCATGGCATCAATTATCACCGAAGAAGAACAATACCAGTTCAAAGACCCATTTGAAGATATTAAAGACGATTCAACAAACATCAGCCCTGCCATTTCCGCTGCGGCCAACCTTCCCGGAGTAGCTTTGACCATGCTACTGGATGCAAGAGGCACACTCTACAAACATCTTTCTAAGTACAGCCGCAACAAACCCAATATCCTGGTGACACGATCACTTCATGTTGCCAGACACTCGAGCCTCTACAAAAACATGGTCCCCATTATTATACGGGATGATATCTCGCGAGATGAGGTGGTTTTTAAAGCCATTACCATCGCAAAAGAATGGGGCTATCTACAGACGGGTGATATTTTTGCCGTGGTGGAAGGAGAACGGCTGACCCAGGGAGGGGTTCCACAAGCTGGAGCATTCCAGCTTATCACCGTTTCCTGACCCGCGACAGTAGATAGATTATTGTGACAACATACTGTAACAAAAGAGCAAGCCTCAGCTTAAGCTTCTGTATACATAAGATTATCAACAATAGGGTGAGTAATGAAACGTTTCAAAAATATCCTCCTGGTTGTAAATCAGAGAGAGGACAGTAAGGTTGCTTTCCAA
>CAZUPS010000032.1:0-43716 GCA_964621915.1 uncultured Desulfocapsa sp. | reverse complement strand
CTTTTTTTGCAAAACTTATTTCAAAAGTACGCTTCAGTCGGATGAACCAAAAATACCGTTCAACATACCTGACATCAAAAGGTGCCAGAAGCACGTCATACAATTACATCTTAGAAAATACATTGCAACTTAGGTGCCATTTCCAAGGCAAACCACCGGCCAACATGGACACACGGCCAATTACCATACGGTATCCCAAATAACGTTTGATTAAAATCCCCTTCAATGCTCCATACAAAGAGCCTCTTTCTTTTATAAATATACTGATCAACCCTAGGCAACAAGAGTGTAATATGAAGATCTCTAGAGTCAAAATTCATTGAATTCTGATGATTTCATGGTAGGATTAAAAAATCTTTGCCTTGCTAGGCGGTGTACATCTGCTGCTCTCAATATATCTTTGCGGAATTCCCCCATAATGAAAATAAAAACAGAAATACTTCAATCCATTTTCATTATTACATGTGAAGGCCCGAGCCTTAACGCCTCCCTTGCCCAGGAATTCTTATCGGCAATGAATAGTTTCCTGGTGAAAAGTGGGCTGGATATTATTCTCGACCTATCCCTTGTGGATTTTGTTGACAGTACAGGCCTTAGATCTATTATCCGCTCCCTGAGGCAAATCGACGGAACGGGTAAATTACTATTATGCGGAGTTGATGAACGAGTCTCTGACCTGCTCAAAGTAAGCCGCATGGATGAAAATTTTATCCAACAGACGAATCGTAAGGCAGCCCTGAGTTATCTTTTCTGGGAAAGAAAGAAAACATCTTCCACGCCTGCTCCCCAGACAATAAACAAACAACCAGAAACACCGGGCACGGAAAAATATCAGATGCAATCCATGCTGTGGGAAGTGGATGAGGCAGACTTTGAGATCATTGAAGATACCAAATTTCAAGACGATAAGAGTAAATCTACTTTACGCAGCAGAGAACCAAAAGAAGAACGACGAAAATACAGACGAATTGGGCACAAACAAATTATGACCGATGACTTTGTTATCTATTGTAAAAACACAACAACCGGAAGGCATCATCCTGCTGTTGTCCTCAATATCAGCCCCGGCGGACTGCTTATCACATCCCGGGCTCGACTTGCCCTTGGCGATGAATTGCTCCTCGAGGGCCACATAGGAAAAAACTTTAAATTTTCAGAACACGCCATTCCCCGGGCATGTGGCGACCACCAATATGGCTTAGAATTTATCGATCTGTCCCCGGAAACAAACCACTTCCTGAACCGGCTTACCGGCTCCGTCGATAGAACAAAAGCGAACAGGTTTATCGACGACCGCCAGCCAACCTGATTGATTGTGTGTAATACGTTACATACCTGGAAAAAATGAATCTTTACCCTGCAATGCTTGCCTCGATGTCTATCTGCATTTCCTCAATTACTTTCACCGGATCGTCAGCCTTCGTAATCGGACGTCCCACAACCACGTGATCAGCTCCCGTTGCAATAGCCCTTCCGGCCGTAATGATACGCTTCTGATCATCCGAACCATCACTCACATTAGCTCCTGGCCTGATACCGGGAGTAACAATCAGCAACTTATCCCCAAGATCCTTGCGTAAACGCTCCGCTTCAAGACCCGAGGAGACAACACCATCACAGCCAAGTTCCAAGGCCCTGCGTGCGCGGAAGAGAACAAGATCCTCAACGGATTGCGTCATTCCCATGGCCCGTAAATCCTCCTCACCAAAACTTGTAAGCACCGTGACTGCCAGCAGTTGCAAATCACCCCGCGCCTCCATGGCAGCTTTAATAATTGCATCATTTCCGTGGATAGTCGCAAGAGACACCCCTCTGTCATTTAATTGAGCTACGGCAAGTTTAACCGTTTCAGGGATATCAAAGAATTTCAGATCCAGCATCACCTTATGACCACGATCAATAATCCAGTCCACCACCTCAAAATAGGATGCCATAAAGAGCTGAAGCCCAACCTTAAAATAGCGGGTATGGGATTCGCAACGCCTTACCATCTCTTTTGCAAGCTCGGGGTTATCAACATCAAGTGCAACGATAATTCGATCCTGAATATCTATCTCTTTAGTCATTAGTGTTCTCCTGTAAAATTCGTATAATATCACTGCACATCCGGCTCTGTTCCTGCCCCTGCACTATCTTTTCAACCAGCAGATTTACACGCTGCAGCACAGAGGAGGGAGCAACCTGTACCAGTTGTCCCCCTTGCAAGGCAAGCTCCTTCCAGGAAACATCGTTCCCATCTCCCTCACACTTTTGCTCAACCTGCAAAAACCACTGCTGTGCTGGATCGACAGAAGCCATTTCCACTCTATCCATAGGCACCGCTGCCCTTCTCTCTTCAGGTATTTCTGCACTCTCCGATTTCATTTCGAGCAATTGCGGAGAAGCCTTCTTTATAGAAGCAGCGGGTGCCACAGACTTCATCCTCTTCTGCCGCAAAGGAAGCTGAATCGTTTCAGGTGATGCCTGCATTTCCAGTTGAGGAAGTGCTGGCACCAACACTTGTTGAGGCCCCGGCGCCTGATCCAGATTAAGATAAAATACAACTGAAGCTGCTGCAGCAAGTATGGATCCGCTTACTGCTAATACTTTTCGCTGCATAAGAATCGGTTTGGGAGCCACTCGTTTTTTACGTTCAAGTTCCTGACTCAGCGTAAGCCACTCCCTGTAGCAAATATCACAGCCAGAAAAATGTTCCAGAAATAATTGCCGCTGCTCGCCTGTACACTTTCCATCGAGCAATTCAGCCATCTCCTGCGATGAAAGACAATGGCCCATTTTTCCAGAATTTTTATCTACAACCAGAGCTAGCAGGGCACTTCTCTGATCCACCCTTCGTTTTCTTTTCAAATCATCTTTATTTGCCATGGGGGTTCCTTTTTTCTCTGACAAATAGGATGACGGACAGATCATGTCCCTGTGTTGCAGAAAGAGAGTCCATTATCTGAGATACTCCAAAAGTTCCTCTTCCAGTCCCATGGCTTGAAATTCCTGGCGCAGACGAGCAAGGAGACGTCGCACACGCCCATTCACCTGATCACGATTCAAACCAAGCATGGTCCCTACCCGGCGGACACCGATATTATCCTGATACAAAAGCTTCAGTAAAAGCCTTTCCTCGGGTTGTAATTCAAGCCCTGTTACCAGCAATTCTGAGAATGTATCAGGAACCACATTTCCTGCCTCACCTCCAAGCAAGCGCCCAAAAAGAGCAGTAAAAACATTCTCACGGTCATCCTTTTCCATAAGCTGTTCAGGAGATTTACCCAAATGGTCTTTCTCTGTAGACTCATCGAGTGACTGTTCAAGCATCTGCTGTTTTCCACACTGTGGAATACGGCCAAGAAGAGTCAGAGCATCATCTTCAATACTGTTTTCCTCACGGACAGGATAACGAAGCCGCGCACTTTCAACACTATCAGCTAAAGAGAGTCGTTCAAGACACAGCAGGGAGAAGAGCAGTGACCAGAGTCCACCAAGTTTTTGAATCCATTGGGGCGGCCGTATTCGGCCAAAACGTTTGCGACTGAAATCCTCCAATAAGCGCCAGGAGATAGAGGCAAGATAACTCTTAAAACTTCCCCTGCCACCATGGGCCTGCAATCGCTGCCAGGAATCTGCAGCAAGCGAATCCATAACAAAAAGGGCCGCCTCTTCCGCAAGAGAAACGTTTCCAAAACGGCGGGCAGCAAGGCGATTAATCAAATTCCAATGAGCCATTGCCTTCTGTTTCCACTGCTCTGCCATATGATCAGCCAACAGTTCCCTGGACAATTTCTGAATCAAAATAGTTTACCGACATACCGGCATCAACGACCATGGTCTGAGCGGTGATTCCTGAGGAACGCGGAGAAAGAAGAAAGGCAGCGAGATCTGCAGCTTCCTGTGTTTTAAGAGCTTTTTTTCGCAGGATTGCCTTTTCTGCATAGAGATAACTGTCAATATAGCCGGGAATCCCGGCCGATGCCGAAGTTTTCAACAGGCTTGGAGCCACCGCATTAAACCGCACCTCCGAAAACGAGGAAAAAGATTTTGCCAGAAAGCAGACTGAAGAGTTCAAGGCCGCTTTGATGGGGGCCATATAACCATAGTTTTCCGCAGCCATCGTTGTAGTGGAAATGGAAATGGTCACGGCTGAGGCATCACGCGAAAAGAGTTCCCGGAAATGATTACAGATGGAAATAAATGAAAAACAAGATATATCAAACGCCTGCAGGAAATCTTTTTTTACCGTGCCGTGAAATGGCGTTAAGCCTTCGGAATAATTTGCATAGGCTATGGAATGAACCAGGCCGTCAATACGCCCGCCCTCTGCTTCATTCACAGCCGCGCCCACCTCTTTTCGAACCCGGATAATATTTTCCTCATCCTCAACATCGCAGAGAAAAACAGGGGAATCTGGAAAAAGCTTTTTTGCCGCCTCTGCCCGCTGTTCCGAGCGCACCACATGAATAACCCTGCCACCTTCCTCAACAAGCACCCTGGCAATTGCCGCAGCCACCGACTTTTTATTGGCAAGGCCGAAAACGACAAATGTTTTCCCTTCTATCTGTAAAAAACCCATGATTTCCCCTGTATCTTTTATATTTAGGGTTTGTAAGGAAATAACATGGCTGATATTGCGCTTGGATTTAGGTTATATTTCTTTACAAGCCCTTAAAAGCCCGATGCCGAAAAGATACACCAGGAGTTTGCCTGAGAATAGTATTTTTTTCACTACGTCAAAAAAGGAGGGCTAAAACCGGACTACGAAGAAGATTCACCATATACAGAAATACGGTTACGCCCCAAACTCTTGGCTTGATAAAGGGCCTGATCAGCAAACGTTACTACGGAAGAATGTTCCATGGACTGTTCCGGCACAACGGTTGCAATCCCAAGACTTATGGTAACATGCGCTGATACCGTTGATTTTTCATGGGAAATCTGTAACTGCTCGACTGCGATTCTTGCCTTTTCAGCAACGCTAAGAGCTGCCCTGCCATCACTTTCAGACAGTATATACACAAATTCCTCACCACCATATCGTGCGACCATATCGGCTGAACGGTGAATAACACTCTGTAATGTTTTTGCCACCTGTTGCAGGCAGTAATCACCAGCAGGATGACCATAATAATCGTTAAAGAGTTTAAAGAAATCAATATCCATCATAATAATCGTCAAAGGCTGACGGTTACGTCGACAGCGCCGCCACTCTCGCTCCAGCATTTCATCATGGCTACGACGATTGGAAATTCCCGTTAGGCCATCCCGGCTGGAAATTTTCTGAAGTTCATCGTTGGCCTCTCCAAGACTCCGGTTGATTTCCTCCATCCTGGCAAACTGTTCCACCACCAGATTTGCTGTAATAGATGCCGCTTCCCGTGCTGCCAAAACTTCCTTGTATAACAGAATATTTTCTTCAAGAAGCTCATTTCTACTTTTAAGAGAGGAAGGCTTATCAGGATACCATTTTTTCGCCATCAGCTGCCTCCAATGCCATTCGGGCCAGCGAGGCAACAACGTCCCCATCTGCCGGACCATCCAACCCAATAAGAATCACCTCGACCCGCGGCACGAGTCCCAACGCAGGCAAAGACAACAACAGATATTGCAATCCTCCGGAATGGCCATACTCAACAGCGTTACTCTGAGCAATTTCATTCCACCTAAGGACAAGTAGCTCACCCCTCCGTCCAAAGCCCTGAATCCGATCAACCACCACCACTCGCTCGGATGTTTCAAAATAATGAAGCAGATCAATCCCTGCCAGACCGGCATCAATAACATTCACTCCGGAGGGAATTGTTGCCGAAAGCAGGTAATCATACACCCGTGGTCCTACGGAATCTTCAGAACAAAAACGATTTCCCACGCAAAGTATTGTGTTCATCAACAGGCACCAAAACGCACCCGCCCGAGACTGCTGCCATTCTTGCTAACGGCATGAACCGAACAGACCATACAGAGGTCAAAACTGCGCACCACATGTCCCACTTCCACAGGATTATTGGAATCCTTTACAGGAGTGCCAATCAGGGCCTCTTCAATGGGACCCCGTTTTCCGTTATCATCGCGTGGAGAAGCATTCCAGGTCGTGGGGGCAATAATCTGGTAATGTTCTATGCACCCATCGGAAAGCTGCAACCAATGGCCAAGAACTCCACGGGGAGCCTGAACAAGACCGAACCCTTGACCTTCAACAAATTCTCCCGGTGAGTGATAAAACGAAGAGTCCATATCAATATCATCAAGCCAGCCTTTCATCAGCGGCAGCAGGCGCGCAGGCCTAGTCAGACGCGACATCTCACGAAGCAGAGCTGAACTACCATTTTGTTCCGCAAGCAACTGAAACAGTGGCTCTTTACTTACCATGACTTCGGCAAGAGGACCGGTTTCCACTACCAGTTCATCATACCGAGGAGCCTTACACCAGGAATATTTATCAGAGTCTTTGGATACAGAAGGCCGGGTTGCCGAATCCATGGGATGGCCGCCATGGTGAGTTTCAAGGTAGTGAGAATAACGTATCTGCTCGGAGATCTTTTCCTGCACAAATCCTTTCATCTTTCCCTGGCTAAGCACACCACCAATCACAGCCCCACCGGAGGCAACCCCGGGCAAGCCATGTTCAGGGACAGTAATAAAAGACTCATGCCCTCTTCCCATACGATCCAAACCATACTCCCGGCCACACCGGATTAAAAACCCAAGATCACTTTCAGAATGACTCTCTTCTTCCAGCCAGGAGTCGAGTTGATCTGGAGTTTGCACCTCCTGCCAGCGTTCGATAGAGCAACCAAGAATATATCTTTCGTACCAATGCAGAAACTCAACAAGCAGCATTTTACACTGGCGCAGATCTACCCCACTGGGCTCCGACGTGATGCCACCTGGCACAATAAAAGATGAGTGGGGCCATTGCCCGCCAAGTATGGCAATAATCTCAGGAACCTTTTTACTTGCCTGTATCACCTCAACAACCGACTTTCCGGAAAATGGTTGAAACCTTGCTACAGCCTCATTATACAGCGATTTATTCCGATATCGTTTATTGGTCAAATCAGCTGCAAACATCAGGGCAACATGGCGGACATCATTTTGTAACTTCTCAGCACCAAGAACCAGATGACGAAGAATGCGGCCATTATGGGAAACAGTAGCCCCTGAAAGATTTTCAAGGGCCCGGGCTGCCGCCAGTAAGTGACTGGTACTGCAAATCCCGCAAACCCTGGGAGTAATAACCAACCCATCAAGTGCAGCACGACCAGCCATCATTTTTTCAATCCCGCGGTACATGGTGCCAATCATCCAGGCATCGGTCACTACTCCATTATCGATGCTGACCTTTACCTCCAGATCACCTTCAACCCGGTTCAGCCCCATTTGAATCGTTTTTGTCATCGTTATCTCACTTTAAACCCTGTTTTTACGATTTGTAAGACGTTCGGGAGCTGCTGCTGCTGCCATTCCCTTATAGGCAAGATAATGGGCACGACTCACTCCCTTGGGAAGTTCAAGCGGCACATCGACAATATTAGGGGTATGAAAAAAGGCATGATCCTGTGGGAAGTCAGGCTGAGTACAACCGAAACAGGGAACACCGGCATTGGTTTTTGAATTTCGCTGATTCCAGAGTACTTTGTTGCAGGGCCCATGAGTAAGAGGACCCTGACAGCCTAAATGAAAAAACATACAGCCACGTCCACCAAAATCTTCCTCTTCCACCCGGTATTCATGATACTCATTACGAGTACAGCCCTGATGCACAAGCATACTGTACCACTCTTCCGGACTTTGCATTTCGTTGAGTGACGGTTTCTTCCCTTCACCGAGAAGGCAAAGAGTATCTTTTAAAATTGCCGGATGCACTGGACATCCCGGAAGATTTATAACTGGCCAATCCCGTCTGGAGCGATAGTCTGCCCCAAGCACTCCGCCACACTCATTTTTCACAAACTGTAAGCCACTGGCTCCTGTTTCTCCCGAATTACCAATACCGCCAAAACAGGCACAGGTTCCAACGGCAATAACAACTGCGGCATGCTGTGCAAGGTCCTGAACCAGAAGTTGCTTTGCCTTGCCCCGGTATGTATCATACATCCCGGAACCATTAGGACCAGTAGTCACAAAGCCTTCCACTATCAGGATATCAAGGGGTCGCCTGCCATAACGTAAACTTTCAAGCAACTCTTCCTGTTCCAGCAAAGTCGTGCTGCTAAATGATGGATGCCAGAGCATTTC
This sequence comes from uncultured Desulfocapsa sp., assembly GCA_964621915.1. Taxonomy (GTDB): domain Bacteria; phylum Desulfobacterota; class Desulfobulbia; order Desulfobulbales; family Desulfocapsaceae; genus Desulfocapsa. Next base: position 35,493 of record CAZUPS010000032.1, on the reverse strand, counting down.
CAGTTTTTGTTCCCGGAATAACTCAAGCATATCCGGAGACTCCATATTCAGAAGACTCATGGTATCACCGCCACAGGCACCGCATTGCAGCCAAAAAACTGATTGCATTTTATTCTCCAGTCAAGAGGACATATACCATATTCAAAGATACAACAATATTGTATAAAGTGTATCTTGCCGAAGAGTGCCCTGTCAAGTCTGGAGAGCTCTTCCAGCGGTAACTTGCCAAAGCAACCGAAAATATCATGTCAGCTACTCCCTGCTTAATGGTGCATGAATTGCAAAATAATGGTATCAAAATAGGATCGTTTTACAAATAAATAACCACCAGCACACAACGATTGATTGATTTATAAAAATTGAATCGTCACAAAGAATTACAGGATACGGTCAAAGAATATGTCTAAATATATTATTGGAATCGACACCGGAGGCACCTATACCGACGCAGTGCTCCTTGATGCAGCAAGTAAAGCCGTGCTGGCCACAGCCAAGGAACCCACAAGCCACCACCACCTTGCGCTTTCAACTGGCAAAGCTCTGCAGACCCTTTTGGAACAATCCGGGGTGAAGACAAGTGATATATCAAAGCTGGCACTCTCAACAACCCTTGCAACTAATGCAATAATTGAAAAAAAAGGTGCCCGTGTTGCTGCTTTTATTATCGGATATGTAAAACATTTCAGACTTCCCATCACCGCCACCATCTTTATTAAAGGTGGCCATAATATAAGTGGTGAAGAAGAAGAACCACTCGATATCGACACTATCGTTGATACCATTCAGGGGATACGCAATGAGGTTGATGCCTATGCCGTATGCTCTTCCATGTCTATAACAAACCCCAGCCACGAACTGGTAACTGAAAAAGCTATCTCCATGCTTGACCCTAAACCCGTTTTTTGTTCCCATAATGTCAGTCAGCATAACGGGATAATGGAACGGGCAGCCACCGCAGCACTCCACGCAAAACTCATGCCGCTTATGCAGGACTATATTGCGGGGGTCCAGTCTGCCATGGACTCCAATAAGCTTGACTGTCCCGTTGTTCTTATCACCGGCAACGGAAAGCAGGTTTCCATCAAAGATGCTGCCGAGCAATCGGGCATCACCGTGGCAAGCGGCCCCGCATGTACCGCAGGTTTTGGAGCTGCTCAGGGTATCGATTTTGCACTCGTTGTAGACGTTGGCGGTACCACAACGGATATCGCCATGGTCGAAAACGGTGAAATGCGTATCTCACCTGATGGCTGTCAGATTGGACAATGGCAAACCCATGTTGAAGCGGTTGATATGCTGACTGGAGGAATTGGCGGAGACAGCCATGTACTGCTTGATTCAAACGGCTCCATATCCATCGGACCATCCCGGGTTATCCCCCTGTCCATGGCCAGTGGATTCCCCGGCAGCAAAAACTGGCTGGGTGCTGAACTGAAATCCAAATGTATCTCCCTGCTGGAAGAATTTGATCATTTGAAAAAAGAGGACCCGATCGTTTATGCTCTTGGCTCCGGCCCGGCAACTGCTGAATCGATTCGGCAACAAACGGGTTTTTCAGGGATTCCCCTGGATAAACGGCTGGAACAGCTCTCCAGAAAACAGATTATAATTGAAACCGGTTTTACTCCCACCGATGCTCTTCATGTTCTTGGAAAAATTGATATTGGAGATAAATCAAAGGCGGAAGACGGAGCTGAGGTTCTGGGAGCACTGCTTGGGATGGATAAAAACAGTTTCTGTGAAAAAATTATTTCAATAACTGAAGATAAAATCGAGGACCTTCTTATCGATTTTATTATTCACCGTTACTGGGGTAAATCACTTACAAGTTTCATTAGCACCCGAAACCAGCACCCGGTACTGGGTGTAAAATTCACCATTAAAATTCCAATTATAGGCATTGGTGCTGCAGCAAAATACTTTCTGCCTCAAGTTGCAAAGCGCCTGGGAACAACCGTTGATTTTCCGGAATACTGTGAAGTCGGCAATGGTGTGGGTGCTGCGTTACTTGGAGATCGCTAAGCGTAAAAACAATTCTTTTCAGCTTTCACGTCTCACAATTTTCAGCTCTCTTTTACCACGATACTGCTGCCTCGGACGAACTGCCATGGCTCGAAAACGTCTCTTGACCGTTTTATAGGTGCGAAACTGGTTACCAGGCACAAAGTTAAAGCCCAACACCTCCGCATCATTAACAAAATCCATGCTCCAGACATCACCCGGCCCCCTCTTAAACAGAGGACTTAACAAATCAGCATCCTTATTTTTCTTATAGAGGCCTTTGAGTTCTTCTATCCCGGGTAGCCGCCAGCCACCACCTCCAACAGTCAGCTGCTCCACCCATTGCTGAGCAGCGATCCAGCTGGTGTCCTTGTCGGGGCCACAGAGCCATTCCAGAGCGGAATAACAATCACAGATAACCCCATTGTCATAGCGGGCGTATCGCCCATCACGTAGAACAACAGCGGGCTGCTTCAAATACAAGACATTGCTGGTTCTGGAGACGGGTGCAGGATAGGGCGTCTTCTTCAACTCCTCGATACCACTTAATTTACTAATGATCTGATTCATATTTTCACTATTTTTTGATAGAAATAAAACCTGATGGATCACGCAAACTAACTGCTTTTTACCCTTAAACCTGATAAAATCAGGAAGAAAAAAAGGTAACGACTGTTCGACTCTTCGGCACATAACGCTGATTTCAATAGTAAAAACTAAATAATACCATGGAAACACTTCAGGATATAATGACTGCTCCGGTACTCACGGTTACGCCGGATACCTCCGTAGGCCGAGCCCTTGGAATCATGGAACAGGAAAAGCTCAGTGCTTTAATCGTGGCTGAAAAGAGAAAGCCCCTGGGAATATTCACCGAGCGAGCGTTGATTCAAATCCGGGCCGGCGGCATAATTGATTACTCCTGGCCCATGCATACTGTGATGAGCAGTCCCCCTCTCACCGCATCCGTTGATATGGACTACCGGGAGGCGTACCAACTCCTGCTGCAACATCGCTTTCGCCACCTGGTGGTCACCGACCAGAACGGCCTGCTTATGGGCATTATTACCGGTACGGACTTCCTCTCTCATCTCGGGCTTGAATATTTTATGGAGTTTAAAAGCGTGGAGCAGGTAATGAGTCGGGATGTTGTCAGCCTGAAGTCTTCTCTTTCCGTGTATACAGCGATGAAACTAATGAATGATCGGCGAATCAGTTCACTCGTTATGGAGGAAAATGGTTTTCCCAAGGGTATTATTACGGAACGGGACCTCCTCCGCCTTATCCGTTCAAAAAAGGATTTAAAAAGCATCACTCTCCAGAATGTAATGAGTTCACCCGTGCAGACTGTTTTCTCCGATGTGTCCAGCCATGAGGCCGCAAAAATTCTCACAAAAAACAAACTCAGGCGTCTCGTTGTTACCAACAGCAGTGGCCATTGTGTCGGCATTATAACGGAAACCGACATGGTCAAAGGACTGCGCACCAGCTATACGGATCACTTAAAAGGCGTTATTCAACAAAAAGATAAACAGCTGCGGCAGGTTAAGCAGCAGATAGAGGAAGCATCAATCCTTGACAGTATGTTGCAATCCGTTGCCGATATGGCCATTTCCATTCTTGATCCCGATTTAACAATCCTTATACACAATCAGGCGGCGGAAAAGCTCTATCACTATTCGGGGTCCAGTGTTATCGGTTGCAATGCCAAGATTTTATACGAGAGTGACAATAACCTGAAACAATTTGTGCAAGCCGTGGCGAAAGCCGACACCAACGGTCGCTACGAATTTGTTATGCGGCAGCAGAAAAATGGAACAACACGCCACCTGGCAACAACCATTTTTTGTATCCGTGACCATGAAAACCATAAATCCGGTTTTGGACTGATTTCCCGAGATATCAGCACTCAGGAAACTGCGGTCCTGGAACTTGAACAGAAGCGGAAAGAATCTGAAGACAGCAATATTGCGCTGAAAGTTATGCTGGACCAGCATACCAGAGCAAAAGAGAGCATAGAAGAGCAGATATCCATTAAATTACAGGAACTGGTGAATCCCTACCTAACCCTGCTCCTGCACTCTTCAGTTAATGAAAAGCAGGCTGAAACGATCCGTATTATTCAAGCCCATATTGACTCCTTAACCCATCAGTTTTCACCAAAAGCCAGAAAAATCATGCTGAAACTCTCCCCTCGTGAAAGCATGATTACCGATCTTGTACGGCAGGGAAAAACAAGCAAAGACATTGCAGAAATTCTTCATATTGGCCTGCGAACCGTTGAAACCTACCGCAATAACCTGCGAAAAAAACTGGGAATTAATAAGAAGAAGATCAGCCTTCAAACCTATCTGGTTAACAACTTTACAGATCGGTAACGGGTAGACCGCCCTCTTTCAAAAAAAAAGTATTCTACTACGTATTCTTACCGTGTTTTTCCCGTATTGACTCAAGTAGGACATAAATGATATACCTTCCTATATAGAAAAGCAGTTTCGGGAAACCATAAACACTATTTGTCCTCACATATAATTTTAACCTCGATTTATCAGGAGAAGAGGAGCCATGGCAGTCAAAAAAACACCACCTTCCAAAAAAGCACCTGTAGCAGATAAAGAAACAGTTACAGCAAAAATCGTTGCAGGCACGGCTAAGGAGACAGCAAAAGTGGCTGTTAAAGCAAAATCTGTTAAAAAATCCTCCACACCTAAAAAACAAGAAAAGCTCAAAACAAAGAATACAATAACACTCCCAAAAGTTAAGAATCCAGAGATCATTCTTTACAAAAACAAAGGCGTTATCCTGAAAGATCTACTGAACGAACATGAGCAAATGTCACAAAGTTGCCAGATTTTAAGTAAGTACCAGAAAAAAGCTATTAGACGCTATCACAGAGAAGAGACACTGAAACCGTATCAGGCCGAGCTGATCAGGATGCAAAAATGTCTTGAGAAAAATAATTCCAAGATGATTATTCTCTTTGAAGGTCGTGATGCTGCGGGTAAAGGCGGAACCATCCGCCGGGTAACCCGCTATATGAACGAAAAGCATTACCGGGTAGTTGCCATGGCAAAACCAAGCGACCAGGAAAAGTCTCAATGGTTTTTCCAAAAATATGCAGCCCAGTTGCCCCGTGGCGGCGAAGTAGCTCTCTTTGATCGAAGCTGGTATAACCGCGCTGTTGTGGAGCCGGTTTTTGGCTTTTGTACTCCAGAGGAATATAAGTACTTTATGCAGGGTGTGGTTGGGTTTGAGAAAGATCTGGTTCGTCAGGGAACCATACTCGTTAAATTATACTTTTCGGTTACCAAAGAAGAACAGGCCAAACGCTTTAAGAGACGAAAAACAGATCCGCTCAGGCAATGGAAACTCTCTGAAATTGACGTTCAGGCACAGGATCGCTGGAGCGATTTCACCAATCAGAAGTATGAAATGCTCAAAAAAACCCACACCAATATTGCGCCCTGGACCATCATTCGTTCAAATAACAAACATGAAGCCCGCTTAAATGCGATGAAGGTAATCCTTAATGCGGTCCCCTATAAGCGAGGTAAGACTGATCTTGACTTTGTTCCAGATCCCAAGGTTGTTATTTCTGGATCCCGTGAAAAAGAGATCATGGATGCCCAGCGCATTAAACTCGGCAGTTTTGTAGGATAGTACACCATATCAGCCAAAGCGACCGGTGATATAGTCCTCGGTCAGCCTGTGGCGCGGATTGGTAAATACCCTGTCGGTACTCCCGACCTCAATGAGATCACCAAGATGAAAATAGGCTGTCCGCTGGGAAACCCGGGCAGCCTGCTGCATGTTATGCGTCACAATCACGATGGTGTACTGCTCCTGAAGCTCGGCAATCAGATCCTCCACCGTTGCTGTGGCTATCGGGTCAAGAGCTGAGCAGGGCTCATCCATAAGAATCACTTCGGGCCGTACCGCAATAGCCCGTGCAATACAGAGTCGCTGCTGCTGGCCACCGGAAAGACCGGTTCCCGGCTGATCAAGACGATCACTTACCTCTTTCCATAAGCCCGCTTTCTTTAAAGAGCTTTCCACTATATCATCAAGCTCTATTCGTGATGCTGCCAGTCCATGAATCTTCGGGCCATAGGCAACGTTATCATAGATGGACTTCGGGAATGGATTGGGTTTTTGAAAAACCATTCCAACCTGGGCCCGAAGAGGCACCACATCTACGGACTTATCATAAATGTTCAGCTGATCGAGATGGATATCTCCAAACACCCTGCAGATATCAACGGTATCATTCATCCGGTTTAAACAGCGAAGAAAAGTGGATTTTCCACAGCCGGAGGGACCAATCATGGCCAGCACTTCATTGCGCCCAACGTCTATGGAAACGTCCCTGATTGCCTGTTTCTCACCGTAATAAACATTCACATCACGGCAGGTCATACGAGCATCATCAACAAATGGACGCCCAACGGTTGTTCGGTTTTCCCGATCGACCTTTTCCTCCGTCTGGATTTTATCACCAGCAATTGCTGCTTCAAGAAAGGGAACAGTGCCACTGCCATCAAGTACTGCACTCATTGCTTCCATAGTTTCATCACATCCTTTTATTTATAAAAACAGCAGGTCGGGAGTCTCTCTCTTTCACCCGACCTGCCAAACCAATATTCGTAGAAAACTATTTTGTAAGAGCGAGGGCCTTCAGTTCTTTTATATCCGTCGCAAACTGATTTCGTTCCGCTTCAGGCATAGGAATAAGCCCCTTGTCGGTGAGATAGCCTTCCTCCCCCCAGGCCTTATCACTTGAAAACTCAGCCAGAAACTCTGTCATACCTGGGACAACACCAATATGTGATTTTTTTGCGTAAAAATAGAGTGGACGCGAAACCGGATAGTTCCCAGCAGCAATGTTCTCAAAGGTTGGAGCTTCCCCGCCAACGATGGAACCCTGTATTTTATCCGCATTCTGATCAAGGAAGCTGAACCCAAAGATTCCAAGAGCTTTTGGGTTTGCATTAAGCTTCTGAACAATCAGGTTATCATTTTCACCCGCTTCCACATAGGCACCATCCTCACGTACGGTATGGCAAACTGCCTTAAAGTGTTTTTTATCTTTTTTCTTCAACGCTTTAATCCAGCCAATCTGCTTACAGCCTCCTTCCATGGCCAGTTCAACAAATGCATCCCGTGTACCGGAAGTGGGAGGAGGACCTAAAACTTCAATCTTGGTAGCAGGAAGGGCCACATTTACTTCTTTCCAGGTTGTGTATGGGTTGGCAACCAGTGTTTCACCACCGTCCGGATTTGGAACATCTTTCGCAAGAGCCAGGAAGATATCTTTTTTGGTAAGCGTCATCTGAGCTGCTTTTTTGGAATTGGCAATAACAATTCCATCGTAGCCAATCTTGACTTCAACAATCTCTTCCACTCCGTTTTTCTGACATTTCTCAAATTCGGATAATTTGATTCGCCTGGATGCATTCGTAATATCCGGTGTTTCAATACCGGATCCGGCACAGAAAAGTTTCATACCTCCACCGGAACCAGTAGATTCTATTTTGGGGGTTTTGAAGGTGCTGGTTTTTCCAAACTGTTCCGCAACAGTAGTGGCAAAAGGATACACCGTTGATGAACCGACAACGGATATATAATCGCGCCCCGAGGCTGCCTGGGCATTTGCAACAACTGAGACGGCAAAAAGTGATGCCGCAGTAAAAAAGATGGTTTTATTGAACATTGTTTTTCTCCTTAAAAAGTATCTAAGATATTTTCACATGACGCTAGAAGCTTGCCCTGTATCGAGACCACACAGTAGCGAATGTTTATTAGGATTTTGTGAGGACGCTATTAGAGGTTCATTAGGGCTTCCTACCAACGGCGCTCAAATCTTCTACGAAGCAACACAGCCACCGCATTCATCGAAATAAGAAATCCGAGCAGAACCATAATAGCGGCAGAGGTCCGTTCGACAAAGGCACGTTCCGGAGAATCCGCCCAGAGATAAATTTGCACGGGAAGCACAGTTGACGGGTCGGTTACAGAACCGGGCACATCAACAATAAAGGCCACCATCCCAATCATCAACAATGGCGCCGTTTCGCCAAGAGCCTGGGCCATACCGATGATGGTTCCAGTCATCATTCCAGGCATTGCAAGAGGAAGAATATGATGGGTTATGGCCTGCATTTTTGAAGCACCAACACCAAGTGCTGCTTCACGAATGGAAGGAGGCACTGATTTTAACGATGCCCGTGAGGCAATAATAATAGTGGGCAGAGTCATAAGAGTAAGGACCAGACCACCAACCAACGGGGCTGAACGAGGCATTCCAAAAACATTTAAAAAGACGGCAAGGCCAAGTAAGCCAAAAACTATGGAAGGAACAGCGGCCAGATTATTGATGTTTACCTCAATAAGATCTGTCCACCTGTTTTTTGGTGCAAACTCCTCAAGGTAAACAGCAGTGGCCACACCAACCGGGAAGGCTAGAAGCAGAGTTACGGCAAGTGTAAAAAGAGACCCCACTGCCGCGCCACGAATTCCAGCTAGTTCCGGCTCTCTGGAATCACCTGCCGTAAAAAAGGTGGTGTTAAACTTCTTCTCCAGACGCTCCTCACCAAGAAGCTGATCAACCCATAAGAGTTGTTTATCATTCAAGCGCCTGTCACTTTCGGGAACTTCCCGCGAGATATAGCCCTTTAAAAGCATATCCACTTCATCATCGGCGGGCAGCCATATTTTCCGGGTGGTGCCAATAAGAGTAGTATCTTCCATCACCATTTTTTGGAGTATATAGGAGGCTCCGCTACTTACCAGCTTATATAATTTCCGTTTATCACTGCGTCCTTTCACCTCCGGAAACATCTTTTGCATGGATTTTTTAACCAGTGCTCCGTAATTCGCAGCAGAGAGCGCATCCACATCAAATTGCTCCGTCTCAAAATGAATATCGAGAAGGATTTCAGTCTGCATAAAGGCGGACCAGCCATTTGCTGAAATGGTCACAAAAAGCAGTCCCAGGCAACTGATACTCGCAATAACAGCACTCAGCCCAAAAAGTCGAAACCGTCTTTCCCGTTTGTAGCGTGTAGCAAGGCCGACATTGACTCTGTCCATTGTCGATTGTTCTGTATTTTTTATTTCCATCATTCATATTCCTCCCGATACTTCCGAACCACATGGAGAGCAATCACATTCAAAATCAGAGTAACAATAAAAAGTAGTAAACCAAGAGCAAAGGCAACCAGGGTTTTGGGGCTATCAAACTCCTGATCACCAACCAGCAGCGTTACAATTTGTACCGTTACCGTGGTCACAGCCTGCAAGGGATTTGCGGTGAGGTTAGCCGACAGACCAGCTGCCATAACAACAATCATAGTCTCCCCGATTGCCCGTGATGCAGCCAATAAAACACCCCCCACGATTCCCGGCAGAGCCGCAGGGATAATCACGTTAAGAATAGTCTCACTCTTTGTTGCCCCCAACCCGTACGAACCATCCCTCATGGCCTGGGGAACAGCATTAATCACATCATCGGACAGCGATGAGACAAAAGGAATAATCATAATCCCCATAACAAGCCCCGCAGCCAGCGCGCTTTCAGACGAAACATTCAGGCCAAAAACTTCCCCACTGTCACGAATAAAAGGAGCCACCACCAGAGCTGCAAAAAAACCGTACACAACCGTGGGAACTCCTGCAAGAATCTCCATAATTGGCTTAGCCCAGGTGCGTACCCTGCGACCTGCATATTCTGAAAGATAGATGGCAGACATCAACCCGATTGGAACGGCAACAGCAAGCGCAATTCCAGAGATCATAAACGTACCGGCAAGAACAGGCACAGCACCAAAACTGCCTGAACTGCCAGCCTGATCAGCGCGCATGGCCATCTGAGGACTCCACTTCATACCAAAAAGAAAATCTGTTACCGGCACATGCTGGAAAAACCGTATGGATTCAAACAGGACAGAGAGGACGATGCCGATGGTGGTGAGAATAGCAATAACGGAACAGAGAAGAAGGACTAGCTGAACAATCTTTTCCACATGGTTTCTAGCGCGCATCTCCGGACGAATCCGCCTGTAGACAAAAAATGCGAAAAAGAGCGCCATGGAAAACATTGCAACTCCAAGTGCAATCCGTCCGATCTGTTCCATCCCCTGGTATTGAATTGCCGCCTGCTGCAGTACAGGATCGATATCTCGCGCAGCAACATGTCCACTCACCAGATTATGCAGATTATTCACCAGCAGATTCGACTGCCCGGCAGTAAGATTCTGCAGAGAGGGCGGCAGGGTTTTCAGTGCCAGGGCAGTGAGTATGGTTTCAGAAAATACCACCCAGAAACCAAATATAAGTAGAGCTGGAAAAACACACCATACTGCAGTCAGCATCCCGTAATATCCGGGACGTGAATGAAATTTTTCTGAGCTGCTTTTTACACCGGACAACGAGAACACACGCCGTTTTCCCTGCATATAGGCAAGAGACGCCATGCCCAGCAGAATGATCAGGAGAAATGAGGATGACATCTTAATCTGTCTCCCCGCGTACAATTTTTCCTTCTACAAGATAAATTACTTCCTCTGCAATGTTTTTAATCCGATCACCAATCCGTTCCAGATGCCGGGCCAGCAGATACAGATTTACCAGACATTTGGCATGTCCCGGCTCCCTGTTAAGCTCTCCAACCACATGCCTGTAGGCCTGGTTCCGCAGCTGATTGACCTCTTCATCTTCTAAAAAAATCCTTCGCGCCAGATCAGAATTTTCGGTGACAAGTGCGTCCAGACCAAGCTTGAACATTTGCAATACTCTGCCAGACATCGGCTCATAATCAATGGTAAAATCAAGGGTGGAATCTTTGCTGATGGTCTGAACACGCTTAGCTATATTGACCGCATTGTCTGCAATACGCTCAAGCTCATTATTAATCTTTATAATAGCAATAAGAAGACGAAGATCGGACGCAACGGGCTGATGCAATGCAAGAATCTTAAGACACTCTTCCTCCACTTCAATCTCCATCTCGTCAATCTCCCAATCCGTTGCAATAATCTCTTGCAACAACTCCGGATCTCTGGTCTGCATAGCTAGACTCGCCTTTTGGAGACGGTCTTCAACCATGGACCCAAGAATCATAAACTTCTTTTTCAGTTTATCGATTTCTCGTTGAAACGTTAACAAATGTGCCAAAATAGATTCTCCCAAAGAATACTGAAGTTGATGTTCAGTTCTTTAGACCCTATCTGTTTTAGAGTTTGGTTAGATATATGTTCGGATTGTGTTAGGGAGGTGACAGATGATTTTCAACGACGGATCAGAGTGGCTTTTTTCTTGCCCATTCGTGTGAATATTGACAATCAAGTTTCAACACGATATTCTAACAAATATAAAGACCACAAGCGCTGAAGGTACTATAGTTATTAGCTCGTTTCGAACACATTTAAGCAGAACAAAAGGTGCTAACTGAATGAATCAACTCTCTCTCTGTCATATTATTTTCACTATAACTCTTGTCTCCGGGAGCCTTTTTTTCACACCACCCGCCCGTGCAGAAATAATACCCACCCTTACTGCCCCTGAAGTAAAAAATATGATCGACAATGGAGGTGTTCTCCTTATAAACACCTTAAGTTGCCTTGAATTTGAAATCCAACACATCCCCACTTCCATCAATATTCCGGTGATCACGATGAAAGAAACAGTTGCGTTACCGGAGGACAAAAACACCCAGCTTATCTTCTACTGTATGGGAATCAGGTGACCCTATAGTATCCAGGCTGCAAGTATTGCGGTCGATCGCGGCTATAATAATGTATTCGCCTTTACTGGAGGAATTCCGGAGTGGCGTAAATTCAACTATCCGATGATGGTCAATAAAGAGTGGCAATCACACAAGGTAAACAAGGTTTCACCGGAAAAACTGGAACAGCTCCTGAAAGAACAGGACTTTTATATTCTTGATGTCCGACCCCGGGATTTTATCAAAAATGCCTCTTTTATTAAGGGTGCATATTTCTGTCCCTTGGTCCATTTAACACATTGGTATACAGAAATCCCCCGAGATAAGCCGCTTATCATCACCGACTGGGCGATGCGGCAATCCGTTATTGCTGCAAAATTCCTTCAAGGAAAAGATTATCAGGTCTTTGGTATCCTCAAAGGGGGGATTGAACGTTGGAAAGCAGAAAACCGACCGGTGGAAGAAAGAGATGGTTTTGACGCATCAACATTGTTTTACCTCCCGCAAGAATAGATCGGCGTACTGCCAGACGAAAGAATTCTGTGCAAGCCCAGATGCTGTCAAACTGAGGAAAAAGAACATTTGAACCCACTACACCATACCACGCAGACCAAGCACGGCAGAAAAACGGTTCTTCGTTCTTATATTTCCCTGCTGTTTGCTCTCCTAATCTTAGCGATCATTGGCAGTGGAACCTATATCTCCTACCAGCAAAACCATACGGCTGTCACCCTCAGAACCACAAACCTCAAAGTCAAACTCGGAATGCTTGAAGCTATTCACAACAATGAACTTAATAACCTTCGCAACACCCTGAGCATCATCCGGGAGCAGAACCAGAAAATTGCTGATTTTCTCGACTATGATAAAATCAACTCCATCAGGATCATGCTGGATACCATCTCCCATATCCATGATCTGGATATCATTTTCTTCTTTGACGAAAATGAGACACTTCTGACCACCAATTATCGAACACAAATCATTCAGCCAAAGACTCCCGACTATACGCTCCTGCTCGACGATCGAAACGAGCATATCGGTATCGCACAAATACCAGCTGATATTATTGTCCAGCAGCTGCCAAGCCTGGATTTTGATATCACCCAGAGCAACATCCTCTGTTTTAAATCACTTATTCACCTGCTCCACGACAGCGGCGAAGTCTCCGGCTATTTTGTACTGATTAAATTTATCAACGGCAATAAAGAACTGGCTGGAAAGATGGCTGAGATCATCGAAGATAACATCATTTATTTTGACAATAATGATAATACAGTTCTGAGCAGTTTCCCAAGCCGCCAGATTCCCTTTCCAACTGACGGGATTATCAACCATCTCGAAAAATCCTATTTTGTGGATACAAAAACGATCCAGAATTTTGATCAACAACCTGTTGGTAAACTTGTTGTAGCAACGGACAGCAGTCCATTCCATGCCCAACAGAGACGCCTGCTTCTCAATGTCCTTACTCCGTTTTTCATATCAGTTATTATCTCAATCTGTCTTATTGTTTTTCTGAAATTTCGTATATTCGACCAGCTGAACCGTTTAATCAATGTCCTCAGAATAGTAGCGGAGGGAGAAGAAGGCTTAAAGATGCGCCTCCCGGTGTCACCTGAAAAAATAGCAAAAGGCTCTCTTGACGAAATGGAACATATGGCCATCGACTTCAACGATATGATGGAGAAGCTGGAAAAAACGTATAACCAACTTGCCAAAGCGAGAAGTGCTGCGGAGAAGGCAGACCGTACCAAATCCGAGTTTCTGGCCAATATGAGCCATGAAATAAGAACGCCGATGAATGCCATTATCGGCATGACAAACCTGACCCTGAACACAAAGCTATCCCTTCAGCAGACACACTACCTTGAATCGGTAAAGGTCTCCTCGGACTCACTGCTCTGCCTGATTAATGATATCCTTGATTTTTCAAAGATAGAAGCCGGTCAGCTTGAGCTTGAGGAACATAGCTTTTCACCACGGATAATTATTAATTTGGCCATCCAGACAATGAGTATCCTGGCTAAAGATAAAGGAATAGTACTGAAAACCGAGATAGCAGAGGATATCCCCGCTGCAGTTAAGGGCGACAGCCTCCGCCTTCGTCAGGTTTTATTGAACCTTTTAAGTAATGCCATCAAGTTTACCACTAGAGGCAGTGTTACCCTGAAGCTCAGCATTGTCCCTGATAATAATAAAAAAGCGACCCTGCATTGTGCTATATCCGACACCGGTATAGGTATTGAATCTGATAAGCTTAAAAATATTTTTGGCCTTTTCACCCAGGCAGACAGCAGTACCACAAGACAATTTGGTGGCACCGGTCTTGGGCTTACTATCTGCAAACAGCTCTGCCAGCTGATGGGAGGAGATATTCAGGCAGAAAGCGAGTTAAATAAGGGTTCAGTGTTCACCTTCACTGTTTCTGTTTGCCATGCCACCCCGGAAGATCTCCCCTCAAAAAATACGATTAACGGCCTGTCTGCTCCCCTGCCGCCCCTCCATATTCTTCTGGTTGAAGATAATGAATTCAACCAGGATCTGGCCAGAATTATCCTTGAACAAGAAAACCATAAAGTTATGGTTTCCTGTGATGGCCTGGAAGCTTTGGAGACACTCAGTAATGACACCTTTGATATTATCCTGATGGATGTCCAAATGCCCGAAATGGATGGTCTCACAGCTACCGCTATAATCAGAGCCTGTGAAAAAGGAGACGATATTATTCTCGATCTTCCAGACAGTATGCTGACCAAACTTAAAACAAACCTAGGCGGTGGCCATATCCCAATCATTGCCATGACCGCCCATGCCATGAGCGCCGATCGAACCCAATGTATTAAGGCCGGAATGGATGATTACCAGAGTAAACCATTTAACGATAAGCAGCTTTTCAGTGTTATCGGTCGCCTGCTGCACGGAAGAGATATCAACCCCACGCCTCCCTCTCCTGAAATCATTCAGCTAGTGAATACCGACACCCAACACCTCAATCCAAAAATGCTTAACATGTTCAGAAAAATGCAGCGCCCAGGGAAACCCGATGTTCTCGCCTGCATGATAAACAGTTACCTGGACAGCGCTCCCGGCCTGTTAGAAGCAATTCACAACGGCGTTGCTGCCCACGACCAGGAAGCGACATGGAAAGCAGCACACACCATGAAATCGAGTAATGGTCAGATAGGGGCTGACCAACTGACCACAATCTGTCTGACTCTGGAGACATTAGGACGAGAGAATGCGTTGGATAAAAAAGAAGCTCAAAGACTTGTAATGGAACTCGACAATGAATTCGAGCTGGTAGTAGATGAATTGAGGCAGATAGCCTCCGATGATTCCACTTCAAACAGCAACAAGTACTGATAGAGTTTCCTATAAGGGGAAATCAGGGTGCATTCATGGCAACACATCCAGGTTTTCAGGATGTAGCTAAAAAAGCATTTTGCCATCAACTACTATGTGGGAGGAGCTTCACTTTTTCTGCTATTTACTATTATAATATTGAGCATTAACTAATGCCTCCATAATGAGTGGTCTAATTTTTTGTGTTAATTCACTACTACTCACTGGATTATCATCTAGATCTGTAGCAAGATTTTCATGTTGAGATGTTGATTTAAAAGGAATAACCAGCTTTCCTTCATCATTAATCAAGCCAATATCACTCCAGCTAGCAACCGTAATCGTTCTATTGTCCACAGGAGAGGCTAAATCAAGACCCAGGCTATAGTCTCTTGTTGGATTTTGAACACCAAGTCGTTTTAATATAGTCGGACCAATATCCATATGACTGGTTCTCTGATCTATAGTTCGAGGTTGACTCTGTGGTATCCAGACGATCAAGGGCACACGTATCTGCCAATCAGTAAAGCTGGAATTATGCCCCCAACGACCACGTTCCATAAATTCTTCACCATGATCACCCGTAATGATTAGCAGTGTATTATCCATTTCATTGGTTTGCTGTAAAAAGCTCACAAGGCGCTGTAGTTGCATATCAATGCTATAAGCTGCATTATCATAGCGTGCTTTCATTCCATCAATTTTAGGAGCCAATTCTTTACGTGAAAGGCCTACATAATCAAGGTTTTTTAAGTAATCACTACGAACAACATGTTTTTCTGAAAACGAATAACGTGCATGAGTACTTTCATAAAACAGATAGCCAAAATAGGGCTTATCCTTATCACGATTTTTTATAGCATTAATTAATGCAGTAGTATTCGTTTCATCTCGTATCCAGGGTTCTCCCTGATTGTATTCAATAAGCTTTTCTTTAGGAATTTGACTAAAAAACGTACGATCCATTTCAGGATAAGTAAAACTGGCTGATGTATAAATAAAATATTCATATTTGTAGTCTTTTAATACATCAAATAATACGGGACCCTGTTCTCTCAGTAAAAATGTATCCCAATAATTTCCATGAATACCATAAAACAAAGAAAACAAACCCTGACGGGTGCCATTTCCACCGGAATAGTGTCTCTTAAAGTGCCATGCCTGTTGGGCAAATGAAGACATATTGGGCATTATTTCCGGTGTTAGTAAATCCCAGCGCATGGACTCACTAACCAGCATGATAATATTAAAAGGTTTCTCAATTTTATCAATTTTTAGTGAGTGTTTCGGGTAAGTCAGGTCGCCTTCGCCCTGTAACATTTTAACTGTATGCACTTTTTTTACTTCAACGCCGAGTTGCTTTAACAATCCTCTCATTGTCATAGGTTGATAAAGCGCCATGCTATCACCTCGTTCTAAAACAGGGCCATATAATTGCGCTTGACTGTAGCCATACATAACTCGTTCCGTTAAAGTAAGAAAAAGGAAAATCACAAGGACATAACGAGCCGCAATAAATACATAATTAATTTTATACGCTAATAAAACAGCCGTTATATGGACAGAGGCCAGTACAAATACATACGTTAGTACCAAACTAATATTGGTTTGATCAGCTCCCAGTGACTCAATACCACCTGGTGTTGTTATTAAATTCCAAACAAAGCCATTAATATGAAAAGCATAGAGATCATACAGGTGGCTATCAATAAAGACAAAAACTTGAGCAAGAATAGTCAGAATTATTGCAGCAGGAATCGCAATGTTTCTCCATTTCTTTAATAACCAATAACAAACAATTGCCGGCAACTGGTACATGAATGCATACGTAGATAGCAATAACAGACTATGAATTTGATCGCGAAAGGTATTGGCCGGAATATCTTGTAGAAAATAGCCACAAAGATACAGACTAAATAACCAGGAAATAAAAAAGTATATACTGATATTGATTTTTTTTAGCATAAATATAGTTCTTAAAGTGATGGTGATAAAGTGATAAGAATTCGCTTTCCGTCAGGAAGGTACCAAAGAGGAAAATACGCTAAAAACCTCTAAGACCCCAACAGACTAGCTAACACCCTGACACCCAACACAACAACAAGAATACCAACCAGAGTCACAAGCCATCCTTTCCAATTATTTGGTGTCCAGCCATAGCCAATATTTTTCTTACGAAACCACGGTGATTTTTCCATACAAACCTCTTTTTCGGAATTTTTTGGCAATCTTATCAAATTACATACTGCTCTGCTCCACTACCGACACACCCTGCAACAACCGTTAAAAGAACACTTGAACATACCCGTCCTGCCAAACGATTAAACCTTGCAACTGCCCCATTGCTTTGATACAAATCAAAGATACGGAGACGATTCATTTCAGATCAACACATTAGATACCCATGCAGCGACTATTCCTCAAATTCAGTTTCACTTTTTCTCTTGTCGCAACCTTCATGCTCACCACCCCCCTCCATTCCCCAGCTGTCGAACAGACCCTTTTAAACGGCAATCTGAGCCTGTTAAAGGCTGTAAATTATACCATTGCCCATGAAACCAATATCAAAATGGAAGAGAGTCAGGTCACTGTTTCTCTTGGTACACTGCAGATTGCTTCTGGACAATTTGATACCTCCCTTAACACACAACTCAAAAGCATTGAAGATGACGCCCCCTTTTCAGAAACTGATGCTATGATTATCGGTCACGCCCACCAACTGACTCAAACCTATTCACTTAGTCAGTCTGCCACCAAAACCTTTCGCTACGGAACCTCCATAGACAGTAGTATCGGCATCCAGCGTACTGACAACCAATACCCCGAAGGAACACCAGACACAGACAATGGGACTATCTCATTTAGTCTAACCCAGCCACTCTTAAGAGGAAAAGGAACTGACGTCACCGGTGCAACTGAAGCATCAAAAAAAGAACTGTACCAGGCGGAATTATACACACTGAGACAGACTGTATCCAGTAAAATCTACAATACAGTAACAGCATACTGGAACTACCAGGGTGCCCAGGAAATAGTACAGCTCTATAAAAAAACGATCCAGACGATCAATGAATCCATCCTGAAATTACAGGATCTTATTGATGGCGGGGAACAGCCGGCATCGGACATGAATAACTACCTGGCAACCCTGGCAACGCGAAAAATAGATCTTCTCTCAGCCCAACAACAGCTATTAATTGCGACCGAGACCCTTGCTGTTGCCATGGGAATCCCATATACTCAGGAAATACCCATTCCTGCTGCCTCAAAAAAATACCCTGTTTCTGATATCAGTTCACTTCAGCAGCAATCACAACGGCTGACGGAACTGGCGCTTATCAATCGCTGTGATCTGGCGTCAATGGAGCACAACCTCACGGCTGCTAAATATTTACTGGATGCCTCTCGAAGCGGAATGTTGGCACAGCTGGACTTCTCTTTCAATCTCAAATATTCAAATGTGCTCAAAGGTGACGAGAAACAAGACGACACATCGGTATCCGCCTGGCTGGATTATGAAATCCCTGTGGGAAACAATACGGCAACAGGACAGATGATTACCGCAAGAGCAGCGTTCAAACAGATTCAGTATCAGATTGAAGGCTTAAAACGCAGCATCTGCTCCCAGGTCAGCGACAGTGTTAATGCGCTGTCGACTTACAGCTACATCAAGAAACAATATGAATCCACCGTGTCACTGAACGAACAACGAGTGAAGGACGAAACTACTCAGTACTCTCTCGGCACATCGGACCTGCTGAATGTTATTTCTGTTGAAGATAATCTCACAACGACCCAGGTCAATCTCGTCGGCAGTAAGGTAAATATGGCTAACGCCCTGATCCAGCTCAGATACGTAACAGGCACTATTCTTGCGCCGGATCAGACGA
Organism: uncultured Desulfocapsa sp.; assembly: GCA_964621915.1. GTDB lineage: Bacteria > Desulfobacterota > Desulfobulbia > Desulfobulbales > Desulfocapsaceae > Desulfocapsa. The sequence continues at coordinate 16,536 of CAZUPS010000032.1, read as the reverse complement.
CGTATCACATAAACACAAATAACCTCACTACGGTTCCTGAAAATCTTTCCACTTTGCGCAGATGACAAGTTTCTTAAAAATCAAATTGAGATGACTGAGCTGAAAACCAACATCCTATGAAACAGAAAGAAATCTTCAGAAAAAGTGCCCTTGACCGCATGGCATCCCCGGAGCAGCTGGATACCCTGATGCACATCACCTCACCCAGGGGCTGGATAGCTCTTCTCAGCATCGGCTTCCTCCTGCTGCTTGTTGTCCTCTGGTCCATTTTCGGGGAAATCCCTATCAAGATTTACGGTAAGGGTATTCTGGTAAACAAAGGCGGGGTTCATCGGGTCAAAACTGCCGGTACCGGAGAAATAACAGAAGTACACATCCATGAAGGGTTTCGAGTCAATAAGAATGACCTGCTCTTCAAGATTGCCCAGCCGCAACTACAGGACCAGCTTGCCGAGGAAAAAACAACGCTTGCAGAACTTCGCCTGAAACTCACCACCCTCACTACGTTTTACACAAGTGACACAACACTGCAGAGAGACACTCTGGTTGAACAACGAGCAAATCTGAAGACACAGATAAAAAATCAACAGACACAGGCTCGGTGGTATAAGGAAAAAATAGACGCCCAGTCTAAACTTTTGAAAAAAGGGCTGATCACCAAGCAAACCCTTGTCGAAACAGAAAGTAGCCGTAACGATACGCTTCTCAACATTAAAAAGACCCAAGCGCAGCTCAACGACACCCAAAGCAAGGAACTGGGATTTTTCAACAAAAAGGATGTGGATCTTGATAATGCCAAAGCCCAGCTCTCCAATCAGGAAGCAAAGCTAAAAGCAGTAGAAGATCAGATCGAGCTCGCATCCATCATAAAATCCCCTTATTCCGGTCGCATACTCTCTGTCCCTGTCCGTGAAGGAGATCTAATCACTGCCGGCACCACCGTTGTTACAATGGAACCGGACACTATTGAAGCTCAAAATCTCCAAGCCGTCATCTATATCATTAGCCAGGGAAAACAATCAATCAAAGGCATGACGGTCCAGGTCTCTCCCGTAACCGTTAAGAAAGAAAAATTCGGTTCTCTGCTGGCCACGGTCTCAGATATCAGTGAATTTCCCATATCCACAGAGGGAATGATTAACATGCTTGGGAACCAGAAACTTGCCGAAGAACTCTCCAGTACAGGAGCACCGATACAGATTATTGCTGACCTTATTCCGGACGCAAAGCTCCCCAGTGGGTACAAATGGACATCTTCGCTGGGGCCTGGAGTTAAAGTATCATCCGGCGTTATCTGTACAGCGTCAATCGTTATAAAAAAGGAACAACCCATTCAGCTCGTTATTCCATATCTAAAATATTTTTTCGGTTTATAACCGAAGACCACCGTACTGTTGACAGCCTCTGTCCATCCTACTATTGACCGACGCAATGCAAGTCAAATCGTTACCGGAAGAGGCAGACGCTGATGAAGCTGCTACTGTTGCGGTCCTCACCTGAGGCAAGAATTACATTTAACAAGAAACAATTGATTGTAACTGCCCAAAGTAGGTGATACAACAAAATCACTCCTGATAAACAGAATTTAACACATAGTCTCATAATCCCCATTCAACTTGGAGAAAGAAAATGACTGACAAGCTTGCAAGTGTTGTAATCGGTGAAACCATAGCCAAGGCTATGCAGGATGAAGATTTGAAAAAATCTCTGCTTGCTGACCCGAAAAAAGTCCTCTCTGATGCCGGTGTTGCTGATGGGGGAGTTACCTATAAAGCTGTAGAGGACAGTGCCACAGGCAAAAATATTGTCCTTCCTTTCCAACCGCTGACAGATGCGATGAAGGTTGATTCACTGCCTGAAGGAGCCGGTCCTGCCGTCATCGCTCGCTTTATTATCACTAAGGCCCAGTCGGATGCTGCCTTTAAAGAACAGGTCATCAGTGACATAGACGGTGTCCTTCAGGATCTGGGCATCAACCTGCCTTCGGAATTTTCCATCAAGATACTTGCGGACACTGCAGATTTACAAAATATCGTTATTCCATATGCCCCGCCGGTCACCGGAGAACTTAGTGATGACCAGTTGGCAGCAGTTGCCGGTGGTAAAGGAAGTACAAAAACTAACACCAATACTGTCGCCAACGCTGAGGGCGTTGTCAATGCGGTCGGCGTTACCGAGGCTGTAGCTCTTACCGATGCCGCTGCTGTTGCCATTGCTGTTATTGTACTGACATAAAGAGTATCTGACTACGTACGCAACAGAGCCAAAAAGATCGTTAACAATTGTACAGTAGGAGCCCGCCCCTCTGGGTGCTCCTACATCAAATTCAATCTTTTGGCTGGTATGTGTAAATATTCAACAAAACTATTTTTTCAGCCTGCACACCTTCTTTCTTCTTCCGTCTACCGATCATTCCACTCATGGGCGCATTAATAAAACTGGTCATTCCGCCATTTGTTCCGGTGAATCAGCCTTCACTTGGCGTAAGTTCGCTTGTGGCAGTGCTAAAAAAAGCCGGATTCTCTGCAGAGGCCTGTTATCTGAACCTCGACTACCTGGAATTTATCGGCGAAGAACTCTATACTCATCTCGGCGATTCTGTTCGCGGCAGTTACCTGAGCGGTGAATTTCTCTTCTCACCTGCCCTTGCAGACAACAGGGATTCTGATTGGCAGGAATATGAGAAACACTTTTTCCTGGCCAGACAGAAAAAGCTCAGGGAAGTACAGAGAGCTGACAACTTTGAACAGGAACAAAAATTTTCCCGGCAACTGGGCCTTCTCTATGAAAAAAGTGCAGAGGTTATCACCCGCTGGGCCAAACAGTTACTGAAAAACAATCCTCAAATCATTGGTTTTTCAACCACCTTCCAGCAGACCGCAGCATCACTTGCACTTGCACGAAAGGTCAAGGAATTTTCAAACAACACAGTGAGTACCGTTTTTGGAGGTGCCAATTGTCGCGGTGACATGGGACAGGCCATACTGGATAATTACCCCTGGGTAGATCACGTGGTTTCCGGAGAGGGTGAAGGGTGTATCGCTGCTCTGGCAAATGACATCCTCAACAACAGAATCACAAAAACGAGAAAACTGATTCAAGCCGATCCTGTCACTGATATGGACAGCCTGCCTGTTCCTGACTTCCATGATTACTTTGCCCGTTACAACAAAGCCGACTTTGACTTCACCCCCCATCTGGTTGCAGAATCTTCCCGGGGCTGCTGGTGGGGCAGCAAGTCACACTGTACTTTTTGCGGCCTGAACGGAGAGAACCTCAGCTACCGACATAAGTCCCCGCAAAAAATCGTCTCTGAAATCAAAGACCTCAATAAAACGTATCAAAAAACCTTTTTCATGATGACCGACAACATCCTGCACCGCGATGTTGCGTCTGCCCTGCATGGAGAATTTCAAAACAGTGACCTTCGCTTCTTCTACGAGGTGAAAGCGAATCTGTCCAAAAAGCAACTTATCGAACTTGCTCAGACCGGCATTCACTGTATTCAACCCGGAATCGAAAATCTCAGCACGCCGCTTCTTAAGCGAATAAACAAAGGAACCAGTCAATTACAGAACATTCAGACCATAAAACAGTGTACCGAACTGAATTTTATTGTTTCCTGGAACATTATCTATAAGCTACCTGGTGAAACAGAAGAAGACTGCCTGACCAACTGCACACTTATCCCAAAACTTTTTCACCTCATTCCGCCATCTGCCATCCCCATGAGGCTGGAACGTTTCAGTTCCTACTGGCAGCACCCTGAGCGTTACAAACTTGAGCAGGTACACCATTCCTGGCCCTATGACTTTATTTTCAAACACCTGCCCAAAGAACAACGCAGCAGACTGGCAACCTATTTTGAATATGAATCACCTGCACGAGATGCTCTGCAGGCAAAAGTGAAAGAAATGATTCAGCTTATTTCCCAATGGAGAGCTAAACCCCATGAAAGCACCCTTCTTCATCTGCAGGAAACATTTAACGGTTCATTTGTTATTGACAGCCGTTCAGGCAAACCAACACAGACCCTGATCAGTACCCCGGAACGTGAACTGCTTCTGCTGCTTGATTCCATCATCAGCTTTGATCGCTTACTGAAAACTGTCCAGAAAGATGGGATGGGAGGTGAAGCAATCAGCAAAGCGCAGCTTTATTCCCTACTGCAGGTTTTTACAGAACGTGATTGGGTGATCAGCGAAAATAACAACTGGCTTTCCCTTGTTATTGACCCTTTGTTCAAAAATCAGGTTTACCTGTAAAGCTTATGACAGCAGCAACTCCTGCAAACTGCGAACAGCAATGGCCGCACATCAAACGTTTACTTGAACTGTGGAACGGAGTCCCTGCTTTTAGAGACAGAGTCGGAAACGATCTGGATTCTATTGCTGCAGAATTTCTGCTCGACTCCGACTCATTGCTCCTTGCTGAAAAGCTCTGGGGGGAGCATTCTTTTACTACCCATATGCACTCCCGGGAATCATTCCCTGAACTGTTTACCTATAAAGATCGTCAGAAAAAGCTCCAGGGCCTGCGTGCTCACATACGAACAGACTGTGATCCGAAGGATGGCACATTCAGTCGATGGCGGCACAGTCAGATGAATAGATGCAGCCAGCAGCTTAGCCCAGAGCTAAATTTTGCTCTTATCCATATGCCGATCTGTTTTGAACTCAGCTTAGGATGTTCGGTCGGATGCTGGTTCTGCGGCCTAAATGCTCCCAGGCTTACAGAGATATTCCCTTACACAGCTGAGAACAGCAGACTATGGCAGGAAATCCTGCTGGTTTCTCAAAATCTTTTGGGGAAATCTGCATCTCACGCCTCCCTCTACTGGGCAACAGAACCTTTTGACAATCCAGACTATGAAAAGTTCTGTCTTGATTTTCACTCTCTTTTTTCAATTTTTCCTCAAACCACCACCGCACTGTCCCTTTCTGATAGTGAACGTACTAAAAACTTTATCAATCTCTCACAGGAAAACGGTTGCCAGCTAAACCGTTTTTCCGTGAGCAGATTAAAAGACCTGCATTCCCTGCACACACAATTCACCGCCGAAGAACTCGCCCAGGTGGAACTTGTTCTCCTGAATCCGGGTTCACTGCAGCAAAAAGCAAACGCCGGACGCCTGCTGAAAGACAGTGAGACAAATGATAAAACAGATACTATCAGCTGCTGCAGCGGATTTTTAGTCAATATGGTCAACAAAACCGTCCGTATGATCAGCCCCTGCCCTGCTGACAAGAAGTACCCAAACGGTTACATCACCTTTGCAGAAGGTTTTTTTCACGATGCAGCTGATTTTAACAAACTCCTCAAGGAAATGATTCAAACCAATATGCAGACAGAGAAAAGCACAAAAACACACAATTCCATCAGCATAGGCCAAACCAAGCGGTTTCTTGAACGATGGACCTCCGATCCCGCCTTTAAAAAAAGTGTTCTTGAAGACCCGGACCAGGCAGTCAACACATATAAGATAGGTTTTCACCCCAAAGAGATACAGTTCCTCTGGGACCGGCCCTACTCCATAGAAAACAGCAATGCCCCAGTCCCTCGCCCTGTTCAGCAGTATCGCGAATTTATCAAAAAAAAGTTTGCTCACCGTGACATTTTAAGGGATCAGGCAGCATCAATCAATAAGCGGCTCAATGGCTGGCGGAACAGGCAGATGATGCGCTGCATCAGTCAACTTGGGCCGGAACGCCACGGTTCCATTGTTCATGCCCCTTTTTCCGTTGAACTCAATAAAGGATGTTCCGTCGGATGCTGGTTCTGTGCCTATTCTGCGCCAAAACTATCTGCCCTGTTTCGCTATACAGATAAAAACAGAACTCTCTGGAGAGAAACACTGCAGGCACTGCTTAAGATATGGGGACCCGGTGCCAAATTCGGTTTTTGCTACTGGGCCACCGAACCACTGGACAACCCTGATTATGAAAAATTCATTATTGATTTCCACGAGATACTTGACTATTTTCCGCAAACAACGACTGCGACGCCCTTAACAAATGTCGCCCGAACCAAAAAGCTTATTGCCCTTTCCCGACAAAACAATGGCTTTGTAGAACGCTTCTCCATGCACTCACTGGAAAAACTGGAAGAGGTATATCGCAACTTCAGTGCAGATGAACTTGAATGGGTCGAACTTGTTACCCAAAATGAAGAATCTGACATGGCCTATGCCAACGCCGGAAAAATCCTTGCGGGCAGTAGCGAAGGCAGGGACCAGGTGGTCATCAACGAATCCACCATCGCCTGCGTCAGCGGTTTCCTCCTTAATATGGTCGAAAAGAGCGTCCAGCTAATTAGCCCCTGTATTCCCAGCAAACGCTGGCCCAAGGGCTATATTATCTACGACGAAGCACACTTTAACAGCGGTGAAGAACTGGAGACAGTCCTCAACACTATGATAGACAAACATATGGCGCTGACCGTCGACCGAGACCAGCTGCTTCGATTTCGCCATGATCTGACGATGCAGCCGGAACCGGAAGGATTCTCCCTGCACCTGAAAAATCCGTCGTACGCCGCCAATCCGCATCCGGTTTGTAACTCTCAGGAACAGATACTGCATCCTGAACTTGGTAAACTTGCTCTGTTAATCGATGAGGGAAACAAAACCGCAGGAGAACTAGCCCTCCATTTTGAGGAAAAATACTATATTCCCCCGGCTGAGACCTTCCACTGCATCAACATCATTTTTTCTTTCGGATTTCTTCAGGAAGGGCCGCAATAATTTATGCTCTCTCAGGTCAAAACGCATACTTTTTCAAAAGAACTGCAGCTGACCAGCGGCAGAACACTTCCTGAATTTTGCCTCAAGTATGAAACCTACGGCCGCCTGAACAAGGCCGGAGACAATGGGATTCTTCTCTGCCATGGCTTAACCTCAACGGCACACGCTGCCGGGAATACGTCCCATTCAGACAAAGGATGGTGGCATATGGCCATAGGACCCGGCAAGGCATTGGACACGGATCGCTGGTTTATTGTCTGCATAGCTTCCCTTGGAGGGTTCGGCGGTTCCACCAGTGCTGCCTCTGTGAATCCGGAAACCGGCACACCCTATGAACTTTCCTTTCCTGTACTCACAATCGGGGATATGGTTGAGGGCATGAAAGCACTGAGCGATGTTCTGGGCATTCGAAAATACCACTGTCTTATTGGAGGCTGTATGGGAGGATTTCAGGTAATGGAATGGCTTAGCCGTTACCCTGAAATGGTTCATTCTTCTATTATCATGGGTGCGACAGCGAAAACCTCCGCCCACAACCTTGCTCTTTGGGAAGTCATCAGGCAGGCCATTTACCTGGATCCTGACTTTCATGACGGCAATTATTACAACAGACAACTTCCAAAAGCCGGCATCAGCCTGGGAACCATGTTCGGCATGCTGATATGGATGGATCGGAGTGTTATGGAAAAAAAGTTCGGGCTGAACCTCCTCGATGGAAAAGAGACACCGGACTATACTCTTGATGCGGAATTTACGATCCAGAAGTTCCTGCAGGACATTGAAAACAGCCCTAAAGGAGTCTTTGACCCCAATGCGTTTATCTACCTGACCAAGGCCATGGACTATTTTGATCTCGAACGGGATTACGGCAGTCTGAGCAAAGCCTTTTCAAGGGTCAAAGGCAGAACACTCCTGGTCAGCTTTGACTCCGACTGGCGCTACCCTGAAGAGGAAATAGACAAAATCCGCCTGGCAATGGAAAAAAATAAAAAACCGGTGGAACACCACTGCCTTCACTCCTCATTTGGACATGGGACATTTTTGTATGACTTCAATTGCGGCCTGCATGAACTGATTCCCGAATTTCTCAACGACGATTTACTGACTGAAGGTCAAAAACGCCTGGGAACCTAGCCAAAACAAACACTTTGCGGCTGGTCGTCCAGCGATTACGCCGGCACTGTAGGCGACAGATGCACTATCCCTTGACCTCAGACCGTAAGTAATTCACCGTCAATACCGGCGTTTCCACTCCGGAGACAGCACGTTCCGTAACTGTTTGAATCGTGTAACCGGCCGCCTGCACAGCACTGTAAAAGAATTCCTTTTCCACCAGGTACTGATGGGAATAGCCGTGACTGGAGTCCAGGAAGGTGAGAATATTTTCACCGATGGAGGCCGCAATCATGCCAGGCGCTACACTATGCGCCTCAATAACGAGCATGCCATGCTTGCGTATCAATACACGCCAGCGATGAAAAAAATCCACCAGATTTTCTGCCATTGCCAAAGAAGAAATCAGTGTGCCATCTTCATCAATAAACACGCTGTCTGACCTGGGAATCCACCCTCCCAAATCAGGCCTTTTCACTGCTTTACTGTATATACGATTATGAATAACTGATTTTGATATATGCAGGACCTGATCCAGTGCTATTCCTTTTTTCTTCAATGCTTCAGCTATTTTTTCGGGTTGGCCGATATCTCCCTGAACAGTGAAAAAAGGAACATTGTTCTCACGCAGCCTGTCTGCTGTAGCCTCTTCCGCGACCCTGTTGTATTCCACTCCAACAACGATCAGCGGGAATGCTTCAAGGAAATGGCCCCGGAGGGTTTCTTCACTGATTGTCCTATACACATCAAGGAGGAGTGTTCCATCTCCGGAACCTATGTCCACAATGTATCGGGGCTGCTCAGCAATATTTTTGGTATTGAACAGGGTATAAAGGATTGAATGGACAGGTTCACGAAAGTTCCGTTCATAGACAAGCCCGGAAAAGCGAATATCAAGACTGCGGTCAATATGGGATTCCACTTCTTTATGTTCTTCTCTCTCTTTTCCTGCATCTGGAAAAATAAGGTCCGGTACCTTTAATGAAGTGTTGATATAGCTGACCGGATAAAAAAGCTGCGGTATGAAGAGAGAAAGGAGTTTCCCCTCTTCGGTAAATGTCCACCTCCCCCCTCCATCAGAAACCACCCATCCCAGATCTTTCAGCAAACACAAACAATAACCAAGCAGGGCATCTGACATCCCAAGTTCCTCTGCCTTAAAAGAGTCCGATGCCTGTGCCGCGACTATCTGCATTTCATAGAGATGCACAAGGAAAGCAGCGACAAGAGGAGCAGCGACATGGAGACGTATCCGTTTTTCCAGTTCAGACAGATCCTCGGTATCGCAAAGCGGACAATCCGGCAAGCTGACAAGAGACTCTTCAGCAGTAAGAACAGATGCAGTACGAAGATAGTGCATCGCAGAGTCGTAGAGAGAAGTTAAAGGAAGCCAGAGACGCCCTCGGGAAGTACAGGTGATGTGCAGGACTGCCCCCTCATCCGCAAACCTTCGTACAACAAAACCCTGATCCTCCAGAAGCCTGAAAGCAAGATACAGATAGCCACGATGAACCTTTCTACCAGAAAGTAATTCTGTAATTTCAACGCTTTGATCAACATTTTGCAGGGCTTGAAGAAAAGTATACCGGCGCAGGGCAAAAACCGTTGAGCCAATGGCCATTCCATCAATAAGAAAGCAAAATTTCTGCCATATTTTCAGGTGCATCTTGTGCAATGAATGTGTCATCTTTTGGTTTCTACTGAAAATACAAGGATATCAGGATGAAGGCATTGGTAAGAGAGACATAACCAAACACATCCCCTGGACAGCCTTAATCCCTTCGGCCTAACTGCCCTGTGGGCATCCCCCCTTAGATTTTTGCTCATACTGGTGTGACCACGCCGCCTGTTCAGAATTATTAATTCCAATTTGGATTCATCAGGCTGGTAAAATGATTCCATCTTTCATACAATCAAAAAAGTGATGCCCTTGTATATAAAAAGATATCGCATTTACAGATATGAGTAAACGAAAAAAAACCCCCACCATTCTCCAGATGGAGGCTGCCGAGTGCGGTGCCGCTGCTCTGGCCATAGTCCTCGCCTATTGGGGACGATATGTGCCACTGGAAGAGCTGCGCTATGAATGCGGCGTTTCACGGGACGGAAGCAAGGCGTCCAATGTCCTTAAGGCCGCCAGGCAATATGGTCTGCAGGCAAAAGGATTCAAAAAGGAACCTGAAGATCTGAAGAAAATTGCGCTGCCTGCCATCGTCTTCTGGAACTTTAATCATTTTATTGTCGTTGAGGGATTTCATAAAAACCGGGTCTATATTAATGATCCTGCCAGTGGTCCAAGGATTATTTCATACGAAGAGTTTGATCAATCCTTCACCGGTATTGTCCTCACATTTGAAAAAGAGGCTTCTTTTATCAAGGACGGCAGGCCTCCTTCCGTTATGGCGGCCTTTAAAAAACGGCTGCTTGCTGATACCGCATCTGTCACTGCCCTCAGTTATGTAATTCTGGCCGGACTGTTTCTGGTTATTCCCGGTGTAGCAATCCCTGTTTTTTCAAGACTTTTTATTGATCATGTCCTGATCGGCGGACGAATTGACTGGGTGCGAACTATCCTTACCGGTATGGCTCTGACCATGGTTTTTCGAGGACTCCTCACGTGGCTGCAGCAATATTTCCTGCTGCGTTTTGAAACCAAACTGGCCGTAACCATGGCCAGTCAGTTTTTCTGGCATATTCTCCGCCTTCCCATCAGTTATTTTTCCCAGCGTTTTTCCGGAGAAATTGCAACCAGAGTTGCCGTCAATGACACTGTTTCCAATCTTATTTCAGGGAAACTGGCTATCACCATTGTCCATCTCTTTACCATGGTTTTTTACGTCAGTGTCATGTTTTCCTATGACCGTCTCCTCACGCTGATCAGCCTGTGCATGGTGGTTCTCAACATTATTGCTCTCAGATATGTATCCCGCATCCGGGAAGACGGCAGTCGGAAACTTGTTCAGGATATGGGGCGGCTGCACGGGGTGACCATGGGTGGACTGCAGGGCATAGAAACCCTGAAGGCCACCGGCAGCGAATCGGACTTCTTTGCAAAATGGGCCGGATATGAAACCAAAACCATTAATGCACGTCAGAAATTACAGGTTCCAACCACCTATCTCGATGCTGTCCCTGCTCTGCTCATGACCATAAACACCGCCACCATCCTCACTGCCGGCAGCCTGCAGGTCATGGACGGCTTGATGACCATGGGGATGCTCACGGCCTATCAGAGCCTTATGGCGAGCTTCATGAAACCTGTCAACTCCTTGGTTTCACTTGGAAGTTCCATACAGGCAATCAAAGGAGATATGGGGCGACTTGATGATGTCCTGATCAATCCCATTGATGAAAGTATATCCCGTGAAAATTCGCTGAATCAGAAATCAGACCCGCCGCCTCAATCTGCAAAACTGCAGGGCTATGTGGAGCTGAAAAACGTTAGCTTCGGCTACAACAGACTGGAAGCCCCTCTTATTGAAAATCTTTCACTCACTATTCAGCCCGGTCACCGTATCGCCCTGGTCGGGATGTCCGGATCAGGAAAATCAACCATTGCCAAACTTATCAGCGGTATCTACAGCCCCTGGAAGGGAGATATTCTCTTTGACGACAAACCTTCCAGTCAAATCAGCAGGGACTGTCTCAACAACTCCATAGCCAGCGTTGATCAGGACATTTTTCTCTTTGAAGGATCCATAACTGACAACCTCTCTATCTGGGACAAATCCATTCCCCGGCAGCAGCTGATCCGTGCAGCCAAAGATGCTGAAATCCATAATGATATTGTCAGTCGGGAGGGAGGATATGACAATATTATCAATGAAGGAGGAAACAACTTCAGCGGAGGCCAGTGTCAACGACTGGAAATAGCAAGAGCCCTGGCCCAGGAACCGACTATTCTCATTCTGGATGAAGCGACATCGGCCCTTGACCCCCAGACTGAAAAGAATATTGACGAAAATCTGAGAAAACGGGGATGCACCTGTATCATTGTTGCCCATCGTCTGAGCACAATCCGTGACTGCGATGAAATTATTCTTATGCAGTTTGGAAAAGTGCGGCAAAGGGGCAGCCATGAAGAACTTTTACGGGAAGACGGCCCTTACTCACGTCTTATTAAGAGCTGAACATGACTATTCAACAACTCTTTTTCACCCACGGCACCCTCCTGGAAAGCGGAACGAATGCATCATTCTTCCTCAACTCCCATGACAAAGTCTGGTATCTTGATCGTGGCGGAGTAGAGCTCTTCACAGTCGACTGCAAAGGCGAAGAAGCAAAAGGGAGACGTTTTCATCTCTGTTCCATTACATCAAATTCCATTCTTTTCTCAATGGATGGAATCAATGCACCATCAGACTTCGCCTGTCTGGCAATCATGCAGCAGGACACCTGTCTCTATTCCCTGGACAGACAGCAACTTCTAACGGCCCTTGACGATTCCACACTCTTTCAGGAATGTGTCAATTTATCAGACAAGTGGATTCATTCCCTGAGCCTTGGTACAACACAAAAGAAGATACAGAAGTGTGAACACTACCTGCATCCCGGTAAAGAGGCTATTCTCAGTAAGGGAGAGCGTATCACCAGCGACTCGGACCTTCTCTGGCTCCAATGTCTCGAAGGGGAATCTATTTTTCTCGATATCTTTACCCTGCCTCTCTCTTCTCTGCCCTTCCCTCTCTCCTCCAGAGCATGGATTCAGGCGGAAACCGATTGTCGATTTCATACATTTGTAACTGCTGATCTTTTAAAAAATACTATTTTTTTCAAGGCTCTGGAAAATTTTCACACTTCAATCCTCCACTGTTGTCTTCTGGAACGTGCAGGTACACTACAGCTTGAATCAGAACGACTCTCCTTAAAAAAGATACAGGATAGATCGTCCATGCATCATTCTCTGGACGAATTTGCTGCTATTATCCATCCGGAACAGGAAGCCAGCCTCGAAGAAGATCCGGATGACCTGCTTCTTTCCGCCTGTATGCATATCGGAAAAGCTCAAAATATCCATTTCAAGCCACCTCCAGCTTATACAGCAGAGATGGATCAACTGGCAGAGATATGTAAGACTTCTCATATCCGGAAACGCATGATCCATTTTGAACAGGGATGGCAAAAGCAGGAGAACGGCCCAATCCTTGCTTTTTGGGCCGAAACAAACCGACCCGTTGCACTGATTCCCTACGGAACTTCAAGCTATCAGCTCTACGATCCATTTACAAAAAAAACCAACCTGGTAACCGATACGTCGGCGAAAAAACTGGCGCCGGACGGAATAACCTTTTATCGGCCTTTCACCACTGATATTCTGCATCTCCTGAACATATTAAAATTCTCAATCCAGGGCAGTCAAAAAGATCTTGCCACCGTTATTACCATGTCCATACTTGGGGCGATACTCGGCCTCATCCCTCCTCTGGTCTCGGCCCAGATATTTGACACGGTTATTCCCGGTGCAGAAAAAAATATGCTTCTTCAATATGCGCTGGCCCTTTTTGCGGCGGCAATCGGCACGGCAGCCTTTCAACTTACCCGCAGTTTTGCCATGCTCAGGGCTGAAACACGAATGGATTCTTCCCTGCAATTTGCTGTGATGGATCGTCTTCTCAGCCTTGCCCCCACTTTTTTTCGTAAATACACGGTTGGTGACCTGGCCTCACGAGTCGATGCCATAACAACCATCCGTCAACACCTCACGGGTGTCGGTCTCAATTCCATGATGACTGGATTTTTCTCCATATTTTATCTTGTCGTCCTCTTTTATTACAGTTATAAACTTGCCTTTGTGGCTGTCCTGACGACAATCCCTCCTTTTCTTGTCACCATCGGATCAGGCTGGTTTGATATAAAATATAGCCGCAGCTTATTGAATATAAAAGGACGTGTTTCCGGTATTGTTCTCCAGTTTCTTACCGGATTACAAAAACTCCGGGTTGCAGGAGCTGAACATCGTGCTTTCGGGGTCTGGGGAAAAGAGTTTGCCCGGGAAAAAAAGGCTGCCTACCGCGTGGGAATGGTAACCAACATCTTTGCCACCTTCCACGGGATCTATCCTATACTTGCCATAGGTATTATTTATCTTACCGCCTCATTTTACCTGGAAAAAAGCCTCAGTACAGGTATCTTTATCGCCTTTACCACTGCGTATGGATCATTTATGGGGGCTATCCTGGGCCTTGGTTCAGCTCTGGTTACGGCCATACGCATCATTCCTCTTTATGAACGTGCCCAACCAATTCTCAGCAGTAAACCGGAAATTAGACACGACCATGTCCATCCCGGTAGACTTGACGGCAATATAGAGGTAAACAACATCAGTTTTGCCTATAACGAAAACGGCCCTGATATCCTCCATAACTTTTCTCTGACTGTCCGCCCTGGAGAATTTATTGCCATAGTCGGCCCCTCCGGCTCCGGGAAATCAACCCTGCTTCGTCTTCTTCTCGGCTTTGAAAAACCTGACCGCGGGGCTGTCTTCTACTCAAACCAGAACCTGCAGAATATCGATGTCCAGGCCGTACGGCAGCAAATCGGCACGGTACTGCAGGGAGGAAAGGTCATTGCCGGAGATATATATGTCAATATTGTAGGCGCATCGCAGCTCACCATAGAAGAGGCCTGGGAAGCTGCCAGGCAAGCTGGTTTTGAACAAGATATCAGAAACATGCCAATGGGCATGCATACCTATGTTTCCGAAGGCGGCAGCAACCTCTCCGGTGGCCAGCGCCAGCGACTGCTTATTGCCAGATCTTTTGCCATGAAACCGCAAATTATGTTTTTTGATGAGGCAACTTCAGCCCTTGACAATCAAACCCAGGAAATCGTTTCCAGATCCATGAATGAGATGCACATTACCCGCATGGTAATAGCACATCGTCTGAGCACCATACAAACTGCTGATATCATCTATGTCTTAAACAAAGGATGGGTGGAACAAAAAGGAAGTTACGAAGAACTTGTCAAGCAGGAAGGTCTTTTTGCGGAACTGGCCAAAAGGCAGCTGGTATAATAATGAACAGCGGTCACATTATCCTTATCAACGGAGCCTCAGGATCAGGGAAGACAACCCTCTGCCGACAACTCAACAAACAGCTTTTCTTCCCCTATCTCCATATCTCCATAGATCGTTTTTATGAAGGGCTCCCCCAAAAACCTATGACAGCCTTACAGTATGCCTGCCTTCCCACCATTTATCAGGGTTTTCTTGCCTCAATACAGGCATTTGCCGCCGTTGGCAACAGAGTGCTGCTGGACATCATTTTAACTAACGACACCATGAAAAGCAGCATGATTTGCAGCTTTTCCTCTGTCCCCACCCATCTTATCGGACTCAGCTGCCCAGCGGATCTGCTTGAGCAGCGTAACCGGAAGCGTGTAAAACCGAGAAGCCCAATCATAAAAAGCCAAATTGACACTGTCCATAAATCCATGCTCTACGACCTGCAGCTTGACACAAGAACCTTCTCCCCGACGCAATGTGCAGACCAGGTAGTCAGACACCTGAATTCCGGCGTCTTGCCCACCGCCCTGCACACCCTAAGTAAAGACTACAGTCATGACTCTTGAAATCCATCCCCTCCACGCCGATGAAGGGATCCTGTTTACAGGCCTTACCTACAACCGATACAAACATCTGGTGAAATACGAAAAGGAAAATCGCCAAGGATTTTACTCCATCGGTGCCTGGATCAATAGTACACCTGCCGGCCTGGCCCTTTGCGAACAGATCTCTCCTGAGCGGACTGAATTAAGATCCATTTTTGTTTTACCGGAAAACAGAGAGCAGGGTGTCGGCACATCACTTCTGGCCAATGCTGAGAATGAAGCAGTCAAGCGGGGATGTAGGATATTCGACGCCCTCTTTCAGGATCAGGGTTTAGACGCAGAAGTCATGCCCCGCCTGCTTGCCGGCAGTGGCTATTCTTCTCCAACATTCACCGCCCTTATTTGCAGGAGCCTGAACCAGGGGAAGATTCTCACGGCCCCGTTTCTAAAAAAATCCCTGCTACCTCCGTCCTGTGAACTTTTTTTCTGGAAGGACATTTCCAACCAGGAAAGGGCATTCATCAAAAACAAACAGAAACAGACCCCCTGGTATCCGGAACTCCTTTCTCCATTCAGTAATGAGCAGGAGATTGAATACCTTAACAGTCTGGGTCTGCGTTACCGTGGAGAGATTGCCGGCTGGGTTATCACCCACCGCATATCAGCAAAAACAATCCGCTACACGACATCTTTTGTCAGAGAAGATCTGCAGCAATACGGCTTTGCCGCCCCTCTTCTTATCGAAGCAATTAAGATTCACCTGGCCAGCCCTGAATCTGCCACTGCCACAGATGCCAGCTTTATCATCCCCGCGCAGTTCAGCGGCATGATCACCTTTGCCAAGAAAAGAATGCTTCCCTATATGGAGGAAACGGCAAAACTCTATCACTGTTCTAAGGAATTAAACGTCTCTTGATGCCAAGATATTGGTTCAAGAAATTTTTGCGGGTAATCAACGTGCTGCAAACCTGAGAAACCGTTCGCAGGGGCGAACTCCTACAGTTTCATCGGCAGAATACGTCCCATTATTATTTATGGCTATCTCCTCGAGCTAACGCTGTCAAAATTGAGTATAGTGTTTGAATGCATAAGTAAGGGAACAACAGAAAAAGAGACCTCCTGTGGTAGAA
>CAZUPS010000031.1:0-44252 GCA_964621915.1 uncultured Desulfocapsa sp. | reverse complement strand
AAGCTGAAAATAATGGCCCTTCATGAAACGAAGTACGCTTTAGTCGGATGAACCGCAAATATTATAAAACCTCTGGGTTTTATGGATAGGGAGTATTTTATTATCCGTCACCATCATGAACGTATGGATGGTGGAGGGTATCCCGATGGACTTAGCGGTGATGAGCTCGATGTGTTAACTAAAATTTTAATGGTTGTAGATAGTTATGATGCTATGACTTCGAGAAGAAACTATCGTCGTAATATGTCCATGGAAGAGGCTGTTGAGGAGTTGAATAATTGCATAGACTCACAGTTTGACAGGGAATGTGTACTTGCTTTCAGTGGGGCCATTGTCAATTTCACCTCAACCGGAGATGCTTTTTCCCAGGAGTATCTGGAAAATTTCGAGATTGATCGGGATAATTAACCCTGTTTTTAACCTGTAATTCTAAGATATTAAAGTATATATACTGTAATGAAAATAACACGTGAAGAAGTCGAACATGTAGCAACACTTGCCAGACTGAATATGAGCGAAGAAGAGTTGGTCAAAATGACGGGTCAGCTCGACACTATTCTTTCCTATGTGGCAAAACTTGATGAGCTGGAAACGGCAGACGTGGTTCCCACCACACATGCTTTTTCAATCAACAATGCTTTCAGAGAAGATGAAATGCAGGAATCTCTTTCCCAGAAGGAGGCTTTGGCAAATGCTCCTAAGGAAAATGGTGAATCTTTCACAGTACCAAAAATTATTTAAACAATCCTACAATTACGAAAGAAATTTTTTTAGAATCCTTGTGATTCTTTTTTTTATTTGAGGCATTATTGTAATGAATCCCTGCGAATTAACCATTGCTCAGGCAAGAGTTGCTTTAGACGATGGAAAGCTGTCATCCCGTGAACTCACAACAAGTTGTCTGGAGCGGATAAAAGCCGTTGACTGCAAAATCAATTCTTTTATTTCTGTAACAGAGGAAGAGGCACTGCAACAAGCTGATGCTGCAGATAAGCAAATCGGTAAGGAATCTGTTGCACCTTTGTGTGGCATTCCTTTTTCCATAAAAGATCTTCTCTGTACCCGTGGGATACCTACCACCTGCGGATCAAAAATCCTTGAAAATTTTGTTCCTCCATACGATGCAACCGTTGTGGAAAAGTTGAAAAATCAGGGTTCTGTTATTGTTGGAAAGGTGGCTATGGATGAATTTGCCATGGGCTCCACTTCCGAGAATTGTGCGTTTGCTGTTCCTGAGAATCCATGGAAAAGTGGTTTTGTTGCCGGAGGGTCCTCTGGTGGTTCGGCCTCTTCTGTTGCAGCAATGGAGTGTTTAGGGTCGCTTGGATCTGATACTGGCGGCTCCATCAGGCAGCCCGCATCTCTATGCGGTGTGGTTGGGATGAAGCCAACCTATGGCCGCGTTTCCCGTTACGGCCTGGTAGCCTTTGCTTCATCTCTTGATCAGATAGGTCCGCTGACCCGAGATGTCACGGATTCAGCAATGATGATGAACGGAATCTCCGGATATGATAAGCGGGATTCAACGTCAGTTCAACAGAATCTGCCAGACTTTACGGCATCTCTTACTGAAGGAATGAAGGGAGTAAGGGTTGGTGTACCGAAAGAGTACTTTGGAGAAGGTTTGGACCCGGATGTAGCAAAGATTGTTAAGGATGGCATTCAATCACTAAAGAGTGCCGGGGCTGAGATTGTGGATGTTTCCTTGCCGCACACTGAGTACTGTGTTGCGGTGTATTATCTGATCGCTTCCGCAGAAGCCAGCTCCAATCTGGCTCGTTACGATGGGGTGGTTTATGGATATCGTGATCGGGATGCGGAATCGCTTATAGATATGTACAGGGAAACGCGTTCCAGTGGTTTTGGGGACGAAGTAAAGCGGCGTATTTTGATTGGAACCTACGCACTCTCTTCTGGATACTATGACGCCTATTACAAAAAGGCATCTCAGGTTCGAACATTAATTTTAAATGATTTCAAGAAGGCTTACGAGTCCTGCGATCTTATTATTTCTCCGGTGACCCCAACTCCTGCCTGGAAACGCGGGGCCCATGCCGACGATCCTCTGGCTCTGTATCTTTCAGATATTTTAACAATATCTGCCAATCTGGCTGGGATCCCGGGAATATCAGTTCCCGGTGGCTTTAGCAGCGCTGGCCTTCCCGTTGGTATCCAGCTACAGGGGCCTCATTTTCGTGAAGATACACTTTTTAAAGCAGCGTATAATTTGGAACTCGGAACAGAATTGGCTAATAAATGCCCGGAAATAGCGTAAAAAGGTTTTTCATTTAACACAGGTGAGCATGGTGAAAGTACAGGTTCCTGAACATATTAAGTCCATTGTTCCCTATCCTCCCGGGAAGCCCATTGAAGAACTGGAACGTGAGTATGGGGTGAAGGGTTCCATCAAGCTTGCTTCCAATGAAAATGCCTGGGGCTCATCGCCTAAGGCCATTCAGGCGATCAGTGACGCACTGACCAACCTTCACCGCTATCCGGATGGTTCAAATTATTATCTGGTACAGGCGATAGCTGAGAAGGAGGGTTTTTCGCCGGATGAGGTGGTTGTTGGAAATGGTTCCGATGATATTATCGAGTTTCTGGTGAAGGCCTATGTGGAGTCTGGTGATGAAGTGCTTACCAGTCATCCTTCTTTCCTTATGTACCAGAAAGTGGTTCAGGTCCGCGGGGGAGTAAATATTGTCTTTCCCTTAAAGGGAATGCATCACGACCTTGATGCCATACTTGAGGCGGTCACCGACCGTACTCGTTTAATCTTTCTTGATAATCCGAATAACCCCACTGCAACTGCGATTAATCCGGGTGAACTGTATACCTTTCTCAGCAAAGTACCGGAAACGGTTATTGTGGTGCTTGATGAGGCCTATAGAGATTTTATGGATTTCGAAATGCAGGTGGATGTGTATTCTCTTATCCACAATTCAAAGGGACGTTGCGGGGTTGTAGCATTACGAACCTTTTCCAAGGCATATGGCCTTGCCGGGATTCGTGTCGGCTACGGGCTGATGACTGCAGAAGTTGCAGGCTATCTGCACAGGGTACGGCAGCCCTTTAATGTGAACCAACTTGCTCAGGTGGCAGCTGTGGCTGCTTTGAACGACACAGAGTTTTATCAAAAAACGCTGGATGGAACCAAAGCCGGAATGGAATGGCTGCAAAAGAAGGTGGATAAGCTGGGGTGCACCTGTTATCCCTCCCAGACTAATTTTTTCCTTATTGATGTGAAGGGGGACGCCACAACTCTTTATGAAGCCATGCTTCATACCGGGGTGATTATTCGTTCCATGAAGGCCTATGGCTATACCAATGTGATTCGGGTGACCGTTGGTACAACCGAAGAGAATTATCGTTTTTATCATAGTCTGAAGAACTGTCTTCTGGAACTTGGCTATGTCTCATAAACCAAAAGAGATGATTGTTACAATCGATGGTCCCTCAGGGGTGGGCAAGTCAACCGTTAGTCGTAGGGTTGCTGCCAGTCTTTCCTTCACCTACCTTGATACCGGAGCTATGTACAGGGCTGTTGGGTTACAGTTGAAAAACAAAGCCGTTGACCTGGAAGATGATGCTGCTGTTCGTGAATGTCTGGAGACCACTACGTTACAATTACTTCCGGCGGACAGTGCCACCGATGATGTGGGGGTGTTGCTTGATGGAAATGATGTCAGCCAGGAGATCCGAACTCCCAAGATGGCCATGGTGGCATCGGCAGCTTCCGCACTTCCTGCTGTTCGTGAAAAACTTACTCAGATGCAACAACTAATAGGAAAAGAGGGGAGGATAGTTGCTGAAGGGCGAGATACCGGTACTATTGTTTTTCCGGATGCTGCCTGGAAGTTTTACCTCGATGCTGCGTCTGAAGTACGAATGCGGAGACGGGCCGACCAGCTTTATGCACAGGGAAAAGAGGTGGACGAAGGGGAACTGCTGGCCATGATTATAAAACGCGATCACGATGATCAGAACCGAACAATAGCTCCGCTGTGTAAGGCCGTGGATGCTTGTACCATTGATACCGGGATATTAAGTATTGATGGTGTGGTGGAGGCGATGCTCCTGGAAATCTCCCGTCATCCCGTTGCGGAGAGGTAAGAGGAAAGGTCGTGTTCCGTGGGGTGGTTGATCACAAAAAAAGGGTATGGAAGAGAAGATCTTCCATACCCTTTTTTTGTTACTTTCAGCAATAGAACTATTCGACGATAAAATCAGCCCGTCTGTTTTGGGACCAGTCCAGTTCGTTCTGGCCAATAAACAACTGACGCTCCTCACCATAACTTACAGTGCGGATTTGAGCTGGATCGACACCAAGGTTAACCATGAATTCTTTGGCATTGATGGCACGACGCTCAGCAAGTGCCAGATTGTATTCATTGGTACCCCGTTCATCGCAGTTTCCTTCAATGACAATCATTGTATTGGGTGTTTCCTTCATGTAGGTTGCGTTGGTTTGAAGTATAGGGGCCATTTCAGCGTTGATTCCAGCCTGATCAAAGTCAAAATAAACAGGGCTGAAAACCGTTGAAGAGCGACCATATGTACGGCGATACTCTTCCGATTGCTGATCGGCACCACTGTTAATAGAGAGGTTTCCACTTCCAGCTCCACCTGTAGAATCCATGGATTCTTCGCCAGCCAGTCCAGTTTCTGAATAGGTACCTGCTGCAGGGTAGTCAATATTGGTTCCACCAGACATTGTAGATCCCTCTGCCGGAGTTCCTTCTGGGGGGACAACTGTTTTTTTACTACATGAGCTGAGCATAATAATCGAAGCAAGAAGGGTGGTGGTGATAAAAGCTGATTTAACCATCGGATTCATAAAGGACCTCGTGTCAGGAAAATACGGATTAGGGATTTAGAAAATAGTTCGTGTCTCCATTAGGTTACATTGTAGTCGTAAAAGAAGAGACGTCAAGATTTTTTCGCTTGCTTCGGAACTTACGGATTATTGTCTTGCCTCCACTGAATGATCGTGGTAACGATTTTTGTTTTAGGCGCAACGTATTATTTATAGAGAGTTTCGGTAAAGTGGTATTCAATTTTAGAGGAGAAGAAAATGTTTAAGAAAATCGTACTGACTCTGGCAATGCTGTTATGTGTGACCAGCACTGCAATGGCTCAGAAAACCATTGTTTTTGCTGTTGATGCAACCTGGCCGCCAATGGAATTTATGAACAGTGATAAACAGATCGTTGGGTATTCCATCGACTATATGACTGCAGCAGCAAAGGCCGCTGGTTTCACCCCGGTATTTAAAAATGTAGCCTGGGATGGAATTTTTGCAGGTCTTGCCACCGGAAAATATGACGCAGTATGTTCTTCCGTATCCATTACTGAAAAGCGTCAAAAAACCATGGGATTTTCCACTCCCTATTTTAAAGTACGACAGGCTCTGATTGTTCCCGCAGATTCCAGTGTGAAAAGTTTTGCTGATTTGAAGGGCCAGAAAGTGGGCGCTCAGATTGGTACCACTGGTTATTTTGCCATCAAGGGAGCCGATGGAGTTGAGGCCAAATCATATGACGAAGTTGGCCTTGCCATGGAAGATCTTAAAGTTGGCCGTATTGCCGCAGTTGTTTGTGATGATCCTGTTGCCGCAAACTATGCAATGGATAAGTATAAAGGAACTTTGAAAATTGCCTCCACCATTGAAACTGGTGAGGTTGAATTTTATGGAATCGCTGTAAAGAAAGGAAACAAGGAAGTACTTGACCTTGTGAGCAAGGGGATTGAAGCTGTTAGTAAAACCCCTTACGTTGAGGAATTACAACAAAAATGGATAGGCCAATAGTTTAGGTTGGTCCCAGGCAGGCATCTTCGGCTGTTTATCCCTCCCCGTATAGGGAAAAACTATTACGGGAAGGGATCAACAACCGAATCTGTACTGCCTGCAACCACCTAAACTGGTGGTGTTTGTAACCATCCTGAATTGGTGGTATTTTGTCCGGGTATGTTCACACGTTGTGGTGAGAACAGCCCGGATTTTTCTTTTTTAGTGTCTGGGTAGATATAAAGAACAATGAGAGAAAAAAAAGTAGTAATTGAAGTTGGTGATGGTGCTGCCATTCCGGATCCGGAAGATAAGGGGCTCTTTACGGCCTGGCGGATTTCGTTTTTTGGAACCATTGCCATCATGGTCTACCTTGTTATCACTAAGCCGGATCCCTATCTTGATATCCTGAAGTATTTGCCCGATGGTATTGTGATAACCTTTAAGGTAACTTTCGCCTCCATTGCCCTGGCTCTGGTTCTTGGGCTTGTAGCAGGGCTTGGTCGTATATCCAAAAATAAGTTTTTCAACCTAACCGCCTCAACGTATATTGAGGTCGTGCGCGGTATTCCGCTTTTGGTGCAACTCTTTTATATTTACTTTGCACTGGGACATTTGATTCGGGTTCCAGATCTGGTGGCGGCAATTATTGCCATGGGGTTTTGTTATGGAGCCTATATGGGTGAAGTTTTCCGGGCAGGGATTAATTCCATTGATGATGGGCAAAGTGAAGCTTCACTCTCCCTCGGGTTTAATCGTTCTCAAACCATGCGTTATGTTATTCTTCCTCAGGCATGGCGAACAATTTTACCGCCGGTTGGTAACGAGTTTATTGCCCTTTTAAAAGATACTTCCCTTGTTTCGATTCTTGCGGTATCCGACATCCTGCGTCGTGGTCGAGAATTTGCCTCTGAGTCTTTTTTGTACTTTGAAACCTACACCATGATCGCCCTGGTCTATCTTCTGATTACCCTGGTGTTGTCTAAACTTCTCAGCAATATGGAAAACCGATTGAACTATTATGAACGCCGTTAACCCAATTATTTCTATTCAGAATGTAAATAAATTTTTTGGTTCTTTCCAGGCCTTGAGTGATGTCTCTCTTTCGGTTGAATCCGGACAGAAGGTGGTGGTTATTGGTCCCTCAGGTTCCGGAAAATCCACTTTACTGAGAACAATCAATCAGCTTGAAGAGATCAGTTCCGGAACAATTGTGATTGATGGTCAAGATATTACTGATCCCCAAAATGATATCAATCGTATTCGGGAAGAGGTTGGTATGGTTTTCCAGAGTTTTAATCTTTTTCGTCATAAAACGGTGCTGGAAAATCTTACTCTTGCTCCCATTAAGCTCAAAAAAGAACCAAAGCAACAGGCGGATCAAAGAGCAATGGAGTTGCTTGATAAGGTTGGTCTTGTTGACAAGGCAAAGAGTTACCCTGTACAGCTTTCCGGTGGTCAGCAGCAGCGTGTGGCCATTGCCAGGGCACTTGCCATGAATCCGAAAATAATGCTTTTTGATGAACCAACCTCAGCACTCGACCCGGAAATGATAGGGGAGGTGTTGGAGGTTATGGTGACTCTTGCCCGGGAAGGAATGACCATGGTGGTGGTTACTCATGAGATGGGCTTTGCCCGTGAAGTTGCTGATAATGTTGTTTTTATGGATGAGGGCAGGATTGTTGAAATTGCTCCCCCTGATCAGTTTTTTGACCATCCCGAACATGGTCGAACCCAAAGATTTCTGGAACAGATTCTCTAGATCTGTCTCTGCTTTTTTCTTCATTTTTCATCGACTATCCGGTATTATATAGAGTTACTGGAGAAAATTTCTCGTTTTTGACTTGTGGAACAGTGTAGTATGGGGTACGTTTAGTTATTTCATTAAATAGTTATCTCCCCTTAAAATCGAACAAATTTCATTTTTCTAATGTGAAAGAGTCTTTTTATGATCAAACCGGGTAACACTTTCCTGCTGTTTTTCCTTTTTGTAAGTCCGCTTGTTTCGGTCGCCTCTGAAGATATTTCTGCTGTCCCCGATGTCTGGACTGCCAGAAACAGTGTGGCATTTTCACTTGCTAACAGTCCCGATAGTCGTGTCGCTTTACAGCGTATGAATATGGCTGCTGCTGCAGTTGACCAGGCTCGAGTTGGTTACTATCCGAATGTGGATATTTCAGCTCAGTACGGACAGACCAATAATCCCATGTATTCCTTTGGAAATATTCTTAATCTTGGGACCTTTAACTCTTCGATTAACTTTAATGATCCCGGACGTACAGATGACCTGAACCTGCGGGCTGGAGTGGAGTATCGTTTTTACAATGGTGGCCGTGATCAGGCCGGTGTTGAGGCGGCGGAGGCAGAGGTTTCCAGGTCTCGTACCGAGCGTGACGCAATCCATGACCGTCTTGCATTTGAGGTAGTACGAAGTTTTCAGTCGATGGTCCAGGCCCAGGAAATGCTTGCGGCCCGCAATGCTTCCATTGAGGCTATTCGTGCCTCACTAGCGGTAGCCCGGGCACGGTATAAGGCAGGGGATCTTTTAAGGATTGACCTGCTCAACCTTGAAGTGCAGGAATCCAGTGCCAGTGAAAGTATTATTTTAGCAGAACATGGACTGGAGCTCTCCCAGAAGATCTTTCTTAATCTGCTTGGCTTGCAGGATGGTGCTGTTGGTATTGATTCAACCCGGGACTGTGATCAGTCTATTCCCCAGGAACGCTCCTATCGTTTGCGTCCCGAGCTGCAAAGCTTTGACTATGCCGAAGAGGCAGCGATTGCTAATGTTACAGCAGCCCGGGGTGGGAATCTTCCCACCGTGGATGGTTTTGCATCGTATCAGTATGATAAGGGCTTTGTTACCGATGGGTCAGGTGATTCCTGGATGGCCGGTGTGAAAGTGAATTATCGTCTGTTTGAGGGAAAACGAACATCAGCCGATGTTGCCAATGCGATGGCGGCACTAGCAACCATTCGGGCCCAGCGTGTTAAGCTAGAGCTTGGTATGGATCTTGAGGTGAAGCAGGCCGATCTCAGCTATCGTCAGGCGATGCAACGCCTCAAGGTAACCAAAAAAATGGTTGAGCAGGCTGAGGAAAGTGCCCGTCTCAGTAGAAGCAGATTTAAGGAGGGGGTGATTCTTTCCTCGGATCTCATTGATATTGAGATGCGGCTGACAGATGCCCGTGTCAGACAAAGTGTTGCGAGTGCAAATATCAAAGTGGCAAAGGCAGATTTGCGGCGAGCCATGGGGCTTTCGCAATTTGAAGAAATAAGCACGGAAGGGGAGAGTAAGTGATGAACTGGAATAGCGTATTATTCGGGGCACTGCTCCTTACGGGGGTTACCCTGCTGCTACCGGGATGTAAAGGCCCGGAAGAGCATAAAAAATCTGAGTCACCGCTGTTGCCTACGGTCTCCGTGGCAGTGGATGAGGTGACAGAGGAACGTGTTCGATCGCGTATTGAAGTTGTCGGTACTTTGGAGGCTGTGGAAAGAGCCTCTATTTCAGCACGAATTTCCGGACAGATTATTGAGCTTCCAGTTGTGCTTGGATCGAAGGTAGAGCGAGGGGATCTTCTGGTTAAGATCAGTGCAGGGGAGATTTCAGCCAAGGTTTTGCAAGTAGAAGCTCAGCTGTCGCAGGCTCGTCGAAATCTGGCACGTGAACAAAAGTTGCAGAAACAAGGCGCGTCTACCCAGGAAACAGTGAAATCCCTGATTGATGTTACCCGAATTGCCGAGGCTGCTTACACAGAGGCTCAAACCATGCTTGATTATACCACTATCACGGCTCCTTTTTCTGGAGTGATTACGGAGAAAATAGCAAATATTGGTGACCTGGCATCTCCTGGAAAATTGTTATTGCAGATGGAAAACAGTGATGCTCTACAGGTGCTGGCTCAGGTGCCGGAAGCACTGTTACTGAAGGTTGCCGTTGGAGACACTCTTTCCGTTGATATTCCAGCTGCCAATCTTATTTTGACCGGTGAGGTGGCAGAGGTTGCTCCAGCTGCCAATCCCATGTCTCGCACTGCTCCTGTGAAAATTAATATACTTTCCGGCCCGGATCTTCGGGTGGGACAATTCGCCCGTATTGCTCTTGAGGGAAGTGGCGAAACGACCCTGATGATGAGTGAATCCGGTATCCTTGTGAAGGGACAGATGGAAATCGTTTTTGTGGTTGATATAAAAGAAAAAATTGCCCGTATGCGACTGGTGACAACCGGAGTGTCCTATGATGGTGAGGTTGAAATTCTTTCCGGTCTTGATCCAGGTGATCTTGTGGCTATAACGAACACTGACAAGCTTCAGGATGGCCAACCCGTGGATGTAACGCTCTGATGGAAAGTCAGGAATTTGAACATCCGGGTTTTGCCGGGAGAATGGCAGCAGCTTTTGTTGATTCCAAGCTGACAGCCGTCGGTATTCTTGCCTCCATGCTTCTTGGAGTTATGGCTTTAATGCTGTTGCCACGCGAAGAAGAGCCGCAGATCAAGGTACCCATGATCGATGTTATGGTGTCCATGGAAGGGGCCACACCAAAAGAAATTGAACAGCGTGTTTCCGTTCCCATGGAAAAACTGCTCTATGAACTGCCGGGGGTGGAATATATCTATTCCACTTCCATGGCCGGTCAGAGTCTGCTGGTGGTACGTTTTTATGTGGGAGAGGACCTGGACAGTTCTATTGTGAGACTGAATCAGAAACTGGCCACTAATTTTGATCGTATTCCACATGGTGTTTCCGCGCCCCTTATAAAGCCGCATATTATTGATGATGTTCCTGTTCTGGCACTCACTTTTCATTCAAAAGAGTACGACCATTTTATGCTGCGCCGTCTGGCAGCTGAAGTGGATAATTCTATAAAAAGTATTCATAATGTGGCTGAGACCACATTGATCGGAGGCACTAAAAGAGTAGTCCGTATTCAATTTGACCCACTGCTCCTTTCGTCCAGAAATCTTACCGTATCCCAACTGGTGCCGGCGCTGCAACAGGCGAACCGGCAGAGTTACAGCGGCAAGGTGAAGGTGATGAACCAGGAAATACTTCTGCAGGCCGGAACTTTCCTGGAAAACAGTCAGGAAATCGGGCGTATTGTGGTGGGAGTGTATGGTGGCAGCCCGGTCTATCTGTCAGAGGTGGCAACCATCATTGATGGTCCGGAGGAGCCCGACAACTATGTTCTCTTTGGAACCGCAAATGGCCATAGCGAAGAGGCAGCTGTTACACTCTCCATTGCCAAACGGCCCGGTTCAAATGCCGTAAGTGTGGTGGATGAAGTACTTGAGAAAGTAGAGAGCTTGAAGGGAACATTGATTCCAGCTGATATTTCAGTTGCCGTAACCCGTAATTACGGGGAGACAGCCGCTGAAAAATCCAACGAACTGCTTCTTCATATGGGGATTGCAGTCTTTGGTGTGGCTATTCTTATCCTCTTTTTCCTCGGCTGGAGAGAGTCTACGGTGGTTATGCTGGCCATTCCTTCCACTCTGGCCCTTACTTTGATGGTTTTTTATCTCTATGGGTATACGCTTAATCGTATTACTCTCTTTGCCCTGATTTTTTCTATTGGAATTCTGGTGGACGATGCCATTGTGGTGGTTGAGAATATTGTTCGTCATATACGGTTGCCCGCCAGTAAGGATAAATCACTTATGACCATTGCAATCGAGGCGGTGATTGAGGTCGGAAATCCTACTCTTCTTGCCACCCTGGCGGTGATTGCTGCTATTCTGCCAATGGCTTTTGTTGGTGGATTGATGGGCCCCTATATGCGTCCTATCCCAATTGGTGCTTCCGCAGCCATGGTTTTTTCCGTAATTATTGCCTTCAGCGTTACTCCCTGGGCTTCTGTGCGGATACTGCGCAAGAAGTGCAGTCCTGCTGAGTGTGTAGTAGGGGAAGGCATTGATGAAGATCATGCACCCGATGACTTCTTTACCCGATTCTATCACCGAATCATGGATCCGCTTTTAGGAAGCGGCTTTGCCCGTTTTGTCTTTTTTGTGGGTATTACAGCCATGCTGCTTGGGGCCTGTTCCATGGTGTATTTTGGGATGGTCAAAGTAAAGATGCTGCCCTTCGATAATAAAAGTGAATTTCAGGTTATTCTTGATATGCCCGAGGGGTCAACCCTTGAGCAAACAAGTAGGGTAGCACTTGAGATGGCAGAAGTGATTAAGCGTGATCCTGCAGTGATCAATTATCAGGTGTACGCAGGAATTGCCTCTCCTTACAATTTTAACGGTCTGGTGCGTCATTATTTTATGCGTAAGGGGCCAACGGTTGCAGATATTCAGGTAAATCTTCTTCCCAAAGACGAGCGGAAGTTAAAGAGCCACGCAATAGCGGTACGGGTTCGTCCGGCAATCGCTGAAATTGCCAAAAAATACGGGGCAGCCGTGGCTGTTGCTGAAGTTCCACCGGGTCCTCCGGTCCTGCAGACTCTGGTGGCAGAGATTTATGGACCCACCACGGATGACCGGGTAAATCTGGCCGCTGCGGTGGTGAATATTTTTAATACAACCGAAGGAGTGGTGGATGTGGACTGGTATCGGGAAGCTGATCGCAGTCGCCTGGTACTCACTGTTGATAAGGAAAAAGCAGCTTTGAACCATATCTCGGCAGAAGAGATCACCCGGGCTGTACAAATCGCAATGCAGGGGATGTCCATCGATATTTTTCATCAGCCCCGTGATAAGGAAGGTATTAATATCGTCCTTGAACTCCCTCGTGCCATGCGGGCATCCACCGAAGCTCTGCTGAATATTGATCTGCGTTCTTCGTTTGATCCTGGTGCGCCGCTTGTACCGTTACGAGAACTGGTAACAGTGGATGAAGTTCCGGTGGAGCAGCCCATCTATCGAAAGAATTTAAAGCCTGTTATTTATGTGACGGGTGATGTTGCAGGGTCGGTTGAAAGCCCGGTCTATGCCATCTTTGATATGAATACACGACTCGCTGAGTTAAACCCTGAAGAATTTGGTGGTACCGGTGAGAAAGTTACGATTTATAATCTGAATCAACCTTTTTCCAATGCGCAACCGTCCATGAAGTGGGATGGCGAGTGGCATATTACTCTCGAAGTTTTTCGTGATCTTGGTCTTGCATTTTGTGTGGTCATGATTCTTATCTATATGCTTATGGTGGGGTGGTTTAAGGATTACTTTACACCACTTGTGGTGATGGCAGCCATCCCCTTTTCGCTGATTGGGGTTCTGCCTGCTCACTGGGCATTCGGTGCATTCTTTTCTGCCACCTCCATGATTGGATTTATGGCCGGTGCTGGTATTGTGGTTCGAAATTCTATTATTCTTGTAGATTTTATCGAGCTTCGTATCAGTCATGGTCTGCCCCTTGCCGAGGCGGTGGTAGAGGCTGGTGCTGTACGTTTTCGCCCGATGCTGCTCACCGCCCTGGCTGTAATGGTTGGTGCCTCGGTGATCCTTGCCGATCCAATTTTTCAGGGTCTGGCTATTTCACTTATGTTTGGCGAGATTGCATCCCTGCTGGTAAGTCGTATGGCGGTACCGGTATTATATTATATGCTCAAAAAGCGTTCTCACAGTAAGCAGATTGAAGCGGCCTAAAGTGAAGATGGTTGGCACATGATTAATTTAGATGTTCTGCTCCATGCTGTAACCAGCTATTTCGTAATTATTGATCCGATCGGCACAGCCATAGTATTTCATACCCTGACGGATGGCGGGGACAGAAGATATACCCGTCGTATGGCTGTTCGGGCGGTGATTATCTCAACGGTTATTGTGCTGCTTTTTGGATTTTTAGGTGAGCAGATTTTGACCAGCCTGGGTATCAGCATTGCTTCGCTGCGTGTGGCCGGCGGACTACTCCTCTTCTATACCGCTTTTGGGATGATCACTAGCAAACAGATTCAAAAGCAGTGTGTTGACCTTCAGGTTGATATCTCGGTTTACCCTCTGTCAATTCCTCTTATTGCCGGTCCCGGCTGTCTCACCCTGACGATTCTCCTGTTTGCCGACCGTTCCAGTGTTGGGCATACCCCAGCCTTGATTCTCGCTGTTCTTATCAGCTATATAGCAGTTCTTGTCAGTATGCTTCTATCGCAGCATATACGGCGCCTGATAGGCCGTACCGGAGATGATATTCTACGGCGTTTACTCGGGGTTATTCTGGCAGCTCTCGCGATTCAGTTTATTGCCGATGGTATTCGTCAACTCGCCGCTGTTTAATTAAAGTGCCAAGAAGTGACGGATGAATAGTCGAATGGGGTCACTATCGGTTGGTTTTTAGGAAGTTCTTTCAAAAGTATTCCAGGTGTGATTGAATGAGAGTATGAGCTATTGGGAGAGAGATTTTTTATCAACACATTGTCCAGGACCATAAATGAGCACTGTGGAAAAGTATATCTGGCATATTGAAGGCGGGATGCGTGCGGGCAGACGATTAGATGTACCGGTTCATGTCAGCCCCTTTCTTGTTGGCAGAGATAATAATTGCCACCTTGTGGTAACGGCTCCAGGTGTGTCGAGACATCATCTGCAGATTGAGCTTGGAGATAATGCAATTTATGTCAGTGATCTGGGAAGTACAAATGGAACCTTTGTAAACCGCAATAAGGTCTGTGGTCGGGTAGAGCTTAAATCAGGAGATGCTCTTCACCTGGGAAAAGAAGAACTTCGCATTGTGAAACATGTTGATGTCGGAGATACCCGTAGTTTTGTTGTGGAGAGTTTTGTTGATCAGACGGTTATGATTAATATTAATGATCCGGCCTTTGATTTAAAAAGTTGTTTTGTTCAGCAGGAAAGAGAGTTTCACTCCATGCTTGCTGAAAGGGATGTGAGCGTAGTTTTTCAACCGATAGTGACATTGGCAAAAGGAGAAGTTGTTGGATATGAGGCTCTTGGACGAGGAGGCAAGGCCGGACTTCCTGTTTCCCCTTTGGGCTTGTTTGATATTGCAGAAAAACTTGGCAAGGAAACAGAGTTAAGTTCTGTTTTTAGGACCCGAGCTATTGAGGATTGTCAGGTCTTCCCCGATGTATCGCTAATTTTCGTGAACACTCATCCCGCCGAAAATCTAACCAGTGGTTTACAAAACAGTATTAAAGAAATGCGCAGGGTGACAGCTCCCTGGCAGGTGGTATTGGAAGTTCATGAATCTGCTATTACGAATATAAAGATGATGCTTGAGTTAAGGGCAATACTTCGTGATCATGAAATGTATCTCGCCTATGATGATTTTGGATCCGGACAGGCCAGATGGAATGAACTGGTTGGGGCACCACCTGATTATCTGAAGTTTGATCTGGAGCTGATTCATGACATTCATAAGCAACCAAAGCAGAAGCAGGAGATGCTTCGCAAGCTGGTTGAGATCTGTCTCGATCAGGGAGCACATCCATTGGCTGAGTGTGTTGAAAATGAGGAAGAATTAGAGGTGTGCAAAGAGCTTGGTTTTACATATGGTCAGGGGTGGTTATTTGGTAAGCCGGCTCCGGCATCCAGCTTTGGTTCTACTAGAGAGTAATGAGTTTTTTTTCAGGCAGAAGAGGCAGGATATCACTCTATATCAGGCACAAAAGTCGCATCATAATAGATTACAAAAGAAGAGGCTGGCGACATCTTCTTCCCTAAAGAAATAAGTCCGCATCCTTCCAGTCTTGCAGCATTTCTGTGAAGAAACTGCTCTTCTCCCAGTGTATTTGTCACAAAGGACCCATTGGTACTGAGGTCAGTAATAAAAAAGAGACCATTTGCCTGATGTTCTATAATGGCATGATGCCTTGAAATCAGTGGATCGTTGATAATAATGGCGTTGAGAGTGTCCCGGCCAATTGTAAATGTGGGTGTTTCACTGTCGATAACTATGGTTTTTTCTTTATAGAGGAGTTTCAGGGAAGTATTTGCGAAGATCGGTGTTTGGAAAACAGATCCTGTTATGGTCAAATCGGAGACGTTTCCCCAGGTGAGTTCATAAATTTGAATGGGTTTTGTTTTCCCTTTTATTTCGGTGGTGTTTAACTGGCGACTTGAGAGCTGGAGAGTATTGGAAAGTTTCTGCAGTGTTTCACTGGTAGTAATGATCTGCTGAGCCTTGGCAAGAGAGGTAACACGGGCTGCAAGGTTTACGGCATCGCCAAAAACATCGTTGTCTTCAACGATAACCGTGCCAAAATGAAAACCGATTCGTACCTGCAGGCAGAGGTTGGGTAGGGGACAAAAGCTGCAGAGACTTTCCTGGATGGTGATGGCTGCATTCCCCGCGTCTTCAGGACGTGCAAAGGTACACATAATCTCATCACCAATGGTCTTGATTACTGTTCCATGGTGTATTTCAACCAGATCACTGATATGTTGCAGACAGCTCGAGGTGGCCTTTTGGGCCTGGGTGTTACCTAGTTCCTCGTAGAGGCTGGTACTGCCGACAATATCGGCAAAAAAAAGAGTTAAGTGGTTGTTGACCGTCATGCTTCCTCTGCAATAGTGTAGGGATGAGGTTTTCTCTAGTAATGGTTGCAGAATGGGGATTGGAAGTCAATGATTTCTTTTACTATAGAAGCTATTACTAATGTTGATTTGAAAAGAGCGGCTTTAGAGCTTTTGTCGAATCATTCGCATATCGCTATTGTCAATTTAATCAAACAGCATTACCCTTGTTGCTATGATGGAAAAAAATATACAATATAGCATTAAGGCAAGCTGTGCTGCGGGTCTTGAAGAGTTGGTGGGGCAGGAAGCAAAGGACCTTGGTGGAAGTGATCTAGATCATGCAAGAGGACTGGTGAGCTGGAAGGGGAATTTGGAAGCTGCCTACCGAATGTGTCTCTGGTCACGTTATGCCTCACGGGTTTTTTTAACTCTTGCCGAGTTTTCGGCACCTAATGAAGATGCTCTCTATGAAGGAGCATTACAGGTGGATTGGGGGCGGCATATGGATGTGGGGACCACATTTGCAGTGGATTGTGCTCTGCATCAATCAGCCATACAACATAGTGGGTTTGCGGCACTCCGGGTAAAGGATGCGGTGGTGGACCAGTTTCGCGAGAAATGTAATGAACGGCCATCTGTCTCGGTGGTAAGGCCTGGCATACGCATTCGGGCATCCGTCTATAAAGATCATGCAACAATCTCACTGGATTTAAGCGGTGAGAGTTTGCACCGGCGTGGATATCGTAAAGAGGGTGGTAGCCTTGCTCCTTTAAAGGAAAGTCTGGCGGCAGCCATTGTTGCACTTTCCGGGTGGACAGTGGATACCTCAAAGGAAGTTGTTTTTCTAGATCCCATGTGTGGTTCGGGAACTATCCTGATAGAGGCGGCACTGATTTTTGGTGATGCGGCACCGGGACTATCCCGGAGTTATTTTGGTTTTAGCGGCTGGAAAGCACATGATCAGACTCTATGGGATAGTCTGGTGGATGAGGCAATTGCAAGAGAAGAGGCTGGACTTGAGCGAGAGTGGCCTCTTATGCTTGGCTATGATGCTGATCCTCGTGCTGTGGCAGTGGCTCGTAGCAATATTGAAAACGCGTGTTATGAGGATAAAATAATAATTAAACAGAGCCAGCTTACCAATCTGCATCGTCCGGCTGCCAAGGGTATTATGGTTGTCAATCCTCCCTATGGTGAGCGTCTCTCCGAAACAGATCAGGCAGAGCAACTGCACCGGGCCTTAGGCCGAATAAGTAAGCAGGAGTTGAATAACTGGCAGATAGGAGTGTTTACTTCAAACCCCGATTTCGGCGATCGCATGGGGATTAAATGGGACAGGACCCATCGTTTGTATAACGGTTCTATTAACTGTCGTTTGTTTTGTGGTACGGTCCATAGCGATGATGTACCGGACTTTCAATGGGAGCTTACTCCTGAAAAGGGACCGGATGAAGGAATAGAGTTTGGTAACAGGCTACGAAAAAATTCCAAAAAATTTCTTAAGTGGGCCAAACGTGATGGAGTTCGTTGTTTCAGGGTCTATGACAGGGATCTTCCCGAGTTCAATGTTTCCGTGGATCTCTATGAAAAATGGATTCAGGTCCAGGAGTATGCGGCTCCCGATACCGTAGATGAAAAAGCAGCACAGAGACGATTTCAGCAGGTTCTGCACCAGGTTCGGCATCTTTTTGGAGTACGCCGGGACAGGGTCTTTTTAAAGATCAGACGAAAACAGAAGGGGAAGGCGCAGTATCAGAAACAGGCCACCCGTAAAAAGATGCATACCGTGCGAGAGGGGGACTGTTTGTTGCTGGTGAATTTCACCGATTATCTGGATACCGGAATTTTTCTCGATCATCGTAATATTCGCTTGAAAATAGGCCAGCAGGCGAAAGGAAAACGTTTCCTGAACCTTTTTGCCTATACAGGAACGGCCACGGTTCATGCGGCAGTTGGTGGTGCGGAGTCTACAACAACGGTGGATCTTTCTGCCACGTACCTCAATTGGGCCCGAATGAATCTGGCACTCAATGGTTTTGGCGGGCTGGCCCATGAAACCGTTCAGATGGATTGCCTTAAGTGGCTGGAAGAGGATCGGAAGGAGTATGATCTTATCTTTGTTGATCCTCCCACATTCTCAAACACCAAAAAAGAACGACGGGTCTTTGATGTGCAGCGTGACCACCGTCATCTGATTGAAAAATCAATGGATCGTCTGGCAGAGGGAGGGGTGCTGATTTTTTCCACAAATTTCAGACGTTTCCAGATGGATGAGTCAATTGATAGATATTATGCAATTCGCAATATAAGCGGGGATTCCATTCCTCTTGATTTTGCAAGAAACAGCAGGATTCATCATTGCTGGGAGATACGGAGAAAATAGTAATGGTACAGGAATTAAGCCCTGCAGAGGTGCGAGAGAGAATGAACCGGAAGGAAAGCTTTGTGCTGAATGTCGTTGCTGCCTGGTGTCCGGATTGTACGGTGCGCCAGCAGCCGAATTTTGCAGGATTTGTTCAGAAAATGGATAAGGCAGGGATTTCGGTATATCAATGCTGTGTCCAGACGGAAAGACTGGTTTTTATATCAGCAGAGCATGAGTCACTGACCGCTGATTTTGGCGGACATGGCTATCCTCGCACGGTTCTGATAACAGATGGAAGGATGGCAGATTCACGGGTGGAGGTTATGGACGCCCTTGCCCTATCCATGCTTGCAGGTGAGTTTTCTAAACAAGTAGAATAGTATTTTATTTCAGTGTGTCCAGTTCCTTTTGAAGCGCGTGGAGCGTAGTTCCTTCTTCAGTTATGTTAACCTGATATTTTTGTATCAGTGCCTTAATTGTTGGTTAAAGATAAAGACATCTCATGCCAGTTCATCCCGCCATGGTCCGAATCGGATGGTCCTAAATTTTGATAGCCCTGTTTTTCATACACGGGTATTAGGTCACTCTGACAAATCAAAAAAATATCAGTTTTGCTCAATGTTTTCATCTTCTTTGTAAAGTGCTCCAAGAGCATGGAGGCGTATCCTTTTCTCTGGTAGTCTGGATGTACCACCACGGACATGACCACAATATGCTTTCCCATCGGATCATGGCCGATTAATTCCTTAAAGTCTTCATCGGAAAGCTCGACTTTGTGTGTTGCGCCCGAATTGATAAAGCCGATAATCTCCGATTTGTTTTCCAGAACTATAAAGCCTTCCGGGTAGCATAAAATTCGTTTCAGGATTTTATTTTTTGTTGCAGCTTCATCTCCTGCGTAGGAGACACTTTCTATTTCGAAGCATCTCGCCAGGTCCTGTTCTTTTACGATACGAATATGTGTTTCAGACATTTAGTATTTATTAGTGTAAGTGGAATATTCAGGGTGATGCTGCCAAAAACAGCCAGTAAGGTAGCGCACAACTATACCTGGTAGCGCTGAATTATTCCTCGTTGTTTTTCGGTGGGAATTTCAGTAATTTCCCTTTTTTCTTCAAAGGGACAGGGCCACAATTGGGGCAATTCCTGCAGCCCTGGTTCAGCATGCTGTTGATATGTTTTAACAGGATAACGCGACAATCCGGACAGAGTTGGAGGATAATTTCCTGGTAAATATCCTCAAGGAGCTCATTTTCGTCCTTTCCAGCTATTTCGGATAGAGCCATTGCGATAAGTTTATCCGGGTGTTTCAGTTCGGGAATGGTTTCATCCTTGGCAGCAACGAGTTCCGTACGACAATGGTAGAATAATGTGCCATCCGGAAGGTCTTTTCCACAGGAATCACATTCTCTTTTAGATATGGTGGGGATCTCTGTCATACGGTTTCCTGTAATAGTCTCTGTGCATTGTCACCGAGAATCCCGGTGAGTAGTTTTGTCTTAAGCGGTAATGCTTTTAAGCGGCTGATGCATTCCATCTGGTCAACCCAGGGTGAGTCGCTGCCAAAAAGCAGGTAGTCCGAAGGATGATTGTTCAGCATTCGAACCATCTGTTCCTCTTTAAGATAATGGAGGGCAAAGGAGATTTCCATATAAATATTTTTACCAATAAGGATCTCTTCCACTTCATCCCAGATATCCCATCCACCAAAATGAGTACTTATCAGACGTAATTGAGGAAAGCGTTTCTGGAGATTGAGTATAGCTGCCGGGTCTGCACGACGGGTACGGGGAAACGCAATATCGTAACCGCAGTGAACTACAAGCATGAGTCCCGTGTCGCTAAGAGCTGTATAAAGTGGATCTAATCGTTGTTCATTTAATGAGTAGTTCTGGTAAAAAGGGTGCATTTTTATCCCGACAAAGCCTTCCTGTTGCACAGTATACACCCGCTTCACGCACTCTGGATCGTCGGGATGAATGGAGGGCAGCGGAATAAGGCGATTGCCTCTTACCTGGCGTGACCAGTCGAGGATGGGGGCAAATTGTTCGGGACGGGTGGCAATGGAGCAGATAAGACTGCGATCAATGCCAGCCAGATCCATGGAAGCTAAGAGTGATTCGACTGTACCGGTCGTATGAGCTTTTATTTTTCCGACCTTTTCAAGTGACGGGATGGCTTTTGCTGCCACGGCATCAGGAAAGGCATGGGTATGAAAATCGATAATGCTGTTCACTGTGATCACTTTCAAAGTTTGATTCTAACAACTTGTATAAAAAAGATGTTTTTTCAAAAAACGTTAGTATACTTTGGGCTACTTGCTTTGTAATTAAATCTTTTACCACTATCTTCCAATGCATGTTTTAGTACCTGAAAAGAAAAAAATCTGGCGCTCTATCAACAGATCTCCATTGTTCGATATCGCACAATTTTTGCTGCTCCTTGCCCTGATATCCTATTTCTTCTACCATTCAGTGCAAAATATGGGGTATCGCTGGCAGTGGTACCAGATTCCCCGGTATATCTATAGCTGGGATGAATCCGGGTTTGTCGCAGGGCCACTTTTGTACGGGCTGGGGGTAACCTTAAAAATATCTGCAATTGGTCTTGGTTTTGCATTTGTTATCGGCTTGCTTACTGCACTTCTTCGTCTTTCAAACTCGGTGCCGGGAAAAGTTGTATCACGACTGTATCTCGAGATCAGCCGTAATACCCCTCTTCTAATCCAGCTTTTCTTTCTCTATTTTGTGATGGGTCCGGTTTTGGGCCTGGATCGTTTCTGGGCGGCAGTACTCGCCCTTAGCCTTTTTGAAGGCGCCTACGTCTCCGAGATTCTTCGTTCCGGAATCATGTCCGTGGAAAAGGGACAGTGGGAGGCTTCACACAGCCTGGGGCTTAGTTATAACCATGCTTATCGATTGATTGTTCTTCCCCAGGCGGTGCGACGTGTGTTGCCGCCTCTTGCCAGTCAGGCTATTTCCCTTATTAAGGATTCTGCACTGGTGAGCACCATTGCCGTCTATGATCTTACCATGGAGGCACAGGCACTGGTCTCCGAGACCTTTCTCACCTTTGAACTCTGGTTCACTGTGGCTCTTATGTATCTTGTTATCACCATAGCTCTGTCAATAGTGGTTTCCTGCCTTGAAAAACGCATGGCATCACCCTACAGGTCAGATTTGTCTTTTTGATCATGATGCAATAAGATGTCACATAGTTGTTGTTATCTTATTTTTTGAATATTTCCTGGGAGGAACAATGAAAACACTGAATAGACGTGTTCTATTAACTTTTGGACTTATTGCAGTGCTGCTTATGGCTGCCATGCCTGTTATGGCAGGAAAGCTGCAAAATCAACTGGTATCTGAGTCAACGATAGATCAGGTTATGCGGCGCGGGGTTCTGCGAGTGGGGATGGATACCTTTCTTCCCTGGGCCATGAAGGATAAAAAAGGTGAACTGGTCGGGTTTGAAATTGATGTGGCTAGAAGGCTGGCTGCTGATATGGGAGTAAAGGTGGAGTTTGTTCCTACCAAGTGGGCTGGAATTATTCCGGCATTGCTCACCGGAAAATTTGATGTTGTTATCGGTGGTATGGGGATTCAGACTAAACGAGCCCTTAAGGTCAATTTTTCTATCCCTTACGATTATTCTGGTATGGCCATTGTTGCCCACAAGAAAAAAGCTGCCGGCTTTGCAACGCTTAAGGATTTTAATAAAGCCGAGGTAGAGATAGCTTGTAAACTTGGAACCACAGCCGTAACAGCTGCAAAAAAATATTTTCCAAAAGCCAGATTACGACTTTTTGATGACGAGGCTCAGGCGTATCAGGAGCTGCGTAACGGAAATGTTCATGCCGTTGTTGGATCTGCTCCACGACCAGCGTATGAGGCTATTAAATACCCGGAAACAATGTTTTTACCGCTCGATTCTAATTTCGCCAAAGAGCCCATTGGCTTTGCTGTCCGTAAGGGAGATTTTGATACCCTTACCTTTTTCAATAACTGGATTACCATAGTCAGCCATGAAGGGTGGCTTAAAGAGCGGCATCAGTATTGGTTTGGAACCAAAGAGTGGTCCCATCTGATAGAATAATCGTAAATCACACTGGAAGAACAGAATGAATCAGGAAGATCATTTTATTCATCGCTGCACAAGTGATATCCTGCATGGTTTGCAGGAGGGCTTGTCTGAGTTCTCGGGGTTAAGCCGTGTGGCGGTGATATACTGTCTGACACCTCAGTCAAAACTCGCTATTTGTGACCCTCAGGGGTTGTTAAAGGGCTATGATCCGGCGTTGAGGATGATCTACTCCAGTGATGGGAAGTGGCGTGCCGATGTCGATCTGCAATCTGATAAGGCGAAATACAGTCATATCCTTGCTGAAAAAAACCTGGATCTAGACGGACTTGTCACATACGGAGGGAGATCCGGGTCTGTTTTTTATCAGATGTGGTTTACGGAACATCATCCAAATATCTGCTCAATTGGCCCGACCGAACGTTGGCTTGAGTATGCTGTGCTACGTTTTTCCCATGATATTGCCAATGAGCAGGAGTTGTATTCCGGAATATCTGGCAGTTTTCTAAAAGAGTATTCCACCCATGCCGTGCGGGATCATCTGGTTGACGAGGGTAATTTGCGTCTGGGCATTGATTCGAGTGTCCGAATCTATCCGGTTCTAAAAGCAGTTCTTGGTATATCAAAGACACTGGAAGAGGGGGCTTTGCCCAATGGAGCGCTTCTCTTTGTTGAACCCAGGTTGATGGAGCAGCTCCCTTTTCTTGCTCGTTTTCAAGAGAACGAACAGCCGCAATTGAATAACTCCAAGCATGTTCGTAAATTACTGCAAAGCGTTGAAGGTTCACACAACAGACTTGTTTCCGATGGTGTTTCCATCGTTGGCATTGCCACCCCAAAACAGCTCGATTTCTCTATTCTGGTTGAGTTCTGTGGAAGTTATGGTTTTATCAAAACAGGGGAAGAGACCGTTTGCAGTTTTTCCGACGGGAAGTTTCATTCCAGCACCAATGTGGCCAAACTGGTTGAAGTTGAAGAAACGCTCCTTGAGGCGGAGTCATTAAGCAGTGATTCTGTCTATAAACTTTTTCAGATTATCAGTACTCTTGTTCACCATGCTGAAAAATCCTCCCATGGATGTACCCTGGTAATAGATCTGGAAAGTTTCCCCCTTGAGATTCCTGGTCAGAAATTTGAACACCCTCTTGATCTTTCAAAAAAACCTCTGCTCTCCTTGGCAGCCTCATTTTCTGCTGTTGATGGAGCGCTGCATATCGATGCGAATTGTTATTTACGCGGTTTTTCCTGTCTTCTCGATGGCCGTAGTATTCTTGGTGAAGATCTGGCCAGGGGGGCCCGTTATAATTCGGCTCTTCGATTTTCAAAAGAGCACGATGGGGTGATTGTGGTTGTTGTCTCCTCGGATCGCCCTGTTTCAGTTTTCAGGCGTGGTATTGAAATTCATGGCCAGTGTGGGTGGCGGGCACCGGAAAGCTGCGTATTTAAGCCGATTTTGCTGGACGAGTGGCTGGATGAATCACAGTAGATATAACGATTGCTTCCAGAAAGAGGATTAGTGTGGAGCTACGTATTTCCAGTACTCTATTTCTGGTAATCCTTTCTCTGATAGTAGGAATACTTCTGTATATCGCTCTGTTTTTCAATGGAACGGCCTCTCCGCCCGTATCAGAACCTCCACTGCTCAGTGAGCAGTCCACTACAGCCGATGCATACTCTTCTGAGCAACGGGATATTCCAAGAACAGGTGTTGAGATATCTGCAATTGTTCTCAAGGATACCAGGACAGAGCTAAAATCGAAATCCGAAGAGGTTCCGTCTGCCTGTGAAAAAATGGGAAGACGTGTTGCAAGATCACTGGTATCGATTGTCTCTCCTCTTGGACGGGCAACGGGCTTTTTTATCGATAGAAAGGGACATATCCTGACAATAAAGCAGGTGGCAGGGTATAGCGCAGCAGAACTCACCAGGATAAAAAAGGAAAAGGAAATTCTTGATCAGATTATTACCCTGGAACAAAAAAGACTGCGGACTATTCGTCAGAAAATGACACTGCTCCAGTCTGGCTATGAGAAAGAGAAGTATCAGGGCATCACCGATGAAAAAAAGAAGGAACTTTTCAGTAGTCTTGCCAGAAGTCAGGAGTTGGATACTCTTCTAAAAAGCAGCGGTGGCAAGTCTCTGGAAG
Organism: uncultured Desulfocapsa sp.; assembly: GCA_964621915.1. Taxonomy (GTDB): domain Bacteria; phylum Desulfobacterota; class Desulfobulbia; order Desulfobulbales; family Desulfocapsaceae; genus Desulfocapsa. The sequence goes on along the minus strand of CAZUPS010000031.1, from coordinate 19,449 downwards.
AGTTAACTGATATCCAGGTTTTCTCTCCCGATGGAACGCAGCTGGAGTTGACCAAAGTAACTCTTGCTGCTGACAGTGACATGGCATTGCTTGAGGTGAATACGGCAGGACTTCAGTACATTCCCCTGCGTCCCCGGACCATTCCATTCCAATCCGGAGATTCGGTTTTTAGCGTGGAATATTTGGAGCAGTTTAGTCTTGCTGTACGGAAGGGGCGTGTGGTGGAAAACAGTGAAACAGGTATCTGCACTGATATCCAAATTGAAGTGGGGGGCAGTGGCGGCCTGCTACTGGACAAGTATGGTAATATAAGTGGTCTCAATAATGGTTTGGCAGAACCTGGAAGGGCGAGGGATTGCGCCATACCCATTCTTGCAGCCTATAATGAATTCAATTTCAGCCTGATTCCACAGATACGAGCTGTACGATCAAAGATTATTGTGAACGGTGCAATGCTGTAATCTCTTTCATGGGGTGAAAAAAGGAGGTATTATTTTGCAACGTCTTTGACACTCTCCTTGAGGCCTGATGTCGATTTTTTTCTGGCTACACCTACTGCTGCACCAGCAGCCGCACCCAAAGCTGCTTTTTTGACTACCTTTTTCCTGACTTTGGTTTTTCCCTTCCCTTCACTCTTTTTTTCATCCCGGTCAAGTACACTTTTCTCAGAAGAATCTTTGAGGGGCTGTTTTTTAATATTAGGTTTGGACCAAGCCGGAGTGGCGAATACAAAAGTTGCCATTACAAGGAGGCTGATGATTGCAGGAAGAATTGAAACTCTTTTTAAATTCATAATGTATGTACCTTATATTTTGTTAATACTGCTACTTGTTACAATCAGAGAAGTGGTTCTCTTTGTTAGAACAATGGTGAATGTGTTCGTCTCGTTCTTTTTGACATTTTCTGTTTCATAAATTAGTCCCCTGGGGACTGTTAAAGGTAGCAGATTATCCACTTATAGGCTTGTTCAAATTATTGGAGCCACTTCTTTACGTAGAATGACTACGTGTTAAGTGCTGTTTTCTATGTGTTGACAACTGCCTCATCTATCCTGCATACTACATTAATAGTATCTATACGTTTTCCAAGGACAGGGCCGTTTAATGGAAAACGGTATGCGTATTTCTTTTAATCCACAAACAAACCTACGTTTATTTATGAAAGAAGAAAATCAAAAAAAGCGACGTCTGCAATTGAGATTACTACTGATTTTTGCTGCTTTTGCGATTATCTGGTTTGCAGGGTTGAAGCAGGTGCAGCATGATCATGAGTCGCAGCAGCTGCAACGAATAACCGAGCGATATGAACTTGCCTATAACACTATTTATGATCAATATAAGCAACTCTCTACAACTCTTCACTCTGGTATGATGGAACGATTTTCTATTCAGGAGTTGTATCAAGAACTGCTTACTGCTGATACCATGCAGAAAAAGATGCTGCGGGGAGAACTTTTTGCCAGGATCAGTTCACGGTATACAGAATTGGAGCAGGATGTTGGTTTAAGGCAGCTTCATTTTCATCTTCTGGATAATGAGTCCTTTCTTCGTTTCCATCGACCCGAAAAATTTGGAGATGATTTAACAGAAATACGAGAAACTGTTAGTTGGGTTAATAGGGAACATACGGCCATTGATGGCTTTGAAGAAGGAAGGATATTCAATGGCTATCGATTTGTGTTTCCTGTTACGGCAGCTGACGGGACGCATCTTGGCAGTATGGAGATTTCCTTTGGGCCGAATGCGCTGACATCTGCCATGATGAGACAGTACGCTGTACTCAGTAATTTTTTTATTAAGGAAATATCTGTACAAAAAAAACTTTTCCAAGAAGAACAGGAGCAAAACTATATAAAATCACACCATAAAGGCTATTTATTTGACAAGGCGGTCTTAGCTGAACTCAAAACAAATTCCGGAAAAGAGCCGAAAGAGCTTTTTTCGGATAAACAGACTGTGGCAGCCGTATATACCATGGCTCATCGTGGACTTCCCTTGTCACTCTATGATCCTGGTATGGATGCAGTGACTACTACCATTCCTGTTTTTACTCCGGTAAGCCAGGAAATGGTGGCTTTTTTGTCCATTAGAAGTCGGTCTGATTTTTTTAAGAATGAAATAATGTACTTTTGTGCTGTTTTTTCCATGGGGCTACTGGTACTGGTTATGATCCTTTTCATATTTTATCAACAGTACAACAAAAGGATATTTTTTGAAGAAAGTAGCAAACAACTGCAAAAGCAACAGCAGCAGCTGATGGATGCCAGAACAACGGCTGAAACTGCTAGTCAGGCAAAGTCATCATTCCTCTCAAATATGAGCCATGAGCTGCGTACTCCACTCAACGCAATTCTTGGGTATACCCAGATTTTCAATGCGGATGAAAGTCTCACCCTAAAGCAGCAGAGTGGAATACGGACCATGCATCAGTCCGGTGAACATTTGTTGATGCTGATTAATGATATTCTTGATCTTTCAAAAATTGAGGCCGATAGAATGGAACTTGTAGAAAATGAGTTCCGACTACCGGGTTTTCTCCAGGGAATCGCAGATATTATCAAGGTGAGGAGTCTTGCAAAGGGCATAGAGTTTTGTTTGCAGGTGGACGAGACACTTCCTTTGGTGATTAAGGCCGATGAACTTCGGTTGCGACAGGTACTTCTTAACCTGCTTTCAAATGCGGTTAAATTCACATTCAAGGGAAGTTGTACCCTGTCTGTTCTGGCGCGGTCAAGTTCTCCACAGATGACTTTCTTGACATTTATGGTGGAAGACACGGGGGTTGGTATCGCATCCGAAATGCAGGAAAGTGTATTTGAACCTTTTAAGCAAACCGGAGAGCGACTTCAATATTCAGAGGGGTCAGGACTGGGGCTCGCTATCAGTCGTAAGCTTGTTAACTTAATGAATGGTACGTTGCAACTGATTAGCCCTGTAAACGAGCTGCAGCAGATGGGAGAAAGGAAGGGAAGTCGTTTTTTCTTTACCATCGAAGTAGCAGTGTTGGACAGGGTTGCTTCTACTACTGTGAAGACGAGGAAGGTAACGGGATATGTCGGAGCCGGTGATGAGGTATCTCCAAAAAAGATTCTGATTGTTGATGATGATGAAATCAATCGTATTGTTCTTTATGAAATCTTGAAGCCTCTAGGGTTTATAATTGAAAAGGCTGAAAATGGTCGTGATGTGCTGAGCATCTGTGAACGGTTCAGGCCGGATGCAATTCTGATGGACCTGCTTATGCCGGGGCTGGATGGCTACGGAGCAACTAAAGCACTGAGGGAGCACGGGGATTTTTCCGATGTACCGATAATTGCCGTTACTGCACTCTCCAGTACGGGAAAGGATCTGCGCCAGCACTGTTTGCAGCATGGATTTAATGAATTTATTGCCAAACCTTATGTGACTACTGATTTGTTGGATATTCTCGCTGGGCAGCTTCATATTGAATTACAGACAGGGGATGAAACAGCTGATGCTTCAGAGGATGAGGAATTCGAAAAAATTGTTCCTCCACCGCAGGATGTGCTTGATGTTTTTGTGGATCTTATTGAATCCGGCAATATAACTGGAGTCGCCGCAAAAGCCGCAGAAACATTAGTTCTCGAATCCGGAAAATACCGGAACTTTGCCAGCCAGATTCAAGAGCTTGCCGATGATTTTAAACTGATTGAGATAGAAAATCTTTTGAGTACCTACAGGAAAAATTAAACAATGGATGCAAAAAAGGCCGCAATTTTAGTGATTGACGATCAGCCCGCGAACTTGAAAGTGCTGCTCTATTCACTTGAGCAGTATAATTTTGAGGTTCGTATTGCCGAGAATGGTGAGAGTGCTCTGAAAATATTAAACAATTTCGAGCCGAATCTTATCCTGCTTGATGTGATGATGCCGGGATTAAATGGTTTTGATACCTGTCGGAAGATAAAGGACAATCCGGATACGGCAGATATTCCTGTTATTTTTATGACAGCGCTCGATAGTCTTGAGGATAAGGTAGCCGGTTTTGACGCAGGGGGTGTGGATTATATTACCAAGCCGTTCCAGCAGGTCGAAGTTATAGCCCGGGTGAACACTCACATTGCCTTAAACCAGCAGAAACATGAATTACAGCAGGCATTGGCAGAGGTAAAAAAACTTTCCGGGTTTCTACCAATCTGTTCCCATTGCAAGAAAATTCGGGATGATAAAGGATATTGGCAGCAGGTTGAACAGTATATTTCTGAGCATTCGGAAGCGTTATTCAGCCATTCCATCTGTGATGACTGCGCAGAAGAACATTACGGTGATCTTTTTCGTGAACTGAAGAGATGAGTGTTCATATGGATACTGTTGCACATCCTGAATGTAACCATTGAGGCGGCTCGTGCTGGAGAAGCTGGAAAAGGGTTTTCTTGCAGGAGCAGACGTTCTCTGTATGATAATTTTATAAACCATCTGTTCCCCACATGAAACCTGCTAACTGTATCAACCATTGGTAATTTGTCTCAGTTAGTGTAGATATTAGAGAGCTAAAGCAGGCAGGCACCAAATGAAGATACGGAAAGGTTGGAAGTTGTCATGAGTAGTGTGTTTTCATTTTGTCCATATCAGCAGTGTTTGGTTAGAAAAATATACAATATGGCTTTATTGTCAGTGAGAAAATTATGTTTTTAAAGAATTACCAGAAGACGGCTCTTAAGTGGAAGGATCAGGATATAAGTTATGCGAATCTGCTTCAGGAAGCGGTTCGTTTTGCAAAATTGTTTCCCGATACGGCCGAACGGGTTCTGATTTTTTCCGAAAACAGGCCTGAATGGATATACAGTTTTTTGGGTGCGTGGGAAAATAACTGTACTGTTGTTCCGGTTGACTATCTTTCCACCGTCGAAGAAGTCACTTATATCGTACAGGATTGTTTACCGGACGTTGTCTTCTGTTCCCGTGAGCGGGAACCTGTTATCCGAAAGCTTATTGAAGCAATCGATTATACCCCTCTTGTCCTTGTCTATGAAGACATGGTCGTCGCTGATAATCTTGCCGGAGAAGATGTCGTCGATATCAACTTCGCTGAAGGTGCATTGCATGACACAGCGCTTATTATTTACACTTCGGGTACCACGGGTGATCCCAAAGGAGTAATGCTCTCCTACGAAAATGTGCTGGCAAATGTGGAAGCAGTTTCCATCGGAGTCCCAATTTACTCAATTGATGAACGGGTTATGCTTTTACTTCCCTTGCATCATATCTTTCCTCTGCTTGGTTCGCTTGTTGCTCCTTTATCTGTTGGTGCAACGATTGCGATGTCACCATCTTTACAGCCACAGGACATTATCAGTACCCTGCAGGATAATCGGGTTACCATTATTATTGGTGTGCCACGGCTTTATAAAACGATCTGCAAGGGGATTATTGATAAAATTAATCAAAAGAAAATCGCCCGCATATTTTTCTCACTAGCTGAAAAAGTCGAATCGCAGGCCTTTTCCAGGGTTCTTTTTAAGGCTGTGCATCAAAAATTAGGAGGAAACCTCAAATATCTGGTTTGCGGTGGAGCTGCCCTTGACCCCGATGTCGGCAGGAATTTTACAACTCTTGGTTTTGAGGTTCTTGAGGGTTTTGGAATGACCGAGGCCGCCCCGATGATTACCTTTACCCGTCCCGGTCAGGTTACCATTGGTTCTGCAGGAACTGCGATGAGTTGTACGCAAATCGAGATACGGGATAGTGAGATTGTCGCTTCGGGTAAAAATATTATGCAGGGCTACCTGAATCGTCCGGAGGAAACCGCCGAAGTGTTAAAGGATGGCTGGTTGTATACCGGAGATCTCGGTCGTCTTGACGAGAAGGGAAGGATCTATATTACCGGACGTCGAAAGGAAATAATTGTATTGGCTAGCGGCAAGAATATCAATCCGGTTCTGGTTGAACAGAAACTGGAGAAGCTGACTGACTGTATTAATGAAGTAGGTGTTTTTGTAAAAGAAGATATCCTCCAGGCGGTTATTCAGCCGGATTTAAAACAGGTGAGGGCCAGAGAGATTACAGAACTCGATGATTTCTTTCGCTGGAAGATTATTGATACCTATAATAAGACAGTATCCCCATCAAAACGTATTCTGAAATTTACGCTGATCGATGAAGAACTCCCCAAGACAAGACTTTCCAAACTGCGCCGTTTTCAGTTACCGGATCTTGTCGGGAACCGTGAAGCACGGAAAAGTGATGCTGAGCAGCCCACTTTTGAAGAGTATCTTATTATAAAAGGTTTTATCGAGCGTCAGAGTAAAAAGGAAATTTTCCCCGATGATCATCTTGAGATTGATATTGCCATGGACTCTCTTGATCAGGTGAGTCTGCTGGCTTTTTTAAAGTCCACATTCGGGGTTGAACTCAGTGAAGAAAAATTGATGTCACATCAGACGGTGCGTCTTTTAAGCGAATTTATTCAGGAGAAGAAGGAAAAAATCAGTGTTGAGCTGGCAAACTGGAGTGAGATCCTAAAAGAAAAAGTTGACCTGACACTCCCCAGAACATGGATAACAGCGAATGTGTTTAAGGGTTGCAGCAAGCTCTTCTTTAAGTCCTATTTCAAGTTTAGAGGAGTAGGACAGGAAAATCTACCCAATACACCCTGTATTATTGCTCCAAACCACCAGAGTTTTTATGATGGGATGTTTGTGGCCTCTCTGCTAAAGGGAAAAAATTTCAAGAATACCTATTTTTACGCTAAGCAGAAACATGTTAAAAATCCTCTGGTCCGCTTCCTAGCGGATAGGAATAACGTTATTGTTGTGGATATAAACTCGGGGCTTAAGGAGTCTATTCAGAAACTTGCCGAAGTGTTAAAAAAGGGAAAAAATATTATGATATTCCCGGAGGGAACCCGGAGTATGGATGGGACCCTTGGTGATTTTAAAAAATTATTTGCCATTCTTAGTAAGGAACTGAATGTTCCCGTCGTTCCCGTTACCATAAACGGTGCTTACCAAGCCCTTCCCGTGGGGACTCTTTTCCCCCGACCTTTTCGTGAAGTGTCAGTCAGCTTTCAGCAACCGATTTTTCCGGAAGGTTATAGTTATGATTCATTGACGGAAAAAGTGTATCAGCAGGTGAGAGGCGGACTGCATTGATGATGAAAATACAGGCTTTTGTCAAACATCGTCATTCCTGGTATCTATAACACAGTATGACAGGTGTCTATCTTATACGAAAGAACTCCATTATTCTTGATGGTGTTGTCACGGCAACTCTTCTCCTCTTTTTTGCCTATATCACCTATCGGGTGAGTGTCGGACTTAATTATCACTGGGACTGGGGGGTAATTCCAAACTACCTGTTTCGCTGGGATGAAGAGAAAAGCCGCTGGGTGAGTAATATTTTGCTCGATGGTTTTTTTACCACCATTCGTCTCAGTGTCTGGGCAGTTCTTTTAGCCACTGGAATCGGGGTTGCTGTGGGGATTATGCGAACCCGAAAACGACTTTTCTTTCGCTTAATAGCACGCAGTTATGTGGAGTTAATCCGTAATATCCCGCCTTTGGTGCTGGTCTTTATTTTCTATTTTTTTGTTTCAGATCAGTTGATGCTGCTACTCGGGGTGGATGAATTTATTCGCAGTAGAACAGGGATGACCGTACAGTTACTCAGTTTTACTGTTGCCCCGCCAGAGCTTTTTACGGCCTTTGTTTCAGGTGTTTTCACGGTCGCCCTGTTTCAGGGTGCCTATATTGCAGAGATTGTACGGGCAGGAATTCAGTCCATAGATACTGAACAGTGGGAGGCATCTGCTGCACTTGGTCTTACTTGGTTGCAGCAAATGCGTTTTATTGTCCTGCCACAGGCCACTAGGCGTGTATTACCACCGCTTGCCAACGAGTTTATCAATACCATTAAGTACTCATCCATTGTGTCCATCATTTCCATTCAGGAACTCACCTTTCAGGGAATGCAGGTAATGTCATCTACCCAGCGGACCAACGAAGTCTGGCTAACCATCTCGCTTATGTATTTTCTGCTCTGCTTTGCAGTTTCACTCGGTGTACGTCGTCTCGAGCTTTCCATGGCCGAAGTCACCCTGTAGCGACTGCCCGTCCGGTTTTACTAAATCTGATTCAAGAGCAGTTTCGTCCGGTCATTTCAGGATCAAGTGCCGAGGTTGGGTATTTGGGTCCATGGCAAGGGCTACACGCCGCTGCCCACCGGAGAGCTGTGGTGGGTAATTCATCCAAAACCACACCTATCCGCAAAGATTGCAACATATCTGTTGAAGAAAAACCACACTATTTTGATTCAATGCTACACAAATGTTCTTCGCTGCGTGTTGTGACAGCGCAAGTGTGGTGTGGTGAGACTGGGATATTTGTCTAAGTAATATGCCGTTAAAACAGCGTGGTAGGATGTTTTGTTGAGGGGAAAAATCGAAAAACAATAAAGTGGCATGGTTGATGCTATATAGGAAGCATAGAAACTAAACGAAAAGTTAAACCAACCCTATATGGAGGACACCATGACTACTAATACAAATACAACTACTAGAACTCAAGTTGAAGCTGGATACGAAACTTCTAAGTTTGCCTTAGGCGCAGGAATGACCATGGCTGCTCTCGTTGGTATCTGGGGATTTGCCTGTTTGACAAGCGCACTGGTAAGCATGGGACCTTTGAATGTAGTTAAAGGGTACTTAACCGCAGTTATTGGCTAATAAAATTCAAATAAGACAAACAATTAATACGGATAATACGATGAAAGAAAATACTTCAAAAACAGGATCAAGAATAATATTAGCAGCTGGTTCAATAATGTGTCTCTGGGTTGCCGCAGCTCTTACAAGCGCACTTTCTTCAGTTGGTTGGTCAGTAAGTGAATTGGCAGGACAATACATGGTATCAATCGGAATGGTAAAACCTCTGCATACTCTGGTTGATTACTACACACACATCAAAGGTATTGAATATCTGCTCTGTGTAGCCTTCTTCGTAGCATTCCCAGTTTTCTTTAAATATGTAAACAAGTCTCCAGCAAAGGTTACATCAACAATATCATAAAATTCTACAGAAAAAGACCTTGGCTCGGGTTTATGATCCTCTGCTTAACCGAATATCACATTTGGTTAACCAGAGGTTTTTTTTGTGATGTGAAATGGTACAAACGATTATTGATAGGATTTTTATCATTCAATAGTCTGGCTTAAGCGGCTACTTTTTTTGAGCACCCAGAGCTCATCCCTTATCGGCATATATAAACAACACGATCAGCAGACTGTGCGTCCGACAGGAAAGTCGCCATATTTTTAGTTTATTTGGTCGTGTTAGTCCTTTTCCTCCTCAAGAATCTTGATTCGGCAACATCCACACCATCCCATTATTTCATCAAGGAGGCTCATTTGAATGCCTCCCAAACGTCATTGTTTTCTCTTTTTTGCGTAAATCGAAGCTCCAGAAGTTATGCTGGTTGGGCTTCAGTGGCCATAAGAATACTATTTGTCGTATTAATGTGGAAAGGATGGAAAATTGCTAAAAGTTGTATTTCTTTGCCGTATCTGCTACATTCTGCTCGACTTGATTCATCTAATATCCACGATATCAGCGATATAAATAAAATATGTTTTACTCAAAGGTCTGTCTTCATACATTTGCCTATGTTCTGCCGCCTCGTATCTTAAGTTCCGACGATATAGAGGAGCGTCTGGCTCCGCTATACCAACGCTTAAAGCTTCCCGCCGGAAGGCTGGAGTTGATGAGCGGGATAAAAGAGAGGCGACTCTGGGAACCTGGAACCAGGCCTAGTCAGGGAGCAGCACTTGCCGGACAGGCGGCACTTGATAAGGATGATATTGATCCGGAATCCGTTGAATGTCTTATTTTTACCTCGGTATCAAGAGATATGATGGAACCGGCTACAGCTTCCTTTGTTCATAATCAGCTGGGCTTGTCGGAGGACTGTCTGCTCTTTGATCTGTCCAATGCCTGTTTGGGCTTTCTTGATGGCATGGTGATGCTTGCCAATATGATAGAACTTGGACATGTGCGTAATGGACTAGTAGTGGCCGGGGAGACCGCAGAAGAGCTTGTAGAATCAACAATTCAAACACTGCTTACCGATGAAAGTCTGACCAGAAAGAAGATTAAACCCGCCTTTGCTTCACTGACAATCGGCTCTGGGGCCGTTGCACTTTATATGTGCAGCCTTCTCCCCGGTATGAATAAACCACGTCTTATGCGCGGAGCCTGGAAAGCCAATACCAAACATTCTGATCTCTGTCAGGGGGCGCAAAGCGGGACTGAGACAACTCTTATGAATACCAATTCCGAAGAGTTGTTGATTCGTGGTGTTGAGACTGCTCATTTAACCTGGCAGGATTTTGCATCCATTCCCGGTTGGAGTGAAATGGATATTGACCGGTTCTTTTGCCATCAGGTGGGAACGGCCCATGCACGACTGCTTTTTGATACCCTCGGACTTGATTTGAATAAGAATTTTGAAACTCTGCAGACGCTTGGCAATGTGGGGTCTGTTTCAGCGCCCATTACCATGGCGATGGCAATCGAGCAGGACTGTTTTTGTAGTGGCGAAAAAGCTGCGATGCTGGGTATTGGTAGTGGAATTAACTGCCTAATGCTAGGAGTAGAATGGTAATAAGAGGCCACAGCGGCCCATCTGTGTTTGATCATGCCCAGGCATATAGGGAAAACTATTTTGCCAGGACATGATCAAACACAGCTGAACTACTGTGACCACTTATTTGGGAAATAGTAAAACTGTGTGAAATTGTGGACATGGGAAATTTTATGAAGTCCGTTTTAACAGTAGAAGAGGGAAAGAGTTTATTGCGGCTTGCAAGGCAGTCAATTGCGGATCGACTAGGTATAGCAGAGACTGCAACTGAACGGGATTTGGCGCTTGGTGCTGAGTATGGAACCTTTGTTACTCTGAAGATTAAAGGTGACTTACGCGGTTGTATTGGCAACCTGTTGCCGAGCGGATCTGTTGCCGAGGGTGTTCAGCGGAATGCGATCAGTGCTGCTTTCCATGATAGCCGTTTTTCTCCACTTACAGCTTCCGAGCTTGAGGATGTGGAAATTGACATTTCGGTACTTAGTCAACCGCAAAAACTTGAATATACGGATGGTGCTGATCTGATCAGTAAGCTGCGACCGGGAATAGATGGAGTGATTTTACAACTTGATGGCGCGGGAGCCACGTTTTTACCCCAGGTGTGGGAGCAGTTACCAGCTCCTGAGCTGTTTCTTGGCCATCTGTGCCGCAAAGCAGGACTTGTTGATACAGCCTGGAAGAATTCCAAACCAACAATTGAGATTTATCAGGTGCAATGTTTTGAAGAGGACAAAGAATGAAAGAAGTACTGCTCAGCGATGAATTGAGTGAAGAAGTTCGCAGTATTTATATTGCGATGGAATCAGATTATGATGTGGTGGCAAAAAGTCTGAACTTTAGTTGTGATGGTTGTCCGGATAACTGTTGTGATTCCTACTTTCTCCATCACACCTATACGGAATGGGCCTATCTCTGGAAAGGCTTTCGAGAGCTTGATAATGTCAGACAGCTGGAACTTATGGAGCGGTCAAAGCACTACATTCTTGAGTGTGAAAAGGCTGAAGCCAGAGGTGAGCGTCCTCAGGTCATGTGTCCTCTCGCCGATGGTGGGCGTTGTACCCTTTATACCCATCGCTTGATGGTATGCAGGACTCACGGAGTACCTGCTTCCATGCGGCGTCCGGACGGGCAGACCCTGAATTTCCCAGGCTGTTTTCGTTGTCAGGAAAAAGTGAAAAAGAAGTTTGTTCATGATTCCGAGGCCCCGCATGTGGAGCGAACACCACTCCTGCAGCGACTTGTCGGGGTGGAAAGGGAACTTATGGGAGAAAAGCTTCACCTCTATCCACGGGTGAAACTGACCATTGCCCAAATGCTGGTGAGTGGACCTCCAGCCATTCCCGTCCCGCATTGTGAACGGCCTGGAATAAAACCCAATGTATAACCCCGGGCAGGAGATCATCCAGATTGTTGATCGTGATAACCTGGAAACAGAGACCTTGCCAAGGCATATTATGCGTGAGCAGGGCCTTATCCATCGAGCCTCCTATATCCTTGTATTTAACGAACAGGAAGAACTCTTCCTTCAGAAACGAACGGCGACTAAAGATCTCTATCCATCCTGCTGGGATGTGGCAGCAGGCGGTGTGGTTCTAGCAGGAGAATCCTACGAAGAATCGGCGGAAAGAGAACTTGCAGAGGAACTTGGAGTTACCGGTGTTCGCTTTACACTGCTTTTTGATCAGTATTTTGAAGAAGAGGATAACCGGGTCTGGGGACGAATTTTCTCCTGTGTCCATAATGGTCCTTTTCAGTTACAGAAAGAAGAGGTGGCTTCCGGCAGTTTTATGAATGTTTCGGCTATTTTTGAATTATCGAAAAATGAAAAATTTACCCCTGACGGGATTGATATACTGCGCAAGGTCGCAAATAAATGAATAAAAGACAAATGAAACAACGGCATAACAGAAGAAGAAAACTCCGTACTATTCGAAAATGTGGAGTTATTTCAACAACGACTTGTATAAAGCCTGTGGTAGTAGTTGCAAAGAAAGAGATTCCAGCCGTTGTCAAAGCAGCACCTGCTTCAAATCGACCACGAAAAGCAAAAACAGAAGTCGCTGCGTCCAGACCTCCTCAAAACAGAAGTCAGGAAACGCCGAGGAAACCGAAAAAATGGAGTGTCTCTCAATTTCCCGTGGAACCCGAAGAGGGAAAGGCCCGTTTCCATGATTTTAAACTCCCCATGGGACTGATGCACGGAATTGCAGACCTGAATTTCAAGTATTGTACTCCCATCCAACAGAGCTCACTCCCCGATGTTATTGCCGGAAAAGATATTATCGGCAAGGCTTCCACCGGCACCGGAAAAAGTGCGGTTTTCCTAATAGGAATTTTTACAAGATTGATCCAGGAACAGCAGAAGAAACGAAAAAACGGAACTCCTCGGGCCCTCATTATTGCACCAACCAGAGAGCTTGTTATTCAGATTGCAAAGGATGCAAGAGCCATTGCCAAGTATCTGCCCATGCGTGTGGCAGAGGCCTATGGTGGAACTGACTATGAGCGGCAGCAGAAAAACATTAGAGATCGGCCGGTGGATATTCTTGTGGCTACTCCGGGAAGATTGCTCGATTTTTCACGTAAGCAGGTTGTTGCCTTGCATGAGGCAGGTATTATGGTGATCGATGAGGCGGATCGGATGCTTGATATGGGATTTATCCCGGATGTTCGCTCTATCATCCATAAGACACCTAATAAAGATAAACGACAGACCATGATGTTTTCGGCAACGATTACAGAAGAAGTTACCCGGTTGGCATCGCAGTGGTGTACTAATCCGGTTTCGGTGGAGACCGAAGTTGATCAGGTGGCCGTGGATACTGTAACACAGATAGTTTACACACTCACTCGAGATGAAAAATACCTGGTTTTATATAATATTATTCAAGCTGAAAACTGCGATAGGGTTATTGTCTTCACCAATATGAAACGAGATGCCAAACGGCTCAATGAGCGTCTGCTTCGAGATGGTGTTAACTGTACCCTGCTCACAGGTGATGTTCCACAACAGAAAAGAACAGCCCGTCTTGAGAATTTTAGAAATGGAAAAATCAAGGTGATGGTTGCTACAGATGTTGCCGGGCGTGGAATCCATATCGATGGTATCAGTCATGTGGTAAACTTTACTCTTCCCTATGAGCCGGAGGATTATGTACATCGTATCGGACGTACAGGTCGTGCCGGAGCTGATGGAATTTCTATCAGTTTTGCCGATGAGGAAAGCTCTTTTTATCTTATGGATATCGAAGAGTATATTGGAGAAGCACTTCCCTGTATTCCGCCGGAACAAGAATTGCTGAAACCAATTGTACGTAAGAAAAAATAGGGGGTTTAGCCTGAACCAGGCAGTTCCCTTTTGGAGAATTATCTTGTCAGAACCGGTTGATTTACGTTCCATTCCCGCATCACTTTTAACTGCTACAGATTTCCCTGCTCTCGTTCAGAATATTTTGAACATGTCCACAAAAGTGGACATGTTCTACTTTTGTGGACAGGAATTCTCTTTATAGAGAGCGAATTGAAAAAAGTATTGTTTTGTTATAATCTCATAAAGACAGTGAGTTGTCTGTTTTTGTATAGGATTTTGGGAAGTGGTATGGATATTGATTAACAGTCTACATGAGTATGTGTTTTTTACTGGTAATATCTTTACCAAGGCAGGGAAAAGCCGATTCTATTTTCTGTTTGGAAGATAGCCGAGGATTTACGCTAATCACAAAGAATTGTCTGTTATATCTTTGGCTTCTCTTGGTCATAACGGAGCGATATGTCAATGTTTTCGGGTATGCAATCCCTCTCTCTTCAAAAAAGATTGACAATCATTCTGATAGTCGTAGCGTTCTGTCTTATAGTGGCACAGGTGTTTATCGCGAAATTTTTTGTTTACCCCAGTTATGTAAAACTTGAACGGAAAAAAGGAAAAACTGACATTGAACGCTGTGTCAATGTTTTAGGAAGTGAGACTCGTCATTTAAATCAAATCACTCACGATTGGGCTGCCTGGGACGATACTTATTCTTTCACAGTCGCCCCAAATAAAGAGTATATTTTCTCAAATCTTCAGATGTCCACTTTTGTTGATAATGAGATTTCTCTCTTATATATTCTCTCTCGTCAGGGCGAGGTAGTATGGGGGAAGATCGTTGATTTGGAAAGCAGTGACGCTGTGGATTCAACTGATTTTCAGCAGGTGTCATGGCCACTGGACCATGAACTCCTGACGGACAAGTCTCAATTTGTTCGAGGGCTTTTTATGTCAGACCTTGGCCCGTTTCTTATCGCTTCACACCCTATTTTGCGTACTGATAGTAGTGGGCCTGCAGTGGGAACTCTGGTTATCGGTCGGTTGCTAACCGATGGTCTGATTGATCGTTTGCAGAAGCAGACCCAGGTTGCCTGGAGTGTTTTGCCGGTTGATAAAATTGACCGGGAATTGACACCCGCAGTAGTCGATTTTCTTAAACAGGAGAAAAAAAATCTGGCTTTTCAGGAACGGAGAGATACACTTATTATTACAACTCTATGCGATGATATAAATGGCGAACCAGGGATTCTTCTTCGTGCCGAAATTAGCCGTGATATCACCCGACAGGGGCTAAAAACACTGATTTTTGTTTTCTGGTGCAGCATGGTTGGAGTTGTACTGATGTTCAAACTCCTTCTAACCCTGTTAAATCGCCTTATCGTTGAACCCGTTAGTGCGTTGACCAACCATGTTGTTACAATTCATGATAGTGGCAATCTTATTCCATTTGTAAGGGGACAGCGTGATGATGATATTGGGACTTTAACAAAAGAGATTAACCGGCTTATCCGAAAACTTTCTTTTCATCAACATCAATTAAGGGCTCTTTCCGCCCAGATATTACTTACTGAAGAGACTGAAAGGCGTCGCTTTGCAAGAGATTTACATGATCGTATTGGCCAGAATCTCGCAGTTACTAAAATCCGGCTTGACGGGATGGCCGCATGCTCTTCTGACAAGACACAGCGCATCGAGGCGAGAAAACTCAGTACATTACTTGGTCAGTTAATTGAAGAAGCAAGAACGCTTACCTTTGAGTTAAGTCCACCGATGTTATATGAGTTAGGTCTTTGTGCCGCTCTGGAATGGTTGATTGAGACTTTTCAGGAACAGCATGCTCTTCAAATAAATTGTGTCTGTATTGAAGTGCCGAAGGAAGAAGATACCACTTTTTCTGTAATGGTTTTTCAGATTATAAGAGAGTTACTGACGAATATTGTCAAACATGCCAAGGCCGATAGAGTTGAGATGAAAATTTCAAAAAAGAATAATCGGTTTATCACCGATATCAGTGATAACGGGGTTGGATTCGGCACCGATTTTGATCCGGAACTGACTGGAAGCCGGGAGGGATTCGGGTTGTTCAGTATTCGGGAACGATTAAACAGTTTTGGCGGTAGTTTAAAAATGTATTCACAGGCTGGTGAAGGAACGACCATTATTTTTGAACTTCCTTTGGGAGAGGTAAGGTTTGCTGGAAACACTAAGGAGAATATTTCATGATTAATGTTGTGGTTGTTGATGATCATGAAATGGTTCGGGAAGGAATCAGTGCTTTGCTCAATGGGGAAGCTGATATTACGGTTGTAGCCCAGGCTGCAAACGGTCGGGAAGCTTTGCGTCTGGCCCAGAAACTACAATCTGTTATTATGATTATGGATGTGAGTATGCCTGAGATGAATGGTATCGATGCCACATCACAGATAACCAGGGATGTTCCAGAGTGTAAGGTGATCGGGCTATCCATGTATGCTGATAAACGTTTTGTTAACGGGATGCTCAAGGCAGGAGCCAGAGGGTTCCTGCTTAAGGAGTGCGCTTACCAGGAGTTGATTCAGGCTGTACGGCTGGTAGAAAATGATCAGCTTTATCTCAGCCCCAGAGTAACAGGTACGGTGGTGGGAGAGTATGTGCAGCAGTTGACTACAACGGAGGAGACAGCAGGAGTGGAAAGTCTGACTCTTAAAGAAAGAGAGGTTCTTCAGCTTATTGCCGAGGGCTATTCTACGAGGGAGATCGCTGAAAAACTCTTTGTCAGTGTGAAAACCATTGAAAGCAGACGGCGTAACCTTCTCCAAAAACTTGAAGCTCATTCGATTGCTGATTTAATCAAAATTGCAATCAGAGAAGGTCTCACCGAACTCTAACCCGCCTTTCTTATGAACATAATGTTCATGAGAGAGGAGGGCCGGTAAAGGCTTATGGAATAAGCCAATCCCGCCACCAGATGTAATAAAAATTATTGGTAAAATCTGGTGCAATATCTATTATTCCAGCGCCCTGTGATTTGCTGTCTTCGTCTGCATTCGTGGACCCAACTGAAATCAGAAGTTTAGTGTCATCGGTCTCATCGTTAATAACCAGTACAGGGCGGGAGGGGATACCACCTCCTATGATCGCACTGGCATCCGCTGTTCCATCTCCATCAAAATCAATAGATGCAGCACCGGTC
This sequence comes from uncultured Desulfocapsa sp., assembly GCA_964621915.1. Lineage (GTDB taxonomy): Bacteria > Desulfobacterota > Desulfobulbia > Desulfobulbales > Desulfocapsaceae > Desulfocapsa. The sequence continues at coordinate 2,375 of CAZUPS010000031.1, read as the reverse complement.
TTGTATTGCAGTGCATAGAGACGTGCAAGGCCACCGGGAAGGCAGGGGTCATCGTTTGGAGTGAAGGTCGTGAAGAAGTATGACCCGGAGAAGACAAGCCCCTTGGAGAGTACTTTTTCTCCATCGGCTAGTTTATAGTACCATCCCAGGTCAGCACCATTTAAGTCAGGAACCCTGTAGGTGGCATCTGTCGGATCCGTAATATCGAGAAGATCATCGATTGTTAAAGAGAGAGCCGAAGAGTGAGTGTCTTTTACAACAAAAGCACCATCACTGGTAAGCTGATTGCAGGGATCTTCCCGATCTCCGGTGGCCATAAAGACAAGATCGTAGCCATGTTCCAGGGTAACACTGGGGGGATAGTAAAATTTACTATCGGTGAATTCAACCCCATCATTGACAGAAAAGAGAAGGTGGCTATCCCAGTTACTGATATTTTCATCGGTTGTAGGAAAGGGAAGAAGGGTGATGTTGTCAGATGCCTTAAAATATCCAATTCGATACATATTGCCGCCAAGATCTCCGATATAGAGCTTATCGAGAAACCCGTTGTCGTTGGTATCAACGGTAGTTACAGCACTGGCAATGGAGTATGCCGGATTAAAACTGAATTTTTCCAGTTGATCTCCAGTCAGGATATTAACAATATAGAGACTTGTTCCCATGCTGTTATCTGCGCTATAGCCGCCTCCAATAATTACGGCATTTGTACCGACGGTATCGATGGCAGTTGTTTTTACCTTGCCGAAACGTGGTGTTGACCAACTTTCCCCAAGTTCTGCATAGAGAGTTGGTGGAGCAAAGGAAGAGTCGTCCGTGGCACTTATTCGCCACAGGTATTGGGGATTGTCAGGATCTGTGATATCCAGTGCGAAAAAGCTGCTACTTCCTTTTCTTTCACCGCACACTAAGACAACCCGGTCCGGGGCGGAATCCGGAGTGCCGTCGTTATCATCATCACCATCGATTGCGAGCATTCCATCACCATCGTCGTCAATAAGATAAATTTTAGGGGACCCGTCCACAAAATAACTGTGTTCCGTTCCTTCAACTATATCTTTTAATCGGGCCAGCTGATTCGGAGGAATAAAGCTCCATGATGCAGAACCGGTCGCATCTTTAACCGCATGGAGCATGCCGTCGTTGGCTCCAAAAAATATCATGGTTCGATCAGTTGTGGCGGCAACAATAGCACTTGTACCCGATTGAGTACCGGTTATCGTTTCTCCGACACTGAATGGACTGAGCACCCTCTCAAAGCGGATTTTCTCCTCACCATCCTCCTGGAGTCCTACACCATTAGCATAGGCGCGGCCGCCTTTGTTGCCAACGAGTAATTCGCCACTGGTAATGCTAGCTATGGCAGTTTCGAGTGTTAAAGTTCCTTCGGGGTAGATATATTCGAAAACGGCGGGTTCACTGTGGAGGACATCACCTGTAATAACAGCCCGGTTTTCATCGGTGATTGTATCGCCATCATCATCGAAGATATCTGCCCCGCGAATATAATCTATAATTTCATCGGCGCTATGCAGAGGTGTGCCTAAGAGTGCCGCTGTAATGTTTGTATTGGTAAACGCATTGGCAGCTGCTGTTATATCTGTATCCACACCAAGATAGGTATAGATTGGCCGTTGACTGTAGAATATTCCATTAGCCTTTGGAGCTGCAGGAAAGGAAAGCGGATCGGCAGCCCAGTCAATTGTTGACCAGTAGGGTACTGCACTTTCTTTGAGTGCGCCGTTTAGTTCAGTGGCAGCTGCACCGGTAACGTCTACTATTTTATTATCATCGTCGAGAGCAAACTTAACCACATTTCCTTCCCAGAAATTTCCGGATTTAGGAGTGAAAAACGACATATAAATTCTGTTACCACTTGTAGTTCTGGAGACGGGTACAACTGGTGCGGCAAAAACCGTCGTTCTCTCAAGGATTGAGGTGATTGCATCATTCATAGCAGAAATCAGCGCTTCAGGAGATGATGCCTCATAGTGGTATTTGGCATAATCGGGATCATTGGTGTCGTAGAGATTGGTAAAACCGTTTCCATTGTTTGAAGTGTTAATCAGAAACAGATTACTTATATGATCTCCCATAAAACCGATGGTATAGGTAATGATGTTTTGGTACCCATCGGCATATCCCACATCATTATTGTAGATATAATAGGCAATATCATCCAGATAGGTTGACCCTTCATATCCAAGAGGAATTTCGTAAACTATTTTTTCATCGGCTTCGTCAATATCTCCATCGCCATCGTCGTCTATATTGTTGAGACTGTTGTCTTCGACAATCCAACCCTCTCCAATATCGCTGTCAGAAGTGGCCCCAATAATTTGAACAAGCCTATAAGTGGTTAATCTGCTACCTTT
>CAZUPS010000030.1:0-50383 GCA_964621915.1 uncultured Desulfocapsa sp. | reverse complement strand
TGAATATAGATCACCTGCATCGTATGGTTCCATTACTTCAGGAAATTGGAGTAAAACGATTTTTTATTCAGGTTATCGGGTTGCGCGGGAATTCAGCCCAGGAAAGTGCGGGGGGACAGGGATGGCAAGTGAGTCCTTCGCAGTGGCTTGATATTGTTCCCCGTGTTGCCGCCCAGGCAGCCGAAGCCGGAATTCACGTGACATTCCCTAAAGTGTTTCTTGATCCCGATGAAAAATTTGAGTGTGCCGGTCTTGTGACAGAAAATTTCTTTATTTTCCCCAATGGCCGGGTCTATCGCTGTCCATTGTGTGAAGATCATCCCATTAATGCCCTTGAAATTAAAGAGAATAGTCTTGTTCCAAATCAAAGTGTTACTCTAACGGAAGACAGTTTCTTCCAATTGAATATCGAGGAGGGCTGCGTGATGAATAAACTCCTGCAGCCCGATACTATCTCCTATGATAAAGATGGAAAGCCCGAGCATAGAATTTCCTGCTGTCTTTTGAAACAGGAAATTTTGCCCGAATAGAAACAGGCGGGAATCAATGGAAAAGACTCCTTTATCATGTCCATTGTGTCTGAGCAAGCAGAGCAGTCAGTTGTTTTACCGGGATAAACGTCGCGACTATTTTCGTTGTTCAGTCTGTAATCTCATCCATATCCCTCCCGTCCAGCGACCCTCTCGTAAGGCAGAGCATCAAGAGTATGATAAACATCAGAACTCTCCTGAAGACGCGGGCTATCGGAAATTCTTAAGTCGTTTGTTTATTCCTGTTAATAAGCGGATATTCATTAACAGCCATGGACTTGATTTTGGATCAGGGCCTGGTCCTGTGCTTTCGCTGATGTTTGAAGAAGCAGGTCATGGAATGAGTATCTATGATCCTTTTTATGCGCCGAATAGGGGAGTCTTTAATGTACCGTATGATTTTATAACAGCAAGTGAAGTTGTGGAACATCTTCATGATCCTGCCGAGTCGCTTGCACTTCTCTGGTCCTTGCTTCTACCCGGTGGATGGCTTGGCATTATGACCAAACTGGCTCTTGATAAAAAGGCTTTTTCCACCTGGCACTACAAGGAGGATCCCACCCATGTCTGTTTTTTTTCTAAAACCACAATGGAATGGCAAGCTGCACAGTGGCAGACAGAGCCTTTGTTTGTTGCAGATGATGTGTGTCTGTTCAGGAAGCCGTAGTGTATCAGCCGGGTGTTGTGTCTGGTTTTTTCTTTCCAAAGAGTGCTGTAAGGAAGATGCCCGCTTCATAGAGGAAAAAAAGAGGGATGGCAAGCAGACCAGTGGCCATAAAATCTCCTGCGGTAAGCAAGAAAGCCATAACCACAATAGCTGCGTAGAAATATAATCGTTTACTGCGAAAATATTGGGCTTTAACGAATCCGGCTTTACCGGCCATTACCATAAGAAATGGAATTTCAAAGGAGAGGCCAAATGCCAGTACAGTTCGAGCAACAAAGGTAAGATACTTGCCAAATTTTGGTAAGGGTTCCAGGCTGTCACTGGCGTAGCTCATAAAATAGATCAGCATCTGCGGTAATACGCCAAAAAGAGCAAATGTTGCACCTGCTCCGAAGAGAAGGGTTGCCCAGAAGACAACGGTGACTGCAAATTTCTTTTCACTTTTGCGGAGCCCAGGTGCAATAAACATCCAGAGTTGAAAAAGACTAAAGGGAAAGCTGAGGACAATTCCCACAAGCAAAGAGAGTTTCAGGTAAGAGAGAAAGGCTTCCGGCAGGTTGGTGTATACCAGGTGGTCAAGGTGTGGACTTGCGGCAAAGAGAGGCTCCATAAAGAAGCGGGCTATATTCTCAGAGAAAATATAGGCAAATCCTGAGCAGAGGACAAGAGCTGCGAAAACTCGTATCATCCGCTGTCGCAGTTCCTGGTGGTGGGGGCGGAACTGCTCAAGGCTTCTAACAATAAGGGACACTAGCTCTGTTGCTCCGCTGCTTCTTTTTTGGCCAGGATTTCTGTAGTTTTTGAATTATCAACTTCCTTTGCCGGCTCTTCCTGTTTTGTTTCAGGTTCTGCTGTGTCGGCTGGAGTCTCTACTTCATTATCTGCTTCAACATCGATAATTGTGGAGACCTCTTCTTCTCCGGTAGATCTGGGATCGTAAATCTTCTTGCGATCACCTCCCGACCATTCATCACTGCTGTCACCAAGAACGTCATCGGTAAGGGCTTTTGCCGCCTTTTCCAGTTCTGGTTTAATATCGTCAAGAGGGTTTCCCTCTTCGGTCAGACTCTCCTTAAGAGTATTCGCCGTTTTTTTCAGATCTAGAATTCCCTTGGCAACGGAGCGGGCAAGGTCCGGTAATTTGTCGGGACCAACCACAATCAACGCCAGGGCAAGTATAAGGATAAGTTCAGGTAAACCAATGCCAAACATATAAAAGCCTCAAAAATTTCAAGGTAGACTAAACCGATAGTTGAGTTCAGCCAATGAAAGGCAAATGTAAGGTATTTGGATAGGAGTGTCAATACAGAGCTGTCATTAAGGATGACCGATATCGTCAATCATCTGGTAGTAGCGTTGAAAGTCTTCGACTGGAACTTCAGTTGTCCAATGGCCTGTCAGTTGAGCAATAAGGTAACAACTAAAAAACAGTACAAGGGTAAGCAGGGGGAGGAGAACCGGATTGGTCTCTTTTCTTCCAGGAAGAGAAAGGGTCAGACAATTTTCTGCAGGGCAGACCTGAACACACTCCAGGCAACCGATGCACTCAGCATTGCGAACCGTTTTTCTTTTGGTGATAAGAATAGAAGAAGGACAGACGTGCTCACATTTTTTGCAATTGATGCATGTTTCCTGATCACGTTTGACTTGAAAAGGGCTAAGAAAAGCGAGGATTCCCAACAAACCTCCATAGGGACAAAGGTATCGGCACCAGAAGTTACGTATAACAAAGGAAATTAGAATAATCCCAAGCATGATAGAGGCGGCAAGAACACTTGGCTGCAGAAAAAAGTGCAGCATTTTGGCGTCGCTTATTAAATTATAAGAGGAGTTATGGAAATCCGTGAGTCCTGCAAGACTCATCTTCCAGAGAATCAGATAGGAAAAAAAACCAAGAAGCAGATATTTTAGGCTGAGCAGGGGGAAATTAATCCAGGCGGGCAAGGAAAAAAGAATTCCGATTTTTTTGCTAAATCTTTCTGCAAGGTTCGATGCAAATCCGATGGGGCAGATCCAGCCGCAAAATCCTTTACGTAGCAGAAGGCTAATTAAAAGAGCAGCAATAAAAATAGTAAGTCCTGCTGGGTGTATGGTGTCAAATTCAGAGCCTAAAAGGAGGCGTTTGATGGAGACCAGTGCCCCAAGTGGCAGGAAAGCTTCAACTGCGGGAGGTCGTGCAGTAAAAGCGTGGGCGTTTGAATCGAGTGCCCAGAGATAAAATGAATAGAATTGCCAGCCAACAAAGAGACAGAAGAGTGCAAAAAATGACTGACATGCAAGTCGTAAAAGGCTTAGTCTGTCCGTAACTGTTTTTGTAGTACTTTTTGGGGCCATAAAAATAATCCTAAATCCAATAGAGAAAAGTAGTTTAAAGCATCAGCTGGAGTTTAGCGCATCTTGCCATAGAATAGCCTTGATTCAGGTCAAGAACCATAGATATTGTGGTAAAAATACATTTTCCTACATGGTTCCCGTATATCAATCTGCAAAAGATTGACTTTCATTGGTGGTCTGACTATATTGACGCGGTTGTCCGTTGACAAACGGTAGGTGTGCCTTGATATTGTGTGGTTTTTTCTGATACAGTATGAAGATGCAAACAAGGTGAGTGAACAGGAGATAGGAAATGTCCAGTGTTGTTGTTGTCGGTACCCAATGGGGTGATGAGGGTAAAGGAAAAATCGTCGACCTTCTGACCCGTTATGCAGAATGTATTGTCCGTTTTCAGGGTGGAAATAATGCTGGCCATACTCTGGTCGTGAATGGCAAAAAATTCGTCTTTCATATCATTCCTTCCGGTATCCTCTACGAAGATAAACGCTGTATGATTGGAAACGGAGTTATTATTGATCCGGGTGTTCTGCTTGGCGAAATCAATGAATTGAATGAAAAAGGACTTCCAGTTACTCCAGAGCGTCTTATTATCAGTGAAAATGCGCATCTTATTATGCCCTACCATCAGAGTATGGATAATGCCAAAGAGGCCTCCCTTGCCGAGGGCAAGAAAATTGGTACAACCGGTCGTGGCATCGGTCCCTGCTATATGGATAAAGTCGGTCGTTCAGGAATCAAAATGGGAGATCTACTGGATGATTCCCTGTTTCATGATAAACTTCAGGCGAATGTGGAAGAGAATAATTTCATGCTCACCGCTAAGTACAATTCAGCGCCCGTATCCTTCGATACCATCTATGCAGAATTTCAGAAATTTGCTGCAAAGCTGACGCCCTTTATTGGAAATGTATCCGTGGAACTTGATGTTGCCCGTAAAGCCGGAAAGCATATTCTTTTTGAAGGTGCTCAAGGAACACAACTTGATATTGATCACGGAACATATCCCTTTGTGACATCATCAAATACTATTGCTGGTAATGCCTGTAACGGCTCCGGATTTGGTCCCGCTCATATTGATTCTGTAATTGGAATTTTAAAAGCGTACACTACCCGTGTCGGTGAAGGTCCTTTTCCAACGGAACTCTTTGATTCAGTCGGTAGAGAGTTGCAGGAGAAAGGTGGAGAAATTGGAGCTACAACCGGGCGTACTCGTAGATGCGGCTGGCTCGATGGAGTGGTTGCAACAGATGCTACCCGTTTGAACGGTTTAACCGGACTTGCCATTACCAAACTTGATGTTTTAAGTGGTCAATCCACTCTTAAAATGGCAAATGCGTATGATCTGGATGGACAGAAAGTGACTGCGATGCCTTCTAATATTAATCAGGCTGCCAGAGTTACTCCTGTTTACGAAGAGATGCCGGGATGGGATGAAGATATTACGGCTGTTCGTGATTTTGAGGATCTTCCCGTAAATGCAAAGGATTATATAAAACGTATAGAAGATTTTACAGGTGTTGAGCCTGTCATTGTTTCCGTTGGTCCCGATCGTGAAGAGACAATGCTTCTTAAAAATCCTTTTGATGAGTGATATACTTTCAGGTGGCTCAATTGCGAGCCATCAAAAATAATAGAGGTTTATGAATGGCAAGAATTACTGTTGAAGATTGTCTGGAAACCATTGGTGAAAACAAACGCTTTGATCTTGTGCACCTGGCCGTAGATCGGATTCGCCAGCACAGACATGGAGAGCCCTATCTCGTTGAAGGAAAGAACAAAGAAGTGGTTATGACCCTTCGGGAAGTGGCTGCTGCAAAAGTTACCTTTGAGAATATTGCTACTTTGCCCGATGCTGAAGACGAAGTAGAAATAGTTGCTGAAGCGGAAAGCGCTGAAGAAGAAAAAGCTGTTGTTTAAGGCTTTGTGCTGACACGCTGTATCTGATAAAAAATGTAGGCGTAGAAGAATAAAATGCAAAAATGTTATTACGAAGTACTTTCTGTCAGTAAATCTGCGGATGGTACCGTAATTAAAAAGGCCTATCGTAAGCTTGCCATGAAGTATCATCCGGATCGTAATCCCGATGATAAAGAGGCTGAGGCATCTTTTAAAGAGTGTGCTGAGGCCTACGAAGTGCTCAGTGATCTTCAGAAAAGAAAGATCTACGATACCTATGGCCATGAAGGGTTGAAAAGTAGCGGCTATCAGGGCCCCGGAAATTTCGAGGATATGTTTTCAGGCCTTGGAGATCTCTTTGGTGACCTTTTTGGTGGTGGCGGCGGCAGAGGACGTAGCAGGCGTAACGGCCCGCAGCCGGGCAATGATCTTCGGTATGATATTGAGATCAGCTTTATGGAGGCTGTACATGGTATCTCCAAGGAAGTTGCCATTAATAAACGTGATACCTGCTGGACCTGTGAAGGTACCGGTTGTCGTCCCGGGTTTAAACGTGAAACCTGTCCAAGCTGTAATGGCCGCGGGCAGGTGATACGTTCTCAGGGCTTCTTTCAGGTGTCGTCAACATGTCCGCAATGCCATGGAGAGGGTGAAATAGTAACCGAGCCCTGCTCCGATTGTAATGGCAGCGGGCTGGTGGAAAAAAGCAAAAAAGTTTCCCTGAAGATTCCTGCAGGTGTTGATACCGGTGCTCAGATGCGCCTTCGTGGAGAAGGTGAAGGCGGGCGACGCGGTGGTCCAACAGGCGATCTTTATGTGGTGATTCATGTTCAGGAACATGAGTTCTTTAAACGTGAGCAACAGACAATTTACTGTGAATTTCCTGTATCCATGGTTCAGGCTGCCCTTGGGTGTAAAGTCGATGTACCAACAATTCATGGTAAGAAAAAACTGACCATCCCTGCAGGAAGCCAAACGGGTGAACGCTTTACTTTAAAAAAGGAAGGGGTTCCCAGTTTGCGTGGAGGTGGTCGTGGTGATATGCTTGTACTGTTGCAGGTAAAGACTCCAACGAATCTCTGTGATGAACAGAAAAAGGTTTTGGAAGACTTTGATAAATTGTGTCAGGAGCATGGGCAGCATGCAGAGCATGAGGGCTTTTTCTCAAAGCTTTTTCACGAAGTAGTTGGAAAAAAGGATAAGGACTCCAAGTAAAGGAGTTTTGGGATTCTACAATGGCTGATAATCAGGAACAGGGATTGACTCATTTTGATGCTGACGGCAACGCCATAATGGTGGATGTCAGTAAAAAAATAGAGACCGAGCGTGTGGCCACGGCAAGTGGAAGAATTGCTTTGTCTCAGGAGGCCTACGATCGCGTAAAGAGCGGCTCCATGGCCAAGGGCGATGTTTTAGGTATTGCTCGTGTTGCTGGAATTATGGCTGCCAAAAAAGTAGATAGCCTTATTCCCCTCTGCCATCCACTGGCAGTGACCAAAATCAGTATTGAATTTTCATATCATGATGATTCCCGGCAAATTGAAATAGTGGCTATTGTCGGGATTACTGGAAAAACAGGAGTGGAGATGGAAGCACTTACTGCCGTTTCCATTACAGCATTAACCATCTATGATATGTGTAAGGCCATTGATAAAGCAATGGTAATCAGCGATATTTGTTTAGAGAAGAAAACAGGCGGAAAGAGCGGGACATTTATCCGACCCCAATAACGGGTTGTTACGTGCCCCTTTTCATATTGAATATGTGTATGTTTAAAATGAGAGGTCTTTGAATGGAACAAAAAGTACTGGATAGCTTTCAAAAAAAACTTGTGGGAAAGCGGGATGATATCCTGAAGGAAGCAGAAAGGACACTAGCTGAATTGACAGATCACTCTGGGAATATTCCAGATCCTAACGATCGTGCCAGTGCTGAATCAGGTCGTAATTTTGAATTGAGAATCAGACAAAGAGAGCAGAAACTGCTTTCGAAGATTGAAGATGCCCTGCAGAGAATTGATGATGGTGATTTTGGCGAATGTGACAGCTGTGGGGAGCTTATTGGTTTGAAACGGCTTGAAGCAAGACCGGTAACCACTCTTTGTATAGAGTGTAAAACAGCTCAGGAATCCCAGGAAAAGTCCAAAGGGAAATAGTGTAAATGCCAGAATTAAGAAAAGATCCTGTCCTTGGCCGCTGGATTATTATCGCCAGGGAGCGTGGAAAGAGACCTTCTGATTTTGTAATTGTGGAATCACCGGGCACCGGAGGATTTTGTCCTCTCTGTCCAGGGAATGAAAATACCACTCCCAATGAAGTATTGGTATTTGGTCGTGAAAATGATAATCCCAATTCGCCAGGATGGAAGGTTCGGGTTGTACCCAATAAGTACCCGGCACTAGTGATTGAAGGGGATCTTAACCGTGAAGGTGAGGGGCTCTACGATAAGATGAATGGGATTGGTGCCCATGAAGTTATTGTGGAATCTCCTAATCATGATGATATATTTTCTCAGTTGCCTGTTGAGCATATGGTTATGGTTTTCAAGGCTTTTCAGGCGCGAATCAAAGATCTTGAGCATGATGACAGGTTCCGCTATGTGCTGGTTTTTAAGAATTTTGGAAAAGCTGCAGGTGCATCGCTCGAGCATTCACATTCACAGCTTGTAGCACTTCCTGTTTTGCCGAGAAAGATAGAATCGGAACTTTCCGGTGCTTTAACATACTATAATTATAAAGAACGCTGCGTATATTGTGATATCATCAGCCAGGAATTGAAACAGGATGTCCGGGTGGTTTGTAAAAACGATCATTTTATCACCATTACCCCCTTTGCCCCAAGAACGCCTTTCGAGATGTGGATCCTCCCTATTCAGCACTCCTCTGCCTATCATGAGCAGAGCGACGAACAGCTGACAGCTCTGGCTGAGATTTTCTCAGAAAGTCTATGTCGTCTTGATGCATGTATTCCTAATGTTCCTTATAACTTCGTGCTTCATACGCAGCCACTGCGTTCACAGCATATGAGCCATTTTCACTGGCATTTTGAGATTGTGCCTAAACTTACTTCCATTGCCGGTTTTGAATGGGGGTCTGGATTTTACATCAATCCTATGCCTCCCGAAGAAGCCGCCTCCTATTTACGGGAGTCACTGGAACGACTATCTTAGAGGATTCCATGAAAAAAATCTTACTTGTTGATGACGAAGAAGGTATCCAGATGCTCTATCGTGAAGAGCTTGAAGATGAAGGATATGAAGTGATTTCTGCCTATACCGGCGAGGAAGGTATCCAGAAATTTAACGACGAGTCTCCGGATCTTGTTATTCTAGATATCCAGATGCCAGGCATGAATGGCATCGAGACCCTGCGCCAGATGAAAATGGAAAACCCCAAACTTCCTGTTATTCTAAGCTCTGCCTACAACGAGTATAAGCAGGATCTTGGAGCCTGGGCTTCCGATGAATATGTTGTTAAATCATCTAACATAAATGATCTAAAAGAGGCTGTTAAAAAACACCTCTCTTAGGATGAGTATTAAAGCAGCAGAGGGCTTCTGGGTCTGTATCCATTAGCCTTCGGTTTTTTTATCCTTCAGCACTCCCTACCCCATGAAAGATATCCAGAATCAGGAGGATCACCGCCGTATTAACATCAAGAAGGTTGGGGTGAAGACTATTTCCTATCCTGTTACAGTTCTTGACAAGGCACACTCCAAACAGCACACCATCGCCACGGTGAATATGTATGTGAATCTTCCTCATCATTTCAAAGGGACTCATATGAGCCGCTTTGTTGAAATTCTGAATCGCTTTCATGGCGCAATTGATATCGGTAAATTTCATGATATCCTTGAGGAAATGAAGGAAAAATTAGAAGCAGAGGCTGCTCATATTGAAATGTCTTTTGCATATTTTCTTGCAAATAAGAAAGAAAATGCTGAGTCCTTGAAATCCAGTAAGTATGAGTGTTGCATGCATGGATCCCTCGAAGTTGAGGATGATCTTGAATTTCGAATTGAAGTACCGGTGTCCTTGCCGCTTTCTGAAAAAACCGGACAAGGTTTGCCGCGCTCACTTGGTCGTTGGGGGCTGGCTGTGACTGAGGTGAAATTCAGGAATTTTATCTGGATTGAAGATTTGATTACCCTAATTGAAGATGCCATTGATGATGAACGGTCTATGGCACCCATCCAGGGAAAAAACAGTATGTCTGTAGAATCTCTGACCCGAAGAATAGCAAAAAGTCTTGATGAAGAAGATGCTGTTAAAACATTCTCGGTAAAAGTTGAGAATCTGGCTCAGGGCTACTCCACATTTGCTACTATGGACTCTTACTCATAAAAGAGCTGAATAGGTACAGTTCAGTGTTTTGCCAATTATCAGGTACTCGCTGAATACTTACAATTAAAACTACTTTGTCTGAATGAAATAATTATGTCTGAATTACTTTTTGAAATTGGAACTGAAGAGTTGCCAGCCGGGTTTCAAAAACCTGCACTTGCACAGTTGAAAAAGAATTTTATACGCCGGGCAAAGGAATTGAAACTTGCTCATGGTGCTGTTGCAACCCTGGGGACCCCGCGTCGTCTTGCATTGCTGGTTGAAGATCTTGTCGATTCGCAACCCGATTCAAGGGATGAAATTATGGGGCCTTCCGCCCAGGCAGGTTTTGATGGTGATGGCAATGCAACTAAGGCTGCCATGGGCTTTGCCAGGTCTAAGGGTGCAGATGTAACGGATCTTAAAGTTGTTGACACGGATAAGGGGAAATATCTGATGCTGGTGAAGGAAGTTGAGGGTGTTGCTACCTCCGAATTGCTTCCGGCACTTCTTGATGATCTGATGCATGGTTTTTCTTTTGCTAAATCCATGCGCTGGGGAGTTCACACATCCTCTTTTGCCCGACCTATCCAATGGCTTGTTGCTCTCTACAACGGTGATATCATCCCCTTTAGCTATCAAGGCATGGCTGCATCTAATTTGAGTCGTGGCCATCGTTTTATGGCAAACGATGATGTGGTTTTAAAGGATGTCGGCAGCTACAAACAGATTCTTCAGGACGTTTTTGTTCAGGTTGATCAGGATGAACGTCGCAGTTCTGTACTCACTGAAATTACACATGCTGTCTCTGAAACACTCGATGATTCAGTTGCAAGCGTAGCGGTTGATGAGGCACTCGTTGATACCGTCTGCAATCTGGTAGAGAAACCATTTGGCGTCTGCGGGAGTTTTGATGAGAAATTTCTGCAGTTACCCGATGAGGCACTTATTACCTCCATGCGGGAGCATCAGAAATATTTTCCTGTTGTTGATAATGATAACAACCTACTGCCCAATTTTGTCGCTGTAAATAATACAGAGGTTAGGGATATAGCTCTTACCCGTACAGGGCATGAACGTGTTTTACGGGCCCGCCTCGAAGATGCCTTTTTCTTTTTTGCCGGTGATAAAGAAAAGAAACTTGAAGATCGTGTTGACTCGCTTAGTGGAATTATCTTCCAGGCCAAACTTGGCACCATGCTTGAAAAGACAGAACGTAATATCAAACTTGCAGCTCTGCTTGCCGAACAGTTTGCCCCTGATTCCGTTGATGATGCATGCCGTGCAGCACGTTTATGTAAGGCTGATCTTCTCACTGATATGGTCGGTGAATTCCCCTCTCTTCAGGGCAATATGGGGTGTTCCTATGCACTGCAGGATGGTGAATCAAAGGATGTGGCTCTTGCTATTCAAGAACATTATTTCCCCAAACGGGCCGGAGCTGAACTTCCCACATCTCTTTTAGGTGCTTTGGTTGGTCTTTCAGACAGGCTTGATACCCTGAGTGGTTGTTTTGGTATTGGACAGATTCCAACGGGAACCGCTGATCCATTCGGACTTCGCCGGATTGCTCTGGCAATTTTACATATTGTTGAACATTTTGAATTGTCCATCTCTTTGAGTGATATGGTACATAAGGCCCTTTCTCTCTATGGTGATAAGGTGAATGGAAGCGTGGAAACCGTAGAGCAGGTTATTGACTTTCTACGTGGCCGTTTTGTTAATGATCAGCTTGCACTTGGGGCCGATGGGGAAGCATTAGAAGCTGTGACAACGGTTGCCTTTGATGATATCAATGATAGCCTAAAGAAGATTCAAGCGCTAACTGCAATACGTGGTAAAGAAGATTTTGCTGTACTTGCAGCTTCCTATAAACGTATTCGTAATATTATTAAAGAGAATGAATCCACTGATGTTGACAAGACACTGCTCTCCGAGAAAGCTGAGCAGGATCTGGCACAGGTTTTTGGACAGCTTGAGGCCGAAGTGCAGCCTCTACTTGCTGCATGTGATTACGATGGCGCACTCGTGTCAATGCTTGCCCTTAAGGCACCCGTTGATGAGTTTTTTGATAAGGTAATGGTAATGGCTGAAGATGATGCTGTACGTTCAAACAGGCTTAATCTCCTCACTGCAATATCCACTCTCTTCCTGAACGTTGGAGATATCTCGAAGATGCAGGCTGGTTGATCGTACCAGAGTCACAAAAGAATAAAAAAAATGCCCGTCTTTACAAAAGTAAAGACGGGCATTTTTTATTTCTCTGCTTCTGTTTGATGCAGAATAGCCTAATTATTTCTTCTTAGGATGACAAACAGTACATTTAGCCAGGGCTTTATCTTTGGCTTTATGGCAGGTTTTACAATTTGCATGGGCAGCTTCTTTGAAAGTGGTGAGTTTCTTTGGCATTCCTGCTGCCTTGTTATGGCAAGACTCACATTTCTCTATCTTCTGACCTTCAACGTAGTCAACTTTTTTTCCGTCAGCATCTTTGGAATGATGGCAGTCGCCGCAGGTCAGGGTCTCCTGATGCTTAGCGTGAGGGAAAATTGCGGGTTTTGCTTTCTTTGCTTTATCAATGGTGGATTCCAGGGTCATCTCAGCAGGACCTTTGTCAGCATTGGCAAAGCTTGTTCCTGTGAAGCAGAGTCCGAGTACCAGAGCTGCGGCAATCAGTGTGAATTTTTTCATTTTACTTCCTCCTGTTGTAATAATATCTTCAGCATAAAGCTGAATGGCGATTCACTCAAGAGACAATTTATACCTGTTCTGAGGAATTTTGTCAAGAAATGGCCGTTAGTTTGAGCCATAACTGTGCAGGCCAGAGAGGAGAAAGTTTACACCGTAATAAGTGAAAATTACGGAAACAAAACCAAATATCGCAAGCCACGCAATACGCGTTCCACCCCATCCTCTGGTGTAGCGTGCGTGAAGGGTGATTGCATAAACAAACCAGGTGATTAGGGACCATGTCTCTTTGGGATCCCAACTCCAGTAGGTACCCCATGCAGAGTTTGCCCATATGGCTCCGGTGATAATTCCAACGGATAACCAGAGAAAACCGAATACCATCGTTTTATGGGTGATATCATCGATTACCTTCAAAGGAGGAAGGGTGCCGATAATTGTTTCATCGTTGGTAGTTTGTCTGGACTCGCTCATGTTTTTAATGAGATACATAAAGCCAAGTCCTGCGGCAACGGCAAAAGCTGCATAGCCGATAAAGCAGGTAACAACATGGGCAATCAGCCAGTTTGATTGCAGAGCAGGGATAAGAGGACTGATTTCTTTGGTAATTTCAGTGGAAAATGACCCATAGGCCATGGCCAAAAGGGCAAAGGGTACTGCAAAGGCCCCTATGATTCTTGTCTTAAATTTCCATTCGATGATCAAGTAGATGAATATAATCGTCCAGGCAAAAAAGACGACTGACTCATACATATTCGTCAGTGGTGCATGGTCGTATCCAAGGGCGTAGGATTCCTGCCAACGTAGAATAATACCAGCTGTCTGTATTAAAAAGGCTACGACGGTGAATATTGTTGCTGCCGGTCCAAGCTTTTTTGCCTTAAAGATAAAAATTGCGGCATAAAGAATGGTTGAAAACATGTATGTGAATGTTGTGATGCCTAAGAGCTGCGAACTATCCATAGTGGAACTCCAGTGTAGTCGTTTTTGTATATGTTGATTATTTAGTTTTAGTCTCTAGATCTGATGCGAGTGAGGAAAAGATCGCTTCAAAACCGACTTTGTTTTTATTGGCACTTCCACTTATACGAACAGTGGTCTCATCTTCTTCTTTAGTGAGCAGTACCCATATACGCTTATGAGAGAGGAAGAATGCAACAAAAAGCCCCAGAATCATCAAACCACAGCCTATATAAACAACCCATACTCCGGGGTCTTTAGCAATTTGAAGACCGGTTGCATACATCTGCTTTCCGGCAACGGTGTATTTTTTTCCGGTACGTTCGACAGTTACCTGTTCACCAGAATTAATCCAGAATGTAGATGCCGGGCCTTCATCGTCCTGAAACCATACTTTCATACGAGTAATGGTTTGTCCCATGGCTTCGGCATTAATGATACCAATACGGGCCTGATGGCTGCTCAGTTCCTGCTGTTGCTGGAAAGGAAGAGCAACAGTCTGAACGTTGCCGCTTTCCTGGTTGGTGACCGTGAGCAGGAAGTCTTCATAGCCCTGATAACTGGACTGGTAGAAGGTGATTCCCTTATAAGTTAAGGGGTCATTAACTACGATGTCTTTCTCAAGAATCACCTTGTCATTTTCAAGGACTATAAGCTTGGAACGATATGCCTTAGGCATGCCAGAGTCGTAAAATTCAATATCAAAGCGATCGCAGCGAACTGTAAATCCAAGGTCAATGGATTTTCCTGTTCCAGTTTGGAAGAAACGGCTTGTCGCCTGGGTTTCAGGGAGCATAACTGATCCTTTAAACCCGTATAACTCGCCAATGATGGCTCCGATAAAAATAACCAGGATAGAGGCATGAACAATATAGACACCGGTTCTGGTCATTGCACCCTTTTGAGCAAAGAGCAGAAGACCATCATCATGCTTGCGCTGTGCTGCCTGCCATCCATTTGAGGCCAGGCTGTTGCTAATATCAGTAGCCAGACTTTCTTCAGTTTTGTTTGATTGCCAGCTGGAAGATAAACGCATTTTCCGAATGCGTTTGGGATCCGTTGCAAGATTGTCTGCCTTTATCTGCTTCCACACTCCGGGGAAGCGGTCAATGGAGCAGACAATAAGATTGATGGCAAGCAGGCTGAGGAGCCCGAGGAACCACCATGAGTTATACATATCAGGGATTGAGAGAACCTGAAAAATCCTGGCAGTGGTTTCACTGTAGTTTTGTATATACCATTCTATACTTTCTTTCTGAGGAATGACAGTTCCAATAATGGAAGTAACAGCCAGCAGGAATAGAGTGAAAAGTGCTAGTTTAACAGAGGAAAAAAAGCTGAAGAGAGGATTCTTTTTGTTCATTTTATCCTTAGTAGTAATTGTTAGATGGTTTTCTTTATCAGAATATTACTGAAAAAGCAAGAAATTTGTCAGGTTCTTTTGCTGACGGCAATTTCCTGTACCACGTTGTGACCTGTTGTGTGCTCTGAATATATAATCGTTTAGAGTAAAATTGTCTGGATTTAAATGCATTGATACAAGTCAAAAATACTCAAATAGGCCAAAAAGGCTTGACGCCTAAAGAAAATACAAGGCTGTGAGAGCGCTGTCAATAACGGTTTTATACGATTTTACAGACTCTTTCCTTCAAGTGAAGAACAGGTTCAGGCTTCTCTGGAAAAGTCCTTGCCATTCTTGTTGAAAACAGTTATAAAAAGCAGTTTCTCATTTGTCGAAGAAAATTGAAAGAATTTTTTTATGATTTCCAAAAGTTGTTATACTTCTGGAATCAAACTATATAGGAGATTGTCATGGCTAAAGTCTGTCAGATATGTGGTAAAGGGCCCGCCACTGGAAATAATGTTTCTCACGCACATAACAAAACCAGACGTCGTTGGTTACCGAACTTAAAAAGAGTTCGTATGCTGACTTCTAATGGAAGTGCTGTAAGAGCTCGCGTTTGTACTCGTTGTATTCGTTCAGGGGCTGTTGTAAAACCTGCCTGAGTCGAATTTTTGTAGTGTGAAGCAATTGAATTTGTAAGGGTGATAAGGATCTGGTCCTAGTCACCCTTTTTTTTGTTTTTAAGGAGTTGGTAATGAGTGAAGATATTAAATACCTCTCTCTTCAAGAGGCAGTGCAACTGGTTGGAGCAATCCAGGAAGAAGAGGATATCCATCATCAGGATAGGCATATTCTAACAGTATACAATAAAGAAAATCGTGAATTATGCTGGTTTGATTTTGAAGACCTGGAAAAAGCGGTTGGAGATGTTCCTAAGGATCAGAAGAAAGAAATGATCGAGGATTATGTTTTAAAACATATTCCGGATTGGGCAATTGATATCTGAGTTCTGCTTTTTAAGTTAGGATTCCCTTTGGCATAGGGGGGACCAGCTGTCCTCCTAGTGTCATTCCGCCATCCATTTTCAGTATAGTCCCTGTTATATAACGCGCATCTCTTATGAGAAAAAGAGCTGCATCTGCGACTTCTTCCGGAGTGCCAGTTCGTTCAAGCAGGCACTGGCTGTGAACAGCCTCCTTTTCCTCTGTACTGAGCTCTCCCCATCCTCTGGTTTCTTCCCCATGTCGGTGACGAATGAGTCCAAGCATTAACTCATTTACTCGAACGGTTGGTGCTGCTTCCCGGGCCCAGGTTTCAGTAAACGAGGAGATGGCTCGGTTTGCTGCGCTGTAGGCATCGTTGAAAAAAGGTGCTGCGGCACCGCTGCGGCCACCAATACCTGCAATTGATGAAATATTAACAACTGCAGCTTCGCCACTTTCCAGTAACAGTGGCAGGCAATGATGGAAGAGAAGCCATTTTGCTTTTAAGGTGGTGCTGATTTCAAGATCCCATTGCTCTGTATTGTGAGGATGGTCATAACTGCCGTGGACCACAGGCATGCCACCCCGTTCAATATTGTTCACCAGAATATGGAGGCTGCCAAAATCGTTTTGTATCTTTGCGGCCAGTTTCAGTACAGCATCATTAGATCTGAGATCAACGGGCAGGGAAAGAAATGAAAAACCGGCACTACTAAATTCCTCCTCCATTGCAGTGATGGATTCCGGCCAGTCAAAGGTAGGAAGAATAAGCTGAACCCCTTCTGAACCGAGTCTTCTCGCAATTGCTCTACCAATAGATCTTGATGCCCCTGGAATAAGAGCGATTTTCCCCGAAAGTTTCATTGTATTTCTCTGCTTTCCCGTTGGATTTTTTTTAGCCGTATTGAAAATGGATCATCTTTGATTTTAGAAACTGCACATATCTTAATACAGTTTTTTGAGTGGGGGGTGATAAGTGTAACCTTACCAGGGCTGTTTTTTTCAAGAAATCCCTCTATTGCACCCTGATTCATCCAGTCTCTGTAGTTGTGGTAGTGGTTGAGGCCTGCTGCTCTTTCGATGATTGGGATAAGAATGTTCCCAACGATAAAGGAGGTAGGCGAGGCAGAAGGTTTTGCGTAATCGGCAATAATAATATGACCACTATGTTTTACCAGTCTGCAGGCTTCCTTGAAGATTGCCCTATGCTGAACGCCCGTTTTTTCATGAAGGGCAAAACTTACAATAACAGCATCGTACTCATTATCCGGTAAAGGCAGGTTGGTGGCATCTGTTTCAAGATAATGAATTGCTGCAGGACTTTTATTACGTGCCTGTGCAAGCATTGCAGGAGACAGGTCAACTCCTGTCAGCAGCAGTTTGTCATTGGCCAGTAGTCGCAACTGTTCACCGGTTCCGCAACAGATGTCGATTATATTTTCTGCCTCACAGTGGTTGATGAAGGTACGAATAGTATTGCGAATAGAACGCAACCCACGGGAAAGGAGAAGGTCATAGATTGAAGCACTGTTTTTATATTCGTCTTTACCCTGCATTATGTTCTTCGTTTGGAAGACTTTTTCAATTTTGTTTCTTGCTATTGTGAATGAATGTAGCATATTCTTATAGGTTCTTCCATATTTCACAGTGAGTGGAGTGGTTGCCTTAAAAAAAAATGACCGAAACAGGAGATAGGATGTTTCTGTATAAAAAAATTGTAATAGTTGTATGTGCGTACATTTTGTCTTTCCCGACCTTTTTATTGCCATCTGCACTGGCAGATTGTTTTTCTACGGCATGGCCCCATGAGAAAAGTGATCTGCAACCGGATCCTTCACTTATTTTCGGACGCCTTGATAATGGATTCCGTTATATATTAAAACAAAATGGTGAACCCAGGGATCGGGTTGCAATGTCACTGAATATTCAAGCTGGCTCTTTAAATGAAAATGCGGATCAACGAGGGATTGCCCACTTTCTGGAGCATATGCTTTTTAACGGTTCCACCAATTTCCCTCCCGGAAAACTGATCGAATATTTTCAGTCCATTGGTATGAGTTTTGGCGGAGATACGAACGCGCACACCGGGTATGATGAGACTGTTTACGATATTATTCTCCCTAAGGGGACTCCCGATGAAGTGAGTAAGGGGCTGCTTGTCTTTTCCGATTATGCTCGTGGTGCTCTATTGCTGCAATCGGAGATCGATCGTGAACGTGGAGTGATTCTGGCTGAAAAACGCAGTAGGGATTCTGCGGGGTATCGTGCCCATGTGAAAGAGACAGAATTTTCCATGAAAGGTACCATGCTTCCCGAGCGAATGCCCATTGGAACTCTTAAAACCATAAACAGTGCAGATCACGCTCTGATGAAGGATTATTATGACGCGTGGTATCGCCCGAAGAATATGGTTCTGGTCATGGTGGGTGACTTTGATCCTATGCAGATTGAGTCTCTGGTGAAAAAACAATTTGCAGCTCTCACTGCAGCGGGTGATCGACCAGCATGTCCTGATATCGGTCATTTGCAGCATGACGAGCTGGAATTTTTCTACCACCATGAGCCTGAAATGGGGGGCACTGAAACAAGTATTGGCAGTCTGTGGAATGTGGAGGCAGAGGATGACTCCTTGGCTCTTGAGGTGCGGGAACTGACGGACTATGTGGCAAGCCGGATTGTACAGCATCGACTCGACGAACTGGCAAGAAAAAGTGATACACCCTTTACCTCGGCAACTGTTTACTCGGGGACGTTTCTGGACCGGATCAGCTACGCAGAAATTGGTACAAAAAGTGATGCGGATAAGTGGGAGAAAGCCCTTGTTGTTATTGAAAACACTTTGCGTCAGGCACTGGAATTTGGCTTTAGTGAGTCTGAATTACAGCGTGTCAAAGATGAGTTACTGGCAGATATTGATTCTGCCGTGCTCACTGTTAAGAGTAGAAATTCAAGACAGCTGACCTCCTCTATTATCCGTGGCATCAATAATAATCGGGTAATACAGTCACCGGAGCAGGAAAAGGCGTTGATTGCTCCCGTTATTCAAGCAATGGCACTTGCAGATGTGAAAAAAAGTTTTCGCACTACCTGGTCTAATCCTAATCGTCTGGTGAAGGTTAATGGCAATGCTGTAATACCCGGCAAGGAGCCACTTACAGTTATTGAATCATCTTTTATGGCAGCTGCTGAGAAGCCTGTTTCTGCCTATGCTGTAGAGAGTCAGAAGGATTTTCCCTATCTTCAGCTTACCGCGAAAACAGATGTGGAGGATCGGGAACAGTTTCCAGATATCGATGCTAAACGAATTACTTTCTCAAATGGTGTGGTGCTGAATTTAAAACAGACCACATTTCAGGAAAATGAAATTCAGGTTTCGGTTAATTTTGGCCGTGGTGCCTCAAGTGAACCGGTTCCTGCCCTGTCAATGCTCACAAATTCAGTGATAAATCAATCCGGTACTGCAACTCTTAGTAAAAGTGCTCTTGATAGGATTCTGTCGGGATCCAGTGTTGACGTTGGATTTCGTGTTGCTCCGGCGGCTTTCAACTGGCAGGGTAAAGCTTTGAACAAGGATACTGAATTACTCTTTCAGGTGTTGCAAAGTTTACTAGCAGACCCCGGGGTGGATAGTGATGCCTTTCAGGTAAGTATGGATAAATTCAGACAATTTTATAAAGGGGCTGCAACTGAAGTGCAAGGGGTTATGGGTATACAGGGAGAATCCTTTCTAGCCGGGGGCAGTGATCGCTTTGGGCTTCCACCCTGGAAAGAGTTTTCACAGCTGACAATTAAACAGATTGAAGAGTGGTATTTGCCTGCTGCTCAAAAGAGTGAACTGGAAATTTCCCTTGTGGGTGATTTTGATGAAAAAGAGATTATCCGTCTGGCTGAAAACTATTTTTCAGTTCTACCAGAGCGGACTCATGCAGCTGAAATGGAGGAGGTGTTAATTTCTTTTCCACAGGCAGAGACCTTAGCCTTAAGTGTTCCCTCTTCAATTGACAAAGGAATGCTTGTCATCGCCTGGAAAACTGATGATTTTTGGGATATTCAACAGACCAGAGGCCTGCATCTGCTATCAGAAATATTTTCTGATAAAATCAGACGGGTGATTCGTGAAAAGCTCGGAGCATCCTACTCTCCTCAGGTGTATAATAGGTCCAGTCATGTCTATAAACATTACGGGGTAATGCGAGCCGTTCTTATTGTTGATCCCACTCAGATGGAGATGTTGAAGAAAGAGGTTTTAACTATTGCCCAAGAAATATGGCAGGGCAATATAAGTGATGAGGAGCTTGAGCGAGCGAAGGGACCAATGCTTACTTCCTTAAAAGATATGGTTCGGACGAATGGGTACTGGTTGAAATCTGTTCTTGCTCTTTCAGCAAGAAACCCTCAGCAATTGCAGTGGCCAGGAACCATTCTTTCCGGCTTTAAAGGATTTTCTCTTGAAGACGTGAAGTCATTGGGAACTCAATATTTAGCTCCTGAAAAGAGTGCTGTTATCGCGATTCTTCCCGAGAAGAAAAAGCAGGAAAAGTAACTTTTGAATTTAAAGATAGAGTTATTTTAGATTCTAGGTAGCATTCTTAATACTGGTAAATTAGTCATCCGATCTATTGTTATCTGAATTGGTATATTATATCATGGTGTAAGTCAAAGACATTAACTGACACAATAACAGTGCAGGAGGCTGCAATGAAAAATAATGTTTTCACTGGAGTATTAACTGGGCTAATTGCTTTTTTTATAACAGGAATTGCAGGTGCTACTGTCATTGAAACGCATACCGATTTTACATCCTGGCAAGCAGCAACGGGTGCCTATCAGGCTGAGGATTTCACTGATATGGATCTTTTGCCAGGCTTGAGTTTTGATTCTACTTCCGGTGGTGCAATAACATTGGATGGGTATTTTTATGATAGCCCAACTTCTTTAAATGGTGGTACCACCTGGTATTTCACCGAAACTATGTTTTCCTTTGGCGGTGACTGGGATCTGAGTGGACCGAGAGGATCTGGAATGGGGTTGGTGTTAACCATGTTTGACGGCAGTAGTAGTTTTGTAGCTCCTGAAATATCTCGTACTACTGACAACTTCTGGGGTTTTACATCCGATACAGGTTTTACGTCACTTACTGTGAGTGCTGGTTCCCAGCTGGGAGCGTCTGAAACGTACCATTTTGATAATATGGTGTATGGTGCTTCACCAGTACCGGAACCTGCAAGCATCCTTCTTTTTGGAACTGGCCTGGTTGGCCTTGCCATTGGAGCGAGAAGAAAGAAGAAATAGTTCTGTTTGTTTCTACTATCATATTAAAAAGCTGAAGCCATGTTCGTGGCTTCAGCTTTTTTTTGGTTCTTTGCAAAGTCAGTTTAACAACACTAATAGAAAGAGTACTCTTTCAGAATATAATTCCCTGCAGATACTCTTTGTTGGGGAAATCCTTTCCAGCAATGATCTGACGGGTTGGAATATGGTAAATCATGAAACCGTTTTCAGTTAGTCCAATGACATATTGACGAGATTTTCCGTCTGCCTTGATCGCTCCCCACGATTTTTCACTTTTTGCCACAATTAATCCGATTAAGACTGAGCCTTTAACATTGTATCGTTTTGCCACTGCAATATTGGCCATATTGGACATCAACATTTGTAATGTTGATTCGTAGGCGATTGGAAGATCTTCCAGTTGGCCTATATCTGGTACCTGCTGCGTAATAAAATATTCTGCCCAGTCGATCACATCTTTAAACCATTTCTCTGTGATAAACATATAGCGTTTATCGCCAACAACTATGGTTTTTAAAGTCGGAAATCTTTTTTGCAATTGTTTTCTGATAAAATTTCCATAGAGGAGTTTAGCCTTGCCATCAACGGCTATAATCTCCGGGGATGGTGGGACTTTTTTCAAGAACAGAACATCAGCAGCATTAGATTCGGTATAGCCAGAGAAGATGATAAGGGCAAAGAGGCTGATACAGATTTTTTGTATTGTGAAGGAATATTTCAAAATAAAAATACCTCCTGTATAAATTCTTTGTTCGGATAGTTTTTCAATTCTATTATCTGACCATTTTGCGGTTCAATAACAAGCAAACCATATTCTGTGACGGCAAAGACCAGGGCATGCATTACAGGTGGAAGCCCGGCCCATTCATATTTTGCATCCACCCGCATCCATCCTATGGCACCACGTGTGTCGTAATATCCTGTCTTCCAGATTCTTACGGTGGCAAGTGCGTTTAAAAATGAACTGAAATTTTCACAATCCCATACTTCTGCTTTGCCATGTACGTTAAGTTCTTTCAGCATGGTGTCGTAGACAGCCAGAAGTTCTTTTAGCCATTGGTGACGGGGGAGTATGAACTGTTTGATTCTTTTATCCCAATATAAGTTCTTAAATTCCTTGCTATGGTGTTGCAAAGTTTTTTCTATCTGTTCAGCAGTTATGTATTGAGGGGAACCATTTTTATCCATCGCAGGGAGGAACTCTGATGGCATGGATATTTTAAAGGAGTTGCCTTCCGAAGCTTCAGTGACAGGGACGGCTAATAAGGTCGGTATGAATAAGAGAAGTATGAATAAAGGCTTAAGGTTAGCAGGCTGAAGTAGTCTCATTTTACCCCTCTTGAATCGGAAATTGGTGCGATTGACGTCTCTGACATGGCTTCCCTGTTCAGCGTTAAAGGATGTTTGGATATCTTTTTTTATATCACTGTGGCTACGTTATTACAATCAGCTTTCCGTAGAGGAGAACACGATATAGTAAAGAAAAAGTAATGTCGGGGAAAATGTGAGTATTCTTAAGCCAGGTAGTTCCACATTTTTACCAAGAATAAAAAAGCCCCCCTTCCTTTTATTAAGGAAGCTTTTGGAAATGGCTAATGCCGCCAACATTGGTAGTTCGACTTATAGTTTGTTGCACATGAATTGATATTTGACCGGCATAATTATACATGGTATTTTAACCACAATTTCATTTCACTCAAATTGAATTATGGATAGAGTCTGTTATCGTGTCGTGGTAACTCCTTAACGTCTGAATTGCGGTTTTACCGTGAAAAACCTGATTAAATGACTTGACAGTGGGTCTACTAAAGTGACCGCCAAAACATGTGCTGGAATCCTCCCAAAAGTGCGGAAAATTGAAGATGAATTCTGGGAAACTGATATAAAAATGGATGAGTAAGATTAGTTCGCTTTGCATCAATTTATATGCGTTGAACTGTTTGCTGTTTCCAGGGAAACCATGAAAGCTTTTTTCAAAATTCTCCTTATCCTTCAACTCCTACTGGTATTTCCATGTTCCGTATACGGACTGCGTCTATATACACATGAAGAATATAATGCAGCCAGGGAACGTGCAGTACAAACTGCCAGGAGCGGAGATCTTAAAAGTGCAATAATCAGCCTTGAACGCCTCCTCAAGCTGGAGCCGGATAACTATGGCGCCTTCAATGATTATATCACTATCCTGATCTGGGATGAACAGTATCAGGCAGCCCTGCAGGAGTCACGCTTTCTGAATATAAAAGAAACTCCCGAATATGTTCTACGTGCCCTGATAAATGCAGCAGAAAAAGTGCATGAAGTCCAGACCCTGAACAGGCTTATACAGGTATACATCAATAAATACCCCGTTATCCCAACAGATACACCACCAATTATCTCTGGTAAAAGCTTCCTTGAAATAGCTGCGATTACTGAAAGTATCGGGATGAATCAAACCTCTCTAAGCATTCTTAAAGTGCTGCACACCAAGTATCCCGAGAACCAGACTATACTGGTGGACTATATTGATGCCCTGGTTAGAAACAATCAACCCCGCAAAGCTCTGGCCTTACGCCCCCTGGTCAAAGTTGAAAAGGCACCTGAGTTTGGGCTTGATGCACTTATCAAGAGCAGTAAACAGCTGGAAGAAAAAGCCACTCAAGCCACCAGCAAGCCACCCTTCAAAACGGAAGCATCGCTTAAAGCTGTCACCAGCAACAAAACATCAATTCATATCAAACCAGTACTAATCAAACATATTCGTAAAGCACCAGTCAAACCTTCTCAAGAGGAAATAATTACAGAAGCTCGCCACTATTTGAAAGCCCATGAATTTGATAAAGCCCAAAAGTTACTCTACCCCCTGTATATAAAAGGAAATAGAAATGATTCTTTGCTGAGCAGTGCCGCCCTCTATTTTACTATCAAAAAAGATTATCCAAGAGCTGCATTTATATACCTGCAATTATATGAATCCAACCCGAAGAACAGAGATGCTAAACGATACATGATCCTGAATCTCTTTTATGCAGGTGCTCCTTTTAAAGCCATGGAGTGGCTGAAAACTGACCCGACTCTGCTCAGTCAGGCAGAGACGGATAAAATTTTTACCGATATAAAAGCATTCAAATTACGCTGGTCAGGCTATACATTGGCTGAGAAAGAAAAACAGGCTGATCTGGTCGACGAGATTCTCCAACAGTTACAAGAAGCAATCAGTGTGCGTGAGCCAAAAGGATATGACTACAACCTTAACCGTCTGCAAATGGACTATATTGCCGCACTTCATCAGCGTGGCCTCACGCAGGAAGTGCTTGACCAGTATGCATTATTATACTCAGAAAGTTACACTTTCCCGGATTATGTCCTGGCCGATATTGCAGGAGCCTACCTCGACAGGCAGCAACCCGACGAAGCCAGGAAGTTGTATCTCGATCTGCTCAAACGGGATCCCCATAGCTTTGCTCTCCATGAAGGACTTTTCTGGGCATATTTTGACAATGGTGATTTCCATAAGGGGTTAGAGCTTGTTGAAACCCTCGATGCAGCGACTCCACTCTGGCGTAAGGATAATAGTGGAATAATTGTTAAACAGAACAATGCAAAACAGGAAACTGCTCTTCTGCTGGCAATGGGAAAAGCCTATGCCAATGATCTGTCAGGAGCTCAGGAAGATTTAGAGAGAATGGCAAAGATAGCCCCTTATAATGCAGAAATACTGCACAAAATGGCAGAACTCTATCGATGGCGTGGTTGGCCGAAAAAGGCACACGAAACAATCTCCATTGCTACGACCATGGAACCGGAACAGATATCTCTCAAAGTCAGTAAGGCATTTTCACTCTTTGAAATGTATCATTTAAAAGAGGCAGATGCGATAAGGTCCAGCTTACTACACGAATATCCAGACAATAAATCGGTGAAAAAGTTTGATCGTGAATGGCAACGACTGCACAAACGGCAATTTCTGATCTGGTCTGATGGAGGTAATTCTGATTCTGATAACAGTAACTACGGCAGCTCCGATTTTAGTCTTGAGTCCATGCTCTACGACAAACTCTACGGAAACGGCCTGCGTCCTTTTATTCATCAATATTATACAACAGCAATCTTCGATGAAGGTACCGGTCGCTACGAACGGTTTGGTGCCGGAACAGAGTATAAATGGAATCGAAATGTACTCTCTGCAGAACTATCCGGAAGTTATACAGGAGAAAGTGATATCGGTCTCTCCCTGCACAGTCAACACGATATCAGTGATCAGTTCCAATTCACTCTGGGCTATGATTCATTCAGTACAAATATTCCCGTTCGTGCATATTTTCATGGCATCAGCGGACCTGGATTTAAAGCGGGAGCTCAGTATCGTCTTCACGAATTAACGAATTTTACAGCATCCTATGAGTTCCTGGATTTCTCTGATGGTAACAGAAGAAACAGCTGGTCGCTTTTAGTACAGCAGCGGCTACTAAACTTGCCAAGAGTGCAGATTGATCTCATCCCCTCAATATATCAGAGCAGGAACAGTAAGGTTGGCGGCCCATATTTTAACCCGGAACAAGACCGTTCATTCAATTTCAGCCTCAGCACTGACTGGCTGACCTATTACCATTACGACAGAAAATTTACCCAAAACCTGGAACTCAACTGGGGACGTTATGCACAGGAACATTATAGCACCGAATCGACCTACACTCTGGTGTATCAGCATAAGTGGGAGATGGATAAATCATTGAACTTCACGTATGGAATCAAATGGAGTTCTAATTACTATGATGGTGATCACGAAAATCGGATAGCTGGTTTCACATCTCTGGGATGGTTGTTTTGATGAACTACAGCACCTTTTTTATCAGAGTCTTTCTACCGTTACTGCTCATTTTCCAGGCAGGACAAATTCATGCCACCGACACATTTGATGCCATCTGTTACCACGGGGTAAGGAACATACGTCAGGGGGATATGAGCCCGGATCAGTTCGCCCTCGACTCCCAACATCTGCTCACTCAGTTTGAATGGTTGTATGAAAATGGATTTCATCCCATCAGTATAAATGATTTACTTGCTGCACAAAAAGGGGAAAAGCCCTTACCCGAAAAAGCAGTATTGCTTAGCTTTGATGATGGTTACCTGAGCTTCTACTCAACTATTTACCCTCTGCTCAGGCTCTATAACTATCCAGCAGTATTTGCACTTGTCGGCAGTTGGCTCGAAGGAGCAGATGACGAACCGGTACAATACGGAGATGAGGAACTCTTGCGAAGTAATTTCCTCAGCTGGCCACAAATTCAAGAGATGCAGGACTCTGGACTGATTGAATTTGCCTCACATAGTTACGACCTGCATAAAGGAATCCCTGGTAATCCCCAAAAAAACTCACAACCGTCTGCAATCACCAGGGAATATAACGCGACCACACAACACTATGAAACGGATGAGAAGTATCTCAATCGTATCCATACCGATCTCGCCAGAAACTCAGACCTTATTGAAGAAAAAATAGGAAAAAGACCTCGCGTAATGGTTTGGCCATATGGAGCCTATAGCAAGGAAACTCAAAAAATCGCAGCAACTCTTGGCATGGAGTTTAACCTGGTTCTGGAAGATGAAAACCAGAACCAGACCACAAATCTGCAGACGATCTACAGAAAACTCATAGTAGCCAATCCGGATGTAAGTGATTTTGCCTATATGTTGAACCGGGTTCCTGTACCTGGCCCGGAACGGATGATCCATGTTGATCTGGATTATGTGTACGATGACAACCCAGAGCAACAGAAGAGAAACCTCGACATGCTTCTCGACAGGGTAAAAGAATTTACTATCAGCACTGTCTACCTGCAGGCCTTTGCCGATCCTGATGGTGACGGGAATGTTGATGCACTTTACTTTCCTAATCGCCACTTACCCGTACGTGCCGACCTCTTTAACCGTGTGGCCTGGCAGTTACGAACCAGAGCCGGGGTGAAAGTGTATGCATGGATGCCTGTTCTGGCTTTTGATCTGGGAGATGAAACATTTGATCAATTGGGAGTAAAAGAGTACCGGGAGGGTACTGTTCAAAACACCACCGCATCCTACAAACGTCTCTCTCCCTTTAACCCCAAAGCACGTAAAATCATAAATGAAATCTATGCAGACCTTGGCAGATATTCACACTTTCATGGTATACTCTTCCATGACGATGCTTACTTAACGGACTTTGAAGATTTTAGTGATGCTGCCCGGCAGTTCTACAACGAGCAGGGAATCAACGGCACCGTTAAGGACTTAACGACCGCCCCAGACCTTGTACAACGCCTTGCTGAGATAAAAACAGAGTGTCTTATCAGTTTCACCAAAGAGCTCACCGAGACCTTACGTACGTATCAACCAGACATAAAAACTGCTCGCAATATGTACGCAAGACCAGCCCTTGATCCCGTAAGCGAACAGTGGTTTGCACAGAATCTGGAAAAATTTGTAGCGCATTACGATACCACAGCCATCATGGCCATGCCTTATATGGAACAGGCCATCAATCCGGAAAAATGGCTTGTCGGGCTCCTTGACGCGGTACAAAAACGCATCCCCCCCTTTGACCCGAATAACCCCGAAAGAGCAAATATGAGTAAGGTGCTCTTTGAGTTGCAGGCAAAAAACTGGGAAACAGGACAGCCCGTTCAGGACACTGTATTAGCAGCTCAGATACGTAACCTACTGCAAAACGGAATGAACAAGATTGGCTACTACCCTGATAATTTCCATAAAAACCAGCCTGACCTTGAAACCATCAGAGTCATTTTTTCCCTTCAGACTTTTCCCTTCAGGAGGAAATAAAGATAACTATGTTTGTATCACACCATCCACTTGTCGGCGCAATACTCTCTTTCGCCTTTTATTACCCGTTTTTCATGGCCTTTTTCTGGATGATTGGCGGGCTTTATTATCGCTTTCACTGGGAAAACAAAACAGGCAGACTACCTGACAATCCGCCAATCCTGGATCACGAGCCACCTGTATCACTTCTTGTCCCTTGCCATAACGAGGGGGATAATGTTCGTGATACAATAGATTTTCTACTGGCACAGGAATATACAGATTTTGAAGTTATTGCCATAAATGACGGTAGTAGTGATAACACCGGTGAAATTCTCAATGAACTGTGTGAAAAGCACAAAAAACTGCGTGTTATTCATCTTGCCGAAAATCAGGGAAAAGCCATGGCGCTCAACACCGCAGCACTTATGGCAAATGCTGAATATCTGCTCTGCGTAGATGGTGATGCCCTCCTCGATCCCCATGCTACCCGCTGGATCATCAGACATTTTATGCAGGGCCAGGATGTTGGCGCAGTCACTGGCAACCCGCGTATCCGTAACCGCACAACCATCCTGGGAAAAATTCAGGTTGGTGAATTCTCTTCCATTATCGGGATGATTAAACGGGCACAACGAATTTATGGACGTATCTTCACTGCCTCCGGTGTAATTGTCGCTTTTCGGAAAACAGCATTACATCAAATCGGCTACTGGAATAGTGATATGATAACAGAGGATATCGATATCAGCTGGCGTCTACAACTTGGCAACTGGCAAATTCGTTACGAACCTAATGCACTGTGCTGGATTCTTATGCCCGAAACATTCCGTGGTCTGTGGAAACAGCGTATCCGCTGGGCGCAGGGTGGTGCGGAAGTAATGAAGCGCTATTCTCAGCATCTCTTTACATTTAAATCCCGAGCCATGTGGCCCATATTTTATGAGTATCTACTGAGTGCTTTCTGGAGTTTTCTCATGGCAGCTATCCTGTTTATCTGGGTGCTGGCACAATTTGTGACTGTCCCGGATGCCATTTTTATTCACCGTATCCTCCCCGGCTGGTCTGGTGTCTTAATTATTATGACTGCTATGCTTCAGTTTGTTGTCAGCCTGATTATCGACTCAAGGTATGAAAAAAATATACTTAAATATTATTTCTGGATGATCTGGTATCCAATGTTCTACTGGATGATTAATACTGCAACAATGGTGGCAGGAGCTCCACGAGGATTTTTCAAAAAAAGGGGGCAACGTGCAATCTGGAAAAGCCCTGATAGAGGAATACGGTAATGGAATCACTGATTATTGATCGCCCAAGCAAAAGAAGTCTTAAACAAAAATATATCGATAACAGCCTGAAAGTCGTTATGCTCCTAGGCTGGCTGTACCTTTGTCTGCCAGCTATTACATTTGGTGTCTGGTACATTGCCTATACTTTTTTCAATCAACAGCTGATCCTGCTTGAAGGCTATAAAGAATACAAAACAATCACGTCCCTATGGTACCTTATAATCATTGCCAATATGCTGGTACTGGTCTTTGCCTGGTCCAAGGGCAAGAAATTTTTCGCAAAGAAAAAGAGTGCGAAACATCCGGACACATGCGTATCCCTTCATGATGTTAGTGAATTTTTTCATGTTTCTGAACAAGAGATACTTCGGTATCGTAAAATGAAAAAGATGACGGTTTTTCACGATGAGACAGGACGTATAGTTCAGGTCACAACGCTTTAGAATGCATTCCTGTTGCCTGTGACAAAAAATGGAAATAACTCTTTGTTAGATTACAGATATCTATTGCAAAACCCACCTCCAGAGGCACAGTAGAATGGCAGCTCAAAATAAAAAGGCTCACATAAAGGGGACTCACTTCAGAAACCTTATTTTTTTCCTGCTCCTGTACATTGTGGGAAGTCCCTTTCTTGAGCCATATCCTTCCCTGTCTGTACTTGCCCATATATCTCTGTCAATGGTTCTGTTTGCTGCCGTCTACGCTGTAAGAAAGCAGAATAAACAACGTTCTATTGCCCTTGCACTGCTGCTCCCGCTTATCGTTTTCTATTGGCTTGGAATCTATGATCTTGTCTCTTATAGCCGATTGGGATCCCACCTGCTTTTCAGTGTCTTTTACGGGCTACTTGTTCATTCGTTTATTGCTCAGATCAAACAATCTCACAGCGTGAGTAGTAATGTACTCTTTGCAACATTCAGCCTCTATCTTATCCTTGGACTCTTCTGGGGGACGCTTTATACCCTTTTAGAAGAGCTTAGCCCAGGATCTTACAGTGGTGTTCTTCTTGAGAGTAGTCAGGATATAAATCATGCCTTTAACTATTTTAGTTTTGTTACACTGACCACCTTGGGATATGGTGACATAACTCCTCAGACCGCTGGCGCATCTTCACTTTGTCAAATGGAGGCAATTGTCGGGCAATTTTTCACTGCAGTTGTAGTAGCCTGGCTGGTTGGAATGCATGTCTCGGATAGACACGACAAAGAATTGTCTAAGGCCGTTGAATAATTCTTTGGCAACAGGTAATCAGCTATGAAAAAAATTCTTCGATGGATTGGCAGTATTGTTCTGATCCCCATTGTCCTGTTCTGTGGCACTCTTATTACAGTGTCTCTTTTGGGAATCACTGTGAATTTGGACAGTCTGCGCCCAGTAGTTGAGAAAGCTGCAACTGCGACCCTTAAACGTAATGTTCAAATATCGGGGCCTGTTGAATTTCTTCCCACCCTGAGCCCAAGGCTTGAAATACAAGGACTTCGTATTGATAATCCTATAAATTGGGGAGACAGAAATTTTGTTTCCGTGAAACTGGTGCGGATGCAACTGGGGCTGATGGATCTGCTCCGGGAAAAAATACAAATTGATGAAATCACAGCGGAAGGGGTGAGTGTTTATCTGGAAAGTCGCAAAGACGATATCAACAACTGGTCTTTCTCCGCTGAAGATGAGAAGTCAGCAAGTACTGTAGCAGAGTCTTACGTGGAAGAGAATGATAGCGGAGCAATGGAATTTAAGGGGGTGGATAGTATCTCCCTGAAAAACATTACCGTGCTTTATAAAGATGTTGTTCTGGATAAAACGATTCATTTTCAACTTGATGAACTGACAGGAAAAGCAGCAACCGGAAAACCTCTTGTTTTGCATGCCAAGGGAAATTTACAGGAACAGAGCTATAGCTTTGATCTGGCTGCAGGAGCCTTAGATACTTTCAGGCCGAAACAACAAGCGTGGCCATTTACTCTTTCCGGAAATATTGCAGGAGCACCATTCTCAGCAAAAGGTGATGTCGGGTATAA
This sequence comes from uncultured Desulfocapsa sp., assembly GCA_964621915.1. Taxonomy (GTDB): domain Bacteria; phylum Desulfobacterota; class Desulfobulbia; order Desulfobulbales; family Desulfocapsaceae; genus Desulfocapsa. Next base: position 19,278 of record CAZUPS010000030.1, on the reverse strand, counting down.
AAACAATGAACAACAACTCTCTCTTGATGTGTCTGTGGGGGCTGTTGATGTCGGTGGATTGCTTTCCTGGCTCAATGTTGCAAAAAATGTCAAGGCATCCACGAATGAGCTTTCTCTTGCACTTACCCTTAGAGGAGAGAGCCTCCATGAGCTGCTTAGTCAGTCGGAATTTGCCTTTCATCTAAAGGGTGGTCTATGGGATTTAAGTGATTCCGGAAAGGAGAAAGAAGTACTAATCAGTGGTCTTGAAGGCAGTATTGCAGCAAAACCAGATTCACCCATTGTGATTGATCTCAGTGGTACAGTTGATGCTACTCCAGTTGTAATCAGTATTGAGGGAATGCCACTTGCGCAATATGTTAACGATCCAGGAGAGTTGCCAGTTACAGTATCTTTTTTTGCAGCAGGGGCAGAACTTGATTTTAGTGGTGCAGTGGATTTGCCAGTAGACAGTAAAACTTTTAACCTGGAAATGACCCTGAAAGGAGATAAACTTGACAGCTTAAATGAATTCCTGAATATTTCACTTCCTCCTTTTGGCCCTTATAGTTTGAAGGCACATTTTGCTGCCACTGAGACAGGTTATAATTTGTCCGATCTTGGTATGATGGTTGGGGGCAGTGATTTAACCGGAAGCATGCATTACAATGATAGTGGTGAGCGCCCTGAAGTCAGTGTAGGGCTTGTCAGCAAAGTTCTGCAACTTGATGATTTTGCTCTCGGTGAGTGGAGCCCTGAAGGAAATGACTCTTCCAAAAAGATAAAGGAGACGACTAAGGACAAGAAAACTCTGAAAAACGAAACTCGGGCAGGGGACATCCCTTCGCTGTTATCCCCCAAAGCCTTGGCACGACTCAACGCCACACTGAGTATCGAGATGGAAAAGGTTCTTTCAGGTAATGATTTACTGGGCAGTGGATCTTTGCAATCAATCCTGCAGGATGGACGTTTTTCCATTAATCCCTTACAGCTTGATCTTGCTAATGGGACAGCAGAGCTGGAATTCTCATTTTATCCATCCGAAACCGAGGCTGAAATTCATTTAGTTACCCTGATTGATCGCATAGATCTTGGTCTTATTTCACGGCGTATCAAGGCAGAGGCAACCATGGGTGGTGTGCTTTACCTCAACATTGAGTTGGACTCAACTACACCAAAAATCAGTGATTTGATGACCCACGCTTATGGACATTTTGATATGGGATTTGCTCCTGTAAAATTTGATGCAAGCCTTGTTGATCTTTGGGCGGTGAACCTGTTGTCAGCTCTTGCCTCGGAGGTCGATGAAGAACCGGCGTCCACTATAAACTGTCTGGTAGCAAGTTTTGGCATGGAAGATGGTTTAATGCAGGAACGGGCACTTTTTCTCGATACAACCAATATGAGTATCGAAGGGGAGGCGAATATTGATTTTAAAACAAGAGAATTCAAGGTGAGAGCTGCCCCTAAGGCGAAGAGACCGGAGTTCTTTAGTTTGGCTACTCCGGTAAAAGTTGGTGGTAGTTTTGAAGATTTTAAGATAGGTATTAATAAGCTTCGCCTTACAACTTCTCTGGCTTCCTTTATAACCAGTCCGTTTCATGTTCCGGTACGGCGCTTGTTTGTTGGTGACAGGCCTGAAGATGGACGTGAAGCTTGTAAAATGGCCTGGACAAACAGGAATGTCGAGAAAAAAATAGAGGCAGGTACCGGGGATTAAGGTGAGGTAAATAATCTTATTTTCAACACGAAATCTATTGTATTAAATTCATCAATAATTCTTATGGAATCTTATGTAACAACAGCCATTTTCCTCTATGTTGCCGAAAGAGAGGACCTCGTCAAGCAGGTTGTTGATAACCCCTTTGCCTGCAGGGTTAGGCCTGCGCTGCTGCAGGAGTTCCTGGACAGCCCGGAACAGTATCTGGAATACGCCAGTCACGTCGTTGTGGCAGCTCCACTGGATAAAATCAAGTCAGTCATCGCTCTGAGTCTGGGGCATGATTTTAGCATTGGTATCATTCCCGGGCAGGAGCAAAGAAACCTGATAAATTGCTATGAATTGCCTAAAAAGTTTGAGGATGCCCTTGATGTAGCTCTGCGACAGGATGTTCAGGTGATGGATGTTGTTCTTTGCAATAAACACATCCTGGCTTTTAAAGCAACAATAGGCAGGCTGCCACTGATCGATTCACCCAGTAATATCAATCCATTGCTTGCAACATTCAAGGCGTTACGAAGTTTGTGGGGCTTAAGGCTCTTACCTTTTCAGTACCTTACGGAAGATGGTAAAGCAATCAAAACAGCAGCCAGTGGCTGCATGATCGTACAGCGTCATAAACGAACGTTGGCTTCCCGGCTTATTTCCCACGACAGTGCACTCGCCGATGGCATGATTTCCATGGTGATTACTGCGCCCACTTCCATTGTCGATTATTTCAATTTTTTGTATCAAACGTTTCTTTGCCGGGGACAACGTAAACGTATTCCAAGCACCATCGGGTATATCAAGAGTCCTACGATAACAATTGAAACTGAAGAACCCTTTGATGTAGCCATTGATGGAGAGAATCTAACGCAGACACCGCTTCATTGTGAAACCTTGCCACGAGCAGTACGTATCAATGTGGGAGAAGGGCTGCGGGAGTCAGCCGGAGAAGGTGCAAAGAATACTGAACGAATAGAGATTAAGAATCTTCCTGCTGGTAAAGAACTTACCAAGGCGACCAAAAAAAGGATCCCGTTTTTTTCCTACGCTTCAGAAGAGCGTTTTCGGGATCTGTTTGTTTCCCTAAGAGATGATTCCAAAATTCAGCCCACCTATCTGATACTAATGGTGCTGAGTACTATGCTTGCCGCCATTGGACTGTATCAATCAAGTAGCGCTGTAGTCATCGGAGCCATGCTCCTTGCTCCATTGATGGCACCCATTGTGGCCCTTGCCATGGGGCTGCTGCGCCATGATACAAAACTTTCCAAGTCTTCAATGCTGACCATTATGGTTGGTATTCTTATCGCTCTCACTGCTGCCAGTCTTATATCGTTCCTCTTTCCACATAAGCCCATAACAATGGAGATGCAGGCTCGCCTTCATCCCAGTCTTCTTGATCTGGGCGTAGCCATTGTTGCAGGGGTAGCAGGGGCGTATACAAAATCTAACAAAAAAATTCTACAGAGTCTTGCCGGGGTCTCCATTGCGGTGGCTCTGGTGCCTCCTCTGGCTGTTGCCGGGATCGGGCTTGGTATGGGAGACTTTTCTTTCTTTACCCAGGCATTCCTGCTGTTTTCAACGAATCTGGTTGGTATTACTCTGGCAGCCACTTTTACTTTTCGACTACTTGGTTATTCCCCGGTGGTTCGCGATAAATGGGGGGTTGTTTTTATTGGGATTCTCTTAATTGGAATAAGCATTCCCCTCTATCTTTCCTATAATGAACTTGTTGACACGACGGTGCTTGAAAAAAACTGGAAGCAGGAACGTTTTTTGGTGAATGATAAATATCTAATTGTTCAGCAGGCAAAAATGGTACACCAGCGGGATGAAAAACTCCTCTTTGTTCGAGTGCTGGTACGGGAACCATTGACGAGAAAAGATCTCAATCAGTTGAGAAAAAAAATTGAGTCTAATTTCTCAGATACGGTGACCATAAGAGTACAGGTTATATATATCCCCTAGAGAATCTATGAATAAGATATGCATATTAATTAGTATCTTTTTGCTTACCGCGAGTCTGTCAGGCTGTGGTGAGGAGCAGGAAAAAATACAACCAAGTGGAAAAAGTATACGAATTGGCTTTATTGGACCAGTGAGTGGACCGGACAAGGTTTTGGGTGGAGACAGTCTGAAAGGGGTCCAAACAGTACTGCATATGGAACCCTATCTAAGCAATGGCGACACCATTGAATTACTGGTGGAGGATGATAAAAATGATCCGGCATTGGCCGTTAAGGCCTTCAAAAAACTGGTTGAGAAAGATAAAGTGACGGCGCTGATCGTTGCTTCAAGCAGTGGTGCAGCGCTGGCGATTAATGAGTTGGCAGATCACTATCAGACCCCGGTGGTGATCCTTCTTGCTTCTCATCCCGATATCAGCAAAGAAACGAAATATGTCAGTCAGATCACTTTCGATAATACTTTTCAGGCAAAAGTTGCAGCACTTTTTGTCCGTGACGAACTGCTTCTTGAACGGGTTGCTGTGTTTACAAATCCAGATAGTTACCATTCTAAATCCCTCTCCGAAGAATTTATACGGAAATTTCGTTCCATCGAAGGAGAAATTGACGATGTGGTCTCAGTTTCCCAGGCAACGACGGATTATGGGGAAATATTGTCACATCTTCGTGATCGGGATGTTCAGTTGCTGTATTTGCCAATGGCCGTCGAGAATGTCATTGAAATATCAAAGGAGTTGCAGGCCATTGGCTGGTCTCCCGAGGTAATGGGAGGAGACGGCTTGTTAACCAGAGTGTTTGCTGAAAAAAGAGACGACACGCAATATCTTGAAGGTTTTTTTGCCACGGATTTATACAGTAATAATATGGAAATGACCGTGTATGGCAGGAAAGTTGTCAAAGGTTTTCATTCTCTTTTTGAGAAAAAGAACAGTACTTTTGTAGCCATCGGAGTTGAAGGGATGGCCATCTTAATGAATGCCGTGAATCGTTGTAAGGAGTCTTCGGACAAAGAGTGTATCAACAGTAAACTTCACGCGACCGTCGATTTTGAAGGACTATTGGGGAATATCACGATTCAGCCAGACGGAAAGGCCTTACGAGCACTTGCGGTGAACCGTATCCGGGAAGACCAACTGGAATTTGTTGTGAAGGTCTATTAAATGCCTTTAATGAAACCTCGGGCTTTGCCCGAGTAACTGCGCCAGTTACTATTAAGGTTTTCTTACATTGGCTCTAGGACCCGCCCCATTCCACAGTGGCTCTTGAAGGAGGCTGAGCTTTGTGGGTAGTCAGAAATTGTTTATAGTATCTGATCAGCCAATAATCCAGAGAGCCAGATCCTGGACATGTTTAATTGCTCTGTCTGAAACACCTCCAAATAATCCCTTGGTAATACCTTTTCCTCTTCGTCCCATAACAATCGTTCCGCAATCTTGTTTTTTCGCTTCACTAACTATACTATGGGCTTCCTCAATGTCTGTTGATTCTGGCAGTATTTCAATGTGTTGATCAGGAATTCCTGCGTCGAGAAGAAGTCGTTTCGGACCATTAAATAAGCAATCATTTCCGGAAAGATTACTGTCACACCATTCTTTTTCCCATTTATCGTAAAAACGTTTTGGATCACACTGTAATTTTTTGCCAAAGATGGCAGTACAGTGAAAGAGGCAGACCTGGATATCGCTTCTTTGCTCAAAGATATGGCAGAGATAATCAACGGCCATTAATGAGTTGACGGAACCGTCCACGGGAACCAGAAAGCGTTTTGATTGAACCTCTCCGTCTATAATCCATAGAGGTGTGTTGTGACATTTTCTAAAAAGGGCAGTTGAAACAGAGCCCATCAGCATTTCACTGATTCCATTAAGGCCCCGCCTTCCGATTAAAACAGAATCCACAAGATCTTTTCCTGCTTTTTGCTGTATTGCAGCAGCATAATCATAACCGGATATATGAACAGAGGAATGGATGCGCTCAGGATCGATTTTTTGCCGCACAAGTTTTTCGGTTGCCTTGTGAAGATAGCGTTTTGCTTTGGCAGTTTTTTTCTCCTGATTGCTCCCAGTGGGGATTAGTGAGTCTTTTGAATTAGCAGCCGAGGGCATGATAGAGCCACCAGCGGTGATCCAGGTACAAAGATGAAAGTGAACATCAGGATCAGCCGCAAAGAGGGTACTGATATAAGCAAGTGAATGGTTAGAGTAGGTCGAGCCATCTATGGCAATCAGGATTTCTTTTTGCATAAGGCCTCATCTGATTATGTATTGTGTGGTGGTTCTACCAATCTTTTTATCACTTAAGTGAGTTCTGTTTTTCTTTTGTTGGCGCATCTTCTTTCTTCTTTTCTTTTGGATCAAAAAAATTGACCATAAATTGAAAAATAAAAACAAACATAAAAACAACTAAATAAACAACTATCCAATCTGCCATGCCTAACCTCTATCTCTACGGAGAACTTGAAAAGTAATGTGCATATGAGACAAATGTAGTCATTCTTTGCTTTTTTGTAAAGCGTTGAAAAAAATCTGGTTGCTATAAATACGTTAACCTTTTCCTCTTGGCTTTTCAGGAGGAGCAGCCTGTGCTGGAATTTTTGCCCTCGGCACCATTGTTTTTGCAGGAGCTGCAATCTTGCGTTTTCGTACAATCTTTTTCTTCTTTGGTTTTGGGGGAGCTTTTTTCCAGACGCTGGATTCACTGAAACAGTCCCAGCCCCAGCGCAACCAGCGAAGAAGTGCAATAGCAAGCCACAATGCCCAGAGTAGCATACTGATACGGTAGGCAAGAAGCGGTACTGTTAAAACCCATGCCGTTGGGAGCTCCGAATCTATACGATCCTGATACCATCTTAGTGAATGACCACTGGAACCATTTCCACCAATCTGCATATCTGGATGACCAAGTAATCCTTGCTGAATGGCAAAAAACAGGGCCGCCAGAGCGGCAAGAGTAAGTATTGCCAGAAAAACCTGCATAACATTAAACGTTGATACCCGGTTCACTTCATGGCCTCTCTTTTTTCGTAGGCCAAGGAGAAGCAGCCACGCAACAACTATAGCGGCAATGGGTGTTGGAACCTGGCTTAATCCTAAACTCAGCAGCAGCCACTGAAAACTATTTAAGGGAGTGAGCTTTACTCGTCCAAGGAGTAGGGCGATAAGGATAATAACAAGCATCTCTCCCCAGAAGAGTACAGCCGGACCTATCCTCGGGCCTCCTGTTAGAAGGATCCAGCGTGAAGAGGGAACTTTCATTTCAATTGATGAATTGACACTCTTGAGGCCAATATCTACGGTTTCCGTAACCAGTTTTGTGGCAACCCCGTGTTTACTTCGCCATCCGATTTCCAGATTTTGTTGTCCTGGTTTTATTGGAATCAGGAGTTGAGCTCTGTTTAGTTGAAGCGGGAACTCCTTGCCATTGATCAAGGTTTTTTGCAGATCAATATCCGGCGGAAGGGTGATACTGTGCTGAAGTGCACGACTGGCATTCAAAGAGAGAAACAGGCTGCTTTCCGTTGTTCGAAGGCCAGGTTTTATAACCCGTTTACTCCGGTTAATTGTCATGGTGGGCCCGGCTACTCCCTGGGGGCGGCTAACGGTGAGCTGCAGGGATTCTCCAGGGTAGGGATGGTATTCAGGATAGCGTTTTCCAGCTGGATTGGTTTGGTTGATTTCCGGTAAACCGCTTGTTTCCACGTGCCAGATTGGGCTTACATCCAGAAACCAAATTTCTGTCCAGGAGGAAGTTTGCAGTGCATTAAGGGTAAGCAAGTCAACCGGGTCCATTGCTGAATGGTAGATAAAGGTATTCTGTTTTGCTCCCATATTGATTCGTACATGCTGCTTTCTGATCTGAAGAGAAGCCGTGGTTACATGTTCCCCAGGCAGAAGCGGCATATCGAGTGCAATGACATTATCTGAACTGAGGCGGATAATTTTAGTGGAGACCGTCCATTTTAATCCCAGATGAAGGGTGCGCTCGACCCGGACAAACGGTGCTATTCGGATCGGGCTGGCATCCTCTCCAGCCACCTCTTTTCTGGCAGCAGGAGCTATTCTGCTAAGACTGAGCTGCTTGTCGAGGCGGCCATTTTCATGTAGGCCATTGATGGACCAGCCGTTTAGGGTCGTCTGTCCCTGTTCCGGTAGCACAGGAAAGGAAAAAGAGAGTTTATTCTGGTTGAGCAATGTTTTTTTGAGCACTACGATATGGCTACCGGGATCAAGGCGAATAAGAGCGTTCCCCAGTGCATTCAGACGTAGGGTTGGAGCTGTTTCTTTATTAATTGTGATCTGGTCAAAGAATCTGTCTTTTCCCGGAAGGGCTATTGCTCCCTTGATAAGAGAATCTATTCGGAGCTCAACCGTCAGCAGATCGTTGTCGGCAGTTATAAGGCAACTATTGATTGTTGCGCATTGATTGCCACATTTGGGTGGCATCAGGAGTCTGGATTGCAACTCCTCAAGAATTTCAGGTGCTGGTACTTCTGCAGCTGCAGAGTTTGGAGAAAAGGCAGCTGGAAGAAGAAACAGGAAACACAGCGCAAGGGATTTGCCTTTCCTGGAAACTTCTTTTTTACTCTCTGAATTCAGAGATTTTTTGAGAAATCCGCCAAGAAGCAGTGTAAGTAGAAAAACTCTTACAAAGGCAAGGATTGTATTGTTGAAGGGAGTGAGAAAGAGAAGTGAGATAGTCTGTTCCGGGCTGACCGGGCCATTCCAGTTCAGACGAACCATATTCCATTGCCAGTCAGGGAGTCCCGGGCCTGTCTGAATCATATCCTGTGGATCAATCTGTATACTTTTTGGTCTTTTTGGCGGGGACTGGCTTGCTCCCATACTGTAATGGGCCTGTTTACGAATAGATTTACTTCGTGGGCTTGGTATGGTGGCAAATTCTGCCAGGACAATCTCATCTTCCATTGATACTGAGCTATTCAGCCTTTGTTCTGCGTCCATCTGATATTCGTTGGTAATCCTCTGAGAGTTGCCATGTTCAAGCTGGGGGTATATCCCCACGCGTATTTCGTTGATCATATAGGGAACCGAACCAATGATTATACAGACAAGGAGGGTGAGACTTGCGATTCGGCAGATTCTTTTACCAGTTTGGGCGGTGATAACTTGCTGTATAGCGAGCAGGCCAAGAAGTGGTAACCACAGGTAACGCGGTGATCCATGCTGATGAAAACAGAGTGTGAGCAGAAGGATTGCCACGCTGCCCCAGCCCAAACCAAGGATTTTTGAGGTGGCAAGCCCTATAATGAGCACAAGAAATATATCAAGGAGGGTCCAGCGGTTAAGCCATGTTGAAACATGGTCAACTCCCGAGGTGGTGAGCAGTTTCCAGCCAGGCGGCAGGTTTAATTCCATGGAGAGTTTCTGGAAATTATGATCCCAGCCAAGGGCAGGAATTTTCAAATTTCCCTGTGCTACAGCTTTCTGGATGCGTGATTCAGCATGGAGAGAAAGACTCCCTTGTCTAACCTCCACCCCTGTCTTGTCTGAACTAGTAAGCCGTGTAATAAGTCTTGAATTTCCTTCAACATCAACCTTACCCAGAATCTGGGATGAATCAACATTGAGTCGCCAACCGCGTGTCATGGTTCCGCTGATGGTATCGTATGTGGTGAGGCCGCTGCCCTGTTCATCAAGCCATATCTTTCGATGGATTTTCAGCCGGTTTGGGACAGGATTGGGATTGCCGCGATTTTTTTGGGTGAGGGTCATTTTGCCATCACTTTTGATAAGATAGGCTGGAAAACTTTTCCACTTTTCGGGAAGAGTTGTACGGGATGGATCCACTGGTAGGACTGAACCGATTTCAATCTGGCGTAATTGGGGATCAGCTTCATAAACCCATATTTCTTCACTGGGCCAGATGCCGTCAATTTCTCCCATGGTCAGTACTTGAGGAGAGAGTGGCTCGCTGTTTCTGAGGGTCATCTGGATTTGCCATTGGCCCGGACGAACCTGTATCTGTAGTCGGCCCTGCCTATCAAGACGTGCAGGAAGGGGTGAGCGCAGTAAGAGTGGTATCAGTGGATTACCGGTTTTCAGACCAAGCGTTACCTGACGCGGGCTGCCTGAGACAATAAGCTGAATATGCAGCTGTTGAAGAAGAGGAACACCATCTTTTATTTTTCTGGAGACCTGAACACTGAGACTTTCTTCACTGTTCTTTCGCTCTTCTTTTTTCTGTCTGAACCATAGCCTGCCCTGTTTGTCGAGTTGCAGGTTAGTCACCTTTTTATCGAGAAGAGTAAGATGAACAATTCCGGTTTTTGGTGGAATAAGAATGCTCTCGGGAAGTGTGGCCCATGAGAATTTTCCTGTAAGAGTATGAGTTCCAGGATCCATCCAGACGGCTGGACGGTCCTGGTTTTTACTTATAAGAACGTCCTTTCCGTTCACTTGTACTTCAAGAGGCCAGAACGGGCTGTTTCCAGGCAGTAGAATAAGACTTCTGGTTTCTACAAGCCATTCCTGGCTGAAGCTTGCTCCGTTCTTATGGACACCGAGCTCAAGTTTCGAGGGCCAGGTGCAGTAACGTTTACTGCTATCTCCACTATCGATAGTACATAACTTTTCTTCCTGGTCATAGAGAACCCAGGGAATCCATTGCTGCAGTTCCGTTGGAATTCTGCTTTCTGCAGATGAAAATGATGGAAGAAACAGTATGGTGCAAAACAGATACAAAAAAAATAACAGAATTGACCGTGAAGGAAGGGATCTAATGGATGTTTGCATAATTGGTATCCTGTAATGAGAATAAATCATTGAGGTATATTGGGTTAGTATAGTGGTGATTAAAAAGATTTGTCAAATATACATCTGATTAATGGAGTGGATTTTGTGTATTGCTTGACATTTTTTTCCAAAATATCCACAATGATGAATGGAAAACCTAAACCAGATAGTGCTGATTGCTAACCTTTTGCCAGAAAGTTGAATATGGAACCGCAAGAAGCAACAATATTAACCATTGACGATGAGAGCCTGATTCGTGAGTCGTTTCGCTTTTACTTGGAAGACTTCGGATATAAGGTGCTTGAGGCCGAAAATGGTCGTATTGGACTTGAGATGATCCATACAAGCCAGCCGGATCTGGTGCTGGTTGATCTGAGGATGCCGGAGGTTGATGGGTTGACTGTCCTAAAGGAAGTCCATGAAAAGTACCCCAATCTTCCTATTATCGTTATTTCCGGTACAGGCTTTATTGGTGATGCCGTGGAAGCTATGAAATCCGGAGCATGGAGTTATCTTCTCAAGCCAATCAGTGATTTTAACAGTCTTCGTTTTGCCGTGGAACAGGCTCTTGAGAAGGCGAGACTTATAGAAGAAAATAAAAATTACAGAGAACTGCTCGAGCAGAAGGTAGCTCTTCGAACCCAGGAACTGGAATATACTAATCAGCTTCTGCGTGATACCCGCATGCAGGTTATTCTACGTCTTGGCAAGGCGTCCGAGTATCGTGACAAAGAGACTGGCCGCCATGTTGTGCGGGTGAGTTGTTATACAAAAATTTTGGCCACGAATCTTGGTTTCAATGATCATGATTCTGATCTTATGGCACTTGGCAGTGCTCTTCACGATATTGGCAAAATAGGTATTTCAGATACCATTTTATTAAAACCTGGTAGCCTGTCAGATGATGAATGGGTTCGAATGCGGGAGCACTGTCTGCTTGGGCGGGATTTGTTGAAACCGCTTACCAATGATGATGTGCAAGGTTTTGGCGGTGAGAGTGGAGAAGCACTTGAAGGAATCTTCTCTGATTCCGAACTGATGCAGATGGCAAGAGTTATAGCCTATTCACACCATGAACACTGGAATGGTCAAGGATACCCGGAAGGGCTTTCAACCGATGATATTCCCATAGCCGGCCGTATAGTATCTGCAGTTGATATTTATGATGCCGTTGGCAGTAAGCGGCCCTATAAAGAGGCGTATCCTGAAGCAAAATGTCTGCAGATTATGCGGGACGCTTCGGGAACACTGCTTGATCCTGGTGTGGTGGATGTTTTTTTTGAGTCTCTTGATTTACTGCAGCAGGTAAAAGAAAAATGGGCAGATTGAGCTTTGCTGGACAACTTATTGGTATAGAATTTCCCCGACCTGTTTGATGCCTTCAAGGATTCGCAGTGTGGGCCGCGAAACGAGCTGTTCATCAACCAGAAATATTTTTCCATCACGAATTGCTTTGATTGCCTGAAATCCAGGTTCTTTTGATATTCCTTCTCTATCAATTCTGTTCATTCGTCCCCGTTGAGCCAGAAAGACATCTATAGTGTTAGCATGAGATAAAATACGTTCTTTTCCGTATGCTGCAATATTGGTGTTTTTTCGTGCCTTGGCATCTGTGGCAATGTTTCTTCCACCGGCTTGTTCTAAAACAAAAATTGCAATAGATGTGGGAGAAAAAGTCTTCATTTTTGAATGGATGGATTCAAAATAGACTCGTGGACGATTTTGGATGGAAATTGTCTCCGTGGCTCGTTGCAGTTCTTGCAGCTCCAGTGTAAAGCCTGCAATCATCTCTTTTGCTGCCCGTTCTTTCCCGGTAAGTCTGCCAAGTTCCAGCCAGTAAGCAAACATTTCTTCAATACTGCGAGGCTGAAGAGAGACAACTGTGATTCCTGCATCTGCCAGTTGCTTGAGGAGGTGGGGCACGGCATGTTCTATCATGGGTCTGATCAGAACAAGATCCGGGGCAGCTGCGATAAATTTTTCAGCATTGTCACGATGGCTAAAACGCTGTTTGCTGAGCACTGTAGGCGGGTAGGTGTCGCTTGTCGCTATGCCAATCAACTCTTCAGTTAAGCCAAGAGTTACAAGGTTTTCCGTATGGGCAGGATAGAGAGAAATGATGCGTTTAAAAACGTTCTTTGTTTCACTGCCATAGACAAGGGAGCAGGGTGTTGCTGAGTGGATAAGTAGAACAAAGAGCAGAAGACGAATAATAGGTGTCATGTTATTGATAACGAAATTGAATCAAGGGGTGGTTGTTTTCAGGTGTCTGATCAACACTGGCATCTACTGAAAAAACAGTCTGTAACAGCTCTGGGGTAAATATTTGTTTCACCGCTGCATTGGCAAACAGGGAGCCATCTTTTAACACTAGGCAGTCATCACAAAACGCGGCTGCCAGATTCAGGTCATGGATGGCAGCAATGACCGTAAGTTTATTTTCTTCTACCCGCTTTCTAATTACACGCATAATACCAATGGTATGCTGGATATCAAGGTTAGAGGTTGCTTCATCTAGGATTAATACTTCGGTTTCCTGAGCAAGTGCCCTGGCCATTACGACCCGTTGTAATTCGCCACCGGACAAAGCGATTACCATACGCTCCTGCAGGTGAGTGATATCCATGGTTTCCATGGCCCGCTCTACGGCATCGATGTCGTGCTGTGATGGTGACGAAAATCTGGGGATATGAGGATGGCGTCCCATCAGAACAACGTCATAGACACTGTATTCAAAGTCCATGGAAAAATGCTGGGGCACAAGCGCTAACCTGGTGGCAAGTTCCTGACGTGAATAATCCTTCAGGTCTCTCTCTTTGTATTTGATGGATCCGGCCCCGGGTGAAAGGGTTGCCATCAGTAGTTCCAGAAGGGTAGATTTTCCGCTACCGTTAGCACCTATCAACCCATAGAATTTTCCCTTCTCGAGTTGAAGGTCAATACCTTGCAGTACCGTGTTGTTGCGGTAGGCAAAGGAGAGATCCTGTATATCAAAAAGGAGACTATTCATGTTTCATGATGCCTTTGCCAACTGTTTTTTACGAAAGATATAGCAGAAGAAAGGGCCTCCAATAAGTGAGGTCAGGACACCGATGGGGATTTCAGATGGAAGCCAGGCGCGGGTGATGGTGTCGGCACCAAGAAGAAGGGTGGCACCACCTAAAAAACAGGCAGGAAGGAGCATTCGGTTGTCGGGGCCTAAAATCATGCGCAGGAGATGGGGAATAATTAAGCCAACAAAACCTATAATGCCGGATACTGAAACACAGATTGCAGTGATCAGTGAGGCGCATACCAGCAGCATTTTTTTTACCCGACCGCTGTCTACCCCAAGCGTATTTGCCGTACGTTCACCAAGTGCCATGATATTCAGGTCGCGCGCAAAATAAAGGGTAAAGATAAGACCTGGAATAACAATAACCACGGTGGTGAGTACATCACTCCATGTTCTGCCAACAAAACTGCCCATTAGCCAGAAAATAATAATGCTTACCTGTTCATCTGCCAGATATTTTATAAATCCAATGCCGGCTGAAAGAATCGCTGCAATGATAACTCCGGAGAGTATCAGAGTATTCGAGGAGAGTTTGTTATCGGTTGAGGCAAGAGAAAAGACACCGATAAGAGTGGCCATGGCCCCAATAAATGCAAAAACAGGGATTGAAAACCAAACGGGAATAACAATACCAAAGATGGTTAAGATAATGGCAAGTGATGCACCAAATGCAGCACCGGAGGAGATACCGAGCGTATATGGATCGGCAAGGGGGTTTAGAAGGATGGCCTGAAATACGGCCCCTGCCACGGCAAGTCCACCACCAACAAGTGCTGATGTCAGAATACGTGGCAATCGTACCTCCATTACCACAAAGGGAAAGGTTGGATTGATATCAAGTGATTCCCTGCCAAGAAGTTTATTCCAGAGAATTTCAACAACTTCCCGGGGGGTAATTTGCAAAAAACCCATTCCGGTAGCTGTAATAATAGCAATACAGAGAATAATGAATAAAATTGCAAGTATCAGAAGTTGTTTTGTACTGGTCATTTTATGAGCTGGAATGAATGGACTAGGGGACAACCATCGGGGAATTAATAAAAAGTAATAGTGAAGAAGGGAGTTTTTGTCAATCTCTGAATCCTGGAAAGGAATTACTCTGGAAATGGCGGTTATGAACTGCTAGAGTGAAGGAATTATAAAATAGAAATCTATCCGCAGCTATTGCGTGTAACGTTTACTTAAAATGGAGCTGTTATGAAACGAATTATCCTGTTCTCTTTTGTTGCCGTACTTTCAGTGGTTTTATCCGGTTGTGGCTATAATAGTTTACAAGTTCAGGAGGAAAGTGTTTTTAAGGCATGGGCCGATGTGGAGTCGACTTTGCAACGGCGCGCGGATCTGATTCCTAATCTTGTGGAAACGGTAAAAGGCTATGCAAAACATGAGCAGGAAACACTGCAGGCCGTAGTTGACGCCAGAGCAAAGGCCGGGTCCGTGCAGGTTTCAGCAAATGATTTAACTAATCCTGCTGCTATGCAACAATTCCAGGCGGCACAGGGCGGCTTGAGTTCCGCACTTTCCAAGTTGATGGTGGTGGTTGAACGGTATCCAGACCTTAAGGCCAATCAGAATTTTCTCGATCTTCAAAATCAACTGGAAGGGACTGAAAACCGGATTAATGTGGCGCGTCAGCGTTATAATGCAGCTGTTTCCAGTTTCAATGGTGCTATCCGTCAGTTTCCTGCCAGTTTAACTAATAAGTTCTTGCTCCATCTTGAACGTAAGGAATATTTTAAAGCAGAAGAAGGTGCCAAGGTTGCACCAAAGGTTACTTTTTAAATGATAAAATCAGCTTTGAAGAGTCTCAAAGGATTGTTTCTTACAGTTCCTCTGTCGTTGGCAATAGTGTTGTTCCTAGCACTACCTCTTGCAGCTCTGGAAATTCCACCTCTTGATGGACGGGTGAATGATAGCGCTCAAATGCTGTCAGCAGAGACTAAGGCCGGGCTTGAAACTTTACTTGCCAATTTTGAATCCACCGATTCGACACAGATAGTTGTACTTACTGTTCCCTCTCTTGATGGTGAAGTCCTGGAAGAATACTCCCTGCGGGTGGCCGAGACCTGGGGGATTGGGCAGAAAGGATCCGATAACGGAGCGTTGCTGCTTGTGGCCCGGGATGAGCGGAAACTGCGCATTGAGGTTGGATATGGTCTGGAAGGAAGTTTAACCGATCTTATTGCCGGACGAATAATTGGTGGTGTTATTGTTCCACGTTTTAAAGAGGGGAACTTTGATCGGGGCATAAGTGATGGAGTGAGAGCCATGGTGAATGCGGTACGGGGTGAGTTTGTAGCAAGTGCTGCAAATGCCAAAGCTTCTGGTGATAATGATCCTGCTGGCCTGATATTTATCTTGATTTTTGCTTTTTCATTTATTGGTCGGGCTCTGCATAAGAAGACAAAGACTGCTGCTGTTGTTGGCGGGATTGCATCTCCCGTGCTTGGTCTAATGTTTTTTCCACAACTCGGATTCTGGTTGCTTGCCTTACTTCCAATCGGTGCTCTTGGCGGAGTGTTTGTGAGTTCGCTTTCTGCATCGGGTGGAAGTGGCGGCTTTTATACAGGCGGTGGTAGCTCCTCGGGCGGATTTGGTGGCGGTTTTAGCGGTGGCGGCGGTGGATTTGGTGGCGGTGGTGCCTCTGGAGGATGGTAGAGATGAAGATACAATCCATGGCTCAGCAGTTTTTTAGTGCTGACGAACAAAAACAGATATGTGATGCGGTACATCGTGCCGAGCTAAAGACCTCTGGAGAACTTGTTCCCATGTTGGTCAATGAAAGTCACTCCTATCCGCTTGCGGCGGTACGAGGGGGCACTTTTATTGCCTCGCTTCTTGCGCTTGCATTGACTCCACTGGTTTCAGAACAAATCTGGCTTGAATCGTATAATTTATGGGTCTTTCTTGCCTTATTTATACCTCTGTTTCTGATATTCAACTTTGTTATTAAGACTTTTCCACTACTGAAACGCTGGTTCCTTTTTAACAGTGAGGTTGTAGAAGAGGTGCAAAATGCTGCATTTACCGCTTTCTTTACAGAGAAACTGTATAAAACAAAGGATGCAAACGGTATCCTGATTTATATTTCACTCTTTGAACATCGTGCCTGGATAATAGCTGACAGTGGAATTAGTGAGCGCATAGCCCAGGATACATGGCAGGAAGCCGTGTCTGTAATAACAGAAGGAATCCGTGGTGAAAAACAGTGTCAGGCGCTCTGTGAAGCGATTGCAATGATTGGTACTATTCTGGAAAAGGAATTTCCGATACAGGATGATGATGTGAATGAGTTGCATAATCTTATTATTCGCTGATACGTTCTTACAGAGTTGCTAAAAAATAAATCCATCCCATAAGAACTAAACTTCCCACCCGAAAAAGTTGATTATATATGATCAACTCTGCAGCCATTTTTGGTTGAAAAATTCCGGCATAGTAGGGGAATTGGTGGCGAATTGCCCGTACCGGAGATGAAAGCACATTTCCCACCAGCAAAGCCAGTACAACTTCCCGATAACTCATGCTTCCTTCCTGAAGCAACGCACCGGCCACGGCAAGTCCTGCGGTGAATTCAGCTGCAATATGGAGGGTTATTATCCCCATGGACTGTGGTGTCAGCCACGGCAGAAATGAAAGATAGTCGGCCATGCCTTTTTCAAGAACATCGAACAGACCGACCCGGTGCATCAGAAATACAAGAATGTAGGTGGGCACTGTGTAGCGAATGATTTTCCGTATGCGTTTCTTAAAGCGTTTCCAGCTTTTTGTAAATGCTCCTTTCCAGTCAATAGTTGTGCTTTTCGTTCCCTCAATCTCTTCTTGCTGTGGAGTTGATCTCTCGGTGTCTGGAAGAAGAAAACGACTGAGAACTACAATGGTAACAGTACGGAAAATTGCAGCACCAAAGGTGAGAGCAACATAAATAATAGCAGCACCTTTAATCAGTGGTGCAGTGATGAAAAAGACGGTGGGCAGGTGCAGAAAATAGGTTGGAAGACTGTTAAAGAGATTGGAAAGGATCAGTTCTTTTTTTAAGATTGTTTTTTTCTCATATGCTTCGGAGAGCATGGTGTTCGCCGATACCCCTGAAAAGAGGGCCATGGAAAATGAAGCACCTGCTGTCTCTGAGAGATTTCCAAATCGAATAAGAGGTCTTGCCAGTGTTGCTATCTTGCTGGTCCAGTTGAACGATTCAATGAAATTAGCGACAAGTAAACCGACGGAAATAAAAAAAATAAGGCGAATAAGAGGCCAGATAAGGCTGGGCCAGAGTTGTGGGAGGATGTCAGCAAATTGCATGGAGAGAACGAAATGACTTACTGGGTTGGTGAAAGGAACGAAACGTACGGGTATCTATTTGGAAGGTAAGAGTTCTATCTAATCAAACCTACAAAAGTACCTTCGGAGTATAAAAGTTTAGCAGTGCTTTACCAGAAAACGATCCGCCTATCCCACAATAGTTTCAGCTATATGGGATAGGCGGATCGTTTTCTGGTGAGGTGCTTATGAATCTTTTACCTATATTATTCAGCAGCTGCTGGTAATCCCTCTCTACTTCCCATTAACAGATTACCTATTCGATCCTTCTCATATGCATCCTGAGACGTTATATACTCACTCTGGTCTTCATTGCGAATATGAGCATTCTTATTGAAGTACCTGGATCGTTTAGCAATAAGTGTTTTCCAGTCTTCAAAATGTTTGTAAAAAAGTTTTTCTACGGTTCCGTCCTTTACCAGTCGGTAAAGTTTTTTATTAATAGCCGGCATCTGTACTGCCATCGGGGAGTTTTTGGCAATTGTAAGATGAAATGCCTGTGTAGTTACCGGAGGTTCAAGGAGAGTAATGGCGTCTTCACCTTGCAGGAGCCGTGCATAGATAAGGGCTGTATAGAGATCCACTATCAGATAGTCAACTTCACCACGATTCAGAAGTTCGAGAGCACGTTCAAAAGCAATAAATTGAACATCAAGCTTGCTCTTGATAAAGGCGTCAAATTCCTGTCCATAGCTTTCTCCGATGTTGGAGACGCCTTTTTTACCCATAAGGGATTCCCAGCGCCCGAAGGGGAATTCTTTACCTTTTTCAACCACTATAACTGTGGGTTGGGGAAGGTAGGGCAGGGAGTACTCCATATAGGCCGCACGTTCATCATTTTTATATGCAGAGACAATCATGTCGACTTCACCGCTTTTACATTTATCCTGAACCTGCTGCCAGTTTCCTTCAACTCGAATATCATAAGCAAGTTTCAACTCTGTTAAGATCGCCTGGGCAATGTCAGGACCTACGCCGGTAAGTTTTTTGTATTGCTCCCATACGACCGGAGGAGCTTTGGGGTTACCGGAAACAATATAGGTTTCAGTTGCAAAGCCGTTCACAGCTGAGCAACAAAAAAGAATCAGACAGGAGAGAAGCAGGGAAAAATTTTTCATAACAGCGTGGTTCCTTATGGGAAAAGTCAGAAAATTGGCATTGATTATTATTTGTTGATTAGAGCGTTGATACTAATCGATTCTATAAAAACTGCAAACTGGAGCTATAAAATAGCTGTAACATCTCATCAGTCTTTTTGGGCATTTAGAGAGATATATCATGAATCAGGCTGTGAGCATAGATTCCCTTCGGGTCGTCAAAAAATATACTTTCTCGTACTGGTTCTATGACATGATTCAGCAAAGTAAGAAGAGCAGGGGGAAATGTTGATGCGATGTTACGCATAATTGAACCGGAAAAAAGTTGAAAAAATTCATCTTTAACGGATAGAGGACGACTGATATAGGAAGCAGTGTACTCATCCAGACCGGCAAGAGT
>CAZUPS010000029.1:0-52110 GCA_964621915.1 uncultured Desulfocapsa sp. | reverse complement strand
ATCCAGACCGGCAAGAGTGGCGGCAGAATCAATAGCATCATCGAGAGTACCGAGCTTATCAACAAGGCCAAGTTCAAGTGCCTTCTCGCCATCGAAGACTCTGCCCTCTGCAATACCTTTTATTTCTTCGGAGGTGATTGAACGACCGTTGGAAACAATGCCAAGAAACTGCTCATAGCCATGATGGAGAGTGATTTCAATAGCTTCTTTTAATAAAGGTGAGAGGGGACGGGTAATATCTAGTGCCGCTGCAAGGCTTGTTGTGCCGACGCCGTCGCTATAAATTCCGAGCTTCGAGAGTGAGTTTTCAAAGGTCGGTATGGCTGCAAAAATACCTATGGAGCCCGTGAGAGTGACTGGAGATGCCCATATCTCATCGGCATCTGCTGCTATCCAATAGCCGCCGGATGCCGCCATGGCACCCATTGAAATTACGATTGGCTTACCGGTTTTTTTATATTCAAGAATTTCCTGACGAATAACCTCCGAGGCAAAAACAGATCCTCCTCCCGAGACAACACGAATGACAATACCATTAATTTTACTGTTTTCACGAGCTTGTCGTATAAGAGAGGCCATTGTATCGCCTCCTATCATTCCGACTGGTTGGTCGCCATTTAGAATTGCGCCTTCAGCGATAATAATACCGATGGAACCATCTTCATCGGGTGGGGAAGTAAAAGAACGGGAAATGGTGCTGAGGTAGTTGTCCAGGGTAATATGTTTGAAGTTACCTTTTGTATCTCTTCCACTGAGTTTTGTGAGAAACGAACGAAGCTCTGCTCGTGTTTTTAAGCCATCAACCAGTCCTGATTCCAGGGCCAGTTTTGCAGAATCACCACCGGCGGTAGCAAGTTCCGAGGCGATGTTTTCCGTATAAATATGAATAGCATCCGACTTAAGGTCCCGTTCCCGGATAATATCGGTACTGATTGTGCTCCAGAGAGCGTTGAGCCAGGTAAGGTTCTGGGTGCGTGCTTCTGTTGACATGGAGTTTCGCATAACGGGTTCAAGGGCTGACTTGAAGGCACCGACCCGAAAAATATTGTAGTTAATTTTTAATTTATCGATGGCATCCTTAAAAAACAGTCGAAAGGTTCCAATACCATGCAGGTCTACGCCACCCATGGGGTTAAGATAAATTTCCGAGGCAAAACTTGCCAGATAATAGGCCTTTTGCTGGTAGAAATCTTCAGCTGCGATGATTTTTTTACCACTGGATTTAAAATCATTTAAAGCCGTTCCCATGGTCTGGAGTTGATTCAGTCCAACTGAACCAAGTTTACTTAAGTCAAGCAGGATAAAGGTGACATTGTCATCGGTTGTGGCTTCTGCAATTGCATCAAGAATATCTTGAAAAAGAGTTTCAGATGGGAAATTGTCAAATCCAAGTTTATCATTTATCATTGTTGAAAGTGGATCACTTGCCTGTTTTTCTTCAACAATATTTCCTGCAAGACTGAGTATTAAAGCCCCGCTGTTTGAAATAGTAAGGTCATTTGTGGTTGAGCGGGATGAGAATGAGATAAAGAGGAAGATCAGCAGTCCAATAAACGCGATATTGAGTGTCAATACTCGTATAGTCGTGAGAAATTTGCCAACCCAGCGAAAAATATTAAAAATAGAACTTAGTAGATCTTTCATAGGAGTATGTTTGTACCTTTGTGAAGTCCTTAATAAACGGTTATTTAATTTTGGATGATGGTGTAAATAATAGCAAGCGTACTACTGTAAGTAAACAGACTTTTCCAGCACGTCTATAAAAAAGGAAGGTCAAGTTGTACAGGTATCTTTTCCGATTTATCGTTAAGGTTTGAAAGAGTAACACCCAGAAGACGAATTTTCACCCTTCCAGCATCAGTTGCTTTAAGAAGTTGTGGGATATACTGCATGATTTCATCATAACTATACACTGGAACAGAGGAGGTGTACGATCTGGTCACCGTGGTGAAATCATGGTAGCGAACCTTCAGGGTGATTGTGGTTCCTCCGCAATCCTTATTTTGAAGTGCGCATGCAACCTTGCGTGCAAGGCCTCTCAGTATTTCTTCTATCTCTTCCATATCATCGATATCCGAGTGGAAGGTCGTTTCTGTACCAATGGATTTTCGTCCTTTTCTCGATTCCACCGGACGATTGTCTATTCCACGGGCAATACCATGGAAGAACGCTCCGGCCTTTCCAAAGAAACGAACAAGCTCGACTTTTTCAAAGCGAAGCAGATCCTTGCCGTGGCGAATACCAAGAGAATGCATTTTTTTCTCAGTTACCTTGCCTACACCAAAGAATTTTCCGATGGCGAGTGACTCCAGAAATGGTTGTGCCTCCTGAATGGTAATGATGGTCAATCCATCGGGTTTGTTTATATCGGATGCTACCTTTGCCAGAAATTTATTGTAGGAAACTCCTGCGGAACAGGTGAGTCCAACCTCATGAAAAACCCGACTACGAATATGGTCCGCAGTGGCTGCTGCAGAATGCATACTTTCGTGATCCTCTGAAATATCAAGAAATGCTTCATCTAAAGAGAGGGGTTCAATATGTGGAGAACAGCTTTTAAATATTTCCATAATCTGCTTGGAAACTTCCTTGTAACGATCTTTTCGGGGACGGACAAAAAGTGCATGGGGGCAGAGTTTAATGGCTCTTGCCGCTGAAAGGGCCGAGCGAACGCCGAATTTTCTTGCCTCGTATGAACATGCTGCAACCACTCCTCTCCCTTCAGGATTTCCACCAACGATAAGGGGTCTACCAGAAAATTTAGGGTTATCCATCTGTTCTATCGATGCAAAAAAGGCATCCATGTCAATATGAACTATATAGCGGTTCTCAGTCATAAAAAGAATAGGGGCAGCGACAATAAAAGATAATGATGTGGGATGCTATACTATGCTACAGTGTGACTAAAGTGAAGGTTTTTAGTAATTATTCAGCAAGAGCATCAATTTTAGGAGAACAGGGAATGCGTCAGATATTAGTAGCTAGTGAATTGTTTGGTGGACTTCCTCAGGAACATCTGGACGAAATAGAGAAGATTGCAGTGATAAAGCAGTATGGTCGTGGAGAGTCAGTCTTTTTTGAAGGTGATCCCGGAACCGGATTTTATATGGTGGCCACCGGACGGGTAAAAATATTTAAAACATCCCTGTCAGGAAAAGAGCAGATACTTCATATCTTTGGATCGGGAGAGCCGTTTGGTGAGGTTCCTGTTTTTCATGATCAGCCGTTTCCAGCCAATGCAACAACTCTTGAAAAAACCAGTTTGATATTTTTCCCCCGGAAAGATTTTGTGGATATTGTTCACACCATGCCTTCACTTGTTATGAATATGCTGGCCGTACTTTCCATGCGTCTGCGTCGTTTTGCAACTCAGATTGAGAATCTTTCGTTAAAAGAAGTTCCTGCACGGCTGGCTGGATATCTATTGTATCTAGCTGAAGAACAAGGAAATGTTGAACGGGTGGAGCTTGATATTTCAAAGGGACAACTGGCAAGCCTGCTGGGTACAATTCCTGAGACATTGTCCAGGATCTTTGCGAAAATGAGTGAAGAAGGACTGATCAGTGTGGATGGGAAATTGATTAGTCTCCTTGATCTAGAAGGTCTGGGACAGAAGGAGTAGTTCTTTTGAACCTGGCAAGGTATTGCCGTCTTCTGGCGTTTTTCTCAGAAACCGACCTTTCCTGAATCCTAAATTTTCTTTTCATTGTAACAACTGCAAGTCGTGGAATCGGTGGAGGAAGGGTGCCGCCGAAAAGAAGCGGGCGAAAGGTGATAAACTGATACCGTTTGTCCTGAACGACCACGATTGGAGGTGAGTGGTGCCCCTCGAAGTAGTCATAGCCTTCCTTGATGTTCTTCCAGAAATCGATCCATTTTGAATCCTTGTGGGCCGCCATCTTTTTATCAGTCATTCTGAATGGAAAAATATGTACTGGAACCTGTCGCTGTCCTGCAATAATGGCAGATTCTACAATTGCATATATTTCATCCATACGAAAATCTGCCATGGCAAAGCAGCCAACGGAAGAACAGCGGCCATGGATCATAAGAAGACTGCCGGTCCGCTTATGGCTCCTGTCGTATTCGTTTGGAAATCCCAGGTTGAAAGAAAGGTGATAGCTGGAATTAGGGTTTAACTGGTTTGCTCCAACGGTGTAAAATCCCTCAGGGCTCTGTTTATCTCCTTCCCGTATTTTTGGCCCGATATCTCCGGAATGATGACAGATGGTATAGGATCTAAACATGGTATAGGTAAGCCCCTGCCGTAACCATACTTCGAGCGTTTTTTCTTTTTTGAAAATCCTGATAAAAACCGGATCACCCAGATTCGATCCTTTTTTCTGCATTGCCCGGATAAGGGTGGGGGCTACACGTCTATAAGCGTTTTGTGATTTATCGCTGGATGGAATCATCCCCCCTGCAGTAAATGCGGTAGCAGCTGGAAAGATAAATGAAAGAAGCAGGAGGGTTGTGAATAACGGGTGTTGCATTCTCTATATGGATTGAAGAAGTTAATAAGAATTACGGTTGTCTTGTACTGTTTTTTTTGTAACTATTCGGCGCAGGCTGGAAAGTACCCTTTACTCCAGGCTGTAACTGTTCAGATGTGCCTCATATTCGTTCATTTTGACATTCGAAGCATACTAATGCTAT
Source organism: uncultured Desulfocapsa sp. (assembly GCA_964621915.1). GTDB lineage: Bacteria > Desulfobacterota > Desulfobulbia > Desulfobulbales > Desulfocapsaceae > Desulfocapsa. The sequence goes on along the minus strand of CAZUPS010000029.1, from coordinate 47,454 downwards.
GTGAGAAGGTCAAAATGGGCGAAGATGGGGCACATCTGAACAGTTACTGTTTTTTTAAGCAGGAAAGGGAACAAAAGTCCAGAGAAATAGCAGTGTGGAGGAGAAATTAATTTCTTTTGGTTCCCTTATAGGTAAATGATTTGCTGATCATTGAGTAACAACTTCCCTTATCTATTCCAATATTTTTTCCACACGGGCATTGAATTTTATGGCCATTCAATTTTGAGTTGTACATCTTTGTGATACGATCCTTATGACAGCGAAGGACCTCTCCCTGGCCAATTTTATCATATTTCCAAAGTTTCTTTTTGCAGGCGGCGCAGCGGATGATCAGCATGGTGTAAAGAGAGAAGGTATATCCGGGGATCAGTAGAAAATTGTATTGATAAGTGATTCTGATGGTGGGGCAATACCGTTGGTTGGGTCATGGGTTTGTCGCTGTAGGCCAAACATGGAAAGGAGGTTGTCATCCATGCAGAATTTGTAACTTTGGGCGGAAATAATATTTCTGCTAATGGGACTGACCAGTTTTGCGGTAATATATAATATTCGATTGTTTATGGAATATGTTCCAACCATGATTGCTTGAACCGGCTGGTCGGCGGTGATTAGAGAAAGGTCTCTTGAAAGTATTGTTTCTCCATCTCCTTGACTTATTTTCATGGTATTGCGGAGGTTTATCTCTTTCACTGTGTAGCCGCGCTGAACCAGTCGTGCACCAATATGGCTTTGAAGTAAACGTCCCATCTGGGATGTTTTTTCTAACCTGTCCAGATCCACAAAGGTGGATGTGAGAATGGCATCTTCCGGGTGTCTTGGTATTAACGGAGGCATGGCAGAATCTGTGAGGTCATCGCTAATTCTGTTGCCTAGGGTGATCAGGTTGACATCTGCTCCGAGGAGGTTCTCAAGACGGGTGCAGTTCAATGATGAACAGCTGGAAAGCAGCATGCTGATACCGATAAGGATAAGGAACTGGTATGTTGATTTCATAGAAAAGAGTTTTATTGAGCAGTTGAGACCATGCGAATAGTTTTACCAGAAGGTGCGTTCTGGTAATGCCAGAAGTCTGGATCATTTATATAATAAATATCAGAGGTTCTGAATAGGTATTTTTCGTCGGTAACCATGGATGTGGATATGATTACTTCGTAATGACCATTTATGGGGCTTGTTGCAAATGCAATATCAAGTCCTGCCGCAAGGGCCATTGCCTGAAGAGTGCCGGGGGCATGACGGAATACCGATACGACAGCAGTGAGGGCTGTTAGGGTGCCAGGGGCCATGGTTTGACGGCCAGCGGCGTGATAGATTACCTGGACTTTATAATTGACTTCAATATCAGCCACTTTCTTATCGCTGCTTGTGGGGACACCAAAATTAACAAGTCTGGTGATAAGAAGATCACGGAAGCCTTCGTTGAATTGTGTCGTTCGCCCCTGTTCACAGGGCACTGCGTCGGTGCCGCAGGTGGTTTTTACAAAAACAGATCTGTCCACATAGTCACTGATGACCAGCTGATTGTTGATTTGATTTGCCACATCGCTTGCCAGTACATCCCAATGGTGTGCTGCCTGCATTTTTTGCTGTTCGCTGTAGGCATAAGAGGCCGGCTGGGGAATACGTGAACAACTGCAGAGAAAGAGTACAAGAAGAAGAGGAAGAACCGCACGCATTATAGAATATCCTTTCATTGTTATCGATCAATTTATGAATAGTTACATAACTCTATCGGATGATGACCGAAAAACTGAAGGAAAATTATTATAGGGACCACTCTTTCGCCTATGTCATCGTGTCTAGCTTTTGACGAAGTTGAGGTTCTGGTGGAGCACCAACAATCTGATCAACTACCGTTCCATTTTTAAAAAAGAGAAGACTTGGTACACCACGTATCTTATAGTGCATGGCCGTTCCAGGGTTTTTCGAGGTATCAAGTTTTGCAATAATAACCTTGCCGAGATACTCCTTTGAGAGCTTGGTGATAACGGGTGCAATAGCCTTACAAGGACCGCAGGTTGGGGAATAAAAGTCAACCAGTATCGGTAATGAGGAATTTGTGATAAAAGATTGAAACTCAGAATCATTGAGTTCCACAGCAACTGCGTTGGTCGTTCTGGGAAGCGTTTTTTTACATTTACCGCATATAGGAGAGAGGTGCTGTTTTCCTGCCGGGATTCGATTTTTTGTGCCACAGGAGGGACAGGTGTTAATAATAGAATTCATGGGGAAGAGTTCTCCGTGTATGTTTTTATAGAGGGCTTGTATTGCGTCATTATGAAAAAATGCGAATGAAATGGAGGTGTGTCAAGGGCGATTTCTCAGGAAGCAAAGAGAGCAGTTCGCTATTGCCCAAACACGAAGCAGTGTATATACTCTATATTGTTATGCCGTGATCCTGCGATGTTATAAAAAAACTTTTCCCTTAGTTGTTATTTTATGTCTATTGATTTACATACTCACTCCTGGTTTTCCGATGGTACCAAAAGTCCAACGGAACTGGTTCGTCTTGCTTCAAATAGCGGGGTTTCGGCCATTGCTATTACCGATCATGATACAATGGATGGGGTGGATGAAGCATTGACTGCCAGTGCAGAGTATGGGGTTGAGGTAGTTCCTGGCCTTGAAGTAAGCGTTACTCATAAAAAGAAACCACTGCATATTCTTGGTTATTATATGGATGCTGCCCATACTGAACTTGCTGCTGCGCTTGCTGTTTTGCAGGAGGCAAGGGATGGGCGAAATACAAAAATTATCCATAAATTGCAGGATCTTGGTATTCCTGTAACAGTTGAAGAGTTAAAAGAAATTTCAGGGCACGGACAGACGGGACGACCCCATATTGCAAAGCTTCTTATCAATCACGGGGTAGTACGCTCCATGCCTCAGGCATTTGATGAATATCTGAAGAAAGATTGTAAAGCGTATGTCCCACGGTTTGCCTACAGTGCAAAAGAGGCGATAGGTTTTATTACTCGAGCCGGTGGAATAGCTGTGCTTGCTCATCCCATTCAGGTGGATAAAACTCTGAATTCTCTTTCCTCCCTGTTGCCGGTTCTGAAAAGCTATGGGCTTGCAGGAATTGAAACCTATTATCCGACCCAGAAGAAAAAAATGCGGAAACGAATCAGAATCTTTGCAGAAGAAAATGATCTGCTGCTCACCGGAGGCAGTGATTATCATGGCGATATTCGTCCCGGAACTCGCCTGGCAGGTGGAAATAATGTCTATGTCTCTCCACTGTTATTAGTTGAAATGAAAAAACGACTAGTTAACACCTCGATTTAGAAAAAAATGCCATATTTACGGACAGACACAAGTTCGGTAACTCCATTAACAAAAGAACAATAATAAATAATTATGTATTCAATACTCGTAGTAGATGATGAACCCAATTACCTTGTCGTGCTTTCGGAACTGCTTCGTGACGAAGGCTTTGAGGTTTTTACTGCTCCCTCCGGAAAGGATGGAATGGCACAGGTCGGTGAAGTTGATCTTGATTTAGTAATCACTGATATGCAAATGCCGGGTATGGATGGGCTGCAATTTTTGGATAAAATCAAAGAGAGCAATCCAAATCTTCCGGTTATTATGATCACAGCTTTTGCAGAAGTTGAGAAAGCTGTTGCTGCCATGCAGGCGGGTGCCTACAACTATCTTGCAAAACCATTTTCCAATGATGAACTGCTGATCAATATCAATAAAGCGGTGCATCACTATTCTCTTCTTCGGGAAAACAGCAGGCTGCGTAAAGAGATGCTGGAACGTACCGGATATTCTGGAATGGTTGGAAAAAGCAGGCATATGCAACAGATGTATGAGCTGATTGAAAAGGTGGCACCCACCCCCTCATCTGTTCTAATTACAGGAGAAAGCGGTACTGGCAAGGAACTTGTCGCTAAGGCTATTCATTACAATAGCCCCCGAGCCGATAAACCATTCATCACCGTTAACTGCGCAGCACTTGCTGAAAATCTTCTTGAAAGTGAGCTGTTTGGACATGAGAAAGGTGCTTTTACCGGAGCGGTTGCCATGCGAAAGGGCCGTTTTGAAATGGCAGATACCGGAACTCTTTTTCTTGATGAAATAGGAGAAATTCCCCTGGCTCTTCAGGCAAAATTGCTTCGTGCAATTCAGGAAAAGAGTTTTGAAAGAGTTGGGGGCACAAAAACATTACAGGTTGATGTACGGATAGTCAGTGCGACGAACCGGGAGATTAAAGAAGAGGTAAGCAATGGAAAATTTCGTGAAGATCTCTATTACCGTCTGAATGTGATCCATCTGGCATTGCCTGCATTAAGAGAGCGCCAGGATGATATTCCCCTGCTTGTGAATTATTTTGTCCAAAGTGTTGCAGAGCGTCTTGATAAACCCGATCTTTCCATCACCAAAGAGGCCATGCGCCTTCTGGTGAGCCTTCCCTGGGAGGGGAACGTCAGGGAGCTTGAAAATACCATCGAACGAGCAGCCATACTCTGTGATGAAAATGAAATTCAGGGTGGCGATGTACAGCCTGAATCCCTAGGAAATGATAAACAAAAGGCCTTTGGTAGAGATCTTGATCTTGATCAGATTATTCCTGCCGGTGCAGGGCTGAATGATGTTCTTTATGCCATTGAGGATAGAATGTTGAATCAGGCACTTGATGATACGGCCTATGTTCAGGCAAGAGCTGCTGATAAGCTTGGAATTACGAAGAGTTTGTTACAGTATAAAATGAAAAAATATGGGATTAAGAAGAAAAAAGGGTGAGAGCCAGTAAAGCCCTGACCCATAAACTAATCTTTTATCCTGTCTCCCCAGTGTAGCTTGTTTCGTAAGATTGCAAAATAATCACGATCTGGAGATATGATAAGGCGCAAGGGCTGTTTTGCCGCCTCAACCTCAAGAGTATCTGTTTCGTCCATATCCCAGGCAGGTTGTCCATCCACAATAACCTTAGCTTTATGGCCATGTCTTGGCTTAAGGTTTGTTCGTAGTCGACTATGTGCCGGCAGAAGAACCGGGCGTGAGCCCAGCATAAAGGGGCAGATGGGGGTTACCAGAATGGAGGCTACTCCCGGGTAAACCAGCGGACCACCTGCTGAGAGATTGTATGCTGTTGATCCCGTGGGGGTGGAAAAAATCAGACCATCTGCTTTATAGGTCGTGATATATTCGCGATCTGCTCGTGTTGAGAGTTCGAGTACCCGGTCAAGGGTGTCCTTGCTGATAACGACTTCATTGAGTGCATACCGGGAATTTCCTTTTTTCCCGTTTTTGCTAAGCGATACCTTCAGCATCATCCGATTCTCAATAGTAACTTCCTTTGATATCAGCTCATCAACTGCAGCAAACGCCTCCTCTTGTGTTCGCTCCGTCAAAAATCCAAGATGTCCCATATTAATACCGAGTACCGGGATGGAGTGACGGGCCGCCTGATCTGCTACATGGAGAAGAGTTCCGTCTCCTCCGACGATAATAAGTACGTCCAGGTCATCACTTAAAGTATCAATGGAAACCGTGATTTCGTGTTGCTCGAGTCTTTGTGCTATGGTTTTGGCAAGAACCGCAGCAGGCTCGTAGTCTCTCTTCGCGACGATTCCGGCACGCTTGAGTGGTAGGACAGAGCTCGTTCGAAAGGCTTCGGAGAGTTGCGGCATATCAGCTTTGTCCAAGCTCTTTGGAGCGGTTTACTGCAGCTTCGATGGCATCCATAACAATTCCTTTAAATCCGCTGCGTTCAAGGACGTGTTGTGCCGCAATTGTTGTTCCACCGGGGGAAGTTACCATGGCTCTCAGTTCTGCGGGATGCTTTTTGCTTTCAATAAGGAGTTTTACAGATCCAAGGATAGTCTGGAGTGCTAATGTTTCAGCGGTGGGTCTTGGGAGACCTGCCTTGATACCGGCGTCTATCATGGCATCGGCAAAGGTGAATACGTAGGCCGGTCCAGAGCCTGACAGCCCGGTTACGGCATCGAGTAATGATTCATCGAGGCTGACTGATTTTCCAATTTTGTTAAGAATTTCCTCACAACGGAGTAAATCTTCGGGGCTTGTGTTTTTGTTACCGCTGAGACCAGATGCAGCTTCAAGAACCAGGGCCGGAGTATTGGGCATAACACGGATGACTTTACAGTCATCACGCTCAAGGCCTTGCTCGTAGAAGGAGATGGGGAGACCGGCGGCAATTGTGATGATCAGATGCTCAGGACCTGCAAACGCTTTACTTGCGGCAAGAACAATACCCATGATCTGTGGTTTTACAGCCAGAACTATTGTTGAACAGGTTTTCCAGATATTTTCACTGTCTGCAAAGCCTTTAATGGCGTAAGTCTCAGTCATATAGTCACGGCGTTCCTGGTTCGGTTCTGCAACGGATATTGCATCGGCCTGATATAAACCGGAATCGATAATGCCACGAATCAGAGCCTCACCCATCTGGCCGCCACCAATAAAACCAATTGTATTTGTCATAATACTGTCCTTTAGAGGTAAAAGTTTTGTAACTCTTCAGCGCAGACGGCACATTGTTTTTTCTGCATTGTACTTGCTGATTGGTTACAAAGTTTCCAGAATGTACCACGTCTAAGTTCAACAGTCTACAGAGGAAAGGAGGGCTTTTGATTCGAGATGAAATGTGTGGCCATTCGTGCTAAACTGATTTTATTCTGTTTCTAGTTGAGTTGTTTACTTCTATTTGGAGAGTTGGCAAATGAGAATAATAGTAATGGTTGTGTGTGTGGTGCTAGTAGGTGCTGCCCAGAGTTTTGGCGGATGCGTCGAGGGCGATTGTGTGAATGGTAACGGAACGTATGAATGGTCTGATGGCCAACGCTATACCGGAAGTATCAAAAACAAAGCACCCGATGGAAAAGGTTCCATGCTCTATCCGGATGGTGGCGAATATACGGGTGAGATGAAGGCCGGAGAACGCAGTGGTTCAGGTGAAATGAAGTTTCCAGATGGTAAGGCCTATAGTGGCGAGTGGGAGTATAATCTGATGAATGGTGAGGGAACCATGAACTGGCTTGATGGTCGAAAATATACAGGCCAATGGATGGATGGCATGCGTCATGGTCAGGGAAAATTGAGTTATCCCGATGGCAGGGTAAAAGAAGGTGAGTGGGAAGATGGCGACCTTCTTGACTGAAAAAATGTAAGAAACACAATGGAGAAAGAGTAATGATAAGTCAGGAACTGTTAGATATATTAGCCTGCCCCAAGTGTAAAAATGCTGTGGTACTGAATGATACGAAAGATGGACTTTTGTGTGAGAAATGTAAACTCCTTTATGAAATTAGAGATGATATCCCGGTGATGCTTATCGATGAGGCCGTCTCTTTAGCTCCTGAGGAATAAATCTTAGCAACCATGGAACTCACTTTTTTTCATCAACTGGATACGTTTCTTCGCGGATTTCCGTTGCTTCAGGAGTATGACCTGCTTGAGAGACTGGTTGTTGTCTGTATCTATGCGCTGCTTGCAAAGGTTTTTGATGTGCTTATTATTCGCTCTCTGCGAAAAGTGGCAAAAAAAACCAAGATGCATTTCGATGACTTTCTTATAGATTTTTTCCACAGACCCTTTCTTGTTTCCGTTATACTGCTCGGAGTTCTCCACGCCTGTTCAGTGGATCCGGCCCTTCCACATCTAGCTGGTTATATAATTCCAAATGCCACGAAGACGCTGATCCTTATTGCCTGGTGGGGTGCTTTTTCCACCAGTCTCAGCAAAACAGATCGTGAAGGAGCCAGTAGGATATTTGGGGGAGGACATATTGATCCTGATATTTTTCTTCTCTTTAAGAATGTTTCAAGAATTCTTATCCTGTTTTTCACCATTCTCTGGATTTTGCTTATCTGGCAGGTGAATCTTGCGCCTCTTTTTGCATCGGCAGGGATTGTCGGGATCGCTATTGCACTGGCTGCTAAAGATACCTTAGCCAATTTTTTTGGTGGCATCTCTGTCTTTATGGATCGTGCCTATAAAGTGGGTGAGTACATTATTCTTGAATCTGGAGAGCGTGGTGAAGTCGTAGCCGTCGGTATTCGGTCAACAAAAATCCAGACCCGTGATGATGTTATGATTACCATTCCCAATGGTATTATGGCGAATACTAAGATTATCAATGAATCTGCCCCACAACCACGATTTCGAATACGTCTTGATATTGGCGTTGCCTATGGAACGGATCTTGACATGCTGGAAGGTCTGCTGCTCCAGGTGGCTGATGAGAATAACCAGGTGGTGAAGCAGCCTGCACCGCGAGTTCGATTGCGTACCTTTGGAGATTCTGCCGTGAACTTTCAGTTGCTTCTCTGGATTCGTGATCCTCGTGAGAAAGGCCGTCAGACCCATCTCTTATTAAAAGAGGTGTATCGGGTTTTTCATGAAAACAAGGTGTCCATTCCTTTTCCGCAGCGCGATGTGTATATCAGGGATCAGGGTACAGAGGACTGAGAATGGATGCGTCAATAACGCCGCAGGATGTAAGTACTGAGTTTTATACTCCGGAAAAGTGTCTTATTGTTGAATTGTCAAATACTCCGGGGGATCCGGATATGTCGATTGCCCAGGCACGAGTTAAACCCGGAGTGACAACTCGCTGGCATCGACTAAGAGGAATAGCTGAACGATATTATATCCTTAGTGGCAAGGGACGCGTTGAGGTAGGAGAGCTTTCAGCGCGGGATGTAAACCTAGGTGATATCTTTCTTATTCCACCAATGTGTCGACAACGAATTACCAATATCGGGCGAGTGGATTTGCTATTCCTGGCTATCTGTACACCCAGGTTTACTAATGCTGCCTACGAAGATACTTTAGTTCAAAAAAAATAGTGTTTTATCCGTGTTTTCTTTTTTGCATCATCTGTAAAACTATTGCAAGTCCCGCGGAAAGCAGGCAGAGAACCGCTGCAAGGGTGAATGCTGCAGCATAACTGCCAGTAAGAACCTTTGCAAAATTTCCCGCTGCAATACCAACGACTCCTGCTATTCCGTAGGCAGTAAAGACCCAGCCGTAGTTAGCCCCAAGATTTTTTGCTCCAAAGAAATCTGCCGTGGCCGAAGGAAACAGGGCAAAATTACCACCAAAATTAAATCCGACCAGTGCGGCACCAAAACTCAATGATGCCTCTGTTTTCATTCCGGCAAGGAAGAACATAATACCTGCCTGAAGAAGAAACATACTGACAAATGTTGCGGTACGGCCAATTTTATCGGAGATAAAACCCCAGACTATTCTGCCTACAGCGTTAAAAATAGCAAGTAAGCCAACTGCTGCAGATCCTTTAAGCATTAACGTACTTATTTCAGAACTACTAAGAGTTCCTCCCGCTTCCATGGCAGCACTTACCAGCTGTTCTCCTGCAAACACCTTGATAATGCCTATAACCATTAGTCCAGCCATGGCACCGCTAAAAAACATCAGCCAGAGGAGGTAAAAGGCTGGATCTTTAAGCGTTTCCTGCCATTTGGAATCGGGCATGAGAGCCTTTTTTGCTGCAGGGTGAGTATCAGGAGGATTACAAAGCAGAAGGGCGCCAGCGGTAACTCCAACAATGCAGATCGCCCCGTGTGCAATAAAAAATGGGAAAATACCCTGTTTTCCGATATATCCAAGTGCTCCCCAGTTCTGGCTGAAGAGATAGGCACCAAGGCCAAAACCAGCAACTGCTATGCCACTTACCAGTCCTTTATGGTCAGGAAACCATTTCATAAGAGCAGCAATGGGACAGACATAGGCAAATCCGATTCCAGCACCTGCCATAAAACCGATCGTACCCCACAAAAGAAGGAGCCGATCCATTTCAGCTATTTTACCAACATACTGGTTTCCAAGCATGATGCTCGCTACAATACAGGTTGTCATAATGCCCATGGGGGCATAGCGGACAATAACAGAATCTTCTTGTGCATGTCCAAAGAAGGCGTCAAATATCATCAGGATGAGTAATGTAACCACTCCTGCAAACAGTGCATGAGCCAGATAAAAGACAATGGCATTTGACATAAGACCGGCATAGATAAAACCTGTGCCCATCAGTAAGCCACCAATAATAGCTGGAATTCTTGGTCCATGAACATCCTGCACCCGCCCGGCAATAACCATGACCGCTGCAAAGCTCAGGATACAAATAGAAAAGGCATATTTAAGGATGCCCTGTTGTTTTGCCATCTCAATGTTTACCGCAGCAACATCGGCCACGACAATTGCACCTTCCGTAAAGGTGCCGGCTTGTATCTGAGTTGTCTGTTGAGCTTCTGTAAGGACTACTGGGAATATATTAGAAGAGAGTGGCTCCCAGAAGATTGAGTAGCCATAGACAGTACCTAAGATGAGTTGAACAAGGATTGCTCCAATTAGAACCTGAAAACGTTTTCCTTTGTCAGGGGGGGCGGTGGTAGTGGTAACGTTCTCCATAAAATTTTCTCCAGTTAGGAAAAGAGTATGATTGCCATACCTTTATCCTGCCATAAGCGTGAAGAAAAAGATAATAAAAAGTAACTATTCAGCTGCGTCCCATCTTCGCCCATTTAAGCCCTCTCGTGTAACAAAAGTACACTTCGATGACTAAATTGAACGAACCTGAGGCACTATGCAACAGTTAGGGCCCAAGAGTACTTCCTTCGGGCCGCGTTCAGTGTTAGGGACCGATTATTACAATCGCTGAATAGTTACTAAGGTTCAATTTAAACCCAACAGCATTGATTTCCATTGAATGTGTACTGCCTGTCTGGACAAGTACAGAAAAAAACATATTTAATGAAGCCCGGAAAGAATCAGACTGATAAGAACCGCAGCTCCAAACCAGAGAAGGCATTTGGCAATGGATAACAATCTGTTTCTATTTTTTTCGGAACGTGGAGAGCCCAGTCGGTATGGTCCGGGGCTACAGCTGTCTTCAGGCTCTATCAACCAGGTCCAGTTCATTTGCTGTTGTCTCATTGTTCTTCCTCCTGTGCGTGGGTGGTGTGTTTTTTTGCTTTACCTAATAGTACTTGAACTGGTAAATAAGAACAGATGCAGAATGCAGAAAAAACAACCATAACAGATCGATTGTGGAGCGTATAAAATGGCATTTCATTACATAAAACTTGCCAATCAGCTAGAGAGGCAAATCAGCAATGGAGAGTATAGGGCTGGTGAGAAACTTCCATCCCTGCGCAAGCTACGGGAGATTACCGGACGTTCCATTTCTACGGTGTATCAGGCCTATGAAGAACTTGAAAATCGTGGGCTTATAGAGGTTCGGGAAAAGTCCGGTTTTTTTGTAAGGCCGTTGCTAGGCAATATTCTGCCTCTTCCCAAACAGGGTGTTTGCCCTGTAAAACCGCATAAAGTTGCTATCAATGTTCTCTCTTCTCTTATTCAACGCTCACTCGATAATCCCGATCTTATTCCTTTTGGTGAGGCAATAGCTGCCCAATCGCTGTTGCCGGGCAAACAGATTGCAGCAGCTGTACGAACTGCGGCTGCTGGGTATCAAGATGGGAGTAGTGGTGTATACGGGGCATCTATTGGAGATGAAAAATTACGACGAGAGCTTGGCAAACGTTCCGCTGATATTGAGCAACAGCCCTGTGGTGGCGAGATTATTATCACTCACGGCTGTATGAATGGTATCGAACTCTGTTTACGGAGTGTGGCCAAATCAGGAGATATGATCCTTTTGGAGTCACCGACCTTTCTCTGCTACCATCAGTTGATTGAAGATCTTAATATGAGGGCGATTGAAATTCCAACCGATCCGGTGCTTGGTCTTGACCTGAATAAAATAGAGCAAACACTTGAAGAACACGATGTCAGGGCAGCACTTTTTAATCCAACCTTTCAGAATCCGCTAGGCTTTGATATGACAGCAAGTGCAAAGGAGGCGCTGGTTACCCTGTTTGCTGAACGGGGAATCCCGATTATTGAGGATGATGTCTATGGGGATCTCTACTTTGGTGAAAGCCGGTCGCGGCCTTTGAAGTCTTTTGACCGGCAGGGCATGGTTCTCTACTGTTCATCTTTCTCAAAGGCTTTACTTCCAGATTTACGGCTGGGCTGGACCATCGCCGGGAAGTTTAGAGAGAAGGTGAAACGGTTAAAATTTAATAATTCCGTCGCCTGTTCTCAGCTGATGCAGCGTGCTTTATATCTCTATCTGAAAAGCGGAAATTATGAGCGACACCTGCGTAAGTTACGAAACAGTCTGCGAAAACAGGCTGCCGACATGGGACAGGCTGTTGCCAGATATTTCCCCGAATGCACCAGAATTTCTTCGCCTAAAGGGGGCTTAAGCCTCTGGGTGGAAATGTCATCTTCCGTCGACAGTCTGGAACTTTTTCATCTTGCTGAAAATGAAAATATTGCAATTATGCCAGGGACACTCTGTTCCGTGACTGGTCAATATAATCATTGTATACGGCTCTGTTTTGGGACACCTTGGAATGAACGTCTGGAAAAGGGAATGGAAACCCTTGGGAAATTGGTTCACTCATTGACCATTGCCGATGGGGTCTTGGGAGAACAAGAAAATGGAGAGGAAATCGTGATTGGTTTAAATACTGATCCGGATTTTCTTAAAATTGAGGGTATTGTTGCAAGTCCTCTCTTGCAACAATCTCGATTTGGAATTCGCTTTCAGCAATCCATGTCAGGAAATATAGTAAAACTTGTCGCTACCGGTGAGCTGCATGGCGGGTTTGTCTTTGGAGAATGTGACCATGAGCTGTTCGCGGTTCAAGCCCTGGCCACTTATCCTCTCTGCATTGTTGGGCCGATACAGATGGCAGAAAAAATTCTGAACGCCAAGTACAAGGATCTCGCTGAACTTCCATGGATTGGTAATCCTGTAGGATGTCCATATTCCCAGGTGATGAACGATATCTTTTACGAGCGAGGATTGCAGCCCCGAAGCGTGGTTACCGTCAGCGATGAATCCGGGATTGTCAGTATGCTGAAAGCTGGAGTAGGACTGAATTTCATGCTGGAAACCGATGCCAGAAAACTCGCAGATGAGGGAGTTCTGGTAATATGGGAACAGGAACGATTTCCTCAGGCACTCTCCTTTGTGACCCTCAGGGGGGAGCGGGAGGATGTGGGAAGGGAGCTGCTGAGAGAAGTGATTGCTGAAATATGGTAATAGTGTTTGAAACGCTACTCTGTTGAATGGCCATTTTTCTGGAAAAAGCGGGTTAGATTTCTTTCCACCAGCTCTTCAATAATAAGGTCGGGTTTGTATAGAGTTATGAGATCCTGCAGTTTGCTTTCGTCGAAGAAATCCATTGTGGCGTCATTTTTATATCGGGTAACATAGAGGACTCTTCCGAAGCTTTCGGAAATAGTAGGTTTAAGAATCTCAAAAAAAGAATCATGTAACACCAGGACATTTAACGGACGTTTTTCCTTTGCTGAATATAATATTCCCAACTGTGGTGATTGGAGAAGCTCAGTTACAGCGTGGCTCATTGGGGGATAGAACGCGCTGAAGTTAGTTGTATTGAGAACAGGCTTTTGTTCAATTATTGTATCTTCTTTGCCTATCATTACAGCCAGATCACCACCTGGGGCATCTTTCCAGAGGGGGGGGGATTCAATGCTATTTTGAAGCCGGACGTCGGGAAATAACTCTTGGACACGTCCCAATAGCGCTATGTGGGCAAGATATGCTCCTTGGATATTCCAGTGAGTGTCACTCTTATCATAGAGCCGGGTGCGTGATTTTTTCTGAATGATGCGATGTCGTATATCAAGCAGACTTTCTCCACCGTGTGGCGGTTTAACCGCGAGCAGTTGATCCAGGCGGCTTGCTTTTTTTGAAGGTGATTGATAGAAATCCGGGAGATATTCTGGATAAATAGATTGTTTATTTGGAGCGATCAGGAAAATATAGGCAATACCCTGATCTTTCAATCTATCTTCTTTTTCAATAAGGAGATTCCAGAAGGACTCTGTTTCTGCTTTTGAGAATTGTAACTTCCCTTTGAGATCCTTTACCGTATCGCCAAAAGAGAGGAATAACCAGCCTTCGCTTCCCTCTATTACATTGGGAACGCCACTTACTCCAAAGCGCTTACTCGCTTCATGCTGGTAACGACTAATCAGCCACTCCCGAAGTCCGAAATGATCCTGGAAATAGGAATCAAAGGAATGGGTGAATTCAGTGATGGATTGCTGGACATTGATTTCAGGGAAATGCTGCAGTTTTCGTTTTTCAGTATCTGAGAAAAAAACATCCTTCTCCAGGGCCCAAATAAGTAGGGGAGCTACCAGGGCAATAAGAAAGATTGATATAATTAGAGAATCAACCAGTTTCGGGGATGTGGGAGTCTGGTTCATTGGCTCAAAATTGAAAGTAGAGAAAGGGGTTGTAGGCCTGGGCTGCAAGTGTGATAAACACAAAATAGAGCAGGATCGTAAAGAGGCTTACCCGGATAATTCCGCTGGAGCTTACTCTCAATATGGCCGGTGTCCTTTTTGGTGTGTATTGCATACATTTTGACAAAAGTGAATATACAGGAAATGCTAGTAACAGGCCAAATAGTAACTCTGTAACGAAAAGCGGGTCAGCCACCAGGAGAAAAAAAACGGGATCTCCTGCCATTTTCTGGCTACCGACCATTATCTGAAGATACTCCCATGCAAAATCAAGAGAAGGACTCCTAAAAAGAACCCAGCCAATAATTACTACATTAGTTGTATATATCCATCCGAGGATCTGATGCCAGAGACGATCCTGTTTTCCGGGGAAGATCCTTTCCAGAACGAGGAAAACACCATGCCACAGTCCCCATACAAGGAACGTCCAGTTTGCTCCGTGCCAGAGACCGCAGAGAAGAAATACAATGAGCAGATTTGCTATTGTCCTGCCAGAGCCCTTCCTGTTTCCACCCAGAGGTATATACAGATAATCGCGTAGCCATGTGGAGAGGGAGATATGCCAGCGTCGCCAAAATTCTTTTATTGAGCGTGAAATATACGGATAATTAAAGTTTTCCGGAAACCTGAAGCCAAACATTTTGCCGAGTCCAATTGCCATATCGGAATACCCGGAAAAATCATAATAAATTTGAAGAGAAAAACAAACTGCTCCGAGCCATGCATTCCCACTACTCAGCTCGTGAAATGGCAGGCTGAATATTTGATCTGCTTTAACGCCAAGGGGGTCTGCAAGCAAAACTTTTTTGGCAAGTCCATATATAAAACGCTCTGCTCCTGCTGCAAAACCAGACCGTGTTATCGTGCGTTTTTTGAGCTGATTGGCAATGTCATGGTAGCGAACGATGGGGCCGGCAATGAGTTGCGGGAACATGGAGATATAGAGTCCGCAATTCAGTAAATGTTGTTCCGCAGGAGCCACACGACGATACACGTCGATAAGATAGGATATTGCCTGAAAGGTGAAGAAAGAGATCCCTGCAGGAAGGTGAATATTTGCGATCTGCCACGATTCATGCCCAGCTGAAAAGAGAAGTGGAGCAAGAGTGGCGAGGGTGAAGTGGAGATATTTAAAGATAAACAGCGGTAAAAGGTTACAAAAAATACCAAGTCCAAGAAGGAGCTTTTTGTTTCTCCCTGAACATTGCTCAATTTTGCGGCCAAGAGTAAATGTTATAGCAATGGAGAGCAGGAGCAGGAGTGTATAGCCGCCTTCTCCCCAGGCGTAAAAGAGGAGGCTTGCAGCAAAAAGGAGATGATTCCGGTACTGTTTTCCAGCAAAGAAGCTGCCTGCCAAGACAATGGGCAGGAAAAGGAAAAGAAAGGTTACGGAGCTGAAAATCATAGGAGTTTAATAACTATTCAGCTGCACCTCATCTTTGCCCATTTTGACATTCTCACATAGCATTAGTATGCTTCGAATGTCAAAATGAACAAATATGAGGCACATCTAAACAGTTATAGTTAAGTGTTTTTTATTATCAGATATTCGCTGAATAATTAAGGAGTTTATTATTGGGGATCATAAAACAGGCAGGGGCAAGATGATGGTATCATCTTGCCCCTGAGTTTTTTTACTCTACGCTATAGAGAGAAATCAGGGCGCAATACCCATTTCTTTCTCTTTTTCATGAACAGCCATACGGGTCTTGATTGCTGTATCTGGAATAAGACTCATGGAGTCAATTCCAAGTTCAACCAGGAAGGTGGCAAATTCGGGGAAATCGGATGGGCCCTGGCCACAAATGCCGATTTTCTTCTTACGGCGTTTCGCTGTTTTGATAACCATGCGAATCATATCTTTTACTGCATCATCACGCTCATCGGCAATACCAGCAATAAGACCTGAATCACGATCAAGTCCGAAAGTCAGCTGGGTCAGATCATTGGATCCGATGGAGAAACCATCGAAGATATCAGCGAAGGCATCGGCAGAAATTACGTTACTTGGAATCTCACACATAACGTAGAGCTCAAGGCCATTCTCGCCCTGTACCAGACCGCACTCCTTCATCACTTCGATGACCTTCTTGCCTTCCTCTGGGGTACGGCAGAATGGAACCATAAGTTTGATGTTATCAAGGCCCATATCGTTACGAGCCTTTAACAGACCAGCACATTCAAGCTCAAAAGCAGGACGATATTTCGGATCGTAATAGCGGGAAGCTCCACGCCATCCGATCATTGGATTTTCTTCCTTTGGCTCATACAGCGTTCCACCGGCAAGGTTTGCATATTCATTACTCTTGAAATCAGAGAGACGAACAATAACATCGTTGGGGTAGAATGCGCAGGCTATGCGGCCAACACCTTCAGCTACCTTATCGATAAAGAACTGACGTTTATCACTATATGCGCCGGTTTTTGCATCAATCTTGGCAACGATTTCCTTTTTCTCAGGATCGTCGGATTTTTTCAGTTCTTCGTAGTTGTAAAGAGCAAGAGGATGGAGAGCAATATGGGAGTTAATAATAAACTCTTCACGGGCAAGACCAACACCATCATTAGGAATCTGGCATTCGGTGAATGCTTTTTCCGGAATGGCAAGGTTCATCATGATCTTGGTTTTGGTCTCGGGCAGGTTGCCTAAATCCTGACGATCAATTTCAAACTTGAGCAGGCCGTCGTAAACGTATCCGGTTTCACCTTCAGCAGAAGATGCAGTGATCTCCATACCGGTTTTGATATGCTCAGTGGCATCCGCTGTTCCAATAACACATGGAATACCAAGCTCACGGGAGATGATCGCAGCATGACAGGTACGTCCGCCACGGTTGGTGATAATAGCACCCGCAATTTTCATGATTGGTTCCCAGTCGGGATCAGTCATGTCTGTAACAAGCACTTCACCTTTCTTGAAGGTTCCGATATCTTTTACATTTTCGATACAATGGGCAACACCCTGGCCAATTTTTGCACCAACAGCCAGACCTTCAACGAGTACTTTTCCAGTCTCAAGAAGTTTATAGGTTTCCATCAAACCTTTGTTTGCCTGGGAGTGAACAGTCTCGGGACGCGCCTGGACGATGAATAAATCACCGGTTCCGACGTTTACACCGTCACCATCTTTGGCCCACTCAATATCCATTCCTTTTCCGTAATGGTCTTCGATAATACAGGCCCACTCAGCAAGTTTCAGGATTTCGTCATCGCTGATAACGTAGTTTATACGCTCTTCCTCTGTAGTGTCGATGTTCTGCACTGGCTCAGGGGTTGAAGGATCGTTGTCATAAATCATTTTGATTTCTTTAGATCCAACTTTCTTGCCAACGATTGGACGTTTGCCTTCTTTCAGTTTTGGCTTGTATACATAGTATTCATCGGGATTTACGGCACCCTGAACAACGTTTTCTCCAAGGCCCCAGGCACCGGTGATAAAACAGGCATCTTTAAAGCCGGATTCGGTGTCAATGGTAAACAAAACACCGGAAGAGGCGGAATCGGATCGAACCATTTTCTGGATAGTGATGGAGAGATACACATCAAACTGACCATATCCCTGATGCTGACGATAGGAGATGGCGCGGTTGGTGAACAGAGATGCGAAACAGCTACGGCAGTTATCAATAATTGCATCGTAACCGTGAATGTTCAGGTAGGTTTCCTGCTGACCGGCAAAAGAAGCATCTGGCAGATCTTCAGCCGTTGCCGAAGAACGAACAGCAACGTCACAGTTCTCACCATATTGCCCTTCCATTACTTTATAGGCTTTGATAATCTCCTCGCGAAGATCGTCAGGGAATTCAGCGTGGCGAATAATGTTACGGCATTTTTCGCCACGTTCGGCAAGGTTTGCCATATCTTCAGTATCAAGATCAGCAAGTACGTCGCGAATATCCTGTTCTACACCAGCAGCTTCCAGGAGGTAGCGATAGGCGTACGCGGTGATGGCAAAGCCGTGGGGAACAGCTACACCCTTTGCAGTGAGATGCTGATACATTTCACCAAGAGATGCATTCTTTCCGCCAACCAAAGGGACATCATCAATACCGATATCGTCAAACCATAGAATTAATTCTTCGTCGTGACTTTTGGCCATCGTTATTTCTCCTACTGAAAGTAATTGTTGAAATGACATTTCCGGCAAACCGAATATGTCCAAAATGAAAAGGTCAGTCCTTATATAAAAGGATGACAAATGAAAGTCAAAAAAATCTGATGTATTATATAAAAAAAACTGTCAATTCGTCAAGTAATAGGTCTGGAAATTGCAATTTTCTCCTATGAAAGAGTAGAAGAGATAATAGAAATATGATACTGTTTTTTTTGTGTACACTTGGCTGTACTGCTGGAAATCAATCTGAATTTGAAAATCGGAGGACAACACTATGTCTCAGGCTGCAAAAATAAAAGAACTGTATGGGAAATGTAATATAGGCAGGGAACATTCTGAAAGTAATTATTTTATGCTCGTCAGAGAGTTAGTTCAGTTGCGCAATGAAGAAGGGGCGCAATGGCAGCAAGCTATAGATCAAGTGTATTCTCTTATTATGGATGAGGTTATCTGTAATGATAACCAACCAGTCACTGCCGTTAAGTTCGGGACCTCAGGCTGGCGTGGTATGATAGGCAAAGATTTGTCCGTTCGCTCGGTTTCCTGTGTAACTGCAGCTATCCTTGATCTCTATTTCTCAATTGATAAACACCCTGAGCTCTGTCAGTTTTTAGGAGTACAAAATCTTGATGATGCTAAAAAACGTGGCTGCGTGCTTGGTTTCGATAACCGCTTTGGCGGCGAGATCTTTGCAGGGGCAGTGACTGAGGTTTTGGTTAACGCTGGATTTGCTGTCCATTATGCGGGAGAGTCAACCACGGGTGTCCTTTCTGCTGCGGTACTTGAATTAAATGCTGCTTTTTCGGTGAACCTGACTCCATCACACAATCCGCTTGAATATGCTGGTTTTAAGTATAATGCAGCAGATGGCGGTCCTGCCGCTGCAGAGCTTACGGAACGAATTACGGACAAGGCCAGGGAAATTATCGCAGGGGCAGGTTCTTCTCTTGTTGTGTTGGATAAGCCGGTCTCGTCCCCAGCTGAACGAAATGATGTACAGGCCTTTGATGCACTTGAAACATGGAAAAGTCTTGTCAGAAAAAATAAAGATATACATGATGTTCACTACGATGACATTATGGCCAGGTTCGGAAATGACAACGAAGTTGTGGTGGTTGTTGATTCCGTACATGGTGCAAGCCGGATTCATATGCAGAGCCTTTTTGAAGGTGCCCTTACGGATCGTCTGATTCAGTTGCGTGACAGCTCAGATGTCACGTTTAATGGCATTGCCCCCGAGCCTTCTTCTGCCAATATGGTCGGAGTTATGGAAACACTTGCTGAAAGAAATGAACCTTTAAAGGTTGGGGCAATTATCGATCCCGATGGAGACAGGATACGGTTCACCGATGGGAAGGTGGAAATCAGCATGAATCAGTTTGGGGCCATGGCCTACCATTTTCTCCATGAAGGAAAGGGAAAGAAGGGGATGGTTGCAAAAACCGTGGCCACATCTAACCTTGCAAATCGTCTGGCAGAGGTGTTTGGAGAGGAAACCTTTGAACCTCGAGTGGGTTTTAAGGAGTTTAAGCCGGTCATTGGTAAGGCTCTTGTCTATTTTGAAGAATCTGATGGAATTTCAATTATTGGTCATACTCCGGAGAAAGATGCCTATATTGGACTGCTTCTGGCACTTGATATGGTGATTAGTCGCAGGCAGAATCTGGGGGACTATCTTGCTGAGATTGAAAAAGAATATGGTGCCTATTATCCTGATCGGGATGGTTTGCCGGTGGCTGTACAGGGTGAGGCGTTACAGGCGGCTCTGCTGAAACTTGAAAAATATGATGTTGGAGTATCGGTTGTTGTGGGGGGAACGGAACAGCGTATCAGTCAGGTGATTGATATTGATGGCCGGAAAATGATTTTTGAAGATGGCTCATGGCTTATGATTAGACCATCCGGTACTGAGCCAAAGGTTCGTTTTTATGTGGAATCACGAACAGAAACAGGTACGGCTGCACTTGTTGCGGCAGCACGTGGAATGTTGGATGAAATTGGTCTTATATAAAAATTAATATCCCATTGATTTTTGGCTATGCAGTATTAGAGTAGCTGAACCATCGGAAAACTTTTTTAATCCCTATACATTGGGATTACTTTAATATCGTAAAGAAAAATCAGGAGTAAATCATGTGGGAATATACGGATAAGGTTCAGGAACATTTTTTACACCCTCATAATGTAGGGGAAATAGAGAACCCAAGTGGCCTTGGCGATGTTGGCTCTCTGGCTTGTGGTGATGCACTGAAGCTGACCTTAAAGATTGAAGATGATGTAATTGTTGATGCCAAGTTCAAAACCTTTGGTTGTGCGTCCGCCATTGCCTCTTCTTCTGCACTCACCATTATGGTTACCGGCATGAGTGTTGATGAAGCCGAAAAGCTCACCAACGACGATATTGCTGATTATCTGGGTGGCTTACCGAAAGAAAAGATGCACTGTTCAGTTATGGGCCGTGAAGCACTTGAAGCAGCGATCGCTGATTATCGCGGTGTTATTCTGCCAATGGCTGAAGGTGAGGTCGTTTGTGAATGTTTTGGCGTTACTGATCTTGATGTGATTCGTGCCATTAACGAATCTGATCTCCGGTCAGTGGAAGAAATCACCAATTTTACAAAGGCCGGTGGTGGTTGTGGAAAGTGTGAAGATAAATTGCGCGATATCCTGCAGACAACCATTAGTGGGATTCCCGTTGTGCCCGTCACCGTCGATGGACCGAAACGATTAACCACTCTTCAGAAAATCAAAAAAATTGAAGAAGTTCTTGAGCGTGAAATCAAACCAGCCCTTAAAAAGGATGGTGGTGATATTGAGCTTGTCGATGTAGATGGAGATTTT
The DNA here is from genome assembly GCA_964621915.1 of uncultured Desulfocapsa sp. Classification (GTDB taxonomy): domain Bacteria; phylum Desulfobacterota; class Desulfobulbia; order Desulfobulbales; family Desulfocapsaceae; genus Desulfocapsa. The sequence goes on along the minus strand of CAZUPS010000029.1, from coordinate 26,150 downwards.
GTCATGGTTTCTCTGAGGGGGGCCTGTACCAGTTGTGCAAAATCCCAAACGACTCTTAAAGAATATGTGGAGAAAAAATTGCGTGAATTGGTACTTGATACTCTGATTGTTGAGGAGGCAAAGTAATGAAATGCGATGCAGATAAAGTAATTTATATGGATAACAATGCAACAACCAGGGTTGCCCCTGAAGTAGTTGATGCCATGATGCCGTTCTTAACGGAATGTTACGGCAATCCATCCAGTATGCATAACTTTGGTGGTCAGGTTGGCGGAGCTGTTGAAAATGCAAGAGCTCAAATTGCTGAATTAATCGGTGCCGATTCAACAGAAATCACCTTTACCAGTTGCGGAACAGAGAGTGATTCCACTGCGATTATTTCTGCTTTGCAGGCATTTCCTGAAAAGAGACATATTGTGACCACGCGGGTGGAACATCCAGCTATTAAGCACCTTTGTGAAAATCTGGACAGGCTTACCGGACATAAGCATCGTGTTACCCGTCTTCAGGTAGAGTCGGATGGAACTCTTGATCTGGCAAAGTATGAAGAAGCACTCGCTGGTGATACTGCCATTGTTTCCATAATGTGGGCCAATAACGAGACAGGCGTTATTTTTCCAGTGGAAAAAATGGCAACCATGGCTAAAGAACGAGGTATTCTCTTTCATACCGATGCGGTTCAGGCTGTGGGTAAAATTCCAATTAATTTGAAAGATCTTGATATCGATTTCCTCTCCATATCAGGCCATAAACTTCATGCTGCAAAAGGTGTTGGTGTTCTGTATGTGAAACGCGGAACACCTTTTGTACCATTTCTTGCTGGCGGACATCAGGAAGGGGGCAGACGTGGTGGTACAGAAAATGTGGCCTCCATTGTCGGTTTAGGCCGGGCGTGTGAACTTGCCGGAGAGACTATGGAGGAAGAGAATACCAGGGTAAGAGCACTTCGTGATCGTCTTGAGGAAGGGTTGCTTGCAGCGGTTCCAAAGTCTATGCTCAATGGCCATAAAACCGACAGGCTTCCGAATACCACTAATATCAGTTTTGAGTTTGTGGAAGGTGAGGCCATTCTTTTGCACATGAATTTGTATAATATCTGCGCTTCGTCCGGGTCAGCCTGTACTTCAGGTTCTCTCGAACCCTCTCATGTGCTGCGGGCCATGGGGGTTCCTTTTACTGCGGCCCATGGTTCTATCAGGTATTCGTTAAGTGTTTATAATACAGATGCTGAAGTCGATTTTGTACTGGAAAAAATGCCACCGATTATTGCGGAACTACGTGAACTTTCACCTTTCTGGAAGGCGGAGTAATTATGCGAATTGTTGACCCGAGCTATGAGATTCAGGATGATCTGGATCGTGCCTCACTGGTTGTGCGCCTTGAGGCCTGTGGCCGTATTTGTTATAAGAGCGAAGGGCTGATCGATGAAAACTCGGCCATGCCTTTTGTGAAGAAAATAGCAGAACATGGTCACAATTCCGTGATGGAAATGGCTGTGGTCACGCTAGGTGTACAGTGTACAGCAGAACAGTTTGATGACCTACTGGCTCTGGAGCCTCAATATCTTTTTATTGATAAGCTGGATTCCGAGATTTTAGTAACGGCCTCCATTCGTAGTCTTAGAGAGTTGTATCAGCGAGCAGGGAAAAATGAGTTTGTTGAAGCCATGGTAGCCTTTATGGTTGTTGATCATTCATATCTGTTTGAAGGTGTTTGGGATGGTGGGTATGGTTTGGCAGGAGGAATAGAGGTACGAAAACTGGAATTAAAAGAGGTTGATTCGCTTCCCGGGGGAAATCTTGCCAAACACCGGTTTGTTGGTGTGAAATTTATTATAAATCGTGCAGTGACCCATGAAATTGTGAGGCACAGACCCTGTTCCTACCTACAGGAGAGCCAGCGTTATTGTCGTTACAGCCAGGATAAGTTTGATAATCAGGTAACCTTTATTAAACCCATGTTTTATAAAGAGGGGAGTGATGAGTTTGCTCTCTGGCAAAAGGCCATGGAAGATACTGAAAAAATATATTTGCAACTGCTCGACTCCTCAACTCCTCAGGCGGCCCGAACAGTGTTGCCAAATTCCTGTAAGACTGAAATCATAGTCTATTGTAATCTTGCAGAGTGGAAACATATCTTTAAGCTGAGAACAACTCCAGCAGCTGAGCCATCTATGCGTGAGGTTATGATCCCGCTTGCCGCTGAAATGAAGGAACGGTACCCTGCTGTTTTTTGATCTGTAGTTGCTTTGCAATGGAGACCTGAAACACCGTCTGGTGCGAAGGTAAAGCTCTAATCCTCTTCTACGGATTAGAGCTTTTTTTTTTGTCCTGCCGTCCTCGTATTGACACTTTGTTAAAAATTAGTTATATAAGGCATCAATTCTGATGAAGTAACCAAGTCGTCCTGACTACAATCAGGCCTAACAAATTAACTTTTATTGCAAAAGGAGATCAATATGGTCCTTGATCCAACGAAACATGCTGACTGGGAAATTGCAGCAGAAGCTGAAAGCCGAATGAAAACAGTGTATCAGCTTGGCGAAGAATTAGGCCTTGAAAAGGAAGAATTGCTTCCTTATGGTCATTACGTAGGTAAACTTGATTTTAAGAAAATTATGGATCGTTGTGCTGATAAGCCCGATGGGAAATACGTTGATGTAACTGCTATCAGTCCAACCCCACTTGGTGAAGGTAAATCTACCTGTGCCATGGGTCTTGTTCAGGGGCTTGGAAAGCGTGGTAAGTCTGTTGTTGGTGCTATTCGCCAGCCATCCGGTGGACCGACCATGAATATCAAGGGCTCTGCCGCTGGTGGTGGACTTGCTCAGTGTATCCCGCTCACCGAATTTTCCCTCGGCCTGACTGGTGATATCAATGCTATTATGAATGCTCATAACCTTGGTATGGTTGCTCTTACTGCACGTATGCAGCATGAGGCTAACTACACCGATGAGCAGCTTGCCCAGAGAAATCTCAAACGTCTTAATATTCATCCAAAGAAAGTTGAATTTAACTGGATCATGGATTTTTGTGCTCAGGCACTCCGTGATATTACCATCGGTCAGGGACCAGGTAAGATGGACGGTTTCACCATGAAATCTTCCTTTGCAATTGCAGTATCTTCTGAGATTATGGCAATTCTTGCAATTGCTAATGACCTTGCTGATATGCGTCGTCGTATTGGTAAAATCGTTGTGGCCTATGACAGGCAGGATAGACCCATTACCACAGCAGACCTTGAAGTTGATGGCGCTATGACCGCATGGATGGTCCAGGCTATTAATCCAAATATCATGCAGACTCTTGAAGGTCAGCCGGTTCTTGTTCATGCCGGACCTTTTGCCAATATTGCAATCGGTCAGTCTTCTGTTATTGCGGATAAAGTTGGTCTTAAAATCGCCGGTTACAATGTTACGGAATCAGGGTTTGGTGCTGATATCGGATTTGAGAAATTTTGGAATCTTAAATGTCGTTTCTCAGGCAATAAGCCAAACTGTGCAGTTGTTGTTGCAACTATTCGTGCTCTTAAGTGTCACGGTGGTGCTCCAATTCCAGTTCCTGGTAAGCCAATGCCTGAAGAGTATGGCAAAGAGAATGTCGGCTGGGTTGAAGAAGGATGTAAGAATCTTCTTCACCATATTGAGACCGTTAAGAAAGCAGGGATTAATCCTGTTGTCTGTATCAATGCATTTTTCACTGATACTGATAATGAGATTAAAGCAGTTCGTCGTATCTGTGAAGATGCCGGCGCTCGTGTTGCTCTTTCCCGTCACTGGGAACATGGTGGAGACGGTGCTCTGGAATTTGCTGATGCTGTTGTTGATGCCTGTGAAGAGCCTAATGACTTCAAGTTCCTCTATGACTTGAAAGATCCGCTTGAAAAGCGTATCGATCTTATCGCAAAAGAGGTTTATGGTGCAGACGGTGTTAGTTATACTCCTGAGGCTCAGGCTAAACTGAAGCGTTTGAGTGCTGATCCTGATATGGCTGAAATGGGAACCTGCATGGTGAAAACTCACCTTTCTCTTTCTCATAATCCTGCTTTGAAAGGAACACCTACTGGATGGACCTTACCTATCCGTGATATTATGACATATAAAGGTGCTGGTTTTGTCGTACCTATCGCTGGTGCTATCAGTCTTATGCCTGGTACCGGTTCTGATCCGGCCTATCGCCGGGTTGATGTTGATGTTGAGACCGGAAAAGTAAAAGGTGTATTCTAGACTGCTTTTTAAGTAAAAACAGTTAGTAAGATATAGCCAGCCTATGGGTGTTGCCCATGAGTTGTGAAACTACGGGTTAGGAAAAGGAAACTTTTCTTAACCCGTTTGTTTTTTTAAAAAAAAAGTTGTATTGTTACAATATATTGACACAATGATATATGGCACATCGGATGATGTGAATTTTAATTTGCTTGATAGCATTTATTGATATGGCAGTAAAACAAAAAATAGCTAAGAAAAGAAGTTCTCTTAAAGGGACGGTAAAGGATCGTTCCGGTGCAGGGAAGATAAAAGTTGGAGAGCTTCTCAGTAAGGCTGGATACATCACCCCGGCACAGCTTGATAGTGCAAAATCAGAGCTAAAGAAAAAGGGTGGTCGGCTGAGCGCAATTCTACGTCAGTTCGATTATATAGATGATGATACCGTCTATAATTTTCTGAGTCGCCAACATAATTTTACTCCTGTTCTTATCACCAAAGAACCACCTAATAAGGAAGCTGTGAAGCTTGTGCCCTATGCATTGGCTAAGGATTTTATGGCATTCCCTCTTCGTTTAGCTGGAAATACCCTTCAAATAACCATGGCTGAACCCACCGATACCGATGCGGTGGAAAAACTTCAGGAAGAACTTGGAAAAGACCTTGCCGTTTGTGTCTCCATGGAAGCTGATATTGTCGAAGCCTATAAAAAATATTATGGCATAGATGACGAAGAGGCGGAAACATTTTTCACCAGCGGCGAAGAAGCTGAAGAAGAGATGGCGGTCACCGAGATTGATGACTTTGGTGCTATTGTAGCTGATGCAGCAGATGAGTTTGAAATTGAAACCATGGAAGAGGAGGCAGGCGGCGATCAGTTTGCTGCAACCGATGCGCCTATTATCAAGTTGGTTAATGGTATACTGGTAAAAGCTGTGCAGGATGGGGTTTCCGATATTCATGTGGAACCCTATGAAAAAACAATGCAGGTTCGTTATCGCAAAGATGGTTCCCTGTTTAAATCCATGAATCTGCCGTTGAGTATTAAAAATGCCATGGCAGCACGTCTCAAGATCTTGGCCGACCTTGATATTACTGAACGCCGTATTCCTCAGGATGGCCGTATTAAGATGCGCCTTGGGCGTAATCGGTCCGTTGATTTTCGTGTTTCTACTCTTCCCACCCTGTTTGGCGAGTCAGTTGTTCTTCGTATTCTTGATAAGGCGTCTCTGAATGTCAATTTGACCAAGCTTGGTTTTGAGCAAGAGACATTCGATGCCTTGAAACGTTGTTTGAAACGACCTCAGGGACTGCTCCTGGTTACCGGTCCAACCGGTTCCGGAAAGACCGTAACACTCTATTCAGCACTAAACTCGTTGAACTCAGAAGATATCAAAATTCTTACTGCAGAAGATCCCGTTGAATTTAACTTTAAGGGAATTAATCAGGTTAATGTTCACGCTGAAGTTGGAATGACCTTTGCCGCTGCCCTGAAAGCTTTTCTTCGTCAGGATCCTGATATTATAATGGTTGGTGAGATTCGAGATATTGAAACTGCCGAAATTGGTATCAAAGCTGCTATGACCGGCCATCTTGTTTTTTCCACGCTTCATACTAATGATAGTGCAGCCACCATTGGTCGCCTTGTTGATATCGGTATTCCACCTTTTATGCTCGCTTCCTCTGTAACAATGGTTTTATCTCAACGACTGGGGCGTAAATTGTGTCAGGCGTGTAAGAAGCCTGAACAGCGTGATCCTCAAGAGTTGTTAAAAATGGGATTTCATGAGGATGAAGTGGATTATGTGGTCACATACGGTCCCATTGGCTGTCCAGAGTGTAATGGCTTGGGATATAAGGGACGAATTGGTTTTTTTGAGCTTATGGAAGTAACTGAAGAGGTGTCAAAAGCGATCAGTGCCGAGGTTCCCGAGGATCAATTACGGAAGGTTGCTGTCCAGGAGGGAATGGTTCCACTGCGTGATGCTGCCCTTGAAAAAGTGAGACAGGGGGTGACCAGTGTCGAAGAAGCTCTCCGCAGAACCGTTGCCCATAAGGAAAGTCTGCCTGCATATCTTGTAAATCCAGATATAGAGAATTATGAAGATGGAGATGTGATTATTCGAGAGGGAAATACCGATCTGGATTTCTTTAAACTCCTGCGAGGTGGGTTGTCGGTGCTGAAGGGCGGTAAAAAAATAGCAGAGCTGACAGACCCGGGAGAATATTTTGGCGAGATGGCGGTTCTTTCAGGTGAGTCTCGAAATGCATCCATTATATCTCTTGGGCGATCTGCCATTAAACGGTACCCCGGTGATAAGCTGGATGAGATTATAGAAAAATACCCAGATGTTTCCGGCCATCTTTTTCGGGCCATGGCAGCCAGACTGCATAAGTCTAATCAAATTATAGTGAAACTGGCAGGTGGTGCTGCTCGTAAGCCGGCTCCTCGCTGATTACTGTGAGGTCAGTTGTTGTACCTGTAACTGCCCACTTTGTTCAAAGTACTGTTTAAAGACGAGAAGGGAAATGAGATCTTCGCTTGTAGTGTTTTTGAACTGTTTTATATATTGATTGGCACTTTTTAGGATTTTGAGTGCTTCCTCTTCATGCTGCAGGTAGTAGTTCATCTTTTCTTCAATATCCGAGTAATCATCCTGTAATAAGACATAATGAATATTGGGTAACAGTCTCCCTTCCATAAACCAGGTCTCAAATCGAGGTTTCCGCATAAAACAGAGAGAATTGGAAGACATTATCCATTTAAGGTTAGTGGCTACATCGTTGCCTTCAATGGAGAGTATGAATTTGTATTGCAACTGTCCTTCTATGGGCATAAATCGTTTTTGTCGTCTGGCATCTCCTCCTGGTTCCGGTTGATTGGACTGGCCAATATCAAAAAGAGGGTTGTTGAAATGTGTACTGATAAAATCTTTTCTTTCCTGAACACCAGCCTTTCCACGCCACACCAGCTTATTTATTTTATCCCGGTATGGAAGAGGGTCTTTAATAAATGTGAAGTGCCTGATTGTATTTAATTTCAGCAAAATTCCGTTTCCATTGTCATTCATGAGTGGTCGACTTTTAACAAAAGTGGGAATTTCCGGAATCGTAGTGACATCACCAAATTGGTAGTGAAAAGAAAAGGAAGGATCAAAAAAGCGACAATATTTTATGAAATCGAGGTAATAGCCAAAGTTCTTTTTTGTCGTTAGATCTGCTAACTGAGTGTGATTTGAATCTAATGTAAATGGCTCCTGTATTTTGTTGTAGTAGGCAACTCGGTCCAGGATCGATTGTTGATCATGGCGGGAGATGGACGTGAGCTTTTTGGGGAGTTGTCCTCGAAGGTAGCTGGCTGGGGTCAGCATGTTGATCAGACCTTTGAGGTAAAAAAGAATTTTTGAATTCTTATGCTTGCGCGACGAGAGTTTGGAAAGCTTCTTGTCTATTCTTTTTATAAACTGCATATGAAGAGTAGTATATTACTATTGTTGAGGTGTACCTTTTAGGAGGCTGTCCGAAGAAGCAGCCAATAATTTCCTTATAAACACTACTGTACTTTTTACTGTTTTGTAATGGTTTTTTCGAGTCATTATTGTATGATCTCATCTTGCTTCTATATATTTGAATAATTCATTGTCAATCTGACACTAACCTTTCTGCTGAAGATACTAATCCTTGAAAAAAAAGAGAACTAAAACTGATATAGTACTGAATTCCCAAAGGATACTGATCGTTAAACAGAGTTCACTGGGCGATATTATTCATACTCTGGCTCTTGTTCATGCGTTTAAGCGCTGTTACCCTGAAGTTTCTATCGGTTGGGTGGTACAAAAGGCGTTTGCTTCAATCGTTGAACGCGACCCCGCCGTTGATGATGTATTTGTTATTGATATTCCCTCAACCAGTGAACCAACCGCAAAAAAAAATGCTCTTACAAAAGCTGTAACTGCCACTTTACGAACATTAAAGGATCTACGAAGAGTATTTTCCAGTAACCCCTATGATCTTGTTCTTGATCTTCACGCCTCCTTTCGTAGTGGAATACTCGCTCTCTGCAATCCGGGCGGAGTTCGGATCGGTTTCTCGGTGGCCAAGGAATTAAATACTCTTTTTCAGCACCAGCTTGTAGAAATTCCTAGGCGAAAGATGCATGCTCAGGATAAAAATTTGCTTTTTGCATCTTTTTTTGGAATCAACGTAAAAGACGAAGATTTTTTTCTTGAAACAGATGAAAGCGACCTGAAAAGAGTAGAAGAGCTTCTCCAGGGTGAAACGAGGAAGTTGGTCTATTTTAATCCTATTGGGCGTTGGGAGAGTAAATTCTGGCCCGTTGAAAAATGGGCAACGCTAGGTGACAGGCTTCAACAGAAAGCTGGTGCCAGGGTTGTTTTAGCTGGCTCTCCGCAGGATAGAGCAGTGTTGGAATGCATAGCAGAACAGATGAGCAGCCAGCCATTGATAGCCGGAGGGGAGCTTTCTCTGATTCAATCTGCGGCTCTTATTAAGCATTCTTCTCTCTATATTGGTGTTGATACTGGCCCCATGCATATGGCTGCCATTGCGGGAATTCCTGTTGTTGCCCTTTTTGGTCCAACGGACCCAGAACTTGTCGGACCCTATAAGGTGCCTGGTAAGGTTGTTCGAAACGAAACACTTGATTGTCTTGTCTGTAGAAAAAGAAACTGTGAAAAACTTACCTGTATGCACTCAATTACCGTAGATGAGATCTATAAACAGGCCTTATTCTTCCTGTAAAGGGCACATCTGAACAGTTACAGTTCAGTGTGTTACCAATTATCAGGTACTTGCTGAATAATTACTAGAGTGTTCGCATTTTTTTTAGAAATTATTTAAAAGGTTCTGCGCCATGAAAATAGCACTAATCATTACCACATATAATAATATTGATACCCTTCGTATGACCTTGCGGACAGCATTTAGTCAGACAGTACCACCAACTGAAATAATTGTTGCAGGCGATGGATCAGGTCCGGCAACAGGTGGCTTAGTGAAACAGATGCGTAAGGAAACGGATATTCCTGTTTACCATTGCTGGCAGGAGGATGATGGGTTTCGTCCTGCGCGGTGTCGAAATCTTGCTATGGCGCGAAGTATGGCCGAGTATTGTATACTTGTTGATGGCGATATAATGCTGGATAAACATTTTATCCAGGATCACATGCATTATGCTACACCTGGATTTTTTGTTCAGGGTTCCAGGGTTATTTTAAGCCAGATCGCGACGGAAAAGATTATTTTTTCTGGAGATATTCAAGTAAGTTTTTTTGGTGATAATGTTGGTAATAGAAAAAACTGTATTCGTTCACGTATACTGTCACGTCTGTTTTCCACTCGCAATAGCCGTTTGGGTGGAATAAAAACCTGCAACTTCGCATTTTGGAAAAAGGACGCACTTAAGGTAAATGGTTTCAATGAAGATTTTATAGGGTGGGGGCATGAGGATACAGAGTTTGCAGCCCGTCTGTTAAATATTGGTATCCGGAGACAGAATGTAAAGTTCAATGCCTTGGCTTTTCATCTGTATCATCCCTCCCAGTCACGAGATTTCTTGAGTCAAAACAACGATCTGTTATCTGACTCCCTGGACAAACAAAAGAAGTGGTGTGGAAATGGACTGGATAAGCATATCGGAAATTGTGAACACTGTACCTGATTAGGCTTTCGGACTATCTAGGTTCTGTAGCTCTGTGAGTTTATTCGTAAAGCGAGTGACGGTCTTCTTGATATTACGACGATAAAAAAAGCGTTTTATAGGGCTGTTTGGCATAAGTTCTTCGGCAAGTGCCTGACGATTCGCAAAAGAGTATTGAAATGATGCTGTATCAGGAGTGTCACCAATCTGTTCCAGATATCGTGTCATTGCTTGTAAGTTCTTAATTCGCCAGTGATCGGTGATTTCACCATGACCATGTTTTTTCTTGAACAGTTTCTTGTTTTTTTTCATCAGCGTTCGAACGGCTCCGCTTACCTTTGAGAAACTTCCCTTCCCCTGATGGTAGATAAAAATTCTTTCGCTTATTATTAACTTTTTTCCCAGATGTCTAGCTCTGTATACAAAGTCAGTGTCTTCGAAATAACCCAGACCAAAAGCCTCATCCAATCCACCTAACTCTTCGTAGAGTTTTCTTCGAATGAGGACGCAGAAAAAAATCAAACGATCTGTTTCGAAATCGATTTTCGCCGAATGATTGCACCAGTGTAACCCCTGTTTCAGGATTTCCTCAGGATCATCACCACTGGTATGAATATGCTGATCATTACCACAGTTGTTCGTTACAGGCCCCAGCATATCCCAGTCCGGGTGCTGCTGCATAAGAGAGGTGAAAAGCGATATTGTACCAGGGAGGATACGGGTATCGGTATTAAGAAGCAGGAAGAAATCACCCTTCGCGGCTTTAGCGCCAATATTGTTTCCTGCAGCAAAACCATGATTTGTATCAAGGAGGAGTAACGAAATTCTTTGATCCGTTGCAGCGGCAAGAGTCAGCTGCTTTCTGGTGTCAGCAGATGAGTTATTGTCAACTACTATGATTTCCATATCTTCAGTTGACTGGGCAAGGCTGTGAAGACAGGGACCGGTTGTTGTCTCAAAATTATTGTAGGAGACGATAATAACAGTACAGAGTGGTGATTGGGACATTAGTTACCCTCGAGCAGTTCCTGGATACGATCGCTGCAGATAAGATCCATATTCTTTCGTATTGTATCTTCAGGCCAGTTCCACCAGGAGAGTTTCAACAGGGCTTCAATTGTTTTCTGATCAAAGCGATTTCGGATAATCCTTGCAGGATTCCCAGCAACTATTCCATAGGGAGGAACATCCTGATGAACTACACTGCAGGCTCCGATAACTGCTCCAGAGCCAATAGTGAGTCCTGAGAGTATGGTTGCTCCATGTCCGATCCAGACATCATTGCCAATGACAATATCACCTTTGCTTTGCGGGTGGTCGCTGATGTCGGCAGCCTCCGGCCATTCTGAACTCAGTGCCGGACAGGGATATGTGGTGGCCCAGTCAATTCGATGATTCCCTCCAAGGATAATAGTTACCTTGGAGGAAATGGAACAGAATTTACCGATGCTGAGATGGGTGTTGTCTTTATAGGTTCGTCTATCCGGCCGGCCATAGCTATACTTCCCAATAGAAAAAAGTGGATTGTCGAACAGTTTTCGTGTCTCTCGAGTTTTTTTGTGTGATCGAAACAACATAATAAAAGTCTAATGAAGTTGAACTTTAAAAACAAACTGTTTGGTAATAAAGTTTTTGGCAAAATCTGTATAGATTTTACGTAATCGCATCCCAATAAATGGGATAAGGCGGAGGATGTCAGATGGGGCAAGGATCCGAGTGTCGAATAGAATTTTAAAAGGGCAGATATCCTCAAAAGAATAGGCAAAGTCAATTACCTTAAAATCGCATTGTTCCAGGAGACTTTGAAAGCTCTTAATAGTAAAAAATCGCAGGTGGTCATGATCAAAGATACCGTAATCTTCATATTTCCAGGTACCGCCTAGGAGTCGGAAACGGCTTCTCCAGTGGGCGACGGAACAGGTTGAAATAACGAGACTACAGTCGGGATGCATCCACTGTTTGAGAGTCCCTAAGGTTTTTTCCGGTTGTGCAATATGTTCTATAACCTGGGACATAAAGATAATCTGAAAAGGACCATGTTCTTCGATATGTCTGTTTATCTGTTCACAGATTGCTGCGTCTTCGGTTGTACCGCAAAGGACCTCAAGACCTCGCTCCTTAGCGGCTAAGGAAGATTCTATGTTGGCCTCTACCCCAAAAAAACGACATCCTTTTTGCTGAACAAGATATTCTCCCATAAATCCGGTGGAACAGCCAATCTCAAGAACATTGCTGTTTGGTGGGATCAAATCCAGCTGAAGTTTATCAATATTGTTAGGCTTAAGCTTCTCGTAATTAAGGGGAGCCTTATGGTATTTCAGCATAATGTCTTTTGATAATCAGGGCCGCTGATTATGATGTTTTTTTCAAGGCAATATTGGTCTACTTGTGCCAGTAGCTGATCTTTAATAGCTTCCGGGGCATTATAGCACAGATCCTTTCTGAACCCCCGAATATCACGATTCTTCATTGATGCTGGTTTGTACCAGCTCCTTTTGCGAACATCATCAAAATCTATCAAGTAGAGTTTGTCGTCGGTGAAAATGAAATTTGCCAGTCGGATATCACCGTGAATAAGCTTAAGGGATTGCATAGTGTCGATTGTTTTGAGAACGGAGGCGATTACCGCCGAGGATTTAGATGGGGAAGCACTAATCTGTCTCAGGTATTCTTCTCCTTGAATTCCCTCCACGTATTCATAGAAAAAGTAGGACATTCTTCGCAGAGGACCAAAGCGTTTTTCAATGCAGGCGATTGGCGGAGGAATGGAAACATTATTTTTTGTCAGGAGCTGGGAATAGTACCAGCTTTTACTCGATTTGGTCTGCCGGAAATATCGTTTAAATTGCTGCCAACGTGATTTGAAGTTATGCCGTTTTATAACCAGTTTCAGCTCGTTAAGCTTGACCACACCAATCCGTGATTTGAAATTATCCTGAAGAATAACGGTTTCCGGTAGGTACAGAAATGTATCTGGATTGTCGAAAACACGCTGTAGCTCTTCTGAGTAGAAAATTCTTTCACAGGTGAGTGTAAGGGTGAAATTCTTTTTAATAAGTAAGTTATCAGTCATTACTGGAATATTTTTATGAAAATTGTTGAAGAGACGTAAGCAGATCTATATCGAACCCGGTTGATCTGTGAAATCCTTATATAAAAAACTACTGAATAGAGAGAACAGTAATCCGGTTACATGGATCTGAAAGTATGATTCACCGAGCATAATCACAAGAAAGAATAGAGGGAAAGCCTGGCGTAGAGGAGTGAGAGAGTCGTTATTTTTCCAGGCAATAACAAGTTGAAAGAAAAAGATAGCCAGTAGACTAATAAGGCCAATAACACCAAGTCGAGCCGAGGTTAACAAATATTGGTTATGGGGATTGTCGGTGGTGGGCAGAGTGGGAGAGGCAATTGCGTTTACCTTTGCATATTCTGCAATGTAATCACCGGTTCCAACACCCTTAGGGAAATTTTCCCAGATAAGCTGGCATGTGTTTTGAGCAAACCAGACCCTGAGGCCTACGGAAGTGATTTCACAGAGACGGTGATTCTGGATTTCCGTGAGTGCCTGGTTGCTCCGATCTCTAAATGTTGTGGAAGAAAAATAAGTTGTCGTTACTAACAACGGTATCAGTAAAAGTCCCGTTATAAGTTTGACCTTCGAGTTTTTGTAAAAGTATTGAAAAATCGTTATTGCAAGAAGTGCAAAAAAGGCAATCTGGCCAGTACGACCAACTGTGATAAACATGGTAATGGAGAGAAAAAGAAGCAGTGCAAGCTGTAGGTATTTACTGAGAGGTTTGTTAGATGAAAAAAGGAGGTTTTGTAGAAGAATATAGCATGCTAAGGCAAGCATTGGACTAAAGGTAACATGGGAAGTCCCCTCGGTTATAAAAACCGACGAGGGCGGAAGAGTGACGATACCAAGGAGAACCAGATAGGCTTTGCAGGCTCTCAGAAATATGGCAAAGATAAAAGCTGCCATATAATATCGAACATGTTCTTTCTTTACGAGTGTCAGTAAAACAGGGAAAAGTAGGAGTTTCCATTGCTTTGAGAGAACATGAACGCCTTCAGCAAGCTCCTCACTCCAGAGCAGACCAATTATATGGAGTCCAATATAAAAAAGGATTGCTATGGCGACGGGGTTATGGGAAATTTCATGAAGTTTCTGTCGTAATTGTCCGGAACTCATCCAGCAGAGGATCAGGAGTACGCCCCCGATCGACCCAGCTGAAGTTGAGAGTGGCAGGACGAATGCAAAAAGAATCAGGAGTGGTGATGCTGCGCCTGCTATCTTTTGAGTAAATGAATTCATAGTCTGGAATTGGCTGAGATAGACAAATTCTTTAATTTGCTATGGGTTGATACGCTTTGCATTGAAGGTACTATAACTGGAAACGTTTTAAGGATCAGTCCCGATATTGCATATTATAGAGCGTTTCATATTCACCATCAAGGCTGAGCAATTCCTCATGGGTTCCCTCTTCAATAATCCTGCCATCCTTTATAACGATAATCCTGTCTGCATTCTGGATTGTGGAGAGGCGATGAGCAATTACCAGGGTGGTACGATCTTTCATAAGGTTTTCAAGAGCTTTCTGTACTTCACGTTCAGACTCTGTGTCAAGTGCCGATGTGGCTTCATCGAGGATTAGAATAGGAGCATTTTTAAGAATAGCTCTGGCAATGGAGAGGCGCTGTCGTTCGCCTCCTGATAGCCTGATACCGGATTCACCGATAACTGTGTCAAAGCCTTCTGGCAATTCTTTTATAAAGTTAAGTGCATAAGCGGCATCAGCAGCTTTTTCAATATCTTCCTGTGAAGTGCTCTGGTCACCATAGGCAATATTTTCACGAATGGTATCGTTAAAGAGGATTGTTTGCTGGGTAACGATTGCAATCTGTTGACGAAGAGACTTCAGGGTGACATCTTTGATATTGACGTCGTCAATAGATAAAGAACCATCTTCTATATCAAAAAACCTGGGAATAAGACTGGTGAGAGTTGACTTTCCAGATCCGCTGGGTCCAACAATGGCAAGGATTTCACCTGCTGGGACAACTAGATTAATATCTATGAGTACGGGCGTTTTACCATCATAGCTGAAATCCAGGTTCCGAAGAGCGATTTCTTTCTGAAAAGGTGCTAATTCAATCGAATCGGGCGTGGAAGTGATACTTGGCTTTTGATCCAGTAAGTGAAAAACTCTGACCGCTGCGGCCAGGCCCTCCTGAATGGTGGCATTAATTTTACTGACAGCTTTGATTGGCTCATAAATCATTATGAGGGCAGTCAGGAAGGAAAAAAATGTTCCAGGTGTCGAATGTCCGGCGATGACTTGTTTGCCACCAAACCAGATAATAAGAGCCATACCGATACCACCTATTACCTCCATTAAAGGATGCTGGATACATTTGTATTTTGCTTTCTCCATCATGGTTTTGAAGAGCAGATTGACCTGCGTTGAAAACCGTTTGGACTCATATTCCTCCATGGTAAATGCTTTGACCACTGGTGCACCGGTGATGGATTCGTGCATGGTGTTGGAGACATCTGCAATTTGCTCCTGCATGGTGGTACTGATTCGTCGAAAAGCCCTGCCGAATTTAACGATGGGTACTGCTGCTGCAGGAATAAAAATTATAGAGAGCAGGGCCAGCTTCCAGTCCATTGAAAAAATTACGATAAGCAGGAAGACAGCCTGTAAAAAATCACGTAACAACCCGACAATTACCGTTGATATTGCTGACTGCATAAAATTAATGTCAGAAATAACCCTGGAAATAAGCTCACCGGTGGGAGTTTTATGAAAAAAGGAGAGCGATTGCAGATGAACATGGTCAAAAACTTTGGAGCGCATATCCCGCATTACGGTCTGTCCAATCTTTTCGAGTAGGAAGTAGTTAACACCATAGAAAAAAGCTTTTACAGCAAACAAAAGGACAAGAGCAATGGGGAGAATAGCTAGAAAGTAAGAATCTTTTTCGACAAATATTTTATCCAGTAAGGGTTTAACCATATATGCCTGGAGGGCACTTAGGCCAGCAACGGCAAGGGCTGCAAACATGGCTATAATAAAGAGATACTTATAGGGCTTGATAAGCTGATAGAGACGCTTGAGGACGATTTTGTTAGACATAAGAAAAATATATAAATGGAACAGTTAAAGATTGCGTGAAGGGCTCTGTGGTACCGTTGAATGATTTACTCCGCATCATAGTTAAAGAGAGAAAAAAAATCATAAAATACTTTGGACCCGCTAGAGAAAAAGATGTGATGTAAAGTGTAGAGAGAACGTGTTTACCCTATCACGAAACAGGGACCTACGGGATATCAGCCGGGTCATCTATACTTAAGGAGTCATGCTCGGTAACGGTTACCTGTATTTGATGGCCACTTTCAATAACCCGCAACTGTTCAAGTTTTTCAATGTTTTCCAATAAGGAGTAGGGGAGGTTTGTGAATTCCTGCAGAAAGGAGTTGGAGTATGCATAGATTCCAATATGCTTGTAGTAGAGCGCGTCTTGAGTGTTATCCCTGTTAAATGGGATTTTGGCCCGTGAAAAATAGATGGCAAAATTATCACCATCAAAAATAACTTTCACATTGTTGGGATTGCTTATCTCTTCTTCATTTGTCATGTTGTGGGCTAGGGTACCCATTTCGAGACCGGCTGTTTTTGTAAAAGCCCCTACCAGATCATTGAGACATTCCGGTTCCAGAAATGGCTGGTCACCCTGAATATTGATAATTATGTCATCTTTCTCAAGGTTTAATGATCGTGCCGCTTCCGCCACCCGGTCTGTTCCAGAGCTGCATTTCTCCGATGTCATAATAACATTGCCCTTAATTTCCTGAACCGAGGCACGAATAGCATCGCTATCGGTTGCGACATGGACGGAGTCGATAAGGGAGCTTTTTTGAACTTGTTCATAGACACGTTGGATCATTGTTTTTCCCTGGATATCGGTGAGAGCTTTACCTGGGAACCGTTTTGATTCAAATCGTGCGGGGATAATTGCGGTAACTTTCATATATTTATTTTCAGCATTTAATCTTTAACGTGACATTCGTTCGTTTCAAGGGGTTGTAGCAAATCTACAATATGTAGACAGGTTTTTCTACTCCCTCCTTGTCTTAATTGAATATATTTATCTGCCTTTTGCTGAATAATAGATCTGTCCTCCGGGTTATTAAGAATTTCTTCAAGGAGTTGCAGTACTTCTTCCTTGTTTTGTCCTTTTCTGGCCAGACCACTTTCAAAGACCTCGTTTCCCGTCCATAGGAAATTGGATATGGAGGGCCCAGTTACCGGAATAACCCCATTCATAAATGCTTCAATAAAGTTTTGGCCACCAAGAGGCGCCAGACTACCACCGACAAAAGCAGCGTCAGCCCGCTGATAGCTGTTGACTAATTCACCAAAAATATCCCAGATCATTACCGTGGAAGCTGTCTCTTCTGAAGACGAACTCTTCAGGGCGCAACTGATGCCTTTATCATCTAGCAGCGTTTTCCAGTGATTTACGCGGTGCAAATGGCGAGGGAAGAGATCTATGCGCAGATCTGGAAATCGTTTCAGTATTTCTGTTATAAGAAAGAAGACTTCATTTTCCTCTTCTTTTCGTATTGAGGCAAGAATCAGAGTTTTATTCTGTGTTATCGGTTGTTCTGGTATTGTACATGCTTCAATCTGGTCAAATTTAATATTTGAGACAAAGTAACTATCTTTTTGCTGGAACAAATCCTGAAGCCGACTCCTGTTCTCTTCAGAGTTTGCTAGAATCCGATCGGGTGTGAGCATTGGCCAGAGAAAGGATGCCTTTTTATATCCCTTATAACTTTTTTCCGTCATTCTGCCGTTTACTATTATCATCCTTTTGTTTTGACGTTTTATTTCAGCCATAAGGGCTGGCCAGATTTCCAGTTCAATAAGGACTAAGAGTGATGGGTCAGCAATGCGGACTGCCTTCTTCACCAGAGCTGGATTGTCAAAAACCATATAGGCTATAGTCACACTGTGGTTATGATCTGTAGTCCGATCTTTCTCCAGAATCTCTCTTCCCTGTGAGGTGTTGGTCGTGATAAGGATTTTAAGCTTTTGCTCTTCGTCAAAACTTTTCAGGAGTTGCCTGGCTATATATGCCTCTCCAACGGATGCGGCGTGCATCCATATATCAACTTTTGAGAAGTTTATCCTTTTTAGAATACGTTCATCTGCACCTTCTTGTAGACGTGATGAACGAATAAGGAACGGTGTTGCACAGAACCAGAGGAATCTGTACAGAATAAAAAGAAATTTTATAGAGAGTGGTTCTTTCATGAATTGGTTTGTTACAGGTATTCTTTTATTTTAGCAAGTAGTGAAGGGTAGCTGATCTCAAGCATACGTGCGGCCATACTTTTGTTGCCATTGCTGGCTTCAAGCGCGCGACGTATCAACTTTTTTTCAATGATTTTTTTTGCCTGTTTCAGGGAGAAAGTTCCTAATATTTCATTTATCTTTTCATTACAGGTGCTACTTCCCTGAGAACCATCGAGATCAACGGGCAGGATCTGATTGGTTTCAGCTACAATTGCAGCGCGTTCCATACAGTTTTTTAGTTCTCTGATATTTCCATTCCACTCTCGGCCAAGAAGGATTCCCATGGCCTCGGGGGTAATATCTTCAATTGCAAGGCCCATCTTTTTGTTGAGCATGGCAAGAAAATGAACACAGAGATGCTGAATATCCTCCTTTCGTTCACGCAGTGGAGGAAGGTGTAAGGTCAGCACATTGAGACGGTAGAACAAATCTTCACGGAATCTCCCTTCTTTTACCTCCAGTTCCATTTCTTTTGCGGTGGCAGTGATGACTCGAACATCGATCTGTTGAGTTTTAACACTGCCAACGGGCCGGATTTCCTGCTCCTGAAGCACCCGTAATAATTTAACCTGCAGGCCTAAGGGGAGTTCACCAATTTCATCAAGAAAAAGGGTTCCGCCATTTGCCTCTTCAAACAGACCTGTATGGTTTTTGTCTGCCCCGGTAAATGCGCCTTTGCTATAGCCAAAGAATTCACTTTCAAGAAGGTTTTCCGGGATAGAACCGCAGTTTACCGCGATAAAAGGTTTATCTTTTCGTTCGGATTTCTGATGAATTCCCTGGGCAATTAATTCCTTACCCGTTCCCGATTCGCCGGTGACCAGAACGGTTGTATCGTAGCGGGCTACCTTTTCAGTGAGCTGCAACAATGATTTCATTTTTTCAGAATGGGCTACGATATTATTAAAGTCGCCTGTTTGCTGCAATTCTTTGACTCTGGCCTTTAGCCTGACATTCTCTTCTTGTAATTCCAGGTGGTTGCTTGCTTTTTCCAGAACAAGAAGCACCTCTGCAGTTTTAAAGGGTTTGGTAATAAAATCGTAGGCCCCGCATTTCATGGCTTCCACCGCGTCGTCAATGGTGGCATAGGCAGACATCATAATAATTATGGGTTGACTGCTCTCCTGAGTAAGTGCTTGTAAAAATTGAAGCCCATCCATTTTGGGCATCTTTAAATCACAGAGAATAAAAGGAAAGGGCGCCTTTTTCTGGATTGCAAGTGCCTGTTCACCATTTTCAGCCATGCTAACCTGATATCCGGCATTGCTTGTTACCACTGAAAGCATATGGCGCATGTTCTCTTCATCGTCAATAATAAGGAGACGCCTGTTGTTTCTATCCGTCATATTCTATGATCCCTGTTCTGTTTCGCCAATGGTTTTTGTGGACAGCGGGAGGGCGATGGTGATTGTTGTTCCTCTGTCGATATCGGATGAGATGGTGATTGTTCCGCCCGCTTTTTTGATCATATTATGGGCAACAGCAAGCCCAAGGCCCGTTCCCTTCCCAACTTCTTTAGTCGTAAAGAATGGATCGAAGATGGCATCTTTGTGTTCGGGTTTGATGCCTGCCCCGTTGTCTTTGAGTATGATAATGATACAGGTATTCCCATTTTCCAATATCTTATTTGTCGTACTGAGAACGATGGAACTGTCGGACCTGTTCTCCGTTTCTTCAATGGCATCGATTGAGTTTAAAATACAGTTGAGAAAAACCTGGCGTAATCCGTCACTGTCTATAACAGCTTCACTTATTGTTGCTTGAAAATCGGTATTATAGGTAATTGGAACGGCAGTTTTCCTGACGCGAACGGTTTCTATCAGATCCTTAAGAAGCGGATGAAGATCAACGGCTGCTACTGAAGATGCCACGGGAGATCTGGATAGGTCAAGAAGATTCCGTATCAGGGTGTTGATACGATTCAGTTCCTGAGTTGCACGCTGACTGAAAATTTCCCTGTCAGTAGAGCTGAGAGCATCTTCGGTAAGCAGGTCAATGTATCCTTGGATGATGCCGAGTGGATTGCCGATTTCATGGGCAAGGCCAGCTGAAAGCCGGCCTATGGATGCCAGTTTTTCGGCTCTGATCATTTCGTCACGATTTTTCTGGAGTTCGTCATTGGCTTTTTTCAGAGAGTCAACGGTTAGACGCAGTTCCTGTTTGTCTCCATCTATCCGCGTAACAAGGTGGTTTAAGCTGAGAAGAAGCTGGGTGAATTCTCCTAATCCTTCACCTGATAAAAAAGGAGTGTCATCAAAGTCCGTACGTGAATCAGCCAGGCGGGAAAGCCTTTCGATGGGTTTAATAACCAGATGAACCAGGCGGGTAAAGCCAATAGTTGTGAAGATAAGAACGTTGATAAGGAGATAGGCAAAGAATATCTTTTGTGCTTTACGAATGGATAAGGAAACCTTATCAAGTGGTTTAATAAGCGCTATTGATCCATGGGGGGGGGCTGGGAGTATAGGTACTGCAATCAGTAAAAACTGTTTAGAGAGGAAAAATCCATTCCAGGACATGCCGGAGTAGTCGGCCTTTGGTTTGGCACTGGCAGCGGATTTTTTTAATAACGGGGTAAGGGAGAGATCTTTTGGACATAAACCATACGATCGCGTAGGGCTGGCGCTACTTTTTTTCCATTGCAGGCAGAGGACGTCACTCTTATTCAGGTAATCTTCGATTTCTGTTGTGAAGGCCGGTTGGCCGCTGGAAAGTTCTTCCGGAGAAATGGATGCAGCGGCAAAATGGAGAAGCTTTTCACTGAGCTGTACTTCCTGTTGGATTCCGTGATGCTGCCAGAGCATCAGCATCACATATCCAAAGAGGAGCATGCTGATAAAAAGGAGTACGGAAAGAGTCAGCCCCAGCTGAACTTTTAAGGTATGCATAATGTACTATTCTAGCAGAAAAAAGATGGAAAACAAAGCCTACCTTCTATCCTTTAAACGGCAATGATCTTTGCCCGAAAAATAATTCAGCCATGATGAGGTACGGTTTAATGCCCAGTCCTTAGGAGGAATGGCCTTCAGATGGCTAATGTGTTGACGATCTGGTTCCGGGCCGTGATGATAACTGCGAACCCAGAAACAAAGTCGCTCCTTCGGATAGACTTCACAGAATCCATTGTTGGATCCGCCACAGGGGCCATTAACCATTCTTTTTGGACAGCCGGATTGAGGGCAGAGATAGGATGATTCTGCAAGGGTGCAGTCTCCACACATTCGACAATGAAATAAAATCTTTTTTGTCAGGTGTTCCAGTAAGGTATAGATTCGATTTAAAACGGTATTGTTGAGAGCTCTTATACTGATGCCCTGTGCCAGAGGAAATAAAAAACCTTCCTTGTGAAACACTTGTTTGTGGACAACATTATTGATGGAGAAGAGAAGAGGGAGATATCGTTTTCTGGGTGTTTGTATCTCCGTATCATACAGATACCAGGTTTTAGGCTCCGGGAAGTGAATCCCCTTTTGTTCTGTTACGTCCGTGAAGTCTTCTGCTGCATTAAGAATAAATGAGATTGATTCAAAAGAGAGATTATTGCCACCTAAGTGGATTCCTGAGTATCCCATTGTTCGAAGAGCAGCCAGCATACGAGCGGCTCGTAACAGTCGTGCTTCTTCTCCCTTGTCTGCAGACTTTGCCTCTTCTTCTATTTCGTGGAGAAGCTTATCCGGGAAGATAACCCCGGGAACCCGTCCTTTATTCATAATACGGGCAACGGTAAGGCTTGGCACAAAGACATTGGCCATTAACGGGATTTTGAGATCGTGTTTGGTGCTAAACTCTATCAACTCCCGATATTTAGTCATATCATATCCGAGCTGGCTGATAACAAATTGGGCCCCGCATTGAATCTTAGTCAGGAGTTTAACATATTGCCATACCTGTTCTGATTCTAGCGTTTTAAATGGAGAGACTACACATCCTGCAAAAAAATCCATTTTTGGGAGGTCCATGGCTTGGCCGGGAGCACCTTTTTTGACTGTGAAATTGTGCCGTAGTCGTTCAATAAGACTTAGCAGCTGAGTGGAATCAAGATCAAAAACAGGCATTGCCTGTCCGTGAAATCCATAGCGTGGATAATCACCGCCAAGGACCAGAAGATTGAGCAGGTCATGACGATGGCATTCAAACAACTGGCTTTCCGCCATATTGCGATTCTTATCTTTTAAAGAAAAATGAAGCAGGGGAGAAATACCCATTGCCAGAATATCCAGTCCAAGGGATACCGGGGAAAGAGCAGGGTGACCACCGGGATTGTCGGTGATGGAAAAGGCCTTAATCCTTCCATCATCTTTGGCACGTTCTGCAAGAGTAAGGATCTTTTCCAATCGTTTACCACCGGAGCCGCGTCCGGGAACCAACTCATAGGTGATGGTAAAGTCTTGCCCATCAAGCAGTGAATCGCGAAAAATATTGCAGCTTTCCTGAACCATAGATAAAAAATCCTTTTTCTCTTGCGAAAGGTTTCGGTCAATGGCTACATTGTATACATGAATGACAAAATTGAAACAAAAAATCTGTCTGTTATCCACGCACTTTTACAGGATGCAGGCCTTGGGAGTGGCAGGAAGTATGATCTGCAAATAACTACTCTTACAGGAGATGGTTCCAGCAGGAAGTTTTGGCGGATTATGGAAGGTGATAGAAGGCTTTGCCTGGCTGTGGCTCCGCCGTCTCTAGATACTCGGGATCTTGCGGAATCAAAAGCCGCCCGGACCATCGGTCTTCATCTTCTGAAACAGGGAATACGAGTTCCGGAGCAGTATGGCTGGGATAAAGAAAACGGAATAATTCTTTTTGAAGATTTTGGGGATGACAAACTTCACGAGAAGGTCATTCGGGAACAAAAAACTGACGACTGGATAGCTCGTATCAGGTTGTGTTACACAGCTGTTGTTGAAAATCTTGCCGTGATGCAGGTTCGAGGTGGAAAAGATTTTGATACAAAGTGGTGTTGGGACACATCTCTTTATGACAAGACTTTGATGCTTGAACGTGAGTCCAACTATTTTCTTCGTGCGTTCTGGAGAGATTATCTGGGGAATAAGGAGCCATCTGGTCTGCAGGAAGAATTTGTTGAGCTTGCTGACAAGGCATCCCGGATTCCCGCTACATTTTTTCTTCATCGGGATTTTCAGTCTCGCAATATCATGCTTTTGAATGATGAACCCTGTTTTATAGACTTCCAGGGTGGTAGACTGGGGCCTCTGGCCTACGATGTGGCATCTCTTTTGATTGATCCCTATGTTGCTCTTCCATTTGATTTTCAGGAAGAATTACTGGGGGTGTATCTGAATAAACTCGAAGAGTTGATGGATGTTGATCGTAGAAAATTTGTTGAAGAATATCTGCTATTGGCTCTTCAGCGGAATCTTCAGATTGTTGGAGCTTTTTCCTTTTTGACTCAGCGTCGTGGAAAAGTATTTTTTGAACAATTCTTGCGACCAGCCGTGGAGTCTTTGAATGTTCTTTTAGATTGTGAGATATTTTCGGAGATGGTGGTTTTGAAGCAGACTGTCAGATGTGCCGTGACGTCCTGTAAAGGGATGAAATAAAAACAAGTTCATTCAGGTAATGAGTACCTGTGGATTTCATTTTAGTTGTTAACCACGTTCTAATCACATGTCTTTTCTATACGTTGAGGGCATCACTCCAGTTTGCCAGCCAGAGAAAACAGACTCAGAGGGCTCGGTAAAAAAAGGGTTCTCGCCTGAAAAACAATTAATGGTATAGTACTGCAACAGAGTAATAATGGACTAACTATTTAGGTGTATACCAACTCATTCGGTATGCTATCCGTGACCCATCTGGAGAGACTACTGGGACATTTGTAGATCTCTTTTTGTAGCAGCGGTTGTCACAGACTCACTTGCCGTTCCATTGTTAAAGCATTCGAGTTGTTCCTTTTTTGAAACCTTGGATTAGGAAATAGACTATGCAGTCACTACAGCACCGTACCTGGATCCTGCCTGAAGATCTTGTGTCCTCAGACGTGGATATGCTCCTTTTCGATATTTTCACTCTACAGTCCGATTGTGTAAAAAAAAGTAGTCGAATCTGGCATGATACCTTTGACTGGCGCCTTTTTCGCAAGAAGCAGAGGTTGATCAGCGAGGGAAGCAATTGGATCCTTGAAGATTTTCAGGGTCGGCAGTTGGCTGCTTTAAAGAATCAACGGGAATCATTCCGTTTTACCTGGCAGCTTCCCGATTCGCCTCTGCGGCAGATTCTGGAAAAGTCTATGGATGTCCGGGGACTTCATCAGATTGGTGTTGAAGATCTTGAGGCTCGTTCGTTACGGCTCTGCAATACTGATAAGAAAACTGTTTCCTTTCTGAATATCCAGCAGTCAACTAACCGTCAGAATGGAAATCAGAGAACTATTGTGCGTATTAAAGAGGTACGCGGTTATAGCAAGTGGTTTAAGAGGGCTGTCAAAATACTTGAAAGCTCTGGAGCTCTTCAACTTGACACCGTTGGCGATCTGTTCCCTTTTGTTCTTGAGGGAACCGGACGTAAACCTCTGGATTACTGCTCTGGTTATGCTGTTCCTCTGGCATCTGATATGATGAGTATTGATGCGATCCGACGGATTTATACATTCCTGCTGGACGGTATACGCCGTAATGAGGGGTGGGTAGTTGCAGATTTTGATTCGGAATTTCTTCATGATCTACGAGTGTCAGTACGAAGAACCCGTTCGGCCCTGACTCTGCTCAAGGGAGTACTTGCAGCAGATATAACTGATCGTTTTAAAAAAGATTTTCGTTACATTGGTCAGATGACTGGCCCGGTTCGTGATCTGGATGTGTATCTACTTAATGAGAAGCATTATAAGGAAAGTATACCAGAACGTCTTCAGCAGGGATTGAGCTATTTTTTTGAGGACCTTGCAGGGAGAAGAAAAGAAGAACATCAAAAATTAGTCGCCTTCTTGCATGGCAGGTATTATCAGCAAATCCTGAGGGACTGGTCTCAGCTGCTTGACGAGGAACGTATTTTGCCTGCCGGGGAAAAAGGTGAAATGTCTATTGGTATTCTTGCCGGTAAAATAATCCACAAGCGGTTTCGCAGGGTATTACAGGATGGTCGCAAGATCCATCGAAGTACACCGGACAGTGAATTGCACGAATTGCGTATCCAATGCAAAAAACTTCGATATTGTCTGGAGTTTTTTGCCTCTCTTTATGGACCAAAGCAGATGAAGCTGTTTATTCGGCAACTCAAGCTGTTGCAGAATAATCTTGGCGATTTCAACGATCTCTCAGTGCAACAGGAAATGCTTTCAGATTATCTCTCAAAAATCAAGCCGGGTTCCAGGAAATCACTGGAAATGGCAGCGTCCATTGGGGGGCTGATGACGGATCTTGTAGCACAGCATCATATGGTTAGAGCCTGTTTTGACAAGACATTTATCCACTTCAATAGCCCAAAAAACAAGACGCTGTACCGGGAAATTTTTGGTTGACTTTTTTATTGCCAAAGACATGAGGAATCTATGACTGTTTTAGCTGTATACAATATTAAGGGGGGCGTCGGTAAGACCGCTGCCAGCGTCAATTTGGCGTATCTTTCTGCCA
The DNA here is from genome assembly GCA_964621915.1 of uncultured Desulfocapsa sp. GTDB lineage: Bacteria > Desulfobacterota > Desulfobulbia > Desulfobulbales > Desulfocapsaceae > Desulfocapsa. The sequence continues at coordinate 332 of CAZUPS010000029.1, read as the reverse complement.
AGGGTGGAAAAAAGACCCTACTCTGTGATATGGATCCTCAAGGATCTGCCAGTTATTATTTCCGGGTAAAGGCGGCGAAAAAGTTTACTGCCAAAAAGCTACTGCAAGGCGGCGAGGGACTAAATCGTAATATTCGAGGCACTGATTATCCCAATCTCGATCTGCTGCCCGCAGATTTCACCTATCGCAATTTAGATCTGGCCCTGGATGATTTTAAAAAGTCAACCAGGCGTATCAGTAAGGTTCTAAAACCATTGACCCGCGAATATGATACTGTTTTTCTGGTTCATCCGACTGAAGCGTACTTTTGAAATAAGTTTTGCAAAAAAAGT
>CAZUPS010000028.1:0-53602 GCA_964621915.1 uncultured Desulfocapsa sp. | reverse complement strand
TAAAGATTATTATTTCAATCTTAAGAATGTGGCCACTTTTTTTATATCACGTCAGGTAGCTCATGTGTTACCTCTGAAAATGGTTTGGTAGCTCTTTTCAGAATACACCTAAGTCTTGCTCTTTTCAAAGATGCTTTGCTGGTCTGCTACCTACAGAGGTTATGCACTTATTATACGAATTCAGGGGGCTTAAAAAACAAAACCTTAGAGATAACATGACAAACCTTGAACTGGTTTTGAACATGCTTGCAGAAGCTTCCACAACTGAAATTTCTCAAAAGAAAAAACCAACCAATTTTAACGAAAGCAAGGAAATTGCCCAACAAGGTGGTCATGTTGCGGGAACCGCAAGAAAAGAAATTGAATCAAAAACAGGTGAAAGCATCGTTAGCCCTTCCAATACCACAGATTTGAAAATTGAAGATAAAAAACATTGAAAAACACTTTAACCAAACAACTCAAGTGCATGAAATAACGGAATCGGGTAACCGGGGGTTTTTCTCCCCCAGCCCCACACCACCCCACAAGTGGATCTTCATAGGGCGGTTCATCAAGGTTACCGGGCCATAGCCGGGTAGTAAAAAACATAGGTCAGGTTAACCCATTCTTCTTGCTCCCAATCTCAGGACAGATTTCTTTGCATAGAATGCACCGTTCATCGCAGTTTCAGCATATTCATGCTATTGTTGATCCAGATTGCTGGCCCCTCAGTGAAAGCACAAAAAGAAGTCTCACCAGAGGTGGTGGAAACCGTGAGAATTTAAACCATGAAATTATCCCTGATCGCAACGCCCCATACCCATCCGACCTGCCCGCCCTTGGGTGTGGCTGTTCTCTCCTCCTATATACAAAAAGAACTTCCCGAAACTACTGTTTCAGTATTTGACCTGAGCCTGGAGTATTACCTGAAGAGTTTCCAGGTCATCAAGGATGGAAGCTTTGGTATCCGCTTGTATAAATGGGATGAGAAGACGACCGCACACAACCTTGAGCAGGCGGTCTCTTTTTTGAAGAACTGGCAGCCCAATCAAGAAGGTTTGCAGGAATACCACCAATGGGCGACGATCTTTTTAAGTTTTGAAAATGTTTTTAACGCCTTTATGGCCGAAATGGCTGAAAGAGCCCTGATAGGTCAGGCCATCCCGAAAAAAATAGAGCATTTTTTTGAAGAGTTGATTCAACCTGTGCTGGCGGCTCAGCCAGATTTGATAGGATTTTCAATTTTGTACCAGCAGCAACTGGTCTTTGCCGCCCTCCTTGCAAAACTGATCAAAAAACAAAGCCAGGCAAAAATTGTGGTTGGCGGTGCAAAACTCAGTGTAATGGTCAATCCGGAAAATCTGCTTATCTCTCCCTTTTCCAGTACAAAAGACGCTCTCCCCGAAATATTCGGCAAAGATTTTTTTGACTACCTGATACCAGGAGAAGGGGAACGTGGTCTCTACCATCTCTGTCTATCAAAAAGTGACGCAGATTTGTCCGATATTCCAAATCTTATCTACTTCGAGAATGATGAACTGCGCATGAACCCGCCTGGCATGGTAGAAATGGAATCATTACCCTACCCGGATTTTTCTCAGTTCAAATTGAATCAATACCTGACTCCAGAACCGGTGCTGCCCCTTATGACCTCACGGGGCTGTCCCTGGGGAAAATGTTCTTTTTGCACCCACCATCACAGCTATCTTCACTATCGTACCCGCAGTGTAGAAGTGTGTGTGGAGGAAATAAAATTCCTGCAAAAGGAATATAGCTGCCGCCTCTTCTATTTTTACGATGAGATGATCCCCCCCGGGCGCTTTCAGAGTCTGGCAACCAGGATCATTGAGGAAGAACTGGCTATTCATTATGGTGCCTATGCCAAGCCGGTTAAGAGTTTCACCTCCGATATCTGTGAGCTTTTACAACGTTCAGGCTGTCAGGTTCTCCAGTGGGGAGTGGAGGCAGCCAGCCAGAGAGTTCTTGATCTGATGAGCAAGGGAACCGATATTCAGGCAGTTGAAAAAGTTCTCAGGAATGCTGCTGGTGCCGGTATGTATAACTTGGTCTTTGTCCTCTTTGGTTTTCCCTCGGAAACAGTGGAGGAATTCCAGCAGACCCTGGCTCTTCTTGAACGTAACAAGGGATATATCCATGCACTCAGTTCAGGAACATTTGTCATGACCGAAGGATCCCGAATCCACAGGGAACCTGAAAATTTTTCCATCAGTAGTATCGTTAAGCGGCCAAACACATCAAATCTCTATTCTGTGCTGGATTATAATGTCAATCAGGGGATGACAGAAGAAGAGGTCCGGAATCAGTACACCGCCAAGCAGACATTTCTGGATACAATTCCCTTGTCACCTCGTCTTGGAACCTACCGTGAGCACCTGCTCATCTATGGAGCAAAACAGGATTCAGAAAACTGAATTATTTGATGCTCTCAACACCTTTGCTAATTTGGCTTGAATGTGAAAAATCGCTCACCTTTAGAACAACGTCAATGATTTTAAGGCCACTGCATCAAAGGGATACCCGATTGTCACTTGGTCAAACCGGTTACTATTGATATACTGATTAAGACAATTACCAGTATTCTTGTAGCATAGAAAGTAAACCACAGCTAACTCATGCATATATCCAAGGAATGTAGTGTCCAACCCATTAAGAATAAATAACATATCTTCATTTGCTAGCTTTAGAAATATTTTCATTTTTCTATTCTGTCTTTTATTTATCCACATATCAAACAACGCTTTTGCGCAATCCCCTCAAGAGATAAAAATTGGCGTACTGGCCAAAAGAGGTCCAGAACGGGCTCTGCAAAAATGGTCGGCAACTGCTGACTATCTCAGTGCCACACTTCCTGATTATCATTTTAAGATTGTTCCCTTAAATTTTACAGATATCCACACCTCAATCCTGGGAGAACAAATTGATTTTGTCCTTGCCAACCCGGCCTTTTATGTGGAGATGGAAAAACGGCATGGCGTGAACCGAATAGCAACCCTGATAAACCGACACCTCCCTGAGCAGCACACAAGCACCTTTGGCGGAGTTATTTTTGTCCGGGCCGACAGGGAGGATATCAAAAGTATCGACAATCTGCGCAATCTCTCTTTCATGGCTGTTGATGAACTTTCCTTTGGCGGCTGGATCATGTGCTGGCGAAAATTGCACCAGATGGATATTGATCCTTTCAGTTTTTTTTCATCACTTAGCTATGGACACACCCACGATGCCGTTGTTCACGCTGTTCGCAATGGTGATGTTGATGGCGGAACAGTTCGTACCGATACCCTTGAACGAATGGCCAAAACTGGCATCATCAGCCTTGATGAGTTTCGAATCTTAGGCGAACAGCAGGCTAAAAACTTCTCCTTTAAACTCAGCACCGCCCTTTACCCTGAGTGGCCGTTTGGTGCAGCCCAAACAACCTCTCCAGGCTTGGCTCGTCAGGTTGCCTCTGCCCTTTTAGCCATGGACAAAAACGAACCCGCCGCCATAGCAAGTCAAAGTGCGGGCTGGACCGCACCAATGAACTATCAGCCAGTCCATGATTGCCTTTTAGAACTGGGCATATCACCCTATGAAAATTTTGGACAATTCAGCTTCTCCGATGTTCTAAAACGGTACTGGCTACAGATAGCTCTGGTACTATTTCTTTTGACTGTCGTTATTATTACCTCCTTCTATTTCCAGCAACTAAGCGCGAGCCTTAAACAGAAAAAACTTGAAGTGGATGACCTCAACAAAACCCTGGAAGACAAGGTTGTCCAGCGAACTGAAAAAGTAAATATTCTGCTGGATCAGGAGTTGTACCTGCGGGAAATCATGAAAACAATTTCCGAGATAAATGGTCTGCTTCTGTCTGAAACAAACATAGAAAAACTTTTACAGGAGGCATGCAGGATCATGGGGGCACATGGTCACTATGGCTATAGTTGGATAGGGCTATTGGAGAACGACATTGTTAACACTGTTTTTACGACAAATGATTCCGTGCTGTTTCCATCCAAACCTCCCTACAAACCATTTGATATAAATGATCCTTTCTCATCAACGGCTGCTGCCCATTGTATGGCCAACAACCTCACCATGGTCGTTGAACAAAGCGATACTGTTAGTACAGTATCTCCCTGGCTCGACAGGGTAGCAATCACTGGCTACCGTTCAGTTATTTCCCTGCCTCTCAGGGCAGATAAATATACCCCTGCACTTGGTGCTCTTAGTGTCTACACCTTACGTTTAGAGGGGTTTGAACACGAAGAGATTGCCATGCTGGAGGAGCTGGCCGGTGATATTGGATTTGCCATCAGCTCATTCAGGCAAAGAGAAATGGTTGAAAAACTCGAAACAGAACGCACTGAGAATTATGAAGAGACCATCGTTTCTTTTGCCAATATGATTGACCAGCGGGATACCTATACTGCCGGACACACAGTAAGGGTAGCACACTACTGCAAACTCCTTGCCAAGGAAATGAATCTGGACAAAGAACAAACCAGTATCCTGCTGAAAGCAGCAACTCTCCACGATATAGGAAAAATTGCCACACCGGACTCAGTGCTGCTTAAACCCGGTAAACTCTCCGCCCTCGACTACGATCTCATCAAGCTTCATGCCTCTGCAGGGTATGATATGCTCTCTAATCTCACCATGTATAAGGGCCTGGCCAAAATAATACGCCACCACCACGAACGCTATGATGGCATGGGATATCCCGATCGTCTTCAGGGAAAAGGTATCCCCTTTCTTTCAAGGATCATTGTTGTTGCCGATGCATTTGATGCCATGACCACCAACCGGATTTATAAACCACGGAAAGCTATCAGCAAAGCTCTAGAGGAACTGAAACGGCTCAGTGGCATCCAGTTTGATCCTGATGTAGTTACAGCCGCGCTCCAGGCACTCAAAGATGTAAAAAGCCAGGAAAGCATCAATCAGTTACCGAAAAACCAGATGGAACAGCGCAGATTCTCCTACTTTTTCAGCGATAAACTGACAGGAGCATACAATGAAGATTATCTCCAGATCATCCTTCAGAACAACAAAGAGCTGCGTGAATACAAATGTCTGCACAATCTGCATATAACAAATCTACAGCAGTATAATAGCCAGCAAGGCTGGGAGAAGGGTAATCTTCTTATGCAGAAACTTGCCTATGAATTACAGGAACGCTACCCAGATACCCTTCAATTCAGGGCCTATGGCCAGTATTTTGTGATTATATCGAAAGAACATTTTGATATAATAGAAAAAACATTTCATCTGAACAGTCTTCAAGGAACAGGGGTAAAGGTGGAAATAGACCACCTTGATCTAAAACAGGACACGGCCTATTATATTGAAAAAATGGAGAAATTTGAAATTCAAAGCAGGATAGTGACATAGTCTGTAATGGTTCATATTCGACCTGACAGTTTCAGTGATGGAGAAAATAATGATGCACGATAAACAAAAAATTAATTTTGATACTCCCATTGACCGTAGCAATACAAACAGCATCAAATGGGATTCCCGCACTGTTAAACGTGAAGGCCTGATCTCCCTGTCAGTTGCAGATATGGATTTTGCGATGGATATACAAATCCTTGAGGCAATGCGTAAGCGGCTTGAACATCCGATATTTGGCTATGAATTCGAACCGGATAGCCTCAACGATACTTTTGCCGAATGGCAATTACTGCAGCATAATTTTGAGGTGAATAAAGAGAGTATAGTGCACCTGCCGGGAGTAGTAACTGGAATCGCCATTACCATTCTTAGCCTCAGTCAACCGGGGGATGGAGTTGTTATCCAGTCGCCTGTTTATCCTCCATTTTTTGGAGTGGTTAAAGATAATGATCGAAAACTGCTATTGAATCCTCTTGTCTACAATAAAGAATCGTTAACCTGGAGTATGGATCTGGCAGGTCTTGAAAAATTATTCTTGAATGATCGCCCAAGGATGATGCTTCTTTGCAATCCTCATAATCCAGTGGGACGAGTGTGGAATAAGGCAGAGCTTAAAGACCTTGCAGACTTATGTCATCGTCACAATGTCCTCCTGATTTCAGACGATATTCATGCAGATTTTGTTTTTAGTGGACACCCATATACCCCTCTTGCAGATGTGGTGGAACAGAATCACTCACGTTTTATCCAACTATTATCGCCAGCAAAAAGTTTTAATATCCCAGGACTTGGACTGGCTTTTGCGCTGATTCCTGACACTGAACAAAGAAAAACTGTGCAGAAGAAGGTCAGGGCCATGGGCCTATCTAAACCCAACACCATGGCAAGTACTGCGGTGCAGGCTGCATACAAGAATGGTGCACAGTGGTTTACTGCAGCACTGGCCTACATTGAAAAAAATCAGCAGGTTTTCTCGGAAGAATTGGCTGTCGGGTTACCGTGGGCCAGAGTGAGTAAAGCTGAAGGGAGTTTTGTTGCATGGGTTGATCTGCAGCAATCAGGATTAAGCCATGCTGAGCTGGCACATGTAATACGACATAAAGCAAAGCTAATGCTCTTTGATGGCTTATCGTTTGGAGATGATGGTGAGTTTTTCTTTCGCTTGAATCTGGCTTGTCCGCGTACAGTTTTGCTAGAAGCTGTTACTGCGCTTACCAAAGCTTTAACTGTTGTCAAAGATCGTGGACGAATGAAAATCAGCCTTAATACTGTTGTTGATAAAAATTGTTGCGGGTAGGCAGACATTCCCGCTGAAGCCCCCCTCCATTGGTGGATTCATCATGGGATTTTGATGACTTGAGTGGACATTCTCCGTTGTTAACGCGAGCACGGCTCACAGTTTAACGGTACGAAGAGGACGCCGCCTCTCCTTTACCAGGTGGAAACAGACAGTACTGCCTTTACCGGCCTCGGAGCGAATGGTTAAGGTCCCTCGCTGTTCCTCAACAATCCTTTGAGCAAGCGTCAAACCCATTCCTATATGCCTGGTTTTTGTCGAATAAAAATGACCCAGAACATGTGGAGAATTTTCACTACTGATCCCAACACCATAGTCTATAATATTGATAACATACGGCAATGAATGGTTGGGAGAACGGTGGATTTGAAAAACAACTTTTTTCTCCTCCTCATTGCCAGTGTATGACTCGCATGCATTGTTAATAATCTCTCCCAGGGCTTCTTCTATCAGCTCCTTATCAATAAGAAGATCTTCATCTATGATATCTTTCCGATAGTGACTGACCCAGGTGCAACCACGAGTCTCAACTATATCACGGAGAGTAGTTTCTGCCATATCGACGAGATCGGCAATGGGAATACGTGTTGTTTTCGGACGGCGCAGATTAGTAAAATTATTAAGAGTATCGAGCAGGCTCTCTAGCCGTGTGACCTCGTTGATTATAGTTTTCACGTTCTTCGAGGCCGCCTCACCTTCGGTGTTGAGCCGTCTGGTAAATCCTCCAATAACCATCAGCGGATTTCGAATTTGATGGCTTATATCGTCAACGAGGCGCCCAAGAAAAGCAATTCTTTCTGAATACTTAAGAGAGTCCTCAATAGCCTTCATAGCAGTAAGATCGTGAATAGAAAAAGCCATCCCTTCTTGGTTGTTATCCCACAGGAAGGAACTCCCGGAAATCATCCCCATAAAGGAGCTTCCATCAGGGCGTCTTAACATTGCTTCACCTTCAAATTCATGATTCTTTCTAGTGAGATGAAGGATATTGGCAACCATTATTTCAGCATCGTCAGGCATAAACAACGTGGAAAACTCCATATTATGCAGCGCGTCATCCGACGTCCTGAACATTTCGACAGTTCGGCTGTTGGCAAAAATGATTTTGTTGTTCGAGTTAATGACAATGATCGCATTATGTATGATATCTAGCACATCGTTAATTATTTTCGGTTCAAAATGTACTGTTTTTGCGTTCATTTCTTTTCCTGATTGAGTATGAAAATCAGCCGCTGTTCACATGAGACAAGATGAGATTCTGCAAGCCACACGTGGATCATGGCTATAAAAACAGAAAACACCAGCATAGAAGCGGCAAAATGATAAGGCTGATTATGTGTTGTATCTTTTATGCTATGCCAGTCATGGGTGAATAATCATTACCGGACACCCTGATTCACGGCTGATTCCTTCAGCAATTGAACCATAGATCCGATTTTCTGTAGTGTGACATCCATGGCTTGCTGTGATGATCAGATCAATACCTTCTTCATCCACAAAGACAGCAGTTTCGGCAACAACCTCACCGACTCGAACCACTGCTTTTGCTGGTTCAAATCCCTGCATATTCTGGCCAATAAAATTTTCCAGGGCACTTTCTGCTTCCTGCTTCAGGAAGTGTCCATAATTCATAAACCAGTCGGACTCCAAATCCAGACCTTTATATTGCTCTGCCCCTGGCATGTTGTAGAGCAAATAGAGATCAGCATTAAAGGTTTCTTTCATCAATTTTGCATGGGCTAAAACAGCAGTAGAACATTCGGTAAAATCAATCGGCAGCAGTATCTTTGAAAATGTAGTCATCGGTTCCTCCCTTTAGAATTTGGGGTTCTTACTCTATTTTATCATCTCATAAAAAATTAACCAAAGACATTAATTATTTGATTACCACCAAAGCTCAGTCAATAGATTCCGACTCTTTAGGCTTACGAAAGAAATGGATATATTGACATCTTCGCCGCTGTATCGGATACTCAAAAGAAATCCTTTTTAAGGACACCTGAAAACAGCTCTCCTGCAATGGCTGAGTTGTGGAAAGGACAACAGCGACCAGAGGACAAATTATGTCTACTCTTAAGACAGAAGTAATTATTCTAACAAAGGATTTCAAAATTGAAGGGGAAATCGATCTTGTGCCCGGGGCACGGCTAACAGATTTTATGAACGAGACCAATACGTTTATGGTAGTCACGAGCGCGGTGGTCACTGATCATAATCAAAAGGAAATCCTGAGAAGCGACTTTATCAATGTGCTTATCGCCAATATCGAGATTATTCTTCCCGCCGAAAAGGTTCTCTAGCCACTAATTTAGTTACCCGGAGGCCCATCCCATGGCAGTACTGGATAAAGTCTTTAAAGGCGCACTTGAAATGCGTGCCTCGGACGTACACGTTATCCCCGGTGAACCTTTTATGATTCGCCATATGGGAAAACTGGTTCGTTTAAAAAGTAAAACCCTCACACCTGAACATACCGTACGCCTGGTTGAAGAACTGCTGAGCCAGAGTCAACGCGACACCCTAAACAGAGATCGCCAACTCGATTTCGCCTACGAGCTTGAGAATGTGGGACGGTTCAGAGGAAGTGCCATGCTGCACAACAACGGTATGAGTGGTATATTCCGTATTATTCCTCCACAGATTCCAACGCTTACCCAACTAGGTCTTCCCGAAGTCATCTGTAAGGCTCTTGATAATCATCAGGGGATAATATTGGTAACCGGAGCCACAGGACACGGTAAAACCACCACCCTTGCTGCAATGGTGGACTATATTAATGCAAGACGTGCTCACCATATTCTCACCGTTGAGGACCCCATCGAGTTTATCCACCCCTTCAAAAAAGGAGTCGTTAACCAGCGACAACTGGGGGTGAGCACACTCTCCTACAATAACGCTCTCAAGGGTGCCCTGCGTCAGGATCCCGATGTGATTGTTATTGGAGAACTCAGGGATCTGGACACCATTTCCCTGGCTATCTCAGCATCGGAGACAGGACATCTTGTTATCGGAACCCTCTCCACCTCAAATGCGGCAAAAACCGTTGATCGAATTATTGATTCCTATCCACCAGGCGAACAGAATCAGATCAGAGCCATGCTGAGCGAATCACTCAAGGCCGTTATCACTCAGCGCCTTATCCCTGATATAAACGGCAAAAGCATGCAGCTCGCCTTGGAAATATTGATAGGAAATTTATCCGTTGCCAATCTTATTCGTGATAACAAAACCTATCAAATCCACTCCACCATGCAGATGGGAAAAACTCTGGGCATGCGCCTGATGGATGAATCCATAGTGGAACTCCTCGAAAACGGAAAAATCTCCCTCGATTCTGCAATTAACAATGTAAACAACAAAGCTCTGCTCAAAAAATTTATGCCCGTAGAAACAGAGCCACCACCCGAAGAGGATGAATAGTGGCAGCTGGCAAAAATGATCTTTCAATTAGCAATCCGATGGAAAAACCATGGCTCAGATAGACACATATTTTCAACAGGTAAAGAAACATGGCGCAAGTGACCTGCATATGGTTATTGGTTTTCCGCCGCTATTACGTCTGCGCGGAGAACTCACTCCGCTCGATGCCCCGGTTCTCACCGCAGAATCCAACAGAGATATTCTCTTTGAAATACTTGATTCCGATCAGCAGGAAAAGCTTGTAAAGAACCTGGATTTTGATATGGCCTACGAACTCGAAGGCATTGGCCGATTCCGTTGTAATTTCCTGTTCCAAAATCGAGGGGTTGGTGCTGTTTTTCGTATTATCCCCACCAAAATTCTTACACTCGATCAACTTGGAATGCCGGAAGTTGTTAAAAAAATGGCTAACTATGAACGGGGTCTTGTCCTGGTTACCGGGCCAACCGGCAGTGGTAAGTCAACGACCATGGCTGCCATTATCGACATGATTAATGACACCCACCCCAAGCATATCATCACCATCGAAGATCCTCTGGAGTTTGTCCATCCCAACAAAAAATGTATCTTTTCCCAAAGAGAGATCGGTACTCACGCCGAAACCTTCGGCACAGCCCTGATGGTAGCCAACCGGGAGGATCCGGATGTTATTCTGGTGGGTGAAATGCGCGATCTTGAAACCATATCTCTTGCCCTCACTTGTGCTGAACTTGGTATTTTGGTCTTCGGAACACTTCATACCAACAGTGCGGCAAAAACAATTGATCGAATTATCAATGCCTTTCCTGCAGAACAGCAGGCCCAGACCCGAACCATGCTCTCGGAATCCCTTAAGGCGGTCATTGCCCAGCAGCTCTTAAAAACCAAAGATGGAAAGGGAAGGTGCGCTGCAATCGAGGTATTAATGGGCTCCTCTGCCTTGGCATCCATTATACGAGAAGGAAAGATCACCCAAATAGATTCACTGATCCAGACAGGAAAATCCCAGGGAATGCAGACGATGGATGCGCATCTCCAGGAATTAGTGGATGGAGACCGAATAACACTTGAAGCAGCAAGAGAGAAGGCTATGGATAAAAACCGATTTGCGGGCTCAGAAGAATAGGCTCACTTTATTTTTGGCAGAGTAAGACTGCTTAGGGCGCCAATAGCCATAAGCAATCCGGCCAGAAGATAGGCACCGGAAAAGCTGCCACTCCTTTCTGCCATAATTCCCGCAAGGGCCGGACCGCTGATCTGCCCCACACTGAAAAACAGGGTTAGGGCGGCAAAGCCGGAAGCAGCTTTTATAGGCCCCAGATAATCTCCAATGGCTGCAGCCATAATGGAAGGAACACTCCAGGCACAGAGGGCAAAAAGAGCAATGGAAAGATAGATACTCCCCGAGAATGGGCTCAAGGCAAGGAGCAGCAAGGAAACACCCTGCAGGCTATACACAAGAGCCAGGGTTCGAGATCTACCGACAAGGTCTGATAGAGATCCGAAAATTGGACCGGAAAATATCCCCAAAAGCCCAAACCACACCCAGAATCGTCCTGCAACTGCCTCGCTAACCCCATAGTCATTAATCAAACTAGTGATAACAAAGGTCACATAGATAACAACGGAAAAACCAAAGCAAAAATAGATCCCACCAAGATGAAAAAGTGTCTTTTTACCCGTCACAAAAGGTTTTTCAGCAATCGAGTTCGACTGTTTTTTCAAGCGCTTCTTCCCAGCCTTCTCTACAAGCTGCAGCCCAACTTCCTCGGGCCGGTTCCGGATCAACAACGTGCAGCACACAGCAATCACAAGAACCATCAGGCCGAGAACCATCCAGTTTATTCGCCAGCCCTCGGCATCCCCGGCCCAGTTGTTAATAGCAGGGATCAACAGACCGGTAATCATAATACCAAGGCCAATCCCGGACACCATAAGCCCTGCAGCACGACCGCGCAGAGTCGAGCCAAACCATTGAGAGACAAGGCCCATAACCGGAACATTCGCAATGCCACTACCAATACCGGTAAAGAAAAAAGCGATCAATACCAGCCAGAATCCATTTGCCCGCCCGACAAGGATCATCGAAGCACCCACCAGAAAGATCCCACTGCTGATAACACGCCGGTAATCAAAACGTTTTACCAGCTTGCTGCTCAGAAGCACTCCAAGCAGATAGCCAAAGAAATTCCCGGTGCCAATAAAGCCCATACTGCTGTAGCCTAGTCCGAGATCAGCTCCCATGGAAGGAAGGAGCATCCCTAAAGAGAAACGACCAAGTCCAAGGACAGCAACAATGGTAAGAACTCCTGCGAGTACTACAAACCAGCCATAATGAATATTGCGAAACAGTTGCATAGGGTTATTCTATCCAGCCTCTAACCCATGGGATATAGGTTTTCATTATGAACATCGTTGCATTGACGCAGTACATCTTCCGATAGTTCAAGATCAATTGCAGCTAGAGAGTCATCGAGCTGGGCAAGAGTGGTCACCCCGATAATCGTTGAAGCTACAAAATCAAACTGTTTACTCCAGGCGACAGCTAGTGTTGCCGGGGAAATACCAGCCTCGGAAGCTATCTCCATATACTGGGCGGTGGAGGCAAGTGTTTTTCCATTCACAAAACGTCCAACCATTGCCTGAATACGTGGATCTTTATCCTTGGCATAGGTAGTAAAACGCCCGGCGACATCCCCTCTTGTATTGTATTTTCCGGTTAACACCCCACCAGCAATGGGGGAATAGGGAAGCAGAGAGATCTTTTCTTCTCTACACATTTCAACCATCTCATCGAGAAATCTGCGATTAAGTAGAGAAAAATTATTCTGGATGGATTCAAAGCGCTTATAGCCATGACACTTTGAAATCATATTGGATTTCGTTGTACCATAGGCTGTATCATTGGATGTTCCGAGATAACGAACCTTTCCGGAACGAACCAGAGCATCAAAAGCCTCCATGGATTCTTCCCTTGGAACAATGGTGTCCGGCCAGTGCATCTGATAGAGATCAATATAGTCACACTTTAAACGACGCAAACTGCCTTCAACACCTTTTATAATGTGATGAGCATCAATGGCGGTAAGCCCTGAACGGACAGGCGGCACAAACCAGCCAGAAGCAGCACCTGCAACCTTGGTGGCTAAAATAATAGAATCTCTGTTCTTTCCCTGCAGCCACTCACCAACAATTTCTTCGGTTATGCCAATGGTTTCTGCCCGTGGCGGAACCGGATACACTTCGGCCGTATCAAAAAAGTTAATCCCTGCTTCATAGGCCTTGTCCATGATTGCAAAGGAGGTCTTTTTATCACACATGGAACCAAAGGTCATGGTACCAAGACACACGGGACTCACCCGTAACCCGCTTTGACCGATATATCTGTATTCCATTCAAAAACCTCCTTTATTTTTTCATATGATCTGACAATTTCGATTGGAAGAATACTCTAGAGCTCCATGATGATCAATTAGACTCGCGCTTATCCTCTTCAATCCAAAGATGGCATCCCCAGACAGCAGGAGATAAACAATTGAAATGTTTCTTTGATTATCCGTACAAACAGCTCAGAAAAAAAATACAAAAAAAAGCCTGACTCGACAAAAAAGAAGAGCCAGGCTGGAAGATATTAGTGAGAAGTGTTTTATTTTGCTGCAGCCCGTGCTGCTGCAAGCCAACCGTTCCACTTGTCACCGTTTTTTGCTATCCATTCATCCACATGACGATCGATGTCTTTTGGAGACTTCTCGCCTTCATTCATCTTGGTGTTCTGCTCGTTGATATCACCGAGAGGCAGGGTAAAGACTTCAAAAAATTTCTGCGCTGCAGGATTTTCTGCGATAAACTTTTTATTGGCAACGATCTGGATATCAGAGACAACAAAACCGAGCTTGATAGGATCACTTACCGCACCTTCAATTCCTGAGACTGTCATCCTGTCTTCAGCTGATTTTTTGTGCTTCTGTGGCCTTTATTTCCGGGACATTGATCCACACCACATCCTGTCCTGGTTTGAGCTTGAAAATGGTCCAGTTTGGAGCCCATGTGTAGAAAAAGATAGGTTCTCCACTTTTGTAGCTTGCCAGCGCAGAAGCCATTCCAGCTTCATAGGAGGCCTTGACCGGATTAATATGTTCATCCAGGTCATAGACATCCATATGATGGGTAATAACTCCTTCACAGCCCCAGCCCGGAGGGCACGCTGTCAGATCCGCTTTGCCATCACCATTTTTGTCAAAGGCTTTTTTTACCTCGTCCCGTTTGAAATCGTCCAGAGATTGAATATTGTATTTGTCCGCGTCCTTTTTGGAGACCAGATAGCCCTGCAGTCCACCAGCCTTGGAAACATAACCATATTTAGCGATCTTCTCTTCATGGTTTTTGGGCAACTGGGCATCATGCATGGGGAACCAACCGTTACACCAGTAATCGAGGTCTCCAAGGGCGAGTGACTTATAAAAAATAGGATTGGCCAGATCTTTTGGTCTTTTGGCCTTATAACCCAGTGTTTCCAGGCCACGACGGACAAGAGCTTCCTGAAAAAAACCGGTGTTCCATGTTGCCCTTGCCGGGTTTACAGTGACCCCTTTTCCGGGCAGGTCATTTGCCATGACAGGTACCGTAAGCATCATGCTAAAAGCCAGTGCTGTTATTGCTGTTTTTAAACCTTTCATCATTTCCTCCTTGGATAGAATAATAATTTATGACTCTACTTTAATTAAAATAAAAACTGTTATGAGATAGCCCCAGCCAGACGTTTTCCAAGCTCTGAGGCTTTAATCAGCGTTCTTTTTTTCTCTTTTATTTTTCCCCTGGCAAAAACTCCAAACACGGGCAACTCGTCGATAACTTCATAGCCCAGGGCTTCCAGGGGAAGGCGCATTGCATCGAGCGTGAACCCCATATCTTGTTTATTCTCCTGCTCACACACGGCAACTATAACTGCTTTTCGTCCTTGATTTCCCAATTGGCTTGACCATGGACCGGGACGATTGTTGATATCAAAGTTGTAAAAACAGTACAGACGATCAATAAAAGCCTTCATTAATGCTGTGATGTTATAGTTGTGGGTAGGCGAGACAAGAACCAACCCCTTTGCCTCAATTATTTTCGGATACAGCTGAGACATACCATCCTGCAAACCGGTACAGATTTTATCTTTCCTGCATTTCTCACAGCCAATACATGACTGAAATTGAAGATCTCTTAACTGTCTTGTTTCTCCGATAGTATGAAGAATATGCTGCAAAAGTATATCGGAGTTGCCACCTTTTCTAGGACTGCCGCCAATGCCGAGTATCTTGGGCTGTGGTAATTGTCTGCCAGGAAAAGAATCCATAAAAGCTAGCTATTTTTTTGAGCCATACCCTGAGTAATCCGGTCCAGAATAATAGCGATTAAAACTATGCCCAGGCCACCAGTTACTGCCTGGCCAATATCAAGGGTATTCAGGCCCAGAATAACAGGAGAACCGAGACCGCCGGCACCGATAAGTGCAGCTATTACTACCATGGACAGGGCCATCATAATGGTCTGATTCAGGCCGGCCATTATCGTTGGCATGGCCAGTGGAATCTGCACTCTGCGCAATACCTGGCCACGCGTAGCACCAAAAGCCTGTGCAGCTTCGACCAGCTCAGGATGAACCTGACGAATACCCAGACTTGTCAGACGAATAACAGGCGGCAGAGCAAAGACAATGGTTGCCAGAACTCCTGCCACATTGCCCACCGAAAAGAGCATAACAATGGGAACCAGGTAGACAAAAGCAGGCGTTGTCTGCATGGCATCAAGTACTGGACGCAGAGCGGTTTCAAAGCGATCACTTCGGCCTGACCATATCTCAAGTGGAATGCCAGCAAGAGCACAAAAAACAACGGAGGACAGAACCATGGCCAGAGTGGTCATGGTATCTTCCCAAAGCCCAAGCAACCCAATCAGAAACAGGGTCACAACTGAAAAAACTGCCAGTCCTTTTCCGGAAAAACGGTAGGCTGCAAAGCTGATAACAGCAATGATGATCAGGGGATGGATCCAGTTCAGCCCCACATCCAAGCCGTTAAGAGTCTGCTCCACCGGCCATTTGAGGGATTGAAAAAAATCCCGGTAATTTTCCACCAGCCAGTCAACAAATTGTGAAACCCAGCTGTCTAATGGAATAACCTTATCTTCAAACATCTACATATCCTTAAGTTTTATATTGTTTTCTGCGCCTGACTGGTCTGTCCGGTGCAGAGTTCGCAGAAATCTATTCTTGGAGACCACGCCTTTGTATATGCCCTGTTCATCAAGCACCGGAACAGGCCAGGCGCTGGATGCGACTTCCGGCAGGATATCCTGCATGGAATCATCCATACGGGCAGTTGCAATATCATCGATAAAACATTGGTCTATGGGATTATCAGGTACGCCTGCCTCCAGACAGTTACGAACTTTTTCCGCAGTAATCATACCGAGGAATCTTTTCTCCGAGTCCAGCACATAGCCATAATCCCTGTCCTGGCTGCTCAATAATTCATGGGCAGCCCGTAGACTGCCTACCCTGGATTTAATGATCGTCAGCTGTGTGTCGCGGACGATATCACTGGCTGAAATAACACTGGTTGGATCAACTCCACGAAAGAATGCCTTCACATAATCATCGGCAGGATTTTGCAGGATCTCTTCCGGAGTTCCCACCTGGACCACTCTGCCGCCTTCCATTATGGCAATTCTGTCACCGATGCGCAGGGCCTCGTCGAGATCATGGGAGATAAAGATGATGGTGCGCTGATCCAGTTGCTGCAGTTTCAGGAGTTCATCCTGCATCTCGGTTCGGATAAGAGGGTCAAGCGCCGAAAAGGCTTCATCCATAAGAAGAATGTCAGGATCAACGGCAAGGCCTCGCGCCAGACCAACCCGCTGCTGCATCCCGCCGCTGAGATGTTTGGGATAGGAATCCTCCCAACCAGACAATCCAACCTGTTCCAGGGCTTCCATGGCCCGTTCCTTCTGTTTAGCCTTATCAATTCCTGCCAGATCCAGGCCAAACGCTGCGTTTTCAAGGACTGTGAGATGGGGCATAAGGGCAAAAGACTGAAAGACCATACTCATATTGTGGAGCCGAAATTTGACCAGCTCGTCCTGTTTCATCTTGGTGATGTCTTTCCCATCCACCAGAACCCTGCCGCTGCTCGGTTCGATCAGACGATTCAGCATGCGCACTAAAGTAGACTTACCGGAGCCGGAAAGGCCCATAACCACAAAAATCTCACCACTGTTTACCGTAAAACTTGCATCCTGAACACCAACGGTCATACCGGTTTTTTCCAGTATGCTCTCCTTGTCTTCGCCCTGTTTCAACAGGTCCATGGCCTTGTTCGGAGCGTCACCAAAAATTTTATAAAGCTTTTCTATAATTATTTTTTCCATACTATTCCTGTATTACAGATTAATGTCCGGGGAACTAAAGAGAGGGGGTGAAGCATTCTTGAAACTAAGGCCTTAGGGTACTAGAAAAGCCTTGAATGTCAAGGGCGAAGCTTGAAACTTACTATTACCCATACCGCGCGGTCTTACCACGCGCAGGATTTGAACATTACATGATACGTAAAGTCCTTGATGAAAATGCAGAATTATTACACTATGCGAATGCTGCTTTTTGGGTTACTGGGATCATAGTTGCATCTATTTAAAAGGCTACGGATAAGCTTGGCATGAAAACTGTTATCATTCTGGCAATACCTTTTCAAGACTGCTTCGCATATCGGATAACTGGAATGGCTTACTGAGAAAACCGTCAGGTTTCTCCCCTTGTCCCTTCTTAAAGAACAATTCATTCTCAGAATACCCACTACTCAATATAATTGGTAAAGTGGGAGTACTCTTCCTGATTATTTTCATAGCCTCAACACCATCTATTTCAGGCATCGAAATATCCATTACGACTGCACGAAAATCACTCCCCTGTCCTTGAACTTTGCTTACAGCTTCTTGACCATCTACAGCTATGTGTACTGTAAACCCTAGTATCTCAAGCATTTTCCGGCCGACATCAAGAACAATGGGTTCATCATCAACAAGCAAAATATCACCTGACAACTGTCTGTTCTCCTTCTTAACATGCTCAGAAGAAGGTCTTGCTTGCTGCAATGCTGGTAGAAACGGAAATAACACTCTGACAGTTGTTCCCTTACCGAGAGTACTCTCAACAATGATAGCACCTCGATGCAAACGCATAATTCCTACAGTCAAGGCAAGCCCAAGGCCTCTTCCAACAAATCTGGTGGTGTAAAAAGGCTCAAAAACCTGTGACAGGTTTTCTGGACTGATGCCATGACCACTATCTTTTATCTGGCAAAATGAATACATACCATCTTGAAGCTGATTATCCTGGAAAGGTATAGGAAAAGAAGCGGCAGAAAAATAATCACTGCCAAATGAAATCTCGACTGTACATGAACCATTCTCCAGGGAGTCGACAGCGTTGGCGAGTATACTGTCAATTACCTCTTTAAACTGCTGCGGATCTATCGAACAATAAGCAGGTTCAGCTGGTTGAGAAAATTTTAGGGACAATCCGGAATGAAAGAGATCTTTTGATGCTGTAACACTTTCCTCGACCAGATTGGCTAGGGATAATTCTTGGAGATTCAATGAGCGCTGACCAACATAGCTCAGCATCATGGAACCCACCTGGGATACGCCCTTGGCAGCCTGTGTGGCGTCTAAAGCCATCTTGTGTTCTTCGGAATCTTTAGGCAAAGTCAGAATCATAAGGTCCAGATTGCCAAGCACAGCCATCATGGCATTATTGAAGCGATGGGCGATGGCTCCTGCCATAGTTTTTAGACTTTCAAAACGTTTTAATTGCTCTTTTTCTATAAATAGTCGATGTTCTTTTTCTTCAAGTTGTATGTTCAGCGTGATATCTTCGAGTAATCCCTGATAATGTGAAATATTTCCATTTTTTCCTCTGCGTATTTCTGTATGGTCAGAAACCCATTTTGTATCCTTATTTTTTGTTACTATCCTGTATGGTTTATGAACAAAACTTACCTTATCTGATTCTCGACTGTTCAGTGCAACTTCATTTTGGACCCTTTCAAGGTCTTCAGGATGAATAAGTTGAGAATAGTTAATCGTCCCTGACAATAATTCCTTCTTCGAATATCCAGTTAATTGCAGCACATTCTCAGAGACAAATTGCACTGGCCATTCTGTGGTATTTCCCCAGAGACATGCAACAATCGGGCTCTCATTAATAATATGGTAAGCATTTTCTAATTTTTCGATCAGGGCCTCTTGCTCAGACTCCGTCTTTTTTTGTTGAGAGATATCCCGAGCAACACGAACAGTTCCCATGAGACTACCATCATCATGGAAGCAAGGTGAACAGGTTACAAGCATTGGGAAACCTGTATACTTATCATCAACCACTTCTGTGACTACTTCATTCTTTTTAATGGATTGTACATGGGGGCAATTTGGCCATGGACTCTTCCTATTATGCATAACCTCATAGCAGGTCTGTCCAAGTAACTTTTCAGGATCCTTTCCAAGAAACGTTGCTAATGCTTTGTTTACACGAATAAACTTCATATTTTTATCATGTATGGAAATAAAATCAGGGATCGTGTCAAAAGTAGTGCTCCACTGCCTTGCTACAAATTCTAATTCATCATTAATCCTGATCCGTTCTGCTATTTTTTCCTGTAACTTTTTATTTATTTCGTCGTAAGCCTCAGTACGGTTTGCCACCATCTTCTCAAGATGAGCCATATACTCATCAAGCTTCTGTTCAGCCTGTTTTCGCTCTGTTATATCATGCAGTATGACAATAATCGTTTTTTGTTCTTGATCAATTACCGGTACGAATTTTAATAAAAGAGATCTTCCATTAACTTCTATAAAACGATCCTCTCCTATTTCAATTGGAGTTTGTTGCAGTTTTTTTAAACAGCCAGCTATATATTCCCGGTATTCTGTTTCAAAATGATCAAGAAAATTTGAGGATAAAAGTTCTTCCTCAGGGGTGTTGAAAAACAAACTAGCTGCTGAATTTGTAAAAACAATTTTCGCAGACCAGGTGAGTTCCAGAAAACCATTTCCCATGTTTTCCAGGGTAATCTCAAAATGCTTCTTTTTTGCAAGCAGCTCTTTGATAATTTCCCTTTCAAATACGTTTTGGACACCCAATATTTCAGTAGTAAAGGGAAAATCTTGGTCTTTTTCAATATGAGCCAACACTGTAAAGATATGTTTTTTCATTTCTTTTACAGGCCCTTTTGCAATGCAGGCATCTGCTCCGAAATCAGCAAATGCAATCTTTTCCTCCGCTGCTATCCCTGAAAGGATAACGAGAAATATGTTATCAAATTCTTCTTTTTTACGAATAATACGACAAAGAATATCACCACCAATGTTGGGCATGATCATATCAATAAACATGACATCGGGCTGATACGATACTAGAACTTCCAGTGCTGCCAATCCATTTTCAGCAGTTTTGACATCATGCCCTTTTGTTTGAAGCATGCGCTTCAAAAGTTTTAGGGTAATTTCACTATTATCGACAAGAAGGATTTTTTTTCTTCGTATTTTGCTTAGTTTCATCTCTGGAAGCATCTCCAAAATCACATGCCCTTAAAACAAAAATAGCCCCTTTTAATAAAAAAAGGGGCGCCTGGTGTAAAACAGTATTTCAATGTGAATGTAATGCTATATTGGGCGGCCCCGCTACCTTATTTTCAGTTCATAAAAACGTAGGTCGGTGGTTTTGCGTCCCAGCTTTTCAGAAGGTTTGCCATTTCATATCCTATTCATTTCGATGCAAAAATCATTCCGAGCCATACTGACGACAGAAGGAACAATCAAAGCAACCTATAACTATTTGATTTATAATTAGAATAAAGACACATCAAAGATGTAGTAGCACGGCTACTCAACGCAACAAACCTGTTGAACCCACAGGGAGCATGACATATTTGCAATTAAGTTACAAAAAGGTAACAAAAAAAACGCCATGGAGGTTTCTCAAAGACATCAATTCCTCAGAAATTCAGACAAACATAGCGTATCCAGTCGCACCAACCATCAGAGTAACCATGATACAGTTCACTCCAAACAGTATCCTTTTGGAACTAACCAGACGAGGAATAAGCGCTCCAGCAGCACACCAGGAACTGTGAAAAACCAGAAGACCAACCAGAAAAGTCAACACAAAAACAGCAACCTGAGGGCCAAGCGCCTGCTCCGGATTCATAAACTGACTAAAGGCAACAATGGCCATAGCCCAGCTCTTGGGACTTAAGGGATGTATTAAAAATCCTTCAAAAAATGAAAACCGTTTTTCGATATTTTTCGTGGTAAGTTGCAGAAAAAGTATTTTCCCTGCCAGGTACAATATGTAACCCACACCGCCAAAACGCAGAAAAGTCGCAACAAAAGGTGAGGCTATAATCATCTCCCCGAGCCCACAGGCAACCAGAGAATCAAGCAGTACACATCCCACCGCCGTTCCGATTAGAAAGGGAATAGAACTGGCAAACCCAGTGCTTTGACCAATGGCCATCATGGTTAGATTTCCAGGGCCTGGTGTTCCGGTCATGGCGATAACAAAGAGTATAAAGGGAACAAGATTATCCAGCATGGTGTGATCCTTTTGCAAATATGGTTAAAAAAACACGAATTCAGCCAAACATATTCTTGACATTGTATGACGTCAATGTAATTATTGTATGCATGACAATTTGGACAGCAAACATACAAAACAGCGACGCACCTCTCTACAAGCAGTTGGCCGATGCCATAGAGGCTGATATTTTTTCCGGCAGGCTCCAGCCCGGTGAAAAGCTACCGACTCACCGAGACCTGGCGGATTCGCTTGCAATAAACGTCACCACAATCACCAGAGGATATAAGGAAGCTGAGAGAAGAGGCTTAATTGCAGGAACCGTGGGCCGGGGAACCTATGTGACATCCGATGCCGGCACAAACACGGCCATGGTTTCCCATGAACCGCATGCACCGGGTATGATAGAAATGGGACTGGTCAATCCACTGTATGATCTGGATCCAGACCTCGCAAGTGGACTCAAAAAACTGTGTCGAAGGCGTGATATTTCAACTCTTATGCATTACTCGGAGCCGGGAGGGCTACCGGAACATCGAAGTGTCGGAGCAGAGTGGGCTAATCGTTTTGGCCTTGGAGTAACCAGCAGCAGTATCATGGTCTGTTCCGGCGCCCAGCATGCGCTGACCTGCTCCCTCAGTGGTCTGTTTCAACCCGGTGATCGCATTACCACGGACAGCCTTACCTATCCTGGAATAAAAACACTTGCGGCCATGCTTGGCCTCCGATTAGTTCCAGTGACAAGCGATCACTCCGGAATGAGTGCAAAAAGTCTGGACCGGATATGCAGACGAGAGCAGATCAAGGGATTATATCTGATACCCGGTGTCCATAACCCGACCACAACAACAATACCTGCATCCCGCCGTGAATCACTGACAAAAGTTATCCTTCGCCATAAGCTTATCGTGATTGAGGATGATGCCTACGACCTGACTCGCCCCGGAATCATCTCCCCCATAGCCAAACTTATCCCCGATAACGCAATATATATTGCCGGAATTTCAAAAGCACTGGCTGCAGGCCTTCGTGTTGCCTTTATGGTTGTTCCACAACGCTTTCGCAGAGCCATCCGTGAAGCTATTTTAAACACCATGTGGATGACCCCGCCTCTCAATATCGAGTTGATTAGTATATGGATCAAAGATGGAACAGCTGACAGGGTGATCGAGCTGAAGAAAGCAGAAGCTGGTAGACGTTTTGCTCTGGCAAGAGAAATTCTGAAGGATTATTCGTTTATGGGAGGCCCAACCGGGTTTTTTATCTGGTTATCCCTTCCAGCGCCATGGCGCGGCCCTCTCTTTGAACAGCAAATGCGGCAACTTGGAGTAAATGTCTTTGGAGCTGAAAAATTTACTGTTGGAGACGCTTCAGCACCTGCAGCGGCACGGATCTCACTTACCGGAGTAAGTTCCATCGACGAGTTTACCGCCGGGCTCCATCTTATCAAGCGGGTACTTGATGGAAAACTGCAGCCAGATTCCTCCGTAACAATGTGAGAGGGTGCTAATCAACCCGTTAGAGCCGTAAGAATCTTTGGTGTTAAATGAGCTTCAACTAAACCTGCGATAAACAGAAAAAACAGTACGATAAAAACAATTTGTTTCAAGGGAACTTCAGCTTTAAAGGTCTCAATATATTTAAATATTTCAACTGGTGATTTTGCCATCAACTTTTCCCTGATTGCAATATGCATGGAAAAAGTTACCGCCCCTGCAAACGAAACCGTTGGGATTTCCACCATACCATGGGGAATCAAAGCAACCACTCCGGTCATATACGATCCAAAGACAACAGCAGATGTTGAAGCGGTCAGACCGCTCTCCAGACCAAGCAGGGTCATCCCCAGCCAGGGCACCATTAACCACACGTATACCCTGCGAATTGATTCGTCTTCAATAGCTATACATCCCGGTAGAAAACAGAGCAACTTCATCCTCTTCCTGCCGCAAAACCCCTTGCGTAAGAAGCGGGGAGACAGCAGAATATCGCGAGAATTAAAGAGTGCTGCAGTGTAGAGAAATGAGATTGTAACAAGAGAGGCCAGACTATTCCAGAAAAACAGTATTATCCCTAGATCAATTCCAAACCCTGCACCAGCTTCAAAGACGGGAAAAACATAGGAGATACGTTTTGTGGAGAATTCAAATATAGCTTCAGGCGCAATATTAAGGATCTCTATAAGAAAAACACCAACTGCAAAACTTATGAAAAATGCTGCCAGGTACGCAAAAATCAGCCTTCGCCATGCACGACAAAAGAGAGATTTATTCGTTTTATTAAACATGCAGCACTATCACCATAAGAACACCTTCCCTTCTCTTCAGCCATCCACTCACTCAGCTGTATCTTCCCCCCCTGACTCGCCCGTACTTTCCGGTGGAAGCCATCCGCTATTCTATAGCAGCACAAAGAGAACAATTTTTCAAAATGTTTTTTTCTTTTTTCGCTTGGCACCATAGGAGATTTCATTACTCTCCGACTCAGCTTTCAGCTTCAGATAATTCTCATAATGCTCCTGCTGCAACTCGCCATCCTCCATTGCCTTCACGATTGCACATCCGGGTTCATTGCTATGACGACAATTTGAGAATCGACAATCCAGAGACAATTCTAGAATATCCTCAAAATTATCATCCACTCCATCTCCGGCCCCAAGCAAACCAACCTCCCGCATTCCCGGTGTATCAATAAGCATTGCTCCCTGATCAAGAACGAGCAATTGACGGCGAACCGTTGTATGTCTGCCCTCTCCGGACTCACTGACGGGGCGCGTTTTCAAGCTATCCTGCCCAGTAATTCGATTAATCAGGGTGGACTTTCCAACCCCTGAAGAACCGACAAAACAATATGTTTTTCCACGTTCCATAAACTCTTCAAGCTGATCAACCCCCGCCCCTGTTACGTTACTGATCGCAATAACCCTGGTTTTAATTCCGGCACTGCGAATTTCTGCTACTAGCTGAGTTAGCCTATCAGCATCAATCAGATCTGTTTTACTCAATATCAATAGTGGTTCGACACGCCCCTCATTGGCCATAACCAGATAACGCTCCAGCCTGCTCACATTAAAATCGTAGTGACAGGACTGCACAATAAAAGCCACATCAATATTTGCTGCAATCATCTGGAGTTCAATTTTTTTACCGGCGTATTTCCTCTGCAAAAATGTTTTTCTCGGCAGCATTGCATGGATGGTCGCAGCTGTTCCATCATCCTGATAGCGAACACAGACCCAGTCACCGACACAGGGCATATCGCAGGTCGATTCGGTGGAGTGGAGAAACCTTCCCGTTGCTCTCGCAAGCACCTCACTCTTCTCATTCCTGATAGTATACCAGCCACGATCAACCACCGTTACCCGCGCAATTTTCAATCCTTGCTGACAAAGTGTATCGGCCTGTTCGCTCAACCAGTTATCCAAGCCAAGATTGTTTAAATCCATAGCATTGCGTTCCATACTTGCATCTTCATACTCATTTGGTAATTACTTGAATATTTTCAGATTCGAGAAAATGTACTGTTTTACTGCAAACCGGAGCTGTTGTTTTCAATACAATTTTCACCGATGGCTGCACCTCTTGTATCTTCAGAGCTTTTTCCAGGATCTTCTTGCCATCTGCCATAATAATCCGACTCTTTCGGTTTACAACAATGGCAATACTCTGCTTATCCATTTGCTCAAGAAGAGTCCTGGCAGGTAAGTAAAATTCTTTTGGATTTATTAATTTCATAGAAAAAACAAACATGTTTATGGATGATTCAATCAATAGTATCAGGAACCCAAGTTAAAAAGACCAGACTTGTGTTACAATAGTAGCGTCCAGTCATTCCCGCTTGTGATTTTATCAAAAACGCTCAATCATCTTGACTCCACCATGAAAAATAGCGGATACTGACTGAAGAAACATTATTAGCAATCGTATCAGGAATCACCTTGAGCAATATTTTTTTCAACCCACTTATCATTAAAGGAGACAGGCTATGTCCAAGAACAAAGGTCCCAAACATTATCGTCGTCTGCAAAAGCGTTTTCCTGAAGTTCTCCAAGCAGTACAGAATCTTGGATCAACGGTTCGACAGGCAGGCCCACTCGACAACAAAACCTCAGAGCTTATTCAGCTTGGCGTTGCAGCTTCTCTGGGCTCGACCGGCTCTGTGAACTCCCATACCAGAAGGGCATTGGAAGCAGGAGCGACACAAGACGAACTGCAACACGCCCTGCTCCTCCTTATTTCAACCATCGGTTTTCCCAAGGTTGCAGCAGCACTCGCCTGGGTCGATGAGGTTCTGGATAAAAACTAGGATAATTCAACTCTGAGCTTTTTCGATAAAGTACACACCCCCATTGTATAGCACCACTGTGCAATGGGGAAACAATTATGCCTCTTTTTCTAATTACCAACGACGACGGAATACAAAGCCCCGGTCTTGACGCACTCGTTCAGGCACTCAGCAATCTTGCAGAGTGCGTTGTGATCGCACCGGACAGAGATAACTCAGCAGTATCTCATTCACTGACCATGAACCGTCCCCTGCGGGTAAACAAACTGAAAGATGGATTTTACACCCTGAACGGAACGCCAACCGACTGTGTGGCAATCGGCCTCAACAAAATCATCAAACAAAAACCTGACCTGCTGGTTTCAGGCATTAATCCCGGTCCTAATCTCGGCGATGACATATCCTATTCAGGAACCGTTTCCGCAGCTGTTGAAGGTACGATGTACGGAATTCCATCCCTGGCTGTTTCACTGGCAGGAGAGGCACCATACGACTTTACAAAAGCTGCAGAAGTTGCTGCAAACCTTGCACAACGCATACTGAACCAAGGGCTTCCAAAAGATACCCTGCTTAATGCCAATGTTCCTCAAAGTGATTCAATCAAAGGAATGAAAATTACCCGCCAGGGAAGACGACTCTGGGACAATGCTATCCAGGAAATCAACGATCCATGGGGCCGGAAACACTACTGGATCGGAGGCGGTACCCCCAGTCCCGATTCGGGAAAAGATACAGATGTTTACGCCGTAAGTAACGATTATATTTCCATCACTCCAATTCATCTCGATCTGACAAATCACGAAGGCATCGACCACCTGAAACAGGAATGGCAATTAGAAAACGATTAAAACAAAACTTCAAATCTGCTTTCGTTTGACTCCCAGGCAATACGGACTATCCAGCTGATAGATGCGTACCTTACGACTTCTCGGAAATTCTCTTTTGGCAATTGACTTGAGCTCTTTGCTAAGATCAGCCATGGACACTTGAAAGGTATTCTCTTCATACCCCCGTTCCTGTATAGACAGTGTGTCATCATCGATTTTGATGATAGTGATACCACGATTGCGTTTATAGGTTAATATTTCCACCCCCTGCGGCGGATCAAGCTTGGCGACAATCTGTTTCACTCGTTTTATTGCAGATTGAATATTAATTAGTGCCATACCAGTACTCCCTATAATCCATACTCTTCCCACATTCAGAGGCAACTGCTCTCTCAAGCATGAGGAGCTCTTTTGAAATTTGACATGAAGCAATCCCTGAACTAAACCATAATAGAGATGATTGTACACAAACTCACTATCATCTGCATCAATACAGTGTTGTACATGTGAGTTTTTGATCGGGTTATTAAACAGTAACAGAATTGTTTACTCTCACCATCCAGTTAACATGAAACAGCTGCCCACCACCTATGCAGGTCGCATTCTCACAGGAACCTACAGCCGCACTCTACAGGAGCGGACATTTTCTGCCATCCAGGCATCTGAAGTATTTGACAGCTACAGCTTTCCAATGATGCCCTACATTACCGCATGGAACCAGGAAGACAACACCATCTGGTATGAGTTTGCGGGCCAGCAACTTATCAACTTGCTCAAGACAACTACCGAAAACATTTCCAAAGTCTTCAGAGACTCTATTCGGGATCAACGAACATTCCACTACCGTGACCTACCGCAATCAACTGTGGAAGAGGAGGTCATCAGTCGCAACCAGATCTCCAACAAACGTCAGGCCCTGCGAGCCAATGTTCAGAAGAACAAAAAGATAGATGCAGTATACCAGGTCGCCTTGCCCTCCGGACAAATCATCTGGCTTAAAGATCAAGGAAATGTAGAGTTTTTCCCCAGTGATAACGTCACAGTGACCTGTGGGGGGCTCACCGATGTCACCAAGGAGATGGAACAAAAAATGTTCCTGGAAAAAATAGGCTATTTTGACGACCTCACAGACCTTCCCAAAAGAAATATCTTAGAGAAGCTCTTTGAAATCCGAACAGGGGAAAGAAACAGGGGATATATCAAGGATTTCTCTGTACTCATGATAGATATAGATCACTTTAAGACAGTAAATGATACCCATGGCCACCAGACTGGCGACTTCGTCCTCAAAGAACTCGCATCCCTTATGACTTCACTCAAACGGAAAGAAGAGAATATAGGCCGCTATGGCGGAGAAGAATTTTACGGAATATGCCGAGGAAGTCTTCAGTGCGGTGTAGAATTTGCCGAAAGAATACGCAGAAACGTTGAAAATCACCTCTTTTCCCACAACGGCACAGATATCAGCATCACCATATCTGCCGGAGTGGCCTCCACAGAGGATACAGCACAAAATTCCATGAACGACCTGCTTGCTCTTGCCGACAAACGACTGTATCAGGCAAAACACCAGGGAAGAAATAAAGTGATAGGAGCATCCTAGAAGTGCCGATTTTTTTTCTTTGGAAAGAATCCCTTCATTCAGGTGACGACACACGGAATCAATGCTGCGATTGCTTCTTTATTTGGATTCACAAAAAGGCATCAATTTTTGAAGGCTCTCCCTTACGGCTTTTTGGTCTTTAGAAGCGAGGCCTCCTGTTTTTTTTATAATAAGGCGACTGTCCAGTGTGAAGAGTTTCATTCGAACCTTCGAAGGGGCTGGGAGGCCAGTCTTTTTCAAACTTCCTATTCGTGTATCCAATGGCCAATCAGGGTTTTTCTCGCTAGTTATCATAGCCAGGACGCAGTTTTGCGTAAGATTGTTAAAATTATTCTGATCCGACAACAACATCAAAGATGTTTATAGGTCACCGTAGGCCTCTTCATCATTTTTTGACGACCATTCTGAAAGTGTTCCCTCAAGGGCTTTTGCAAATTCAAGGTCTATTGAATTTGCTTTGCGAAGGAACACTTTTGAATTTTCATCAACTTCGAAGA
Source organism: uncultured Desulfocapsa sp. (assembly GCA_964621915.1). GTDB lineage: Bacteria > Desulfobacterota > Desulfobulbia > Desulfobulbales > Desulfocapsaceae > Desulfocapsa. The sequence goes on along the minus strand of CAZUPS010000028.1, from coordinate 24,702 downwards.
CAATAGAATCTCCAGGATGAACGCCTAAAACAGTTCTGATTTTTCCAGGAATAGTCGCCTGGCTCTTAGTGGTAAGTTTGCTTGTTATGACGGCTTCCATTTTACTAGTCTCCTTTAATGGCTCGCTGATACTCCTAAAGCAATACCGTATTACTGTAATGTCAATTTCTTTGATAATTCAAGAAACCGCTTACATCACTGGACTGCTCTCATTACTACATAATTATTGCCCCCAAATGACGACACCGGATGACCGGTGGAAGACATTGCCCTCTGGTATAGAACAATTCTTGTATTTTGTCTTACGAGACGATATACCCAAATAATATGATTTACCATCAGGCCGGCCCAGCCTACCCCTAAAAATCCCGTAATTTAGACTGGTTAGTGTTGGGCCTTACAAGTATATCTTTCCAAGGAGTTCGCTATGCTCGATGCCATCCATGCTGACCTCAGCCTCAATGACCCCCAGGAATTATCCAGTCTGTTCAGTAAATGCGCGAACATAACTCCAAACAATATTGCGGTATCCCACGGTCGAGAGAAGATCACCTACAAAGAACTGGACCTGCTCTCCAATCGCTATGCCGATTACTTACACAAAAGCCACCGCATTGAACGAGGTGATTTAGTCTGTGTTGCCTACGAACGTGGAATCAACTTTATCGTTGCAATCCTGGCCATTCTGAAATGTGGGGCTGCCTACGTTCCCATTGATGCCAAAGAGCCGCCTGAACGCCGTCGCGACATCATTGAGGATGCTAAGCCCAAATTAATACTGGTACAGCCAAAGCATCGTGCTGATTTCGATTTCCCAAACTGTATCAGTATCGAAGACCTCACTGATATCTATAGCTTTTCACCTGCACCGCGACAAACCCATATCCATAGTCAGGATCTTGCCTGCGTCTTCTTCACCTCTGGTTCAACCGGTCGTCCTAAAGGCGTCCTGCTTCCCCATCTGGCACTTACCGGTCTTATTGGCAGTCCGCGTTATTTGACCATCACCTCGGAGGACAGGGTACTGTCATCAAGCAGTATTGCCTTTGACGCCGCCTCATTTGAGATCTGGACCGCTCTGGCCAACTCTGCCACCCTGGTTTGCATCGATTATGAAACAATTATCAATCCAGAGGCATACGCCGCCTTTCTTGACCACGAAGACATCAGTGTTATGTGGGTGACCTCCGCACTTTTTGACCAGCTGGTGGCCTTTCGGCCGGGAATGTTCAAAAAAGTAAAATACCTGCTCTCCGGGGGAGACGTGGTCAATCCCAAAACCGTCTATAAGGTACTAAATAATGATGAGGGACGACCAAAGGCATTTATCAATGGATATGGCCCCACTGAAACCGGCATCCTGGCGACCTTTCAACTTATCACCGAGCTGCACGACCCCAATGTGCCCCTTCCCATTGGCAAGGCTCTTGCCGACACCGTCCTCTATGTCCTGGACGCTGAACAAAAGCCTATTACCCCCGGAGAACCCGGAGAACTCTATATCGGTGGCCATCGCCTGGCAAAGGGCTATCTCAACCTTGCAGAGCGAACGGCCCAGCTCTTTATCCAGAACCCATTCACCGGCAATCCCACAGACATCCTCTACCGCACCGGGGATGTGGTCCGTTTTCGCCCGGATGGCAGCCTTGAGTTCACGGGACGAGCTGATCGCCAGATCAAGTTTCGGGGGTTCCGATTGGAACTTGATGGTATCGAAAATGTCCTGATCAGTCATCGGGATATTGCCAACGCTGCGGTCAAGATGGTTAAGATCAAAGCAGAAAAGATGCTGGTCGCCTATGTACAGCTGGAATCCAACAGCAAAGAAAGCTTCTCAATGGATGAATACAAGGCCTACCTGAACGATCAGATGCCGTCCTATTCTGTACCCACACTGGTCATGGTAATGGAGGAACTGCCAGTCACTCAACGTGGCAAGATCGATCGCAAAAACCTCCCTACCCCAGTGATTGTTGAAGAGAAACGAGACAATATAATTGCACCACGCAGTAAAACCGAAAAAATCATCTATGAAGTCTGGTCCGAATGTCTGGGACGTAAATATTTCGGTATTACCGATAACTTCTTTGATCTTGGCGGCTCATCCATTCTGCTGGCAACCGTCTACACCAAGGTTCGCAGCAAAATCCCGACACCATTCACACTGGATGCCTTTCTCCAAACCCCAACCATTGAGGGTCTTGCCCAAACCATTGATGAACACGGTGGCCAAAGCGATGATAGCGATGAGGTCAGCCAGGCAGAACATGACGCACTACTTGATAAGAGTATTATCCCGGCCTGGTCAACACAGGCCGAAAAAAGTTGTGACGCTGTCCTGTTGACCGGTTCCACAGGGTTTCTTGGCAGCCACCTCCTGGCGGAACTGCTGGAGAAAACCGATCGACCGGTATACTGTCTGATTCGCCCCCATGCCAATGAATCATTACATGAACATCAACATGTAGCCATGCATAAGCTTGGCCTGGATCGAGCACTGGATGCAGCGGACCGCATTCGTCCCATTGCCGGTGATCTGGCTGAACACAGCCTGGGCCTCAGCCCTCTGGATCATAAACGCATCCTGGACAACTGCTCACACATTATCCATTGCGGTGCCTATGTCCACCATATCTATCCCTATAGTCGGCTCAAGGCCGCCAACAGTCGCAGCACCCTGGAGCTTATCAAGCTAGCCCTGCGTGGCCATCCAAAGAAATTTTCTTTTATCTCAACGGCCAGTGCCGTAACTGAATGCAACAGCCAGGGAGTCGGATACGAAGGAGAGGTCGGAGATCATCCCGCACCTTTTTTCGGCGGGTATGCCATGTCCAAATGGGTATCTGAGCATCTGATGAAGCAGGCCTTTGATCGGGGCATGAGCGGCCTGATTCTACGCCCCGGCAATATCTTTGCAAACAGCAAAACCGGAATATCCAGCCCAATCACTTCCAATTTTGCCCTGCTGATGATGCGGGCCTATCTGGAGAGTGGTCTGGCTCCGGATCTCGATCTGATATTTGAGGCCGTTCCCGTGGATCAGCTTGCTGAAGCCATTATTGCCTCTACCCTCAGTGACTGCGATCAGACCATGTTGAATCTCTCAAACCCACTGGAGATATCGCTTCAGGACTATGTTGCATTGCTCAGCAAACTCACACACAAAGCCATAGAAATCGTCCCCTTTAATGACTGGAAACAGCGGGTGATAGGTCCTCTCAATGAAACGAGCCCACTCTATCCACTGACCCTCTATTTTCAGGACAATCCTGCAAAAGAAATACTCCACTTTGACACCGCACTGGCCCAGAGCGAACTGAGCCGTCACAACATCACGTATCCCGACAATTATCAAACACTGTTGGCAGGTGTATTTGACAAGAGTCTGGGAACAGCACTTGGACTCACCTGACCAGGGAACATTGTAAAAAATGGGACATGCAATGGGAGTTACAGTGCAGTCCCTGCAAAATAGGCGACCACAACCACAATACCTGAGCCAAAGACAAACCAGGACGCAGGGCCACGATCAGTACGAAAACCTGCGCTGAACACAACCACCCCTGCAGGTACAATGAGGAGGAACACAGCCCCAAGAGGTGCCGCCACATCACCAAGGATTTTCATCACCGGCACATTGGCAACAGCCATTCCCCATAAAACAACAAAAGTCAGACAATACAGCACATTTTCATAGCGAAGGACTGCGTTACCACCATCGTCATCCCGTTTCCAGCGACAAAGTAAGGGCAGCACTGACTCACGGTATCCGATAAAGATACCAAGAAACGATGTTAGCAGGGCTGTCGTACTGATAGCCGGGCCCAGGTCACCGAGCCAGCTTCCCCTATAGAGATTGCCCAGCAATGCCAGTGCCGAAATATTTTCCTGGGCTGCTGCCAGGAAATGGGTCTTGGAGATAGCCAACATAAATGAAACCACAAAGAGCAACAAAAAGGTCATCAACAACAACACCGCCATGCCTATGATTTTGTGTAACCGGACCTGCCGCCTCAACGGATCAGGAATACAATGCCGCAGATTCTGAACCAGACTGGACAGCAACGGAAAAAACATAAATGACAGGGCAAGGAGTGGAAACAGCAGTAAAAATTGTTTTAACAGATCAACTGGCGTTGGAATGGCCAAGGCCTTATGGGCTATCTGCCAGTCCCAATGAGGTATCAGGGCAAGCGACACCAGACACAACAATCCTATAAGAAACAGGGTCAACCCGCCAAGGATACGAACCAGCATGGGCCGTGCAAAACGCAACAACAGCATCAACACTGACAGAATGGAGAAACTGAGCCAGACCCTATGCCCCTGAGTAAGAGTCAACCACTGCTGAGTATTGAGAAATACACCTAAGTCATTGGTCAAAGAGATTGAGTAGGCAATAAGCAGAATCAACAGCCAGCTGATAAAGAGCAGATGAAGTAAGAGTCCTGCCCAGCCTGGCAGCCATGGGCCAACTGCCGTCACATAATCAGCCTCCTTCACTGCTCTATCTGGAATCAGTCCATAGAAACAATGTCCCAGATAGATTGTCGGATAAATCAAGACAGCCACCAGGAGCAGAACCCAGAAGCCACTCTGCCCAACCTGGATTGGAAGGAACAGAATACCGGCACCAACGGCAGTGCCAAACAGCGCCAGCACCCAGGAAAAAAAGTCCACAGGCAGCTCCATAGCTTTTCTATTGGAGATCATGCGTTTACACCCGGTAGTCCATGAATAATCCAGGAACAATTTAGCGCCTGGAGGGGCCGGTCTTTATTGTAGGGAGTCATACGCACCTCTAGGTATCGGTGAATAACCAGTGATTCATTCTTTGCGATTTGTGACTTGATCTCTCATACTTATTTATTCTGATTGGCCACAAACAATTATCAATAAGCAATGACTGATTGTCAATTAATAATCGGATTATGGACTGGGAAACTCTGTTCCAGGGACAGATGATTAAATAAATAAATTCGTATAATTTATCTTTATATATATACTGAAGAGATACGCTGATTTGTCAGTAGCGTAACGCATTGAAGTTTAAGGAAGCAGATAATTTACTCATAAGGAAAGAAACGGTATGTTTGTAAAAAAGAGCTCAAAAGAACTGGAAGAACACTCCCTTGTCCAGCCGACGTATGGTTCGAGAATTATGAGAGGGGATATTCCCAAGTACCAGATTCCCGAGGAGGGCATGCCACCTTCAGCAGCATATAATATAATACACGATGAACTTGCCCTTGATGGTAATTCACGACTGAATCTTGCTACCTTTGTCACTACTTGGATGGAACCTGAAGCACGTCAGTTGATGATGGACACCTTTGACAAGAACATGATCGATAAGGACGAGTATCCGCAGACAGCAGAAATAGAAATGCGCTGTGTCAATATTCTTTCCCGCTTGTGGAATTCCCCCGAAGGCGAAGATGCAGTGGGTTGCTCCACCATTGGGTCAAGCGAAGCTGCAATGCTCGCAGGAATGGCGTTGAAGCGCAAGTGGAAAAAACGAATGGAGGCAGCTGGAAAACCCACCGATAAACCGAACTTTATCATGGGAAGAAACGTTCAGGTATGTTGGGAAAAATTCTGTAACTACTGGGAAGTGGAACCACGTTTTGTTATGTCTGAGGGAGACAGCTTTAACCTGCGTGCCGAAGACGCGGTCAAACTCTGTGATGAAAACACCATCGGAATTGTCGCCATTATGGGCAGCACCTTTGATGGCAGCTATGAACCGGTGCAGGAGTTAAACGAAGCCCTGGATCATCTTAAAGAAACAAGCAGGCCTGATATCCCTATCCATGTTGATGCGGCAAGCGGTGGTTTTATTGCACCCTTTCTCCAACCTGATCTTCAATGGGATTTCCGACTGCCACGTGTCAAATCCATAAATGTGTCCGGCCATAAATACGGCCTGGTCTACCCGGGAGTGGGATGGGCCATTTGGCGTGATAAAGACGAACTGCCCGAAGAATTGATTTTTCATTGTGACTATTTGGGGGGCGATCTACCCAACTTCGCCCTCAATTTTTCACGGCCCGGCAACCAGGTAATAGCACAGTATTACAACTTCTTACGGCTCGGTATGGATGGCTACAGAGACATCCAGGAGACCTGTCGTGACGTCGCCCTTTATCTTTCTGGTAAAATAGCGAAAATGGGGCCATTTGAACTTATAAGTAAGGGCGATACAATTCCGGTTTTCGCCTGGAAATTAAAAGACGACATCGCTACCACGGGAAACTTTACTCTTTTTGACCTTGCCGAAAGGCTTCGATACAATGGTTGGCTGGTTCCGGCCTACAGAATGCCAGAGAACAGGAAGGATCTCATTGTTCAGCGCATTGTTGTGAAGGAAGGCTTCAGTCATGATATGGCAGGGGCCCTTCTTAGAGATATTGAAAAACATCTGCAATGGTTTTCCAAAATCTCCGGCTTCACCAAGACGATGGAAGGAAAGCAATTCTCACATTGAGCACATCTAAAACCCAAGGCAAAACTATGATTATAAATACCTATATAAAAGAACTGGCCCCTGCCAAGGGTACTGGCCTTCGACTCGCCGTGTACCAGGGAAAGGGGCCTGCCGGGACCGCTGAGGCAATAAGCCACAATATTGCACATCTTGAACAGGTTGTGACCACAGCAGTAACATTCGGAGCCCAGTTGATCAGTTTCCCTGAACTCTATTTGAGCGGCTATGCCATTACACCGGCAACGGCGCACGAACTGGCAATGGAGGTCACCGATCCATATCTTGACCAAGTATCATCCATTGCCAAAAGGCACGGAATTGCCATTATTTGTCCGTACCCAGAGAAAGCAACGCTTGCCGGTGAGATCAGATACTATGACTCCATCGCGGTGTTTGCTGAGGACGGGGTTTTACTGAAGAATTATAGAAAAACACACCTCTGGGGACCGGATGAGAAGAAAATTTGGAATGCTGGCTATGAGCTTGAAGAAGAGGGAGAAGCCTATACGGTTTTTCCGGTGAATGACTTTCCCGTGGGCGTACTCAACTGTTATGAAGCAGAGTTTTCTGAACTTGCCAGAATACTGGCCTTAAAAGGGGCTAAACTCATCGTTATCCCAACGGCTGCAGATGAATCCACGGTTTTATCCAGCGGAGAATGGACAACAAAGCCATATCCTGATATTTCCAAAACCCTTATTCCTGCCCATGCATATGAGAGCAACATCTTTATTTCATACAGCAACCGATGCCTGGAAGAGACTCTGAATGGCAAGGTCGTTGGAAAGTATCTTGGAAACAGCATGGTTGCAAATTGCCATGGCGAACTTATGGTGGCCGCCAAAAATGAAGTCACCCTCCTTGTCGCTGACTGTATCCCGTCTGATTACGGCCCAACTCATCCGGAGGACACCAATTATCTGGAAGACAGGCGAGCAAACCTTTATGAGGAGCTTGGTAAGGGATAGGACTCTTTGTAGCAGCAATGTTACCGTTTTAGATATCTTTCGACCGTCCAGGCAATTTGCTTTTGCTTTAAATGAATATTGTCGCGCTACCATTAACTCCTATATTTGAGTCATTTGGTGAGTAAACATTGAAGGTGGCTAGGGAGCCTCTAATCAAGGCTGAAGATTGACTTTTGGCGGTAGTAATACTTAGTATATACTTATCAATACTTTTTATGATTACGTATGAAACTCAGCCAATTCAGCATAGTGTAGATATAAGGTATTGATAAACCATAAGATTGAAAAACTACAGAAGATGTCATCCCCGCGTAGGCGGGGATCCAGTTTCGTGATAAGCCCCTGGATTCCCGCCTACGCGGGAATGACGGGAAAAAGGCTGAGCTTTGTACGTAATCAGAATACTTTTTATGAGGAGTTCACATGACCACTACACCCGCAAATCGGTCGGCCAGTGGAAGACATGGAACCCGAGCACAGAGAGTTAATAATCGGCTTTGGCCACTACGGGTATGTGGCTTTATATTGCCTGGATGGTAATGCAGTAATTGTTGTTGCCATTCGCCATCAACTAGTGGCTGGTTACCGCTCTTATTAGAGGATCGGAAACAATTTTGTTCCACCAACCTATCCACAAAGAACACAGAAAACGCCCTCCATTTATCTGCGTTACCCTGTTTATCGAAACCTGCACATCAGAATACGATTTGTAAATTCCTCTCAGAGCTACTACTGTATACAATATGTGAATGAATCTCATTTTATTGGTCGATCAGATAGAACTCTAATGACTACTTTTACCCTGGAAAGACGAAGATAGAATCAGAATGCACCCTTCTATAGCACTCACTTTTTCCCGAATTCGCAATAAGCAATGGGTTCCATCCATGCTTTCTTCAAAAATCGGTTCGCTGTCCATTGCAGCCAAACTTGCTCTTATTCTCACCACTGTAATCATCGTCGGAATGGGACTACTCAGCCTCCTTATCCTTGGCAATCAGAGTAGTGTCTTTAATCAGCAAACAGATGCCTATGCCACGGCCCTTGGTAATCAGCTCTCGGCAGCTGCCATTGAACCACTTCTCGCAAGCGACCTCCAAATCACAGATCAGCTCATTTTCAATCTGGCCGACAACGAAGGTATTGAAGGGGTCGCCATATTCTCTGACCAGTTAGTTCCCCTATCCACAATTGGTCTTCTCCCGAAAGAAAACCCGGCGCAGCTTATCCAGCAACAGCCCCTGCAGTGGCGGAGCAATACCACACACGAAACGATGAACCTAAGCTCCTACACCAACGCCATTCGCTTTCGTGACCTGACCGTGGGCTACTATACCATTACCTTCGACCGTTCCTTTATGAATACGGCCTATGGTAATACCATTCGCACCATTAGCGCCATCACCTGCCTGATGGTAGCACTGGGCATTATGATCGCCTTCTTTCTCAGCAAACGTATATCCCACCCCATCAAAGAGATCGTTGAAGGGAGCCAGGAAATCGCCCAGGGGAACCATCAATTTCGTTTCAAGGAACGTCGTACCGATGAGTTGGGACAACTCATGAACTCTCTAAATGATATGACCGAAGGGTTGCTCCGCAAAGAACAGGTGGAAAAGACCTTTTCTCGTTACGTCTCCCCAAATGTGGCCGGGAGCCTGATGGATGATTTCGAGAAAATCCATCTGGGTGGTAAGCATGTGGTGGCCACCGTTCTCTTTGCCGATATTTCTAACTTCACCTCCATCAGTGAAGGACTGGAACCAATAGCCATTAACAATTTACTCAATGAATATTTTACCCTCATCGATAAGATTGCTGGCGAATTTGGTGGACATATTGATAAATATATCGGTGATTGTGCCATGATCCTCTTTGGAGCCCCTCATGCCGATAAAGAACACTCCCTCAATGCAGTAAAATGTGCCATGGATATCCAACATCTTCTCTTGCAATTTAACCAGAAACGCCAACAGCAGGAACTTCTCACTGTGGAATTTGCTATCGGCATAAACAGTGGTACCATGCTTGCCGGAAATATTGGATCCGAGAAACGTATGGAATATACTGTCGTCGGCAATGCTGTGAATCTGGCCTCGCGCCTGTCCTCAATAGCCAGCGCAGGGCAAATCATTGTCACTAAAAAACTGCACGATGCCCTTGACCTTGCTACCCTCTTCACAACCAGGTATGTAAGTACCACAAAACTACGAGGAAAGACAACGCCTGTAGAAGTTTGGCAGATCATGGACGACCTGCAGATGTCAGACACTCCCAAGACCAAAACCATATCGGTTCTACCTTCACAGATGGTCCACTGACACACCATGAAGTATGTTTTCTTCCTCTCACTGTTCCTGCTTCTCCACGGCTGTGCTGTGATCGATCAGTTCACCCTCCAGAGCAACCGGGTTGAACAAGTTGATTTATACCTGAGTCAGGAAGAATACAGCAAAGCTCTGGTCCTCATTGCAGACACTCCCAAAAACGACCCCCAGTCTCAACAACTCGAAAAAAAACGTCGTGTAATCCTTGTTGATCTGCAAAAATTCGAACAGCACACAATCGCCACCGCCCTCGAACAGGAGCGGAACCAGGACTGGCCTGGGGCTAAACAGACGTATAAAAACGCCTTACAAAAGCTCAATCACTCCAAAATTCTGGAAACACAACAAGCCTCCATGCTGCAACGCTTTCAAGAGAGGGTGAACATACTGGAGTTTAAGAAACTCATCGTCACCGGAGAATCACTCAAGAAAAGGATTCCCCTGGAACGTCGTCTGCACGAAAATGATCCGGACGATATCATCATCCAATGGACCTACTTCCAAACGAAGAAAAAAGCCAAAGATGTTGCCCTGAAACTGCTGAAAGCTGGCGAGGAGATGCTCGAAAAAGACAACCTCGCCATGGCTCACCGTCTCTTACCCCTTGCAGCAGAGCTCTTCCCTGACCCGAGAACCGAGGCTGCGGCAGCCAGCCTGGACACAATCCTCAAAAAAAGAAAAACCAGAAAACAAAAAGACAGACGCAAGATTGAAAAAAAGCAGGACAAACTTACAATTGAGACCTTTAACAGGGCCATGGCATTGGGTGACCTCAAAGAAGCCCGTCGCCAGCTCGCGAGCCTTAGCCGCTCCTCGAAAAAAACCACTCCCATTGAACTTAAAACAGAGCGCCTGGATAAGGCCATTGGAAAATGGGTGGTAAGAGAAGTCTCCATAGGGGACTCCTTTTACCGTGCTGGAGAATATGAACAGGCCCAGGAGATATGGCTAAACATCCTCGATTTACTTCCCGAGCATGAGGCAGTCCTGAGAAAATCTGAAAGAACTCAAAAAATCATTGAGAAACTTGGCACTTTACAAGAACGGCAGAAGCAAGATGAGTAAAATCAAACCTGCTGCCTGGCGAATTTAATTTTACTCTGTCCCTATTTATTAGTCCGTCTGCTGTTAAACGGTTTTGTTATTTTCTTCAAATCTATTCAATTCTACATTTTTTCGAGCATCATCCGGTTTAAATATGCAACCATTCATTGCTATATAAACGCCAGGTTCGAGAATCTGAGCCGCAGTGACTGCACACCCGATATTAAACACTGCGTCACTATCCCGGAATTGAGCGGGGTACATGGAGCCTGTCATTACAATTGTTTTATCTGTAATGTTCTTAAATACCTTTGCGGTATCAATCATTGTATCAGTACCGTGAGTGATAACAATTCTTTCCAATGAAGTCGACGCCACTTTCTTCCTTATCAACTCACGATCTTCATCGGTAAAATCGAGACTGTCTTTTTTTATAATAGGCTCAACCTCGTAATCCAGCACAACATTAGCTCGCTCCAAAACGCCATTCGCTTGTGGATCTCCAACCTGATATTCAGATTTTTGGTCGAAGTAAACCTTATCGATAGTGCCACCTGTTGTATAAATTTTGATTTTCATATCTCAATTATTCCTATAACATCAATGGATTGCCCCAAACAACCCCTTTATATTGCCCTATACGTGAACAGTACTTCCCATAGGATCAAGTGAAATGCTTCACAAAAATGTACAACTTTTTTGTGAATAAATTCTGTCTGGCAAAGCACAGGATAGTCAATCAACTTTTGGGGGGCGGTGCAAACGAGCCATTTGCCCAATAGGGGGCGGCAATGGGGCTCCCCAGATTATATTGTATCAAACGACTTCTAACTTCAAGTAATTGCGTAACAAGAGCTTCTTCAGTTCTTTCATATGCCTCGTCATCGGTAACACGATTGATTACAATACCTAGAAGTTCGGTAATGGCATTCCCCACAGAGTTCTGACTGATCGTGACAATCAAGCGTCCGTCATCATCCCGGTACAAAAGCTGTTTATAGGCTGGACGCCAGCGAATATCATTGGCAAATAAGGGATCCTCGAGAACCTGCAAACGCAGCATCCTGGCGGCACTATGAAATTCATTGCTGAACAACAAGACATCTTCGATTTGATTTGGGTATCGAGCATCTTTTGAGATTGTCGTGTCGTTGGAGGAAACAAGCGCAAAGAGCGTCCGGTAAAAATCAAGAAATCCCAGCAGCACCATATCATACTCTTCCCAGAAACGACCATGACTCAGAGCCTCCACCCCACCTTGTACCTCCCAGCTTGGCAGACCTTGCGGGTAACCAGTACTCTTCAGTTTAGTCTGGTTTGGATCCAGGGGCTTTAGAATATTTAAGTCCAAAATTTCAAGAAAGTTCTGATAAACATCACTTAAATACTCAAGAAAGAGCCCATTGTAGCCACTGTCTGACAAATTAGGGTTGTCATGGGAAGCTACAGGAGAACTAAGAATATTGGCATTTTCAAAAACCATGAAATGGTTATGGATCATTCGGATACTTGGTACACCATGTTTACTCAAAGGCCAGGTGGCATCCAAACTGGCCTCGCCACAAAGTAACAGATGACTTTCCGGGTCAGGATATTTTTCCTGCATATATTTAAAAACGACCTGAGTCATTCTGGAAAAAACCAGCTTTTCCTTCTTGCTGAGTTGATCTCTTCGTACGGGGCGCCCCAGGGGGTCCAGAATATTTTGTGAGGAATCCAAAATAATGGAGGTGTCAAATATATTGCTGTGACCTATGGCTTTCCTGTAAAGAAGAAAATTCTCCGGTGTTCGGAGCAGACCATTTTCACGGGCAAGATGGCGGAGGTTGCAGGGACTGTTGAAAAACTCCGTTCGCGTAATTCCGTCTGGGATTTCTATGGAAATTTTACGATGAGGGGTCGTTACTTCACGGGGTGCAGCAATTGTTGCGCTCATAAAGACTGACCTCCAAGATAATGGTTGAGGAAGAGGATAAGCATATCATTATGAAATTCTATTTGAATTCAAGCTTTAAGTACACTAATCATTTGAAAGGTGGAGCACTGAGAATGATCCTGCATATTCAACGGGCTTTGCAGCGACCTTATACTTTTTGTCATCTTCGGGGCAGCTGGTTCCAAAATGGAAATAACTGAACACCCCACGTGGGATTGTTCGTTAGCGGATTTTTTTATAGATTTTGATAAAATCAATATATGCTTTGGCCGATTCTCCAGTGTTGTCAGAATCACTCATAACGGCAATGCCTGCAATGGGTGGCGGGTCTTCACCAAAAGCGGCTCGGTAATCTTCGACAACATTCACAGTGTGTTCCAGCCATTCACCAACCTCTCCCTGACCACTGGCAACGGGGACCATCATGATCAGATCGCTGTAGGGATTTTCAATAAACGGAATGGATTGCTGCTTGCTGGCCCAGAAATAATTCAGAGAGCTGTGCGGTGGGTACTCTCCGTAGAGTATCCTTATCACCTCATACTTTATCGCTTTAAAAAAAGAGGATTTTTCCGGATCATACTCAAACATCACATACAGTCGAATGGGTGCATCATCCCCTTCTTTTTTACTGGAATCACCTTTCTGGTACACATTTTTTACCTGCCAGCGCCAAGTGATATCAGGAAAATCATAGATATTGAAACGTTCCGGTAATACCATGGCCGAGGCCGAGTTGTTACTGGTTGCGATCAAACAAGAAGTGTCATCATATGTTCCCACACTGTACGAGGAGTGGTTGTCGATATTTTTGAAATAAAAAGGCTCCCAGCGATCAAGGGAGGTAAATTGTTCATCGAGAAAAACATCCTGGGCATGCAGTGGTGAAGATAGGGCAAAGAGCAGGAGTATACAAACTGCCTTGACTCCGAGGCCATATTTTTTGCTTGCAGCCATCGTTACAGTTTCCATCCGTAAAAGTTTAAAAATTGGGCAAAATCATTCATATCTGATGTTTTTCGATTCCAGATCTTGAGACTGGTGTAGAAGGGGTTGCCGCTAATTGCGGTATCTCCGTATTCTTTGTCCATACCCACATACAAATCAAAACTGACAAGACTGAGCAGGAGGGACTCCCAGAGTTTAATAGACCCTTTAACGTGTCCTCGCAGGGGCCAGCTGTCATAATAAAAACTTGTCGTTGTTCCATCTGTAAGTGGTAGGTTTTTCAGGGATTTCAACGGCATCATACCTGCAGCGATGCTATCCTGTGTCAATTTCTTTTTTTCACCAATGCGCAGACCCATTATTCTGTGTACCGCTGGGCGGATTTCGACCAGCAAAGCATCATCGGACGTGTACCCCGGCAACTGGGCAGGGAGTGTTTCACCATACACCTTTTGTTTTCCATTGGTCCACCCCTCTGGATATGCACTCACAGGAAGGTGGGCGGTGGGAATAATACTCGCATAACAGCCGCAGCTCTGGGCAGTTGTTACCAGTAGTGGAATATGGTCTTCATTCAACGTGATAACAACCAGCAGCCCCACATTACTTCCTGCAGTTAAATGAAAAAAGGGAGTACCTTGAAAATGAACCCGGTACACCAGATTGATATATGTGGCTCGCTGGGTGGAGAAGGTGTACTGATCTATGTATATTGTGGGCTGATCAGGATCTATGGAAATGTCTTCGTATGTCCCATGTTTCTCCGCGACTACCTTACCGATGCGGTTATAAACTTCCTGCCATTTTGGAAGAATAAAAACAGGAGCATAAGAAGTGCTTAAATCTGAGACACTGTTTTCGGGAACCAGAGAAATATTTTTTGTGACATCATTGCTCTTTTCATGGACAGCACAGCCTGAAAAGAACAGTAGTAGCAGTCCTGCGCAAAGGGGAGTAAACAGTCTGCAGTCAAATGGAAATTGAGTAGCCTGGAGGCGCATTTGGTAAAGAAATGTTTTCATAATAGAGCTTCTTGCAAAATGATCGGTCTTCACCTGCCCATTTATCAGGATGGTGATTTCAGTTTCCTTATATTTTATCGACCAGAGTAATGATATCTTCCTTATTCGGTATCAGGCAGATAAAAATATAATCTTCTTCCATTGAAGCCCTATACCAGTGAGGAACTCCTGCAGGGATCAGTAGCACATCATCTTGTTTAAGGTGATAAACCTCGTCGCCAATACCGACCTCAGCTGAACCAGCCAATACATATTGTTCATGTTCCACTGAGTTGGTGTGGTTGGGCATAGAACCGCCCGCTTTGATAACAATTCTACGCATTATAAAGTTTTCAGCAGCAGAGGAAGGAATCAACACCTGCATGGAGGTGCCCTTAGCTGCACCAATAGGGGTTGTCTCAACTTCGGATACAGACGTAACTAAAGTGGGCATGATAGGATATCCTTTTTCGTTTAAAGAAACGTTGATATTTACTTTTGATTCTTGATTTGTGATATTGTACGATTGATTTCCGCCATATATTTTTCACCATCCCCATAAGACGAGTTTAGTTTCTGATGGATCTGCAAATACTCTTTGGCCCTGTAGACCAGATCTTCCGTTTGTGTCTTCATGCCTTGGTAGTAACAGGCAATAGCAAGGCTGTAATATGCATACTTGTGTTTCTTGTTGAGTTCAACACTCTCTTCCAAAAAAGTGATACCTTTTCCATACTCCCTTGGGTTTATGTTCCAGACATATTGGTAACCTTTGCGATAAGCGATCTCTGCATCATATCTATCCTGCATACCAAATCTCATAAAAGATCTGGATATATCCATCATTTTTGCCGCTTTATCAAACTCTCTTTTTTGGTAGATAAGAAACCCTGCATAATGCATATAGTCCCAGGCCATATTGACATCATGTTTTTTTCCATTTTTAATAATCTCTTTATAGGCCATCTCCACCAGATCATGATCACTCTTCCAATAAATCTTAGTCAAGATCGTTAACGCTTGGTGCTTCTGAATAAATACCGGAGACTCTGAAAAATGGTGCGCCAGATTCTCTTTCTCCGGATCACCCGTGGGAAGGAGTGCCATCTTTAAATAGAGGGTTCTTTCCTTGTTCAGCGGACTCTGGGATACTTTTTCCAGATGCTTTTGCGTCTTCTTTTTGTCTTTTATCACCTCGCCGTACAACAAGGCAGAATAGTAGTTGACCTCATAATCTTCAGGGGCAAGGTCTATGGCTTGCTCATAATGTTTCTTCGCCTCAATAAGTGCGTTTGGGGAGAATTCATCATTTTGTCTAAATCCAATTTTGACCAACATCCGTCCCTTGACCAGAGAGGCCAGCGGGTCGCCGGCTGCCATATTTTCCAGACATTCAGATGCCTGTTTGAATATATCACGATCACCGCTGTATTTGTCCAGAATAGTCATTGCCTCCGAAAAACCACATTTAGATCCTGTGTTCTCGACGGCATTCACCAGAGTATGGTTGCCAAAAAAAAGAAAAGAGGAGATGAGGATTACCTTTATTATGGTCTTCATGAAATTCCTTTTATTTGTAAAACAAGAAGCATTCATGGAGCAACCCCCTGCAGCATATGGCTACCATCCCCATTTCGGACCACCGTCACAGTTGCCAACTCACCAGGCTTAACAGTATGAAAATACCATGAGGACTTGAACAGGTTCGGGTTCTCGATGAAATCTTCACCATCACCAACCCCTATGATCACATCATTCACCTGCAACCCAAGCACATTTTTTGCAGCCCCATCTTTGGCCAGCCAGTTAATCAAACATCGTATTTTATCAGGTGGATCTCCGGGCAGGCTATAATCACTGCACGTATAGCCCCAGCGGTTTATCTTTTTCTTTTTGACATGCTTTGTATATGGATAGCCATTTTCGTCGTAATCAAACCTTTCAAAGACAAACTCATAGGGAGCATTGAATTTCCCCCTATCTTTTTGAGAAAAATGCCAGTGCATTTCTGTGTTAAAACGCAGCACCTTTGCCATGGTTGCAATATCAAGACGCCATTTTTTCTGTTCCCTGATAAAGTAGTAGGGAGTGCATGCACGTTCCTTAACGGGGTGAAGCAGTACCGCCCGTGAGTTGTCGTCGGAAAAAACGACCTCACCTTTATAGCATTGAGAAATAAAACGGTACTCATTGTCCTGGTTAATATCCGTGACTGTCCTATCCTGAAAAAATAATCGAGTCGCTTTAGAGTAGATATCCAGGTTTCGTTTTTTATTATGTGACTTTAAAGCTTGCAAGTGTTTGGAGAGTATAGCTTTCGGGGTATCGTCCTCCTCGGCTAAGATGTTTTCTCCCTGCTTGGCTCCAGGGTCGATCTGACCAATCAGCGCAGTGTTTCTCGCTCCTCCTCCCAGAGTTTTTGTTTCCATGGGACTCATAAATTCTTTTCCCTGGTCTGCCTCCAATGCCCGATCCTTGACAAGCTCCATCATCATATACACGCCATCTGACACCCGTGAATCACGAAAGTAGGGTACCATCCCCTTTCGCTCGATGTAGGAGACAAAAACGTCGGTATAAATGGGCTCCAGGGCCATGGATACACCGATCCTTGTCTCGTCGAGATTGGTGTTGATTACAAGCAGTAGGGCTCTTCCGCTTGTACTGCGACTTTGTTGTTGAAAAGTGTCATAGGCTTCATTGGTAAATGAGTTGATATTCTGCTCACTGGTAGTTGTCATTACCCTGAAATCGATATCAAACGTCTCAAGTAAATAATTGTTGTATTCTTGATACTGTTCCATGATGTCTGGAGAAAAATGAATGATTCCGGCATAATCGACAATGATATTGTCAGAGTGTACTACGGCATTTTCGTTGTCTCCACTACAGCCGGTGATTATTAGTACTGTAAGGAGTATTCCTATATACCTGACCACTGTTTTCAATGTCTGTTCTCTTGGTTGAGTAGGGGAATGGCCGTTAGAATGCATATTTTTGATTTTGTGACTCTCATTCACACTAATACCTGAGGTAATATTAACGTAAAAGTAAGCGGGGTTGTCAAAAGCTATTTACAAACCTGCTCCCCTCGCCCTCTTCTTTAGCATTCAATCACGGTCCCTTTGTTTCTGCCCAGCGACCAATCTCTTTTACTAACCTCTCAGGATCAGGAGCATTATTCAGCATCATTTTTTTGAATAACTCGTAGTACTTGATTTGTATAAAGTCAAATTGGCAGCCAATCCCGTCAGCATTAGAATGAATGACCCGGCAGGTAAATTCAACCTGCCCCATCAGGGTAAGGCTCATATATTCATTAGCCAGCACTGGCGGTATCTGATCAAGCTGGATAAAAGCACCGGCAAAACTTAGATTCAGGGTATGGCCTCCCAGCACCAATTTACGACGAGGGAGCTCTAATTTAACTTTAAAATTCAGGGGAAGTCGAAGATGTTTTCTACGCTCTTTTCTCATAATATAGAAGATATGTTAACTTGCGTCTTAGTCGATATAGGGGCGTTGTATGTTAACTCCAGACCTTCTATCATACCACCTTGGTCTGAGCAGATGGCCATGCTCCAGCATGTTGCAATACCTGAGATATCAATTTGTGCTAAAATTCTTTATTTTTCCTTTTCAGGAATTCCATAAGTACAGGGTACACCTGCCTGACAGAGGCCACAAGCATAAGTGTCCATATTATACTGTTTTTTGATATATTGATTCATGGTATACTCGGTATATTGCATACATCGTTTTTTATCGTGCCCCTCATCTGAAATGGCGTTTACCGGACAACGATCGATACATGCCGGCACCCTTTGTCGATAAAGTGCAGACAATAGGCTTGATGATTATTGTATGGCCTTTTATTTGGTGTGATATTAATTTTGGCTATCACTGACCCTACCCGCACAGCCTTCCCCACTGGTGTAATAAATCCATCACAAAGACCGAAAGTACCTAAACCTGCAGCATATGCGGCATGGCGCTCAGACCAGTTAGAGCAGGGAGCATATTTTCCTTCATCCGAACGGCTCCATAAATGTGACAGCATTGGAGCTAAGGCTGGAATACCTACCTTAGTCAATTCAACAACAATATGTCGTCTCAGACTGATGTTAAAATCTTCTCCAAAGGAACGCGTCCTGGCCCATCGTTCCGATGGGAATTCTTTCTGCAACGCCTGTTCCTCTCTGGTCTTGGCTGTGGAAGGGATGATCCAACTGATGACCGTGAGCTCTTCTGCTAAAGTGTTGATATCTGGAAAATGATTTTTGAAAAAATCTATGGGGAGCTGATAGAAAGAGCCAATATGGTGACGATAAAACGAATACAACTCATCGGCACCGTTTGAAAAAGCAACCAAAGGAGCATCGAAAGCTCTTTCATCAGTATCTAAGCCGAGGGTGTTTTCAGGAGAGCTCAGTGTAAATTCGCTGATCAAGTCTGTAAGCCACTGGGCCTGACTCCGACCATTCGTCATATCTGGAACCTCTTAAGCAAAATGAAAGTAAAGGGGAGGTCTCTTGACTTTGAACCTGTGCGTTTGATGTAGATATTTACTGCATTGGAATTATCGAGACCTCAGTACCTTCGATATGGCAATTTCAAGCCAACATAGTGCGACTTTGGCCCGATTAGATAGAATTCAATTCCCCAATATCTTCATTCCACAGCTCTGGATTCTTTTCGATAAAAGTCTCCATAAGCTGACGACATTCCAGGTTATCAACAACCACTACTTCAACGCCCCGCGACTTGACATAACTCTCCGGTCCACAGAATGTATGGTTTTCTCCTATAACTACCTTGGGAATTCCATAGAGAAGCACTGCCCCGCTGCACATATCACAGGGAGACAATGTTGAATACAAGGTTGCTCGACGATAATCTGCTGCTTTAATTCGACCCGCATTTTCCAGGCAATCCATTTCTGCGTGTAAAACCGTACTTCCATTTTGTACACGTTTGTTGTGACCTCGCCCAACTATTTGTCCATCAATAACGAGTACCGATCCGATAGGGATACCACCCTCGGACATTCCCTTTTTCGCTTCATCAATTGCAGCTTCTAAAAAAGTATCCATTTTTTGTTCTCACATAACATGATGATCACCGGTATATCCGGGGTGTTATCTTGCTATTAACAATTTGCAATACGAGTCAAAAGCCAACTTGACCCCTTGCTCTATTAATGGAACAAGCTTCATTTTGTATTTGGTTTGAAGGGTACTCCCTACAGACCTTTGATCTCGCATCATATATCGAACAAGAATATGTGCCTTCATCTCTATTCAGGAAGATACAATCTCCATTTTCTTTGAATTTCAAAAAACGTCCTTCTCCCTTAGTTCCTATCAGATACGTAAACATGCTAAAATGGAGTCCGGTGAAGTCTTCTATTATTTCAATCTCAAATTGAGACAACTTTGCAAAGGCAAAGTGCCTGCAACACTCTGCACATTCTCTGCATGTTTTTAAAGTCATAGTACTCGTCAGGTGTTTCTTGTCCAAATACATACCCCTATGGTTGAGCTAAACCATTGATTGTCAGGTCTTGTTTCCCTGATAAGTTGAGAGTGAACCTATTTTCAGGAACGGTTCACGATTTTTTATCTGAATGCGTCGCATAAGATATCACACAGTTATGAATGAATCCAGTGGCAATGCTAACAGGAGAAAGTTCAGGGAAGATATGTTTACTTTGGGAAGTCAAAGGAATGGGTCTTTTCAAGACTTGGCCCCATGCTTTTTTTTACTTTATTAGACCTATGCTCTCAAAAGGGTCCAAATGCCAATTCCAACAAAACCGATACCAGCGATGTAATGCAGTTGTTTTTCGCTGACATATTGGGAAATAACGCCACCAGCCAGTACACCAATACCCGATGCAACAATTAAAGCTAACGAGGAGCCTAAAAATACCGTGAGTTTGCTCACTCCTTTATCGGAAGCAAACAACATTGTTGCTAATTGAGTTTTGTCCCCAAGTTCAGCAATAAAAACTGCTGCAAAAACAGTGCAGAGTACTTTGTAATCCATTTGTTTATTCTCTTGTAGTTATATGTAAAGTTTGGATGCCCTCACTTTACCGAACTACAGAGCCATTGGCAATCTTAACCGTATTGCATAAAGGGCGGAGTTAAGATACCCTGAACCTATCAGATTAAATATTATTCAACTACAAATCAGTACACCCGAAACCGGGAAAGATATCGACGTACAGTGTTGGGGTGAATTGCATAAATTCGTGCTAGTTCATTGATTGATTTTCCACCACAATGCTTTTCGTAGATTATTTCAATCTGCTCATCAGTATATTTACAGCGGCGTTTCCCGGAACGAGGAGGGTTCATTAGTATTTTTTCTCAAGGTAGACGTTGTCGACATAATAGGGTCTCAGTTCTGGTGCATAGGGTACAGGTTAATATGTTACCCGAAGGGTCATTTATCTGGACAAAATACACAACCAAATTCCTATCCATCAAAGTCGATATTTTTCCACTCAATCTGTACTGATGCAGTCGTTCCAAGCGGCATGATTTTCGAGACATAGCCCGCAAACGTTTCAGCCAACTCAAAAGAAGGCTCGATGAATTTTTTATTGATGGAACCAGCCCAGATGAAATCGAGGATAGATACGGAAGGAATGGTTTGTATAGAGCATGGTGACAGGTAGCAGCAGACCACCGCGTACTGTTTCTATCAGTCCGCAGGGCAGAAAATGATTACGGCATAAACAAACTACTCTAGGTTATCGCTTTGAACTTGCGTAAAGGAATAGTCTCTGACAACAGGCTTCTTCCCATCCCAAACAACCGCATACTGCCCCAGTCGCTTCTTCTTCTCTAGCGTTTTGTTTACAGCTTTTTTCAAAGAGTTGAGCATTTTTTGCGTTTCTTTGGATATCGGTTTCATTTCTCTGCCTCCTCAAGAAGCACTTGATAATATGATTCGTGCACAATTGTACGCTCTTTCCCATGTTGCTCAAAAACCAGCTTTGGGACATCGCTTGTATTCATAAAACAACGAGCACGATCTACCAGAACGCCATAATCCTGCAATAGATTCCGCAAACTACGGGGAAAACGTCTATTGATATCTTTTTCCGGTATGCTGTGTCCACCATGAGCGACTCTTTCTTTCACCCGTGCTAATGACATGTGAACACTTGGCAAAGCAAGATACACAAGCTCAACCCGCCATTTATCTTTTTGCAGTTTTTTAACCAAACGTAAATACCCACGACCTGCAAGGGTAGTTTCAAAAGCAAAATCTTCTCTTTTGGTAATGTGCGATTCCAGCTCTGCCAACAACATCCGACTGGCTGTAAGCAATTCCCGCTCTGGCTCCAAGGGAGATAACCCAGCAGCAATCAAGTCAGCATTAACAAAATTGCGACATTGTGTCTCTTGTGGCAGATACTCCAATGCAAAAGTTGTTTTACCTGCACCATTTGGTCCTGCAATAATCCAACAAACAGGCATTACCGTCACTCCACTTTGAGTATCCTACTCTGTGCATCATTTCCCCATACTTCAGAGGTAACGTGTCTGAAATCATTGTATCTAGTTAAAAACAAAAAAGCCCGTTGAATATGAAGAATATTCAACGGGCTTTTTCAATCTGGTGGCGATACAGGGAAACGGCCCACCGTGTAACGGGCCGACTCAACTGTGTCCAGGATCACAGCAGGATCAACAAGGATTTCTATTCACACTATTTTTGGATAGGAATAGTGGTCTGTCATGAACCTTAATCCCCTATCTCTTTGTACATTGACAGCCAGGCGATATCTTTGTAAACTGAAACTATGAGTTACAATTTACAAAGATACATCCCCAGACAACTGGAAGGAGAACTTGTTCAGGCCCTTGATTCTTTCCCCGTTACAGCCATACTGGGACCGCGCCAATGTGGAAAATCCACTCTGGCAAAACATATTGTATCTGATCGAGAAGACACTCTATTTCTCGACCTTCAACGTCCTTCCGATCTGCGTAAACTCACAGACCCTGAGCTTTTCTTTCATACGCACAGAAATAAGCTGATCTGTATAGACGAAGTACAAGTAGGGCCTGAACTGTTTCCAATTTTACGAGCAGAAGTAGACGCAGAACGAAGACCCGGTCGCTTTCTTCTATTGGGCTCCGCATCTCAAGAGTTGATCTGTAAAAGCTCAGAAAGTCTGGCCGGTAGAATCCATCATATTGAGCTCACCCCATTTACCTTCAGTGAACTTGTCGCCCAAAACAATGACTATCGCTCGCGACTCATGGAGGTATGGAGACGCGGTGGATTCCCGGAATCGATCCTGGCACCCACGGACTTCATCAGTATGACCTGGAGGGAAGACTTTATCAGAACCTACCTGGAGCATGACATTGCCCAGTTCGGTTTTTCTGTTGCCCCTCAGGTAATGCGCCGGTTCTGGTCCATGCTGGCCCACTATCACGGCCAGCTCCTGAACCTCTCCAAGCTTGGTCAATCTTTAGGGGTTACCCACCCAACCATAAAACGATACCTGGATATTTTAGAACAAACCTATATGGTTCGCTCTCTTCAGCCCTACAGTGCGAACCTTAAAAAAAGATTGGTAAAATCACCTAAAATTTACATCCGGGATCCTGGAATGCTTCACGCATTACTTGAAATAGAGAGTATGGATGAACTTTTGGGCCATCCTGTGGTTGGAGCATCTTGGGAGGGTTTTTGCATTGAACAGATTATTGCTGCAAAGCCAGATTGGAGGCCGAGTTTTTATCGTACTTCGTCAGGTGAAGAAATCGATCTTGTGCTGGAGCGCGGTCAAAAAAAGCTAGCCTTTGAGTTCAAAGCTTCCATGTCACCTAAAGTTTCACGTGGTTTCAAAGGAACTCTTGAAGTCCTTCAACCCGATCATACCTGGATTGTTGCTCCTGTAGAGGAATCGTATCCTTTGCAGCAGAATGTTACTGTTTCAGATATATTTTCTACTATCCGAGCAATTTGATTTTGGTCTAAATGAATATTGTCACAATAGCTGATACCCACGGTTTCCACCACCAAGTCGAGTGTCCTGCAGGAGACGTGCTGGTCGTGGCCGGTGACATCTGTTCATTTGGAACCCTTGAAGAAATCAAAGAATTTCGTGATTGGCTACAAGATCAACCTTGTCCTCATAAAATAGTTATCGCCGGGAACCATGACGCCCCTTTTGCGCATGAGAACGAACTTGCACGACAAACCCTCATCGATAATGCTCCTGACATCATTTACCTGCAGGACAGTTCAATAGAAATTGATGGTGTATTATTTTACGGCTCCCCCTGGACGCCGACATTTATGAATTGGCATTTTATGGCCGACAGAGGCAAGCAAATTCGTGAGAAGTGGGCAAAGATACCAAAAGCCACCGACGTACTGATCACCCATGGGCCACCTTCCACAATTCTGGATAGTGCCCGGGGAATGCCATTGGGTTGTGAGGAACTACTGAAAACGGTCTTACGTATCAAGCCGAGTGTTCATGCCTTTGGCCATATCCATGAGGGATACGGTGTGAGCATGAAAAAAGGTACTACTTTTATCAATGCAAGTGTGTGTGATGGCAAGTACAGAGCGAATAACAAGCCTGTTGTCATTAATTTGTAATAGTTGAAAATTACCCTGCAAAACAAATGACCTTTTTCGGAGCCATGATCAATGTCGCACGTATCTACTACAGGAGGCCTTATAGTCTTTCCTGTCTTCGGCAGTAGATTCCATCTTGGAAACTACTGCAATTAAGTATACTGTTTGAATGCATAAGTAAGGGAACAACAGAAAAAGAGACCTCCTGTGGTAGAATAACATAACAGCTAGCCGTGACGGCATTAAGTCGCACAGAATCGTAAACCACGAGGAGGTCTCTTATGAACAGTATGCACTATATTGGATTTGATATCCATAAGAAGGTAATCAGTTTCTGTGAAAAACTAGTAGACGGTACTGTTGTTCGTCAAGG
>CAZUPS010000027.1:0-56317 GCA_964621915.1 uncultured Desulfocapsa sp. | reverse complement strand
TCCACTTTTTTTGCAAAACTTATTTCAAAAGTACGCTTCAGTCGGATGAACCGTATTTCTTATCTGGGTAACTTCAAAGACGGGCTCTATCATGGCCAAGGCATTTTAACTCTGCAGGACGGCACCAGGCAAGAGGGTGAATTCAAGGAAGGCCTATATGTAAATATTCAGAACTGAAGAGCAGCCAACCCGGATTTTTCATGAAGTATGAGTAAAAAAAACGAGGGTGTACGGGGGGGGGCCGAGCTATTGAATATCCCCTTTCGACTTAGTTTGAAAACCGCACCACAAAAAACCTAACAGTTACTAAGTTCTAGTGTGAAGCTTTTTCACCTGTCCACTTACACCCCAAAGACGCTTGATAATAATTAACTACCTTCTTTTCGCCATTCTACAGGGCGACCTTTTTTTTCGATTTCAATCGTCTTCCTGTCAGTGTTTCGAGCTCTTCCTTAAAACAGTATCCCCCAACGCCAGAATATTAGATCAATTTAAAAATAGGACCATCTGTAGTAAGGTGCCCCATCGTAGATTTGGGCACAAGATGAGATTTTGAGTGGGACTTGCCTGAACGGCAGTGGCAAAACAAAGAAAAATAAGGAAAAAGAGACAAATGAGCAGCGACAAACCCTACAATATAGTTCTGGTTGAACCTGAAATTCCTCCAAACACTGGATCAATTGCACGATTATGTGGGGCAACCAACAGTGTGCTCCACCTGGTACGTCCGTTAGGTTTCTCAACCGATGATAAACATTTAAAGCGTGCGGGATTAGATTACTGGAAGTTTATAAACATTCAGTACTGGGATTCATTCGATGACTTTTTAAAGAATCAGGATGAAAACAAGCTGTACTTCCTTACTACCAAAACAAAAAGGTCCTACATTGAAGCACCGTTTAAACCAGGAGATTATCTTGTTTTTGGGAAAGAAACAAAGGGATTACCGGAAGATCTTCTCAAGCTCTATTCCGATCGCTGCTTCACCCTGCCCATGGCCAACAAGAACATAAGGAGCCTTAATCTGGCTATGACGGCGGGAATTGTGCTGTATGAAGCGCTAAGCAGGAAGTAAAATAGGCTTCAAACTGTAATTAATTAAAATCCAGTCGTAACCGATGGCACAGGTGTTTCGGCCATTATCTCTGGCACTGTGCAGTCCTGTTTCAGCGCGAGCTGTCAGTGTCTCCACACTGTCATTGGAAGTCATCTGGGCAATGCCAATACTTGTCGTGATTGTGACTATTTCCCCATTATGATCAAAGGTCTGTGAACGGACATTCTTAAGCATTTTTTTTGCCAGGCGGCAACTGTCTTTTGTGGAACAGTCTTTTAATATAATAAGAAACTGATCCCCCTCCCATCGACAAGTAATATCCGATGCACGCAGCACACCTTGGATGGTCTGACTGAGTTGCAGAAGTAACTTGTCACCAACCTGATGGCCATAACGTTCATTGATGCCCCTGAAGTTGTCTATGTCAAGAATTATAACCGACAGAGGTTCAAGAGATCTTTTGGCGGCCAGAAGAGCATGCTCAAAAATCTCACCAAAGGCATGTCTTGTAACAAATCCGGTTAAAAGATCCACATGTCGCATTTCCTGTGAACCAGTTTTTCTAGATTTAAAAAAAAGAATATTGGTAGCTCCAAGGGCGACAACAAGAATGATACTTTCGGTCAGGGAAATTCTATGTAGGGTTTTCCAGAAAGGATGGTCGTCAGTGCTACCAGACAAGGAATAGATATCAATGGCACTAATGAAAAGGCCAAGAAGCAATGCCCCCCCAAGGAGAAGTTGAATAAATAAGTTTATTCGTTCTGTTTTCATAAAATCTACAGGTGACGAAGGGTCAGGAATATGGTAACACCAATTACTTAAATAGTTACTAACTGTTGTTACCTGTGTTTCTTATTGTTTCTTGGAATAAATTCCCACAATGTAGGAATTTTAGAATATTCTTTCATAACAGATTTTAGACAATTCAGGTATTATTTTTTTCTAGAAGGAGCAAAAAAAGATGGTTGATCGCGTTTATAATTTTAGTCCTGGCCCTGCAACACTCCCAGTTGAAGTTCTTCAACAGGCCTCAAAAGATGTGCTTAATTTTAAGGAGACCGGTATTGGTCTTATTGAAATGAGCCACCGTTCCAAAGAATTTATGGCTGTTGCCGACAACACCGAAAGTTTACTGCGTGAACTTATGGAAATACCGGATAACTATAAAGTTCTTTTTCTTCATGGAGGTGCATCCAGTCAGTTTTTTATGATCCCCATGAATCTTCTTGGTGACGGTAAGAAGGCGACCTACCTCAACACCGGGACATGGTCCAAAAAAGCCATTAAAGAAGCCAAGATTTTCGGTGATATTGAAGTTGCATTTTCAAGTGAAGAACAGATGTTTAACCGTGTGCCCACACCTGATGAATACAGCGTGGACTCAGCTTCTGAATATCTGTATTTTGTTTCCAATAACACCATCTACGGCACACAGTTTCCCAAGTTTCCAGAAACCGACAAAATCCTGATATCCGACATGTCATCCGACATTTTATCAAGAAAGATTGATGTCTCAAAATTTGGAATTATTTTTGCCGGTGCTCAAAAAAACATGGGTCCTGCCGGAGTTACTATCGTTATAATACGAGACGATCTGCTTGACAGAACTCCTGCTAATACTCCAACCATGCTTACTTACAAAACCCATGCAGATAAGGGTTCCATGTTTAATACTCCACCGTGTTTCCCAATCTACGCCGTCGGTGAAGTGCTGAAATGGTTAAAAAAGAAAGGTGGCATCGAGGCAATGGAGACTATCAACGTCGAAAAAGCAGGGCTTCTATACGACTGCATCGATGGGACCGAGTACTACAGAGGTCATGCTGAAAAAGCATCCAGGTCTCTTATGAACATTCCATTCAATTTACCCAATGCAGAACTTGAGACAAAGTTTATTGCTGAAGCGGCCAAAATTGGCTTGAACGGCCTGAAAGGGCATCGTTCCATCGGCGGCTGCCGTGCTTCCATTTACAACGCCTTTCCGAGAGAAGGTGTTGTGAAGCTCGTTGCATTTATGAAGGAATTTGAAGCCAACAATGCTGGCTAACACTGTGTTACTTCATATGCCTGACAATGCCCCCTCTGGTATCACTCCATGGGGCTCAGGGTATTTATGTTTAGGCTATGGTGATTATTCCACAGCGGAACACCCTACAATCCCATGAATTATGAAGGCGACATAATTCGTCCTCCAAGTGAGGCGGATTCTATTATCCTCCAGGTGACTGTTGGGTGCTCCCATAATCGTTGTACTTTCTGCGGAGCATACAAGGATAAAAAATTCCGCATTCGCAGTGAAGAGGAAGTGCTCGAAAACATTGCTTTTGCGGCCCAGTACTGCGGCAATCAAAAACGTGTTTTTCTGGCCGACGGAGATGTGCTTATTTTGTCGCAGAAACGTCTTACTGCTCTCTTTAAGCGTATAAAAAAACATCTTCCTCAGGTAACACGAATAGCCCTTTATGGAAACGCAAGAGCTATTCGTTCAAAATCCGTTGAAGATCTGCTCGAATTGCAACATCTTGGTCTCCATCGTATTTACATGGGTCTTGAAAGCGGAGATAACACTATTCTTGCCGCCGTCAAAAAAGATGAAACAGATCATTCCATGATTATGGCGGCAGAGTTAGTCCGAAAAACTGGTATTTTTTTGTCTGTAACAGTACTCTTGGGGGTAGCTGGTAAGCATCTAAGTATTCAGCATGCTAAAGAAACGGCAAGAGTGCTGAGTCGTATGGCCCCAAAACAAATCGCTGCACTCTGCCTTATGCCTCTCCAAAACACTGAACTTGGCATTCAGTACGCGTCTGGAGAGTTCCAACTGCCGAATGCCAGAGGAATGCTTTTGGAACTTCGCGAACTGCTCCAGGGAATTCAATGTTCCCCTGTGCAGTTTATGGCAAATCATGCATCAAATTATCTTCCACTTTCAGGCAGACTGCCACGTGATCGAGAGCGTATGCTAAATGGCATCGAGCAAGCTCTTCTTGGAAAACAATCCCTTGTAGAAGAACGCTTTCGTGCCCTATAGATTATATAAAGCTATGAACTCAAAAATTGATTTAAGAAACCTTACCCAGGATGAACTGATCAGCTACGTTGAATCCCTTGGTCAGCCAACCTTTCGTGCCAAACAGATTATGGCATGGTTGTATCGTCCAGGTATAACAGAATTCTCCCAGATGACTGATCTTGCCAAGAATTTCCGACTGATTCTTGCTGAAAATGCCAGAATATCAGCATTTTCAGATCCACTGATCCAGCGTTCCGAGGATGGCTGTGTAAAGTTTGGTTTTGAGCTTGACGATGGTGTAATCATAGAATCTGTTTTGATTCCAGAAACTGATCGCAACACTCTCTGTGTCTCATCGCAGGTTGGTTGTGCCATGAAGTGCTCTTTCTGTCTTACCGCAACCATGGGCTTTACCAGGAACCTTAGCCCGTCAGAAATTGTTAATCAGGTTTGTGCCGTTGGTGATTTCTTGCGGAATGAACCAAAATCAAAACGAATGGGTCCCGATCGTGTAACAAATCTTGTCTTTATGGGAATGGGAGAGCCGCTGAACAACCTGGATAACCTGATTAAGTCCATCTCCATTCTCACCGAACAGCGTGGCCTCGACATGACCAACAGACGGATCACCGTATCCACCTGTGGAATTGTCCATAACATGCTTGAGCTTGGCGAAAAAACAGATGTTAATCTTGCCATTTCACTACATGCCGTTGACGATTCGACACGCGACTCACTTATGCCAGTAAATAATCGCTATCCACTGACAGAATTGCTTCAGGCCTGTCGGGATTATCCCTTGGCCAAACGAAAACGAATTATGTTTGAATATATCCTGTTAAAAGGAATTAATGATTCAGATGAAGATGCTCATAAACTTGGCGTACTGCTCCGTGACATCCCCTGTAAAATCAACTTACTTCCCTACAATGAATCCCCGGGGCTTCCCTTTAAAAGTCCTTCCAGAAATAGAGTGTATGCCTTCCAGAAGCTAGTTCGAGATGCTGGATATTCAGTCTTTATTCGCACCAGCCGTGGTGACGATATTTCTGCAGCATGCGGACAACTCGCCAAACAAAACCAAAACGAGGAACCCAATGCCTGAACTTGAAGCATGTACAGGATATAAGTATTTGCGCGAAACAGCCTATGACCGAAAAACCATTAAACAGGCACAGCGTCCGGCCATTGCAGAAGCAAAAACGTTCAAAAGCTACCCCGATGCCAAAAGAGTAGAATTGCCTCGAGACTGGAATCTAAAAGAAGCACGTATTACCCCTCTGCTTCAAAACAGGCGTTCTCTTCGTAAATATTTAATGGAATCCATCAGCCTTGAAGAACTCGCCTTTATGCTTTGGGCCAGTCAGGGAATTACCGCAAAATCAGGGAATTATACATTTAGAACAGCTCCGTCTGCTGGAGCTTTGTATCCCATTGAAACCTATATAAGCGTAAACCTTGTGAAGGGACTCGATCCGGGCCTCTATCATTTTGATGCGAAGAATTTCGCACTCGATGTTCTCAGTGAAAAGGATAGTTCCGAAGCCGTTGCCACCGCCTGTCTCAATCAAAAGTTTATGGGACAAGCGCCGGTCACCTTTCTCTGGACCGGAGTTATCAGGCGATGTCTGAGTAAATACGGCAATCGCGGAATGCGTTATGTACTGCTGGATGCAGGGCATGTCTGCCAGAATCTGCTATTAGCTGCCGAAGCAACCGGTAATGGCGGCTGTCCCGTTGCAGCATTTTACGACGATGAGGTAAATGAATTGTTAGGCGTTGATCCTGCCGAGGAAACCATACTATACGCAGCTTCCATCGGAAAGAAAGTCAAAACCAAAGGACAACAGTGCAGCTTGTAACACGCTTCTATAATTGATCTTTATAGCGTTCTTCAGGATCGTTGTAATACCTGTGTGTGCCATCCTCCGGAGCACGAGGAGTATTAAAAAACTGATCAATCCGGGCTGGTATCTCAGCAGGAGATTTTCCTGTTAGGAAAAAGTATCCGACTAAAATACCAGCGATGATTAATAGAAAGATGAGCCCCCTCTTAATCTGAGTTCGCATGGTGGCACTTTTGAATAGCAGAAGTGCCACCACACAAACAAAAACGCCCAGAACTGCCAATGAAGTTCCCTGAGGTATGTTGTTAGAAATGTCGCTCATCTTTCTGTCTTCCTGTTAAAATTCGTCTTCCCATTCAGAAAGAACTGATTTTGGCAAAAGGTCTAAATCAATCTTTTTTGCCTCATTAATACCGGCGTGAAGGGCTTCGGAGTTCATTTTTTCAGTCCCCTTGGGAACTCGTGAAAGGAGCGCTTTCTCGAGACTTTCAAGAGATACCTGGCCGCTGAGATAACCAACAGCTCCAAGGGCCACCATATTTGCAACCAGTTCCCTGCCGATCTGCTCTTTAGCTATTTGAGTGAAAGGTATGGAAACCGACCGACTGGTTGGTAACTGCTTAACAAGTCCAGAATCCACCACCAACAATCCATTTGCCTTTATATCTGAAAAATAGGCATCGCAGGCTGTCTGAGTCATGGCAAGGAGCAGATCAACCCGAAGCGCTTTAGGGTAATCAATGGGAGATTTTGATATTACAACCTCCGCTTTACTCTTGCCGCCACGCGCCTCGGGACCATAACTCTGAGTCTGGCAAACATGATTATTGTCAAACCCTCCGACCCCATCGGCCATCACCACGGCTGCAGTAATTATACCCTGCCCGCCTGACCCGCTAAATCTGATTTCGTATCGGTCATCATTCTTCATAACGTTTGATCCCATTTTTCTCTTTAGCTTTAGTGATTTTCTCGGCTTTTTCTTTCGCCTCTTCAGCAATACGACGATACTCCTCAGTGGATATTGGCTTATCAACGTCAGCAAGAACCCCAATGGTGATCTTGCCCTCCAACTCCTCAGGACTCATCTTTGTCGCTCTTCCGACGGTAACCGCGTTATCCTTATAGCTATTGATCATCTCCACAGCACCGCCGAGTTTATTTCTGCGCCCATGTTGAACATGGCAGTTTGAAATAATCTCCATCACTGAAAAGCCACGATTTTCTATGGCCTTCTTAATCATCTGTTCAAGGTGAGTTGCGTGATATACGGTGCTCCTGGCTACAAAGGAAGCTCCAGCAGCCACAGCAAGCTCTGCAATATTAAAGGCATGCTCAACATGGCCATAAACAGAGGTCGTGGATTTAGCACCATATGGAGTGGCTGGTGAGTATTGTCCACCTGTCATGCCATAGGTCGCATTATTAATAATAATAGCTGTGAGATTGATATTACGCCTGGCAGCGTGAATAAAATGGTTGCCGCCAATTGCAGTTGAGTCTCCATCACCCATAACTGTTAAAACAGTCATTTCCGGTTTGGCAAGTTTAATCCCAGTCGAAAAAGTTAGCGCTCGGCCGTGGGTCGTATGGATTGTATTAAAATCCACATAGGTGGGAAGTCTACCGGAACATCCTATCCCGGAGGCAAGTACCACCTCATCTTTACTCAGGCCAAGGCTGTTTACGGCGCGTAATAAGGCACCCATAACAATTCCATTTCCGCATCCCGGACACCAGACATGGGGGAAACTTTTATCGTGTCGTAAGTATTCTTTACGTATGATTTCAGCACGTTCTAGCATTGTATCTGTTCTCCTTAATCGTGTTTATGATGCAAGATCATACCGTTGTCAAGTGTTTGAGGATTTCTTCGGGGGTTATCAGCTGACCATCTATTCGATTGTGTTTGACAATGCGACATCCAGCCTGATTTACCCGTCCTATCTCCCTGCTCATCTGACCCATATTCATTTCAGGGATAACAGCAGCACGACATTGACGAAGATAGGTATCAACTGCTTTTCGTGGAAATGGAAAAAGGGTGACAAGCTGAACAAGCCCAGCCTTTACACCGAGTTTTCGTGCATCACGAACAGCCCTTAACGCTGACCTGGCAACCGAGCCATAGGCAATAACAAAAACTTCAGCATCGTCCATCAGGTAATTTTTAGTTATCTGAATATCCTGAAACCCTTTGCTGATTTTCTTATGGATTCGGGTAAGAAATTTATCTATTTCCTGAGGATCCTGAGTAGGAAACCCTTTCTCATCGTGGATAAGACCGGTCACATGGTGCCTGTAACCATCGCCAAAAGAAGCCATATCGGGAACACTGCGATTATTATCAGCGTAGGGCTTATACCATTCAGGTGGAACATCGGGTTTCACCCTGTCGAACACCCGAATTTGATCAAGTTCCGGTAACACCACGGACTCACGGGTATGTGCGACCACCTCATCGGAGAGAATAATTACTGGGGTACGATATTTTTCTGACAGATTAAATGCTTTGACAGTTATTGAAAAACAATCGCTGGCAGAAGAAACAGCAAGAACGATAATAGGATGGTCACCATGGGTTCCCCATCTTGCCATCTGAACATCACCCTGTGCTGGACTGGTTGGAAGCCCAGTACTTGGACCACCTCGCATAACATTTACGATAACGCAGGGAACTTCAGCTACACATCCATACCCAAGATTTTCCTGAATAAGAGAGAATCCTGGGCCACTTGTAGCGGTCATCGACTTAACACCCGCAAGTGAGGCACCAAGAATTGCACCCATGGAAGCAATTTCATCTTCCATCTGAATAAAAGTACCACCAAGTTCCGGCAGTTTTACCGAGAGAATTTCACTGATTTCAGAAGCCGGTGTTATTGGATAACCGGCAAAAAAGCGACAACCTGCAGCCAGTGCACCGGCTACAATTGCTTCATTCCCCTGAAGTAGAATCTTTTTTTGAGAATCATTTGTGTCCATTACTGCGTCTCCTTTCAGGATGCCTTGACTTTACGGTAATCGCGAAATCAGGACAATGAATCTCACAAAACCTACACCCGATACAGCTATCCATCTTATCTATATAAGGTAGCCCGAGTTCATCTGTTTTAATAATTTGCTTTGTACATAACGCACTACAAAGACCACAGGATTTGCACCATTTATGAAAAAAAATCACATTATATAGCTTTTTTTCCTTTGTCTTGGTGGCAGCAGGGGGGTTTACCTCTTTCTTAGCTTTTGGTTTGGTAGTTTTAACCATTTTAGTAACCAGTTTCTCACCTTTTGAGTTGTTAAAAACCGCAAAATCCACAATAATTAATTCCGCAGCAACACGTATATTTTCCTTATATCCCCATAAGAAAAACTGTCAAGGATATTGTGTGATTTCTTCAGAATAGCTCATTTTAGTTGTACTCCCTGTTTCGGTTAATGTGGTAAAATGTTTCGGGCCAATCCACCAGTATCACTTGCCTTTATAAACCAAATGTGCTATTAACTATTGTTTCGAGTTTCCAAATGAGGCATTAAAAAAAAATGCCCACCAAATTCCCCCTTCTCTTACTCGGGGGTTTTCCTTGTAAGACATTCTGCGGTAATTTTGAATTAATCTGTGAAAGGAGTTGCTTTGAAAACAAAAATACTTGTTGCTAATCGTGGTGAAATTGCCATCCGACTTATCCGTGCCATACAGGAATTAAGCTATGAAGCTGTAGCTGTGTACGAAACCCCCGACAGGGAATCACGTCACATTCGACTCGCCAACGAAGCCATCTGGCTAGGCGATGGACCACGTTCTGACTATCTTGATATCAAGAAAATAATTAGAGCTGCTAAAACATCAGGTGCTACTGCTATTCATCCAGGCTATGGATTTCTTGCAGAAAATGCTGGGTTTGCAAAAGCGTGCGAAGACGAAGGTATAATTTTTATAGGCCCATCATCCGAGGTTATCACTAATCTTGGAAATAAAGTAATGGCCAGGCAAATAATGGCCGACGCTGGTATTCCAATGGTACCTGGTACTGAAAACCTTGTCCCTGGTGATGAAGGTCTTGCACATGCCATTGAATTTGCCGCTAGAGTAGAATACCCCGTTATGCTGAAAGCCACATCTGGCGGAGGTGGTCGTGGTATCAGGCGGATTGACACAGATGAGCAGATGAAAGAAGAAATTCCCATTGCCCGTGCAGAGGCCCTTGCTGCTTTTAACGATGGGTCTGTTTATCTTGAAAAAGTTGTAATAGAGCCAAAGCATGTTGAAGTTCAAATTATGGCTGATCGCGACGGAACCACGGTTCATCTCGGCACACGTGACTGTTCGATTCAGCGTAGGAACCAGAAGCTTATTGAAATCGCTCCATCTATGATTGGAGATAAAGATCTTTTAGATACTATTTGCAGCACTGCTGTAAAGGCTGCTAAGGCTTCCAATTATTTTAATGCCGGAACCGTTGAGTTTCTGATTGATAAAGAATTTAACTACTATTTTATGGAGATCAACACTCGGGTCCAGGTTGAGCATACCGTTACAGAAATGATCACCGGTATCGACATTGTCCGTACCCAGATCAAACTGGCCATGGGTAAAAAGCTCTCTTTTGCTCAAGCGGATATTCAACTCCGCGGTCATGCCATCGAAATGCGCATCAACGCTGAAGATCCAAAAGCTGACTTTATGCCAGAGGGTGGGAAAACTGTTTCAGTCTATCGCTCACCCGGTGGATATGGTGTTCGTCTTGATGGTTTTGTCTATCAGGGGTTTACCATTCCTGAAGTATACGACTCATTGCTTGTGAAGATGACCGTCCACGGATTCTCCTGGAATGAAACAGTTGACAGGCTCCGTCGTTGTTTACAAAACTTTGTGATTGCAGGCCCCAAAACAACTATCCCCTTCTATCTTAATATTGCAAAAGATGAAGATTTTATCGCCGGGGATTTTGACACTTCATACCTGGATAAACATCCAGAGCTGTTTGAGTATGATGATAATGCCAACGAAGCGAGTAAGCTTGCCAACCTGATAGCGGAAATTCATCATCGGGGTCAAAACCCCTACGCCGCGTAAATTAGAATATTTGGAAATAATTATTTTTCTGCCGTAACCCGGGATTATTTAGAGCCTGAATACGACACCCATTGATAAGAAGGAATGACTATGGAACGAATTGTACAAGGAACCTCACCCGCTGATGTGGTCAAGCAATTACAAAATGCTGATGGGTACCACATCACAAACACTGCCCGTGATCTCTCCCAGTCTGATTTTAAAAACAGGATTCTGCTGCATACGGAAATTATGGCCGCAGAAGCAAGAGAGCGTGCAGGATTCTCCTCACTTGAAATCACAGGCGGTGCCTCGGTTCATGTTGATATTCTCAGAAAACAGGTTGATCCGTTTTTAAAACTTGAGATTCTTCGCGAGAAGATGCCAACCACAATGTTTCAAACTCTTTGTCGCGGGGTGAATCTTTTTGGTTATCGTCCATACCCCCAGAATGTAATTCGTTTTACTGTTAAAGAATTTGCAAAGTATGTCGATGTCTGGCGAACCTTTGACTTTATGAATTATATTCCTAATATGCAGGCCGTTTTTGAAGAAGTTGCTAAGGCTGGGAAAATTAATGAGCCATGTATCTGTTTTTCAACGGGTCCTGAGCATACAGATGCCTATTACCTGACTAAAGTTCGGGAGATCCTCGATGTAACTGGAGAGGATATTGTTCTCTGCATTAAAAACCATGGAGGTCTTGGTACTCCTAAGCGCATTGGTGAACTTGTCGACTCTATTCGTCAAAAACACCCGGATCTTCCCATTCATTACCATGGTCATAATACCGATGGAAATGATGTTGGACGTATTGTTGCTGCTGTTCAAAATGGTGCGACAATTGTGGATGCAGCCGACGCCTCTTTTACTGGATTCTATGGTCCCCCACCAATCTTAACCGTTATTCAGACCTTGAAAGACCTCGGTCATAAGGCCGCTACCATCGATGAAGATGCAGTAATTGAGACCTCCGAGGTGATCAGAGATGAACGCCAGTATTACGAAGCCTTCGAATCTCAAATCAAAGGTTTCCAACCCACCGTTCAAATCCATAAACTTCCCGGTGGAGCTATGGGATCAAGCCTAGAACAGGCTGTTAAGGGTGGTTTTCTTGATAAAATGCCTGATATTCTCCATAAAGAACTGCCAAGAGTACAAAAAGAACTCGGAAACTACTGGTCCGTAACACCTGGTTCCCAGATTCTGTGGACAACTGCTGTTTCCAATGTTCAGGGTGGTGAGCGTTATGGAAATCCATCCGGAGATCTTCGTAATCTGCTCCTTGGAAAATATGGTCCTTTTCCATTCTACGAACCCGACGAATGGATCTATGAAAAAGTACTTGGAGAAGACTGGAAAAAAGTGCTTGAAGAAGAAGGCGGAGTTGAAGATATCGCTGATATGGATATCGATAAAGAAAAGGAAATCCTCACCGATAGAATTGGCGAAGATCCCACAGATCAACAGTTGGTGCTCTATTTACAACATCCAAATGATGCTGTTGAATTTTTTAAGTTTGAAGCAAAGTTTGGTAAAGTGTATGTGCTTCCTCCCTCAATCTTCCTTCATCAGGGAAATTTCGATGCCGGAGAAACACTTACTTTTACTGATCACACCGGCAAGGAACACAGGGTTGAGATAGGACCTTCCATCGTTGACGAGGAAGGAGAGACCAGTGTTTACTTGAATGTGGATCACCACCAACGTGTCTATAACTTTGAAGCTGACCTTGCCGAAGGGGCTACAGCAAAGCCTGCTGCCATCTCCAAGGAAGAAATAATTGATCTTGCAAAAGCTGGCGACGTGCGTGCTCCTTTTGCTGGTAATATTTGTGAAATCAGTATCGAAGAAGGACACACCGTCAAAGCTGGTGATAAGGTTGCGGTAATGGAGGCTATGAAAATGCAGACTCCTCTTAGTGTCGAAATTGACGGCATAGTAACAGCAATCTCCGCAAAGGTTGGCGATGCCCTGCAACCTGGAGATAAGGTTATAAAAGTAGATAGTAACGAATAAATTATTTTTTAATTGTTACCTAAAGAGCCTATACGTAAAAGTATTACGTATGGGCTCTTTTTTTTAATCTATGGAAAAATTGGGTCTCGTCTGGAAAGAACAGCACTTAGTGGCCTCTTGTTCCAGATGGAAACAAATAAAAAGACCACTTAGATAATGGATGGTAAAAAGGAGTTCCCTATGGTAAAAAAGTAGACTACAGGGCTTATGGATTTCTAACTGGAATGTGCAATGGAGCCGACAAGCAGAATCGAACTGCTGGCCTACGCTTTACGAGAGCGTCGCTCTACCAACTGAGCTATGTCGGCTATTTGGTATGGCTTAATTTTAAGTATAATGTTCTATTTTCATGGCTTGTATAGCAAGCTCACTTACCAAAGTCAAATATATTCCAATTTA
The DNA here is from genome assembly GCA_964621915.1 of uncultured Desulfocapsa sp. Classification (GTDB taxonomy): domain Bacteria; phylum Desulfobacterota; class Desulfobulbia; order Desulfobulbales; family Desulfocapsaceae; genus Desulfocapsa. The sequence goes on along the minus strand of CAZUPS010000027.1, from coordinate 42,923 downwards.
CTAGCTGCTAGTTGCCTCTCTTTATGTATCGATTCATACTTCCATTGCTGACAATTTTTCTGATAGGTTCCTGTTCCGGTGACTCAGAGCAGGAAGAAGTTCCTGTGCCGTCCCTCTCCTCCCCAGTACCAGCTCCCCTTCCTCAAAAAGGCTGTAAATCCTGCCATGATATGGTGCTGGACAAATCGCATACCTTTGAATGCACCACTTGCCATGGCGGCTCTAACGATGCTTCTGTAAAGGCTACTGCCCATGCTGATCTGATTTCTCAACCTGCCCATCCTGACAATATGCTGAAGGTATGTGGGCAGTGCCATAGGGATCAGGTAGAAGATACGGCCCATTCACTACACTTTACTCTGAAAAACGAAGTAAACAGTGTACGCAGAGCTTTTGGTGCCACCAAAAATCTTGATTCACTTACAGATATCCCGGTTGCCGTCACTCCTGGAACTCCCCTTGAACTGGCAGATGATCTTTTAAGACGTCGATGTCTGCGTTGCCATCCTTATTATACAGGGGATCGCTACCCTGCGATTGTTCGTGGAACTGGCTGTGCCAGTTGTCATCTCGAATTTTACGAGGGAAAGCTGGTTTCCCACACTTTTATGAAGACACCAGGGGATAGCCAATGTTTACAGTGCCATTACGGTAACTGGGTTGGTTATGACTATTACGGTCGCTATGAACACGATATGAATGACGAATATCGCACCCCATATACCACCCGTTATGACTATTTCCGTCCTTTCGGTGTAGAGTTCCATCAACTCTCTCCAGACATCCACCAACAAAAAGGTATGGTCTGTGTTGACTGTCATGGTGGTAGTGAACTCATGAGCGATAATAATGAAGCAATAGCATGCGCAGATTGTCACGACAGAGGAAGTGTTGAGCAGCAGCTTGCGCGCCCTGACATCAATATTTCAAAAACAAAGACTGGGTACACGCTTCTCTCGGCAGGAGATGGCAAAGAACACTCCATACCACTTATGACTCATCCTGCCCACGACCTCTATGGTGATACGGCAGGATGCATGGTCTGCCATGCCCAGTGGTCTTTTAAGGACAGTGGTACTCATCTTATGCGAAACGATCTGGATGAGTATGATGACTTCTCAAGATTATCCGTTCAGGGCAGCTTTGAAATCGAACAAATCTTAAAAAACAATCTGGATTTTAACGCCGATGAAATGCCGCATACCATGACCGACAAGATAAGTGGCGACATAAAGAATGGCCTCTGGTACAAAGGTTTTGAAACCAGACGTTGGGAAGATGTTGTTATAGGTCGTGATAAATCCGGTCGCCTTCAGGTAATGCGACCTTTACTTGATATACACCTTTCATGGATTGATGAAGATGAAAACGTTCGTTTTGATTCCATTGGGAGTAATGCAGAAAACAATGGTTTGACGCCTTACGTTCCTCACACAACGGGCAAGGCGGGAATGTTTTATAACAAAAGGATAAATGATTATTTGCGCCTGGAAGAAGAGGCGACTCGATAATATGGTACAAAAAAATCCTATTGTTTTTCCTTCTTATTCAGCCATCCTCACTCTTTTTTGCTGCTTCTGTTTCCTTACAGCCCCAGCATACGCTGTGAAAACTAAGAGGGTCCCAGGAACTCAAAGACCATACACCATTAATAATCGACTCTACTCCCCCCTCCCCTCCTCCATCGGGTATGAAGAGCTTGGGATAGCGTCCTGGTATGGAAAAGATTTTCATGGTAACTCCACATCCAATGGCGAGAAATATAATATGCATGCTATTACCGCAGCGCATAAACTTCTCCCTATGCATACTATGCTACTAGTTACAAACCTGGATAATGGGAAAGAAGTTGTTGTTCGGGTGAACGATCGTGGACCGTTTGTCCAGGGAAGAATCATTGATTTAAGCTATGGAGCGGCCCAGAAGATAGCACTGGTTCACTCGGGTACGGCGAGGGTAAAAGTTACCGCGCTTGGCGAAGTGAAGAAAAACACCTCCACCGGGAAACGGCAATTTAAAAAACATGCTGATCTGCGATCTGGAGAATATTTCGTTCAGATAGGTGCTTTCACTCAAAAGTATAACGGTTTGCAACTTCAGGCAAAATTCCTTGATGCAGGGCATCATGTGGTAATGAAAAAAGCAATGATCAACGGCAAACTTTTTTATCGTGTTCAGGTATTTGTCGGCAGAACGCTGAATAGTGCCCGTAAAAGTGAGCAGGCTTTAATTGCCAAGGGCTACAAAGGAGCCTTTGTATTGGCAAGATAAGATGCCTATCTTGCGTCTGTCTTTCTTACAATTCGGACGAATTTTTCTATCAACAGATGATCTTTTATTCCCGGTTCTATTTCAACCCCGGAATTCACATCCACCCCAAATGGTGAGACGTTACAAATGGCATTCTCCACATTATCAGGAGATAAACCACCGGCCAAGATCATAGGTCTCTTAAGATCCAAACGTTTAATAATATTCCAGTCAAAACTGGTCCCTGTACCGCCAGGATTTCCTTTTTCGTAAGTGTCCAACAGGTAGCCGTGCACAAGATCATCGTAGGGCTTAAAGTCCTCACGTGTACTGTCAGTCCCCACCCTGAATGCTTTCACAACATGACAAGGAGAGGCTAGGCGCTCTACGCGTTCGCAGTACTTAGGGTCTTCCTTACCATGGAGTTGAACGTTGGAAAGACCACAGTACTCAACAATTTCTTCCACTTCCTTTCGGTCACGATCCACAAAGACACCGACACAATTCACAAAGGGCGGGACTTTGGATATAACTGCCCGGACAAAATCCGGATATACATTTCTTGGACTTTTTTCGTAAAAGATAAAACCAAGTGCATCAAGTCCGGCCTCAATACCAGCTTCAATATCTTTTTCACGGGTCAGGCCGCACATTTTAATACGTGTTCGTGTGTGCATCACTCCTTCCTCAGTTGCCTCTTAAACTCTGGAGACTGCTGCCTCCATTTTCACCACGCATTAACGACTCTCCAATAAGGGCAGCACAAACTCCAGCTGCCTGAAGACGTTGAATGTCTTCTGCGGTTTTTAACCCGGATTCCCCGACAACAGCTATGGTATCAGGAATCATTTTTTTCAGTCGAAATGTGGTCTCTGTATCCATTGAAAAATCTTTGAGATTACGATTGTTGATACCGATAAGATTTGCATTAGTTGTCAGTACAGTTTCAAGTTCGGTTTCATCATGAACCTCTACAAGACAGTCTATATTGAACTCGGAGGCCTGGGCCTGAAAATCTTTTAGCTGATAAACGTCAAGGATGGACGCCATAAGTAATATCGCATCTGCACCGCAGACATGAGCCTCTTCAATCTGTAAAGGATCGATGATAAACTCCTTGCGAAGAACAGGTAGTTCGACGTTCTCTCTTGCCTGCAAGAGATACAGTAGCGATCCCTGGAAAAATTCTTCATCGGTGAGTACAGAGATCGCCTGGGCTCCGCTTTTCTGGTAATTTATGGCAATGGCAATTGGATCAAAATCCGGGCTGATAAGCCCTTTTGAGGGTGAGGCTTTTTTTGCCTCCGCAATAATTGCCACTCCCTGGTAGTCCAGTAACGCACTGCGAAATCCACGCGGAGGCGGAATTTCTTTATCAGCGTACGCAGCAGGAACCTGTACACCTTTCTTTCGAAGAAGTGTGACCTCTTCTTTCTTTTTTGCAACAATTGTATCTAGAATATGCGCCATATTTACAAGTTGGGAAGTATTTATAATGTAATAACTTACTATTATTGTTTAGTGAAGACTATCAACTGACCAAGCTTTGCGATAGCTTTGCCCGAATCAATAACCGAAGCTGCCATCTCTATACCTGACTTAAGATCATCACAGAGACCAGCAGCCATAAGTGCAGCCCCACTGTTCAACAGCACCATATTTCTTTTAGGACCTTTTTCACCACTAAGCACTGCACACATCTGGAGAGCAGAATCCTCAGCATTTTCTCCCCCGCGCAGTTCTTCAATTTTAGCCTTGGGCAAACCCAGATCTGTAGGGTCAACATAATAGGTTGTCACCTTACCATCTTGAATCTCTGAAACCTTGGTACGCCCGGTAACGGTTAATTCATCTAGGTTTCCCTCGCCATGCACGACAAGTGCTCTTTTTGAACCTAATTTAGCAAGTACTTTGGCAAGCGGTTCTGTTAGTTCTTCACTAAACACCCCTAGAACCTGCACATTAGCACCTGCAGGATTAGTCAAAGGACCGAGGATATTGAAAATAGTACGAATCCCCATTTCTTTTCTTGGGCCTATTGCATGTTTCATTGCCCCGTGAAGTGCGGGTGCAAACAGAAACCCAATACCTACCTCTTTAATGCATTCACCAATCCTATCGGAACCAATATCAAGCGCAACCCCTGCTGCTTCAAGCACATCGGCACTGCCGCAGTTACTGGACACTGAACGATTGCCATGCTTTGCTACGGGAACCCCAGCTCCAGCGACGACAAAAGCTGTCGTTGTAGAAACATTAAAGGTACCGGAACCATCTCCTCCAGTTCCACAGGTATCAACAAGAATACCACCAGCATCAATATCAACTCCGGAGTCGATTGCCGTGGCTTTTTCTCGCATAACCCGTACTGCCCCGGTTATCTCCTCAACGGTTTCACTCTTCATTCGGAGAGCGGTGATAAAAGATCCAATCTGGGCATCAGTCGCAGTGCCGCCCATGATTTCATTCATCACATCAACCATTTCGTTTTCACTAAGGTCTTGCTTGAGGACGACTTTGGATATCGCTTCTTTAATATTCATTAGAGTATGTTTTCCGTCATAAAATTCTTAAGAAGTGTTATGCCTGCAGGGGTCATAATGGACTCGGGATGAAACTGAACGCCTTCAATACACATTTCCTTGTGGCGAATCCCCATGATCTCCCCTTCTTCCGTCCATGCGCTTATTTCAAAACAATCGGGAACAGTATCCTTGTCGATAATAAGAGAGTGGTAACGCATGCCGTCAAATGGATTTGGCAGACCCCCGAATACACCTTTGTTATCATGGTAAACAGGGGATGTTTTCCCATGCATAATTCTCGAAGCTCGAATGATTTGGCCACCAAATGCCTCACCAATAGACTGATGGCCAAGACATACGCCAAGAAGAGGAATTTTTCCACTGAAGAACTTAATGGTATCAATAGAAATTCCGGCCTGGGATGGCGTACAGGGGCCAGGGGAGATTAGGATTCGGTCCGGATTAAGGCTGGCAATTTCCTCAATATCTATCTTGTCGTTACGAAAGACACGAATATCTGGGTCTTCCTTCATCTCTACGGCGTTACCGGCAATAGTCTGAACAATATTGTAGGTAAAAGAATCGTAATTATCTATAATAACAAGCATGGCCTAAAATCCCTTCTCTGCAAGTTCGACTGCTCGTCGTAAACCCATTGATTTATTAATTGTTTCTTCAAATTCCATTTCAGGATCAGAGTCAAAGACAATCCCAGCCCCAGCTTGGACCCAGAGGTTATCACCCTCCATTACAAATGTTCTAATGGTAATGCAAAAATCCATGTTTCCGGAAAATCCGAAATACCCGACAGCACCGGCATAGGGCCCGCGTCGATCGGACTCCAACTCATCGATGATTTCCATGGCACGAATTTTAGGTGCACCACTTACGGTCCCTGCAGGAAAACATGCCTTCATCACATCAAACTGATCCTTGCCTTGAGCAATAACACCCTTTACTCCGGACACAATATGCATCACATGGCTATAGCGTTCTACTACGAGCAGATCCGTTACTTCAACACTGCCAGCTTTTGAAACCCTGCCCACATCATTTCGACCAAGATCTACAAGCATAAGGTGTTCCGCCCGTTCTTTTGGGTCTGCCAGCAGTTCTTTTTCAAGCGCCCTGTCTTCTACCTTTGTATTACCGCGTTTTCGAGTTCCTGCAATGGGACGAAGTTCAATAAGGTCATCTTCCTTGCGAACCAATATTTCAGGGGAAGAGCCAATCTGGACAAGACTACCTAGTTTAATGAAGAAGAGATATGGGCTTGGGTTGATATGGCGCAATGCCCGGTAGAGATCAAGGGCGTTGAGGTCGGTTTTTGTATGAAAGCGCTGAGATAGAACAACCTGAATGATATCCCCGGATTTAATATATTCACGCGCCCTTTCAACCATTGCACAAAATTCAGTTTTCTCCATGTTGGACTTAAACTGATGTTCAGTTCTGCTTCCATGGCAACTGGATTTAATAAAAGAAACCGGCACAGGAGCTCTTAATAGTTCTACAACAGAGTCTATTTTGGCAACGGCATCATTGTAGAGTTGACGGTTCTGGATTTTAGCATTTTCCGGAACCCAGCAAACGACGGTAACAGTCTGCTTAAAACTGTCATGAACCAAAACGATACGTGGGACCATAAAGGAGGAATCAGGAAAATCGAGTAATTCCTTGTCACTTGGAAGCTCCTCCATAAATCGTACCATATCATAGCCGAGGAAGCCAACGGCCCCTCCACTAAAACGTGGCAAATCAGGATTTTCTGCGGCCTTAAATGATTCGAGCAGGGATTGTAGAGCTACCAGGGGATTATCTCCTGGTTGTACTTGCGTAGAAAGTTCTTCTGCAAACGATTGAATATCAATCTGTGAGCCTATGGATGAAAATGTGAGAATAGGGTCGTAACCGATAAAGGAATAGCGCCCCCATTTCTCTCCACCTTCCATACTTTCAAAAAGAAATATATGGTCTTCATCTCCAGCAATTTTTGCAAATAGAGTGAGCGGCGTATCGAGATCAGAAATTATTTTACGATATACGGGAACAAGGCCTGCCGTTTCCATAGTAGTAGCAAAATTTTCGTATTCAGGAAGATGTGTGGTTGTGGGCATGGAGTAAACTGAAATGTTAATGTTACAAACAGATATGTGTGATTAAGGGTGCAAAAAATCGATAGCAACACCATACCATAGAATAAAAAAAAGGCCATAAAGTCTTATGACTTTATGGCCTTAAAAAAAACATACAACACGGCCTACGAGGCTTGCTGTAGCTTAAAGCGGATCAGGCAGCAGCCTGCATCTTGTTCACGCGTTTGGTCAGGCGGGAAACTTTTCTAGATGCATTCTTCTTATGGATGGTACCCTTGGTTGCTGTTTGGGCAATTACAGGGACTGCTATTTTAAGAGCATTTTGTGCACCTTCCTGAGAGCCTTCAACGATTGCAGCATCAACTGCCTTGATAGCATTTCTCATACGGGTTCTGTTAGCACGATTTCGAATACGACGCACCTGAGATTGACGATTACGTTTCTCAGCGGATTTATGATTAGCCACAAATATCTCCTGTAATGGTATCTAATATATTTACAACCAGCGTAATGTGCTGGAAATTCACAATAAAGTCATGAATAAAGAATTACTATATAACAAACCTATCATTATTAATATGGGACCCCATTAAAGTCAACAAAAAACGCTTTTTATTCTTAATATTACCTTAATTGAAACTTTCTGTTTGACTTGAGTGGAGTTCCCGAGATATCTTATATTAATAGATTGTTACTACTATTCACCTTAAAAATCATATTTACAGAGTTGGTTAGGTTATGGGCTTTCCAAAAGCAGTTTTTAAAGTTTCAGAAGTAAAGAATTGTCCACTCTATTCTTTCGGAGATCTGTTTGCACTTACAGGCATAACAATTTCCATGTGCTCGAAAGAAGAAAACACCTTTGTTAATACGACAATTATCCATTCTCCCCTGAAAAAAGAAAAATGTAAGATTCTTAATGGTGATCTGACAAAAGTAATCATTCAATATGAACGGGCAGATAAAATCCCCGTCTGCATGATAAGTTGCAGTGGTTGCACCGGTTCGTTACGACTGGAATACACCAAAGATCTTGCTCTTGTTGAAAACGATACCGCTAAAGATTATGCCAACGAACTGGCATCTATGCTCCATCTTTTGTCAGACTTTGCCTTTTTCAAAAACATTGATGATAAAAATCTTGAGAAGGTTGTTAACTTCTTCCGCCTCAACAAACTGGAACAAGATGATATTGTTATTCGAAAAGGTGATCCGGGCGGAAATTTTTATATAATCATCAGCGGCTCTGTCAATGTGATCAATGACGCCGGGATGACGATAACCACTCTTTCCAAGGGAGATGTCTTTGGTGAGATGAGTCTCATCTGTAACGACTCTGTAGGGGCAACAATTCAAGTCCGGGAACCTTCTTCAATCCTTTATATTGATAGAAAGAATTTCCAGAGAATACTAGAGCAATACCCTTCCATTCAGCTCTACTTCACCCGGTTGATGGCTAAAAGATTAACAAAATTAAATATCATCCGTACCGAAGATCTTTCATCCGGAATGATTGGCAACCTTGCCGAGATCCCAGCGGAAGCACTTTTCCAGACCTTGAACATGAACAATAAAACTGGTATCTTAACCATCAATGAACTCCTCTATGGCACAGCGAGGTTTTCTTTTCGGCAGGGATCTCTCATTAAAGCAAAGTATAATTCCCACGAGGGAGAGGCTGCTTTTTATGAGATTCTTAAAGAAAAGGACGGTCGTTTTCGGTTTACCCCGGGCATTCCATCCGAAGATTTTGAAATACCAGAGATTGGCTACTTTATGAAGTTGCTAATGGAAGGCATGCGAAGACTTGATGAAGGAAGGGACCGCAGAACAAATTAATTTCGTGCCGTGACTGTTTTATTTACAATGGGGTTTGCGGAAAAGAAGGCACTGACTTTCACCCTAAGGGCGCATGCCAGCGATTGGATGGATTTTCAAAAGGTCTATGGCAGATTCTAGCAAAGATCATTACATTGTCTGAGTTTGTTCACCCTGAACTGTTTCTTATTAAAAATTGAATCACACTTAATACAACGGTATTGAAGGGGTGACTTAAAGACCTTTTTCCTCAGAAAACTTCTGCGAACTCTTTTGATTTTATAACTGCTGCAGTGTGGACAGTAATGTTTAGAGGTCATGTGTAATTGCCTTGTAAGTATATCCCAAATACTACCTTTGCGTTACGAAACACGTATAGTTAATATCACTACTACGCTTGTTTGTAAATAGACTTATCTCACCAAAACAAACAATTGACGATTGTTCACGGACTTTTGCTCGTGGTGAATTTTGAATTACGTTTTGTGTAATTCAAAATTCACCGTCTCTACTAGCTAATATTCTTACAAGGTTCAAAAAAAACGAAAGTCTTTTAGAATGAAGACCAGAGTCTATGGGATACACTGTGGGACATGAAAAAAACTCTGGATAAAATGCTTACTCCAGAGTTCCAAGATAATTAAAGGTGGGAAGCTTTGAATATTTCCCGGTGGTATTTAGTCTCTCTCCCAGCTCTTCCATATCCTTCTTGCCAGTTTGCATATTACTCAGATCAATAACAGCATAATCGAGTCCTGCTGATTTCAATTCAAAAAGATACGGTATAAGGGAGAAGGGTCTAACAGGCACAGTAGCTGTGACGTTCTCTTTTTTAATGAGAATGAATTCTTCATTCTTAGGGCTGTTTAATGTCTTATTGTAATGAAAATGATCTGGATCAAGCCGTGCCGTGAAGAGTGCCGGTGCCCCATAGACCGTAAGCCCAAGCTTCAGTTCACTATGGTATCTTCTGTATCTGGCAATCAGCTCAATAAGAATCTTCTGGTCACTTTCAATGGAAAGTTGAGCTGCTTCGAGCCCTCCCTCTTCAACAAGCGTGACGGCCTGACTGTTAAGCAGACTTATAGTAAAGTCCGAAGAAAGATACACTCGCTGTTCGTTCTGAAAAAATGTGAACTGGGTGATATGCCCTAATTGAAAACTTCTAAACCCTGAGCGCATTAGTAACTGAATATTTTTTCTATAGCGATTTTGCTCCCCTTCAAACATAACGGGCGGCAAACACCAGGTAAGATCCCTGATTCTCCTGCCAAGATATCGTTTAAGTTGACCGGCCTGGCCAAGATTATTTTTAGTGATGGGAATCAGGTAACGATCTGGCACAAATGGAAGTGGTTTGAAAAGAGTTTTCGCCTGATCCACCCGTAGCCAGATATCAAGAGGTAATTTAACCTTTTTGGGCGCTTTTTTTCCTTTTTTTACAAAAACTTTTTTTGGGGTTATTATTTCGGGTATTTCTTCATCTTCAAGCGGAGATGCCACTTCACTGAGTATTTCGGCGACCCTGCTTTCCTTTTCATCGGAAATTCGTGCAAGCTCTGCTGCACATTTTCGAATATCCGGCAAAACACTGGTAATCCCGGTATCTTTTTTCACATCGACCCGGTACACTTCGATTCTACTTGACTGGGTATAATAGTCCCAATCGGGAAGCTGCAACTGTACTTTGTTGCCGGCTACCGCCTTCTCAACACTGTCATTTCCAAGACGCAATTCTTTCAAACTGAAGGCAAAGCGCTCACCGGAAGGTTCTGCATGGAGACGAAGCCGATCCCCTGCTGCAAGCTCTTCTTTCAAAGTCAGCTTTCCATAGAATCGTTCTTCATAGCCCTTTACATTCCCAAGTCGCCCCATATAGTCACCCATATTACCTGATTGGTAGGGAGTGATAGCGTCTGCGGGTTGAGGGGAAAAGAAATAACCAGAGGATGTCTTTCTTCCCATGGCTCGATTACTCAAGAGCGTTGCTTCTTCAAGGGCTTCTGGAAAAGAATCTTCCGTAGCATCCATTACCAACCTGTAGGCACGTACTATATGTGATACGTAATGGGCAGAGCGAAGGCGCCCTTCAATTTTCAAAGAGTCCACTCCAGCAGCCTGTAGGCCTGGAACAGCTTCAAGTGCCGAAAGATCATTCATGGAAAAAAGATACTGACCCTTGGCAGCTGTTTTCTGCTGGCCTTTCTTTTGTGAAGAGTGAGATTTTTTGTTTGATCGTGAAGAAGTCTGTCCTCCACGCTTAGTACTCCAACTGTAATTGCGACGGCATGGTTGAACGCACTTGCCTCGCAATCCACTTTTCCCGCCTAGAAATGATGAGAACAGACAGAGTCCCGAATAGGAAAAGCACATGGCTCCATGGACAAAAACCTCAATCTCAACATCACTATTTTCACACAGAATCTGAATTTCTTTGAGTGTCAGCTCTCGGGCCAATACAACTCTTTCAAAGCCCATGGTTTTAAAACCGGCAAGTGATTGGGAGTTGTTCGCAGAGAGCAGTGTTGAGGCATGCAGTGGAATTTGAGGGAAATATTCACGAATCAACCGTACAACGCCAACGTCCTGAACAATCAAACCATCGGTATTCATGGCCTCAAGCATTGCAAGAGTTTCTATGGCCTGAGGGAGATCCTGTTCACGGACAAGACTGTTTGCTGCAAGATAGATTTTCTTATCATTGCTGTGACAGTACTGCACCATGGAGTATATTTCTTCAAGTCGAAGATCACGGGCAAGGTTTCTGGCATTGAGTGCAGGAGCACCGACATAAACCGCATCGGCACCAGCATCCATTGCTGCTAGAAAATTTTCTCTATTACCAGCTGGTGCTAGGAGTTCCATAATGATTTCTTAAAGTAAAGTAAAGTGAATTGGGATCAGGGAGTGATAAAATACAGATAAAAAAATTATTCATTCTGATTTTGAAGAACAACTTCATCGGATCCGCCATTTTCAGCAAACATTACCTGAATTCTTTCATTGCTACGAACCGTGGTATGAAGCCCGACATGATCTGCCTGGATAGGGAGTTCACGCCCTCCCCGGTCAATAAGGATAGCGAGTTGCACACTACGAGGACGACCGTAATCCATCAGGGCATCAAGTGCTGCCCGAATGGTCCTGCCTGTGAAGAGAACATCATCTACAAGGATAACGTCTTTTCCTTCTACGGCAAAGCTGATATCCGTTGTTTTAACCACAGGATTTTGAGTAATGAGGCTCCAGTCATCACGATATAAATTTATATCTAGACTTCCATAGGGGACAAGCCTGGAGGTTTGCTGCTCGATAAATTCCCGTATTCTTTCAGCGATAAAGACACCACAGGTATGTATGCCTACGATAGCAAGATTATCTGGGCTATGATTTTTTTCGAGTACCTGAAGGCTGATTCGATTGACAGCCAGTGTGATTTCATCACTGGTTAAGAGTATACTGCTTTTCATAATTATTCCTGAGTACGATTCCAGAAAAAGTCTAACCCAAGACGGTCCACTCTGTTAATTGCTTCGGGAAACGCCTCACATTCTGCATCAAAAACCTTTGTCGCAATGGTGTCGGGAGTATCTTCGTAGTCTAACGCGACAGCCTGCTGATAAATAATTGGGCCCTCGTCATACACTTCATTGGCAAAATGCACGGTACAACCACTCACCATGCAGCCTCTTTTTTTAACAGCCCTATGAACTTTTGAGCCATAAAAGCCATCTCCGCAAAAAGAAGGAATAAGAGATGGATGAATATTGATAACAGCACGACTCAGGGACGATGGCGGTGTATAAAGTTTGAGATACCCTGCTAGGGCTATAATATCGACATCGTAATCCTTTAATATCGAATTAATCGCATCATTGGAATCAGCAAGAAAAGCAGGGTATTTATAATTCTCTGCCTTTTGCAATCCAAGAACTCCAGGAACATTTGAGATAACAACCTGTATATCTGCCTGGAGACTTCCTTTTTGAATACGTTCATGAAAATTGTCGAGTGTCCGACCACTTCCAGAAAGCAGAACCGCCATTTTTAACATTGCAAACGTTCCCTATTTAAAAAAATCGTTGGAGTCAACATCCACTTTTTCAAGCCATGCAGAAATAGTGGTGTCATATACAGAAGTAAGTTTGAATACTTTGGCAGCCAGGCGAAAACGAGTTTTTAAAGTTGTGTTTCCGGTCTCTTTAATTTCTTTTAAAACCTGTGGGTAATCAGCAGGATCAACAATAACTGTTACATCATTGAAATTCTTTGCCGAGGCACGCAACATGGTTGGTCCACCAATATCAATATTTTCAATGGCAACAGCGAGACTGCAGTTGGGATCGGCGATAGTTTTTTCAAAAGCATAGAGATTAACCGCAATAAGGTCAATATTCTTCAGGCCGTGTTCTGCGCACTGTTTCTGGTGATCGCTGTTTTCCCTCTGATTCAGGATGCCGCCGTGAACTTTTGGATGCAGTGTCTTAACACGCCCATCAAGCATTTCAGGGAAGCCTGTGAATTCAGATACATCCATAACATCAATCCCAGCTTCTCTTATTTTTGCTGCAGTTCCACCGGTAGATAAAATTTCTATACCAAGATCTGCAAGCTCCTTTGCAAAGCCTTCGATGCCTGATTTGTCAGTCAAACTAATTAATGCTCTTTCTACTTTACTCATTTTCAATCCTTTTGTTGTTATTCACCTTTGCGAATAAATTCCTTAATCTTGCGTCGATCTCTTTTTCCTGGTCTTTTGGCGGGCATGCTCTGTCCGGCATAGAACAGTGAGCGTTCCTTTCTCTGTTCCTCGCGCTTCAACAGGGATTGTTCAGTCTCTGTGTAGAGTGCCTGCGCAATCCTGGCAGGCCCACGCTTTCCGGAAAGCCCTAAAACGATGACCGTAAATTCAATCTGTCCCTTTTGGATGCTGATTTCATCTCCAGGAACCAGGGCTTTAGAAGGTTTACAGCGCTGTCCATTGAGAAATATTTTGCCGCCCGAAGCTGCTTTTGTGGCTAAGCTCCTGGTTTTAAAAAACCTGGCAGCCCAGAGCCATTTATCAGCCCGTACCTGTTCCTGAATATCACCCATACCTAAAACCTGATTTGAACTGAACAATTTATCACACGGATTTGTCAATTTACACTGAAACCCGAGAAATTAACACAAAAAGATGGCCGTTCTGTTCTATGTTTATGTCGTGTTGCATGTATGGCTATTTGAAACTTGTCGAACAGGCGAAAAAAGTGTAAAGAAAGCAAACCAAAAAATTCTAATCCAACAGTCTCTCCTACCATAGGACCACACATGCTTGTTAAAGACCTTCTTGATAATCATAAAACCACATTTAGTTTTGAATTTTTCCCACCAAAGGAAGATGCAGCTGCAGATCGGTTACTGGAAACTATATCTAATCTTATGCCCCTAGGACCCTCCTATGTAAGTGTTACCTATGGCGCAGGTGGAACAACTCGTGACAGAACCCATGACCTTGTGGTTCGGATCAAAGAACAAACTGATATTACAGTTGTTTCCCACCTTACATGTGTGGGCAGTACCCGTTCCGAAATCCATGGCATATTAGAGAAATACCAAGATGTTGGAATTGAAAATATCCTTGCTCTCCACGGAGATCCACCAAAGGACCAGAAGGATTTTGTTGAACCGGCTGATGGTTTTGCCTATGCCGCAGATCTGGTGAGTTATATAAAAAAGCATTTTCCTGAGATGTGTGTGGGAGTCGCAGGTTTTCCCGAAGGGCATCCAGCCACACCAAATCGTCTTCAGGAAATAGAGTATCTAAAAGAAAAAGTAGATGCGGGGGCTGATTATATAGTAACCCAGCTCTTTTTCGACAATCGGGACTATTACGACTATTGTGAGCGCTGTCAGCTAGCCGGAATCAATATACCAAATATTGCTGGAATCATGCCTGTCAGCACCAAAAGTGGTTTAATCAGAACCGCTGAACTTGCTGGTGGTGCACGAATTCCAGCCCGACTCCTGAAAGCCGTTTATCGCGCAGAGGATGATAAATACGTGGAAAAAGTTGGTATTCACTGGGCCACCGAGCAGATTCGTGATCTCCTTGACAATGATGTGCGTGGAATCCAGTTTTTCACACTTAACGCCTCCCAGGCGACCCAGGAAATCTACAATTCACTTGGTGTACGAGATTCAACCCAGCTGCGATAGCTACAAAAATGAAAATCCAATCCGTTGGCATCAAAGATATTCAACTGGCCGTTCGCATTCGTGAAAAAAACGGCGGCCTCCAAAACAGTGTCGCCGTAGTTTCTTTACAAGCAAGTCTTCCAGGAAAATACAGGGAAAGCTGTGTACACACCTTTACCAGTGTGTTGAACAAATATATTGATGATCTAAGTGTTACCAATTTTCCCGAGCTTCTTTCCGAAGTGAAAAAACGATTATGTGCTGAAAGCGCCCGCGTTGAGATGTCTTTCCCCTATTTTATCGAGAAGCAGGCCCCTGTATCAAAAACCAGAAGTCTTATGGAATATGAGTGTAGCTTTACAGGGGAAATCGGAACGGATGACGATTTCATACTTTCTGTGCGAGTTCCCGTCACTACCCTTTGTCCCTGTTCCAAGGAAATAAGCGCTGCAGGCGCTCATAATCAACGTGCTGAAGTTACTTTAAATGTGAAATTTAAGAAGTTCATATGGGTGGAAGATCTGATTACAATGATAGAAGAATCTGCATCGTGTGAACTATGGGCATTGCTGAAACGTCCGGATGAAAAATATGTAACTGAACGAGCATACGAGAATCCGATGTTCGTTGAAGATGTGGTCCGAAAAGTCGCCGTTAAGGCATTGGCTGACCCTAAAATAACATGGTTCTCGGCAAGTGTTGAAAGCTTCGAGTCCATTCATAAACATAGTGCGTACGCATATGTGGATTCAAACGAAATCCGATAATCCCTCATAATTTCGTTACGTTCTATCACACACCCTGTGTAGTAGATCCGATCCTACAACCTAAGCCTCTCCCCTTCAGGGAAGGGTGTTATCATCTTTGCATCTTCTATTTTGTCATTAGACAAATTGCCTTGGGTATATTTCAATTAGAAATACCTTACCATAAGGAGTTTTACCTTTGTGGTACCAGTATCACTTGGTATCACAAAGAAATCTAACGCAATAAATATTATTGAGAATTATTTGCATATTCTCTTGTTTTACGATGAAAAAAGCTTGTAAAAACCACTCAGCGTATTACAGATTGTTAGGAAAGTTTATTATTTGGCAGTATCTTGCTGCCTCAAAAAAAAATTGTTTAACTCCAAGGAGGAAACATGAAGTTTGTTTCAAAAATTATCATGGCGGCTGCAGCGTTAAGTCTGCTCGCAACCCCAGTACTTGCAGAAAAAACTGTCAAATGGAAACTGGCCATGACATGGCCCTCAACTCTTACTCCCCTTGCATCACCTCCTGCACAAGTTGCCAAACTTGTTGAAGAAATGAGTGGTGGAAATTTTATTATCAAAATTGAAGGAAAAGAAAAGCATAAAGCACCTCTTGGAATTCTTGACATGGTTAAAGGTGGCCAGTATCAAATGGGCCATAGTGGTTCCTATTACTGGAAAGGTAAAGATATCTCCACTATCTTTTTCACTACCATACCGTTTGGAATGACTACTGCTGAGCAATACGCCTGGTTCTACTATGACGATGGCATGAAATATATGCAGCAGGTATATGACCGCTTTAAGGTTCTCAATTTCCCTGGTGGTAATACCGGTGTTCAGATGGGTGGGTGGTTTAAAAAAGAAATTAATTCACTTGATGACCTTAAGGGTCTAAAAATGCGTATTCCCGGTCTTGCTGGGGAAGTTTTCGCTAAACTTGGTGTAAATGTTACCAATATTCCTGCCGGCGAATTATATACCTCACTTGATCGTGGACTCATTGATGCACTTGAATGGGTAGGTCCTGGTATGGATATTAAGATGGGCTTCCACAAAGTTGCTCCATTTTACTATACCGGTTGGCATGAACCAGCCTCTGAAATGCAGTTTCTTATCAACAAGCGTGCTTTTGAAAAACTCTCTCCTGAAAATCAGGTCATCCTCAAAACTGCGATGAAAGCGGCCAGTGCTGATATGTACTATGAGAACTTTGCAGCTTCTGCAAATGCCTGGGAACAGATGAAGACAGAATTTCCTAATATCAAAGTAAAAACCTTTCCTCTTCCAGTACTCAAAGCTATGAAAGCTTCAACGGACGAACTCCTTGACAGCTATGCCGCAAAGGATGAGCAATTTAAAGCTATTCTTGATTCTCAGCGCGCATTTATGAAAAAAGCCAGAGCATGGTCTGTTATTTCCGATTACAATTACATCAAGACCACTCTGGAAGTAGAACAGTAGAATCGTCTCTTTACTCTGTTTGAGGTTGTCCCCTTTTAGTAAGAATAGATACCGCCTTACCGGAGAATTCCAGTAAGGCGGTATTTTTTTATATAACTACTTTGATTTTTTTTGGAAAACAATGCTGATTGTAGAACAGTTTATTACGAAATTAGTTGATATTGCAGGAAAGATAATTTCATTCCTGCTCCTGCTTATGGTGCTGAATGTCTCATATGACGTCATGATGCGCTATCTCTTTCGAAATTCTTCAGTTGGCATGCAGGAAATGGAATGGCATTTGTTTGCCGTTGTTTTTCTCTTTGGAATCTCAGTGGCCTTAAAAGATGAAGGACATGTGAGAGTTGATTTTCTTTTCGAACGTTTCTCTGTACGAAAAAAAGCGATTGTTAATATATTCGGTACTCTTTTCTTCCTAATGCCGATGGCTCTTCTTATCCTCAGCGGTTCCTGGGAATTTGTTTATGACGCCTTTGACACTATGGAAATTTCGGAAGACCCGGGTGGTCTGCCATACAGGTGGCTGATAAAGGGGATGATCCCCTTCTCCTTCAGCTTTCTTTATTTGAGTGGTATCGGGTATATTCTGCAAAACATCCGTCTGTATAGAGAGGCGGTATAATGACCGGTATTATCATGTTCTTTGCGGCCCTACTCCTTCTTGTTGTTGGATATCCGGTCGCCTTTACATTTGGCGCAGTCGCCATGTTTTTTGGTGCGATTGCAGCCTACATTGAATTGATGCCAGATCCTTCGCTGGTAGCCGTTGGTGAAGAATTTTTTCTTATGTTTTCCATGATGCCCTTTCGTATCTATTCCATCATGACAAACACCATCCTTATGGCAGTCCCGCTCTTTATCTTAATGGGTATCGTCCTTCAGAAATCTGATCTTGCAGAACGCCTTCTTGAGTCCATGGGGGTATTATTTGGAAAAGTAAGAGGCGGTGTTGCAATTAGTACTGTCCTTGTCGGCTCACTTCTTGCTGCCTCAACGGGTGTAGTTGGTGCCTCGGTTGTTGCCATGGGAGTGATCTCACTTCCGGTTATGCTGAAATACGGATACTCGAAGAAACTTGCAACAGGAACCATATGCGCTGCCGGTACACTCGGCCAAATCATTCCACCATCCATTGTTCTTATCATACTTGGCGATGTCTTCCAGCTACCCGTTGGTGATCTTTTTAAAGCAGCTCTGATGCCCGGACTGGTACTAGTTGGTTGTTACGTTTTATATATTCTAGTCATTTCTTTTTTACAGCCGGAGGTTGCTCCGGCTATAGAAGTTGCCGAAGAAGACAAAAAAGGATCATTAAGAAAGGCTCTATTTGCAATTGTACCACCCTTGACCCTTATTGTGATGGTTCTCGGTTCAATATTTGCGGGTATCGCAACACCAACTGAATCTGCATCGGTTGGTGCGCTTGGCTCCATGATACTTGCTGCATTATATCGAAAACTTTCGTGGAAGATTATTCAGGATTCATGCCACGAAACCGTCAAAATCACCGCAATGGTCTTTGCCATCCTTATTGGTGCCACGGCGTTTTCTATGGTTTTTGTGTATACGGGTGCTGATTATCTGGTTGAAACATTTATGATGGACCTGCCCGGTGAAAAATGGGGCTTTCTTATCCTTTCCATGATTGCCATTATGATGCTCGGCTTTTTTATCGACTTTATAGAAATTTCTTACATAGTTGTACCAATCCTGCTCCCCATTGCAGACTCAATTGGCCTTAACCCAATGTGGTTTGCAATTCTTATTGCCATGAACCTGCAGACTTCATTTTTGACACCTCCTTTTGGATTTTCACTCTTTTATTTGAAAGGTGTCTGTCCACCCGAGGTTCAAACCACCGATATCTACAAGGGAGTAATGCCTTTTATTGCCATCCAGATCGCTGTACTTGCCTCCATTGTGCTTTTCCCTCATATCTATGGTTTTTAGTCGGTTCAAAACACTCTTACGATCGGTTCAGCCATTTTGCTCAACCGATCCTGACTTTCCACCATTCATCTACGGTTATACCCTATTAGCAGTTTCTTTTTCTTGATCCAGCTCAGGAACTCAATATGAAGATAGCCCAATCTCTATGGGGTATAGTTGATACCTAAGAACTGGTACCCGAAGTGTGTGACGCAGGTGACACCTGTTGTTGAAAGAGATTTCAAAAAAGACTCAAGAGCGCGGGTGAGAGCCGTACACCCCTGAGCTTCTGATCGGAAGGTATCTTTTTATAGTTATTGTGCCTTTTCAGAACGTTCTTTAAGATCAACAGCTGCCTTCATCATTCGGAACAACTCACGATAATGAAATTTATTGTGAGTTGTCACGTACTGAAAAATAACCTGTCGCAATTCCTGTTCTTTTAGTCCCGGATATTCGGCAAGCAACTCCCTTACAAAGGCACCTTCCCAATTGGGTTCAAACGGGATCTGCATTGAAAGGCATTTCTGGTGAAGCTCCATAGCTTCATTGATAAGCGTATCCCTAAGACGTTCAGCTTCGTGAAATTGTTTTTTTGAATGCAGTTTTGAACCTTTACGATTTGTAATAAAAAGATATATTTCATCGAGTGGCCCCTGCCTGAGTACTTTGGCAAGATACTTTATCTGACGATTTTTTGATCCTCCCTTAAGACCGCGAGTGGCAATAATCTCCTCGTGAATAACAGTCCCACCAGGAAAAGTTTTTAATTCTTTATCAGAAAGCTCGGCCACTTCCTTGGCAAGTTCTCCAACCTGTTTGTAGACACGTTTCATCTCTGATCTGCTGATAAATTCGGACATGGGTCTCACCCTATATAATTAGATAATAAAATAAAAATAACCTGTCAGGCAAAGGTCAATCGATTAAAGCCGCCCTCTTCCCACCAGGGCCTGCTCGCATCAATACCTGTAATTTCAAATAATAAAACTTCCAAAATAAGATACACTTCTGAGTTTTTCCTCACGCAGGCGGTGAGTGTTTCACCATGATCTCCGAGCGCTGCATGAAGGTGGATAAGCGGATCATCTCCATCCATATACACCGATCCGGTTCCAATGGCCTCACGTGCTTCATCAACTTTTGTCCATATTGGAACGGGTGGCATAACAGGTTGCTCCGGACCTATCACAACATCTGCATGACGAACGGCCCCTAAAATCTGGAACCATCCAGAAAGAATATTCTCTTTAACCACAATTTCTTTTAGACCTTTTAAGAAATCATCTTTATGATCAAAACGTATTGTTAATACCTTACCAATGGATCCGCATCTATAGTCCATAATCGTATTCTCAGTAATATATTTCTCTTTAGTGCCTTTGAAGCAGCATTGAAAGAGCGGTCTGCCTTTTCAGGGTATCGTTGTTTCGAATGGCCATAGCCATCGCCTGTCTGGTACCGACAAATACGGCAAGCTTTTTGGCACGTGTCAGTCCGGTATAGATTAGATTACGAAATAGCATACTATAGTGTTGGGAGACAAGAGGTATTATAACACAATCAAATTCACTTCCCTGAGATTTATGAATTGTTATCCCATAAGCAAGCTCAAGTTCGCTTATTTGATCCTTTTGATATTCCACACACCGTCCATCGGAATCAAATCGTACCTGACATGTTATCTCGATTGGATTAACTCCAGTTATCTTCCCGATATCGCCATTGTACACACCTAGATCATAATTGTTTTTACGATGAATAACTCTATCACCATTACGAAAAATTCGATGACCTAAGACAATTTGACCTTTTTGATTACTTTCTGGATTTACCAGCCGCTGAATATTTTCATTTATTTTCACAGTACCAAGGCTTCCCCTTGTCATTGGAGAAAGTACCTGTATTTCACAGTTCCTACCAAAATATTTGGGGATCCATTCCGTGTAGAGCCTGTGTACAACCTGGCCCGCGGTTAATCCATAATATAAAGAAGACCAGGGATGAACCTTTTTCAAAACAGATCGTAATTCAACAGCACTATTTTCAGCGGTTTGTAAAAGTCCAAAATCAATGTTTTCAAACTGCTCCCTGAGTATTTGGCCTGTTCCATTTTGATAAGTAGCAGCATCGTTTTGTTTTGGAGAAGAATATAAGTTTTCTACTCCAAACTCTTCTTCAAGAGAATGAGTATGGAGATGACCCTTAGCTTTTTTTATTAGTTGTAACTGTTTTAGAGTCGCTTCATTTGAATCTATAAAGAGACAATCACATTTACTCTTCCAGAGTTCTGGCTGATGAAAAGGAGAGGATATTTTAGGAATCTTGCCATTATTAATATCATGAGCATAGGAAATAATTTTTGAATGCTGAGCCTGTCGAAAAATTGATTGTAACTTGAAAATTGGCACGATAGTGGATGCCAGCAAATCACTCAGCACATTTCCAGGGCCAACGGATGGCAATTGATCGGCATCTCCGATAAGAACAAGCTGCGTATTGTGCGGAATTGCATTGAAAAGGGCAGCACTTAAACTAATATCAAGCATAGAACATTCATCAACCACCAAAACATCACAACAAAGACGGTTTTCCCGGCATTTCTTAAATGAGCCATTCTGGAACTCAAGTAGTCGATGGATAGTCTTGGCTTCTACTCCGACGACTTCTTCCATACGCTGAGCAGCTCGTCCCGTAGGTGCAGCAAGAAGAACCTTTTTCCCCATGCCAATAAAGAGTTTGACCAGTGTTTTGGTAGTGGTTGTTTTGCCACAGCCAGGCCCGCCTGTTAAAATGGAGCAGCCCTGGGTAACAATCCCCCTGACGGCACCTAGCTGTTCCGTGCTTAGCTCAAAGTCCTGTTTTTGACCATACTTAATAAGCCACTCTTGAATCCTTTGGTCGTTGGTGATAACCGGGCGACATAACGAAGCAATAGCTTCGGCACAGTTTTTTTCGTCAAAATAGAGTGTTTTGGCGTAGTAGCATATAACAGTACTGTTATCGGAAAGAAGAAGTTGCCTTTTTTTCAGAAGGTTTTCATCCTCCATCTGGGTCAGATACAGAAAAATTGTTTCGGAAAGATCGAGTGCTAAAAGAGTTACAATTTCCTCTTGGATTTGTTCGCTATTGAGATAACAATGCCCCTTTTCTCTTGATGCAGACAAAATATGTTTAATAGCTGCAATAATACGGATGGGTGCATCTTTTTCTATTCCAAATGACAGCGCAACGTTATCTGCTGAAAAAAAACCAATCCCGTAAAAATCATTGGCCAACTGATAGGGGTTTCGGGTAACAATATCAATTGCCTGCTGACCATACTTTTTAAATATGCGCACAGCAAAAAGTGTTGAAATGCCATGTTCCTGAAGAAACAGCATAACATCTCGAATAGCCCGATGCTCAGTCCAGGCGTCACTGATTCCTTTAAGTTTTTTTGCCGCGATACCTGGAACCAGCAACAGATCATCGATGGATTTCTCAAAGACTGTCAGCGTTTTTGAGCCAAAATGGGAAACAATTCGCTTTGCTGTTTTAGGCCCAACTCCCTTAATAAGACCTGATCCTAAATATTTCTCAAGAGCAGCAGAAGTTGCCGGCCGACATTCTTCAGAATGCGTCGCAGTAAACTGACGACCAAATTTAGGGTGGTTTGACCAGTGCCCAGAAAATTTCATCGTTGCACCGGCAAACACTTTTGTCTGATGAACAATTACCGTAGAAGGGTCAAAATCATTGTAACATTTAACTCGTAAAACACTCCAACCGTTCACCTCGTTGTGAAAAGTTACCCTGTCCACAACACCCTGTATTGTTACAATATGTGTATTTTGCTCTTTAATCATACACTTTATCTAATTGTTATTTAAAGAGTATTATCTCAGGGAATAGTAATTGTTATTATATTCATAGGTTACATACAATTAAGAGATTTGAATAAGAAAGTTATTAAGTTTTTACTTGACTAGCAATAATTATTATGTCAAAAGAACACACTTCCGTATATATAGTTTGTTATAAAACCAACTGGAAGAAGGAGGGACAATATGACATTTTTAGAAGGATTGCTTTGGCTGACACTGAACGTTTACCATGAAGCCCGTTCAGAACCAGAGATTGGACAGGTTGCAGTAGCTCACGTTACTATAAACCGTGCGGCAAGCAGGGCTCTCAGTATTAAGAATGTTGTTAAGCAACCCTACCAGTTCAGCTGGACAAATCAAAAAAATTCGTATATCCCTGAAGATCCCCATGCATTTTTTCAATGTATGAAATCTGTTTATATCGCCTTAAATTCTGCAGATTTTACCGCAGGAGCAACCTACTATCATCTTGACAATATCGAACCCTATTGGGCCTCAGAATATACCTTTGTACAACAGTATGGAAGTCATAAATTCTATAAGCAGTAGTTTTATTCAAACAAAATCATAAAAAAATGGGTGTTGGAAATTTCCAACACCCCTTTTTTCTTTATATATTGTGGTGATCAGGCAGCCGCTGCCTTCTTTAAACCATCACATATCTTTTCTATCTGCTCTTCTGTCATCTTAATTGCCACAGGATATACAAGTGTTCTCGACATTATATCTGCAGATTTAGGCAGCATTTCAGGGTCATAAACAATACGGCGATTTCCGCCAGGTTCAGTAAAAGGCCAACCGGAGGAAGCAACAGCAGATCCTTTCAGCATATGTTCCCAGCTTGGATAGAAATGCCAGCTGTTCTCACTGAAATTTATTGCACCGACGCCATTTTCAGAAAGTATCGCATTTATTGTATTACACTGCTCACTACTTTCCATAATAAATGCGAAAAATGTCGCAGTATCGCCTTTTTCATCGACAAGGGTTCTGAACTTCACTCCAGGTATTGCAGAAGCTGCCTCTCTCAGTTTTGCTTTATGAGCTTTTTGAGAAGCTATCATAGAATCAAGTTTAGAGAGCTGGGCAATTCCGATAGCACCCTGCAATTCCATCATACGATAGTTAAAACCTACAAACCTGCGCCCTTCTCCGCCTCGCCCACCAGGATTCACTGCGTGATCATGACCATGATCATGATACTCGGACATGGTGCGCCACATTTCTTTATCTCCTGTGATAATCATGCCACCTTCCCCTGTGGTCATTGTTTTCACTGAATCAAAGGAGAATGTTCCACATTGTCCAAATGTGCCGAGATGTTGACCGTTGATCGTACCACCTGCTGCCTGGGCGGTGTCCTCTAGCACTGGTATGTTATGTTCTTTAGCAATGGCCACGATTTCTTCAACACGCGCCATTGCTCCAAGCATATGGACAGGTATAATACAACGGGTTTTATCGCTGATCTTTTTCTTGAGATCTTCCGGATCCATATTAAGCGTTTCATCTATTTCTGTAAAAACCGGTATGGCACCAATATCAAGAATTGCCTCCCAGGTCGCAACAAAGGTGAATCCCTGGGTGATAACCTCATCTCCTGGCCCAACACCGAGCGCAGCAAGAGCTACTTTTAATGCGGCAGTTCCAGAAGTTACGGCCTGAGCAAAGCCAGCTCCACAATAACTTGCGAATTTGTTTTCAAATTCGAGGACCTTATACACATCTTTACGTTGCTCACCAAATTCGTATCGAAAAAGGACTCCAGTATCCAGAACTTTATTGATTTCCTTTTTTTCTTCGTCTCCAAAGACTTCAAAACCAGGCATAACCGCTCCTCACATGTTATTTAGTAAGCATTTCTTTGATTTGATTTTTCTCATTCAACAATGCGATTTTAGGATGATATGTTTCAAGATCCTGTGGTGAATAAAAGCCAAAAGTTACAATAATAATAAGATCACCAACCATTCCCTTGCGTGCAGCTGCACCATTTAATCCTATAACACCGGAACCTGGAGCTCCCTCAATGGCATAGGTATCAAAACGTTCACCGTTGTTAATATTATAAACTTTCACCCGTTCAAATGGTATCATTCCCACAGCATCGAGCAGTTCACGGTCAATGGTAAGACTTCCCTCATAATCGAGATCAGCTTCTGTAATTGTGGCCCTGTGCAACTTGGCCCTGAGCATCTGACGCTCCATAGTAACTACCTTATAGTGTAATGGTTCAAGTTATATTTTATATTATTTGTTTTCAATGCGTTAACCAGGATAATTAAAAGCTATGCTTCCATCAACATGGAATTGTCGATAAGCCTTACCCTGTTATTTATTTTGACTGCGAGTATCAAAATAGAATCTTCATTTAAAATAGCACAAGATTTCAAGGTATTGCTATTTACAATTTCTATATAGTCCACGTTGCATTCTTTGTGTTTCAAGATGTGTTCGGCAACGAGATCCTTTACCTCGTCAACGGATATTGCAGCAACACCTCTGGTTTCAATTGCCATCCTGGCTGCAGCAATACTTTGCGATAATGAAAGAGCTGCCTCCATTTCATCTTTTTTCAAATTGGTATTCCGTGAGCTCATGGCAATGCCATTTTTTTCACGTACTATCGGATGACCAATAATAGCAACAGGAAAGTCCAGATCCCTTACCATCCTACGAATTACTGCCAGTTGCTGGAAATCCTTTTCACCAAAAACCGCCAAATGTGGAAGGGTCAAATTAAATAATTTGGAGACAACGGTTGTCACGCCATCAAAGTGTCCGGGTCTACTGGCACCACAGAGAGACGTTGTAAGGCCGCCAATAGTGACAGTGGTGGCAAATCCTTTCGGATACATCATCCCTTTCTCCGGTGCAAAAACAACATCAGCACCAGCTTCTTCTGCAAGCCTACAATCCCGATCCAGATCATAGGGATAGCTATCAAGATCTTCACCGGGGCCAAATTGGATAGGGTTTACAAAAAGAGTGACAATTACACGATCTGCCGACTTTCTGGCCCTGCGCATAAGCGACAGATGCCCTTCATGAAACCAACCCATCGTCGGAACAAGACCAATGGTCAATCCATCTGATCTGTACTCCTGAGCAAGCTGCTGGATTGCAGCAGGAGTGGTGATTAGTTTCATTCCTGGACGCGAAGACGAGTAATCTTTTCCTGTATCATTCGTTTTACCTGAAGATTCTGATCTTCTCCAAGAAAACTCCCGAGATATTCTTCATAGACACCAAGAGCTTCACTATTTTTTCCTTCCGCTTCAAGAACTCTGGCCATACCAATAAAACCTTCATCCTTATACCCATCAATCCCCTTAAGGACGGAATAGGAATCTGAAGCTTCGATATACTTTTTATCTGCCTCCTCTGCCTGGGCCATTCCAAAGGTAAGAAGACCATACATTGGATTTGTATCTGAAACCTCGTTACGAACCTGCGAATAATAGCCTCCAGCCTTAGAGTAAAGGCCATCCTTCATAGACATATGTCCAAGCTCCACCTGTGCCCACAGGGCCGAAGGTGTTCCAGAAAAATCAGATGCAACATGCTCGAGTGCTTTAAATTTTTCATCACCCGTTGCATCCATGGAAATAGAAAGACTGCTGGCAGCATCGTCAAGGCGTGTGGTTCGATAGCTTTGATAGAGTGATCCGGCAACAACAACTACTACAATAACGGCTCCAGTAATTTGTATAGCTCGCTTATTCTTTCTTACAAACTTAACAAAACCTGGAGGAAGATTGAGTTGGTCAAGAACCCCCCGGGGTTCAACATATGCACCTTCAGCTACCTCATTTTGATTAAACGCGCTCTGCTCACTCATCCTGCACTCCTAGCTTTTTACTTTACCTTTATTGAAAAACCCGATACCTGTATTTACAGGTTGTAATCAGGTCCATTATCCATTCTGATTTGCAACATTTTAATTTACCCTATCCGTCAAAGCATGTCTATTCTCAAACCGTTTATATTGAGGTTTTTTACCGTTATCTTTGCATACGACTCCTTTTAGATGAAACAACCAGCAACAAATAAAATGTATTCAGTAAGTACTCTCACCAGAGAACTTAAAAATCTGGTAGAGATGAAGTATCGATTTATCAGGGTAGAGGGTGAAATTTCCAATCTAAAATGCCCCTTCTCCGGGCATGCCTATTTTACTCTAAAAGATGATGGTGCTCAATTACGGACAGTTCTTTTCAAAGGGCAGGCACGATATCTGGTAAAACCTCTAAAAGATGGTCAACAGGTTGTCTGCCATGGAAGGATTTCTATTTACGAACCACGTGGTGACTACCAACTTATAGTCGACAGTGTTGATTTTCAAGGCAGTGGGCTTCTGCAGATGCAATTTGAAAAGCTCAAAAAACAACTGCAATCTGAAGGGTTGTTTTCTCAGGAGAATAAACGTCCACTTCCTGAGTTCCCAAAAGAAATTGTAGTAATCACCTCTCCTAGCGGAGCCGCTGTCCATGACTTTCTTAAAATTTGGCGAAAACGGAAATTTCCAACGAGTGTTAAGGTCTTTCCTGTAAGAGTCCAGGGAAAGGAAGCTGCTGCTGAAATTGTAAAGGCACTGGATATTCTCAATGTAATACGTCCCCAGACAGAAATCATCGTTCTCTGCAGAGGGGGCGGTTCACTTGAAGACCTCTGGCCCTTCAATGAAGAAATTCTAGCAAAAGCTATTGCAAAATCCGATATCCCTATTGTCTCTGCTATCGGCCACGAAGTCGATTTTACCATCAGTGATTTCTGCTCAGATCTGAGAGCTCCGACACCTACTGCGGCAGCAGAAATGATTATTCCCGATGCTCTCCAGCTGCAAAATTCCATTTCTCGTCTGAAGCAAATACTGAATCGAACTATTTTAGATCGCCTGGAAGACTACCAATACAGAGTTAATCAGAATCGCAGGTTGCTTGGTGATATGGATTTCCTTTTTACCAATGCTTCTCTACGATTGGACCACGCTGCTCTTCGGCTGGTTACTCGTATTGAAAAATCCATTAGTTATTGCACGGCAAAGTGTGAGGAACTTTCTCTGAAGCTGCAAAGTCATTCTCCTGCTACACGAATCCAGCTTCAAGAACAGCGACTGCGGTTTGCGGCCGAGAAATTCAATTATCTTTGTAAAAGTATGATCCTCGACAAGGAGGAAAAGTTTGCCAGGAAGGCTGCCTTACTCGATGCAGTAAGTCCATTAGCCACTCTGTCCAGAGGCTATTCAATAACAAGTAAAATTGATAAAAAGAGTGGTAATCAAACCCTTATTCGTAAAAGCAATCAACTAACCGTTGACGATACACTTGAAATTCGGTTGCACCATGGAAAGGTCGCCTGTGAAGTAACAGAAATTCTGGAAAAATAATACATTAACTGCTTGTATACAGTCCTGTCGCAGTATTCGCTCCGAGTGTTAGGCTCTATCCAGAGATGCGTTTTTCACAGAGGTAACCGGACAGTAAAAGTTGTTCCAGTTCCCAAGGTACTGTCCACAATAAGTTCTCCATGATGTTTATTCACCACTATATCATGTGCAATGGAAAGTCCCTGCCCTGTACCCTTACCCACATCTTTAGTTGTAAAAAAAGGATCAAAAATTTTGGCACTCAACTCATCATCCATACCCTTCCCGGTATCACTTATATCTATTTCAACACTATCATCTGTAACAGTAGAACTGATAGTTATCACGCCCTTATCTGAAGAATCTTGAACCTTATCCGCTATTGCATGTCCTGCATTTACGATAATATTAAGAAAAACCTGTCCAAGTTCA
Organism: uncultured Desulfocapsa sp.; assembly: GCA_964621915.1. Lineage (GTDB taxonomy): Bacteria > Desulfobacterota > Desulfobulbia > Desulfobulbales > Desulfocapsaceae > Desulfocapsa. The sequence continues at coordinate 14,244 of CAZUPS010000027.1, read as the reverse complement.
TCGGTGAGACAGGGGACAAGTGGAAAATCCATGGAATATTTCCTGTCAATATCTGCCACATAACTCCATTCGTTTTGAGAGATCGTTATGGTATTTTCAAGAATAGTATGAATATCTGCAGGAGCTCTTTCTCTTGTATTTGGATGTGAAAACTCCTTCATCGCAAGAACAAGTTTAGCGACACGCTCCACTCCTGCTACAGACTGCCCAATGGCTAAAGGAATTTCTTCTGACAAAAACTCCCAGTCAACTTCTTCCATCCCCTGCTTTAAACCTGGATCAGTATTTTCATGATCCATCGCCAATTGTACACTTTTCATAAAGACAGCAATATCGTCAAAACTTTCGCCCAAGAAATCCAGATTTGTGCTAACAAATTGCACCGGTGTGTTAATTTCATGTGCAATGCCAGCAGCTAATTGACCGACAGATTCAAGTTTCGCTGCCTGATGCATATGATTTTGAGCTTTTTCCTTCTCTTCCTGAGCCTTCACCAAAGCGGTTATATTCTGAAAATCCTCTAAAAGTCCAATAACCTCACCATCGCTATCAAACATAGGAGCAGAAGTGACTCGAAAATGAAAAGTTCTTCCATCTCTGGTCGTCTTCTTTTCGATATTTTCGTAAACATCTTGATTTGTTTTTATGGTTTTCAATCTGCAACCATCTGAATCCTGGCAATCCTCAGTGATGAAATTTGTATAACAGTGGCTTCCCACAAGCTCTTGCTGGCTCAAACCGGTTAATAGACAAAACTGTTTATTAACTTGAATGATGGTGTGGTTCAAATCTATTACTCGAATTCCAGTGGAAATTGTATCCAGAATGAGACGTAACTCTTCTCCCATACTTAGTATTTTTTTATTGGCTTTTTCGCGTTTATTCACTTCTTCAGAAAGAGATGCCAGGCTTTCTTCCAACGCGCCCGTGCGCTGTTGTACCTTTTGCTCTAAAGTAGCATTTAACTCATTTAGAGAATCTTCCTTATCAGAAAGGTCAGTTACAGTATATTTAGTTAAACGAATGACCAAAAAGACAAAACAAGCACCGCCCAGAAAAACAACACCGGTAACAAGTTCCAGCGGTAGGCTGAGATCCATAACGAGAATAGTAATAAAGGCGAGATAGCCCACAAGGAAGAAGCCTTTAAAAAGAGTAAGAAGAGCCCATTTTTGTTTATAATAGTCTGTAAGACGAGGCAACATAGCTGCTGCCAATAGAATTGATAGCAACATAAAAACAGCACCAATTCCAATCATTATTACTGTTATCCAGTCGGTCCAAAACATCATACCTTTACTCCTTTTCTGATCTCTTCAAAAAAAACCTAACTATCTCTTTTCCTAAGTTTATGTGAAGAAGATATCAAATGGCAAGTTATTTGTTGGGACTAAAAATGAGATGAGATTACTGATATTAAAAGGTTGTTGCAGAAAAGTACCTGACTGGAATGATCCTTTTTATTATTTGGAGCCTTATCCATCTTCTGTTTCTCTACGGTATTTTACAATAGAGTTTATTCCGGAAGAGGGCCAAGTTTGATACTATAATAGCCTTAATAGGGCATTAATCATTGCAACGGAAACGGTTGTTCCTCCCTTTCTGCCTTCACAGCTGATAAAAGGATAATCCTGTTCCATAAGAATTTCTTTTGACTCTGGAGCATTCACAAATCCCACGGGTACTCCAACAATCAGGTCCGGTTTGATAGTGCCACCTGCTATCAGGTTCATAATCGTTATGAGAGCAGTAGGCGCATTACCAATTGCCACAATACCAACATTATCACGCATCCCCTCTTCAATTGCTGTTTGAGATCTGGTCAACCCTCTGCGGCTTGCCATTTTAGCAATTCCAGGCTCTGCAACCCTGCAGATAACCTTGCCTCCATGAGCTGCCAACAAGCCCTTACTGATCCCTGCCGCTGCCATATTAACATCGGTTAATATATTTTTCCCGGAACGAATTGCAGACAGCCCGGCTTCGATGGCCTTTGGATGAAATCGAATGAGTCTGGCAAATGAGAAGTCGCCAGTTGCGTGAATTGCGCGACGAATAATGGCAAATTGCTGCGGGTCCATTTCCTGATGACGGAGTCCTGTTTTTTCATCAAACTCCGTTTCAATCATGCGAAAGCTTTCAGCTTCTATATCCTGAGGTGCAATTTTTGTTATACGGTTCATTTTTTCTATTATGATGTGGTTATATTGGATTGTTTTAGCTGCTGAATAAAAAGTTCTATAGCCTTAGTGCTTCGTGCGAAATGATGATGGATATAGCCCCCGATAACCTGTTTGAATGTATAGCCTTCATTTTTACCAGAGTCCAATTTATAGACCGTGGCCACATCCTCTGTTGAGTTTATTATTTCTGAGTAGTGGAATTCATGTCCGTGGAGATAGTTGCCTTCAGATCCTAGTACACAATCAGCAGTAAGCTCTGGTTTACGATATCCAAGTCGTGACAAACGCGCTTTCATACGTACACTAAAAGGGAATATCCCGCTCATTGTATAAATCTGTTTTTCAACGGTCTCAATCTCTTTGCAAAGATACATAAAGCCACCGCACTCTGCTAGGATAATGCCTCCTGCATGGCCAAATTCACGTACTGCTGCGATCATTGAATCGTTCTTACTTAAATTTTCTGCATGCAATTCGGGATACCCGCCACCAAAATAGATCCCCTTGCAACCGACTGGCAGTTCCTTATCGGACATGGGACTGAAAAACACCAATTCGGCACCAGCAGCGCTAAGCATTTCCAGATTATCTTCGTAGTAGAAGCAGAATGCCGCATCTTTTGCCACAGCAAATCGAACCTTTTCCTTCACGGAAAAGTTTACAATCGAAGAAGCGGGTAAATGTTTAGTAGGACATTTTGAAATCTGCAACAGCAGATCAAGATCAATATGCTTTTCTATGGCTGCTACAAGTTCCTTTAACTGGCTTGTATCAAGAGGGTTTTCATCTCCCATATGCAGTCCGAGATGACGATCAGGTATGGTAAAACGTATATCTCGCGGAAAAAAACCGAGAATTTGAGTCTGGCATCTCCCAGCCATGCCCTCCTCTATCAACTGACGGTGCCTTGGCGTTCCAACACGGTTAAAAATAACGCCTGCAATACTGACACCCTCTGCGTAACTTTCAAATCCTTTTACGATGGCAGCAACACTTTCAGCAGCAGACCTGGCATCAACGACCAGAATAACCGGAAGCTGAAGCTCAGTTGCAAGAGCTGCAGAACTGGCGATCCCTCCATCAAAAAGGCCCATAACACCTTCAACAACAGCGACATCCTTTTTATCAAATCGTCTCCGAAAGGTTTGCTCACAAAAGCTTTTTCCACACATCCTGAGATCGAGATTTGAAGAAATTTCTCCGGTAACCATTCGATGAAGGCTTGGATCGATAAAATCGGGACCACACTTAAAGGGTTGAACCTTCAACCCTCGAGCCTTGAGTGCCGCCATTATGCCAATGGTAAGGGTCGTTTTTCCGGAACCGCTTGCGGTACCACCTATAAGAAATGCTGAAGATGATTTCATTTAAAATACTTGTATAATAAAAAATCTAATTACTAAAAGAGCCGTTAAAAACAAAAACGACCCCAGAAGCATCAAGTGATTGGTTCTCAGAATATCTTGATTATCAACTTCTCTATGATCATCACCAATAACCGGTTTAATCATTTTGTTTCCAAAATAGATGGATGTTCCACCAAGTTCTATCCCCAGAGCTCCAGCCACTGCAGACTCAGGATGGGCAGCGTTTGGACTGGCATGAGCAAGTCGATCCCTTCTAAAGATAATAAATGCATTTTTCCAGTCAAGCCCAAGCAGACAAGCGGCTGGTATAAGCAGTAAACCACTAAGTCTTGCAGGCAACCAGTTTACAAGATCATCTACAATGGCTGCCGTTCTGCCAAAGAGAAGATACGTTTCATTCTTATACCCAAACATGGAATCCATTGTGTTAACGGCCTTATATGCCATTGCTCCAATGGCTGCCAGAATGAGCGGGTCCATTCCTATTACAGGTGCTGCTAGAGAAAACAGGACCGCATAAAAAAGTGGCGCCGTCACACCATCCACCATATTTTCAGCAACTGTTTCAACGCAGGCCCGTATAATACCGCTACGATCAAGTTGTGCCGTGTCACGCCCTACGATCCTGGCTACTGCCAAACGTGCAGTATCAAGTGTTCCTGCAGCAGTAAGAGCCTGATATACGGCTCGGCTATGATCTATCAAGCCACGAGCGGCAAGGCATGTATAGAGCAGGATGATCGCAGCAATCTGAGCAAGCAATGTTGAAAACTGATGTAACGATACAAGTATTCCCGCAGTAAGACCTATGGAACTGGACAATACAAAACTAAAGGAGGCAAGCCCCGCAATACCTTCAGAAGAAAATATCTTTCTAAAGAAACATTCACTCCACACACACACAAAGCCAATCAACCGCACCGGATGAGGCAACAAGCGTGGGTCACCAAGCAGCAGATCAAGAAGTACCGCTATGCAGAGCTGTGTTTCAAAGAGCAACATAAGCTCTCTATAACCCTAGTAGCTTGTAAACAGAATCCATATCAATTGATGCTCTCACCGAATCGGCAAGGGCATCAAATGCTGGTTCCAGATCGTAACTGTTTAACGGCCCCATATAGGCTCCGTACCCTTTTTGGTTCCGAATAGAGTTAATAAAACTTCGCCGAAACAGATCGGAATCAAAAATACCATGAAGATAACTTCCCCATACAGTGGCATCGTTTCCATTTGTCCCACATTCCGTACCGTCGTTATAGATAAAAAGTGGAGCAACATTTCCTGTAGTTTGACCATGATGGATCTCATAACCGACCACGGGTTGCCCGGAAGGAAGATGGGTTCCCTCTTTTCTGGTAAGTGTCTTATCGGGGGCAAGAACTGTATGCATGGCTATAAGCGCGAGTCCCCTGGCTGTTCCTTGTTTTGACTCTATTCCATGGGGATCTTCGATCTTCCTGCCAAGCATCTGATAGCCACCACAGATACCGACAATTTCACACCCGGTCTCAGCCAATCTGGTAATTTTTTCTGCCATTCCGGATTTACGAAGACTTTCCAGATCTCCAATAACATTCTTTGAACCAGGTATAATTAAAACATCGGGCTCTCCCACATCGTCTGGATGTGAAACAATACGGAGATATACATCGGGTTCAGCAAGAAATGGCTCCAGATCAGTAAAGTTTGAGATATGAGGCAAGTTGATTACGCAGATCTCAATATGTTTTTCGAGAGGAGGTTCACGGGTGAAAATCCCCTCCTTAAACGATACCGAATCTTCTTCAGGGATTCCATGGTTATGTAGATAGGGAATAACGCCTAATACATCTTTTCCAGTATGATTTTTCACATAGTCATGGGCATCCTGTAACAGATCACTGTTTCCACGAAACCTGTTAACAAGAAAACCAGCTATAAGCTGTCTTTCCCATTCGTTTAACACTTCCATATGCCCGACAAAAGAGGCATATACCCCTCCCCTGTCAATATCTCCGACCAGAAGAACCGGAGACTCGGCATATCGTGCCATTCTCATATTTACAATATCATGGCGTTTAAGATTTACTTCCCCTGGTGACCCTGCACCCTCTAGTATTATGGCATCATAATTTTCTGACAGTTCATCGTAACAGTCACAGACTATCCCCATGGCCTTTTCTTTGTAGGTCACATAGTCCATAACGGACATATTCCCAAGGGGCTTGCCACGGACAATAATCTGACTTCCGGTGTCCGAATTTGGTTTAAGCAGAATTGGATTCATCAACACATCGGGATCAAGCCGTGCTGCCTGTGCCTGAACGACCTGAGCGCGACCCATTTCAAGGCCGCCCTCTGTTACAAATGAATTCAATGACATATTCTGGGCCTTAAAAGGTGCAACCCGGACACCATCCTGGAGCAGAATACGACAGAGTGCAGCAGTAAGTACGGACTTACCAGCATTAGAAGACGTACCCTGAAACATAATCGATGGAGTCTTTACTTTTTTGGTTCCAAAAGAGCCTTTTGTGCTCGGTAAAAAATCCGCCAAAGCCTTAAGAAACACATCATTTTCAATTTTGCTGCGCACAGCTATTCTAAAAAATTCTTTTCCAAGTCCGATATAGTTAGAGCAATCTCGAATAAGTATGTTTTGTGAGAGAAGGTGCTCCTGCAGCTCTGAAACTGAATAGCTATGACTGAGTTTTAGTAAAAAATAGTTCGCTGTGCCTGGAAAGACACGAAGATCAGTGAAATTTTTCAGGGATTTTAGTAATTCAAACCTTCTCTCCTGGCAATATGCTCTTGATTCTTGCTGGAACGAAACATCTGCAAGGGCAATTTCGCCAACACTCTGAGCCAGACTATTAACAGACCATGGTGGTAGGATCTTCTGTAAAGCCTGAAAAATGGAATCCGGGAAAATACCAAATCCTAAGCGCAGGCCGGGGATTGCATAAAATTTGGTCATGGAGTGAAGAGTAATTATGTTGCCAGCCTTCCCAGCAAGACTTGTCGCACCATCTATAAAATCCAGAAAGGCTTCATCCACAATAAAAGTGATTTCGGCAGATCGTTTGGCGAGCAACAGCAGCTCATCACCATTTACCGTTGTTCCAGTGGGATTATTGGGAGATCCGATAATCACAAGATCTCCAGGAGCTATAATTGCTTCAATACTCTGTAAATCAAGATGGAAATCATTATGCTCAGAAAGCGGCACCGTCTTGATCTCAATCTCTGCAAGTTTCATCACCTTTATATAATCGATATAACAGGGAACAGGAATTACAGCGCGTGTACATTTCAGGACACGCGGCAATTGATACAGAAGTTCAGTACTACCATTTGCCACAAGTACCTTATGACTGGAGAGATTATATTGTTCGGAAATGACCCTTCTCAGACTAGAGGCAGTTGGGTCCGGGTAGTGAAGAATCGAATCAAGGTTTTTACTGATACAGGATCGCAGCCACTCAGGTGCTCCCAAGGGGTTAATATTTGCACTAAAATCAAGAATTGCGTCTATTCCAATTGATTTTACTCCAGCTGCATCATGGATATTGCCTCCATGTCCATAGTCTTGAATTTCTGGCATAATAATGTGTTATTGAATGGAGTAAAGGACGGAAAAACCAATGGCAACAGAAAATTCAGTAAGCTCACAAACAGCACCAAGTGTGTCTCCAGTGGCACCGCCAAGTTTTCTATTGCACCAGAAACCAAACAAGGCAACTGGAATCAGAATAGCTGCAAGAACAATAAAAAAGGCTTCAAGTGAGAAAAACAATGCAATTACCAGGCAAAACAGACTGCCAATGAATGCTATCCAGCGACTGTTCGAGGAATAAAAAAGCAGGCCAAGTCCATCGCCACTCCGTGCATAGGGAAGAATAGCCATGCTCACTATAATTGCCGTTCGACCAGCCAGCGGAATCAGTATAACAGCCTGTAACATACCAGTCGGACTCAAGCTTGAAAGAGCGGCATATTTCCCAAGAAGAACAAATATCAAGGCAAGAACGCCCATTGCTCCGACATGACTGTCCCTCATAATCTCAAGGGCACGAATGCGGGGACGGCTGCTTAAAAGCCCGTCAAAACTGTCTGCTAAACCATCAAGATGAAGACATCCCGAGATTCCTGCAAGAAGTATCATGGCAAAAACTGCAGTTACAGAGGCAGGAAGGTAAGCAATGCAAAGAGATACCAGCAGCCAAGCTATTCCTCCTACGCAAAGACCGAGGAATGGAAACCAGACGAGACTTGCCTTAAAAAAACGGCTATCGTTTTCCTGCTTCCAGGAAACTGGAATAATAGTAAGAAAACGCAAACCGGCAAGCAGGCTGGCAACGGGATGGGAGATTGCTACCTGAATAAAATTATCTCCGTTTTCCTGGTTACCGGTTGCCCCAGCATCCATTCTATTTATCAGCTCCGGCAACGGCTGCTTCTTCAAAAGTAGCAACCTCTGTAAGAACAGCAACAGCTGCTTCAACCAGATTCATGGCAAGAGCGGCCCCGGTCCCTTCCCCGAGCCGAAGATTCAGATCAAGAAGTGGCCTACAGCCAAGTTTCTCCTGCATGGCACGATGTCCAGGTTCAACAGAACGGTGAGCACAAATAATGTAGTCACGTACAAAGGGTTCGATGGTGATGGCAATCAGTGCGGCAGCTGATGAAATAAAACCATCGACAACCACGGGTTTTTTATGAGCCGCAGCTCCTATAATCAATCCCGCAATGCCACCTATTTCAAATCCACCAACTTTGGCAAGTATATCAAGCCCATTTTTAGGGTCTGGTTTATTGCGGTCCAGAATTGTTTCCAAAACTTTTATCTTATGAGCGAGCTGCTCGTCATCCAAACCTGTTCCACGTCCGGTAAGTTCTTCAAGGGATTTTCCGGTGATCACGGCAGCAATGGCAGTTGAGGGTGTGGTATTTCCAATTCCCATATCCCCGGTACCAAAAATATCAATTCGTTTAGATAATTCATTAGCGACATCAATACCAGATTCCACAGCCCGTGTAGCCATGGCAGGACTCATTGCAGGACCTTTGGCTATATTGTCAGTCCCAAGCCCAACCTTTTTATTTATTATTTTACCCTGTTCCGCCAGTTCTTTTAAATCGGCGTTTACTCCCATATCAACGACAATGACTTCAGCTCCAGCCTGTTTTGCCAAAGCATTGATACCAGCACCACCGTTAACAAAATTATAAACCATCTGAGGGGTTACTTCCTGAGGAAATTTACTCACGCCTTCAGCAACCACACCATGATCCCCCGCCATGGTAACAATAGCTTTACGTGTCACAGCGGGATGCATGGAACGGGTCATACCGGCAAGATCGATGCTTAAATCCATCAGATCGCCAAGGGCCCAGTGCGGTAATGCAAGCTGATCAAGACGTTCTTTGGCACTATCGCGTAACTCACTGTCCTGGGGGAATATTTCTTTTATTGTTCTGTTTAGCAGACTCATAGTAGATATCTCTTTGGAGTATTAGTAAATTAATTTTTCAAAACAAGTGGCAATCCACAACTGACCAGTATAACCTCGTTAGCTGCAGCGGCAATCATTCGATTGCTTCGTCCAACCAGATCACGATATCGCCTTGCAAGAGGATTATCAGGAACCACCCCCATGCCCACCTCATTTGTCACACAGATAAGGGTCCCGTTAAAGTGTTTAGCAGCCTCTATAAACTCTTCCGCCCTGTGTGTCATTTCATCTTCACCAAATGGTTTTGATGATTTCTCAGCTGCATACATACAGTTATTCACCCACAGGGTCAGACAATCAATCAGACAGATACTTTCTGAGTCCAGGTCAGAAAGTGTTGTGTCAATTGCAATTTCTTCCTCTATGGTATGCCAAATACCCGCTTGACGCTCTCTCTTATGACGGGTAATCCGTTCATCCATCTCCGAATCCACCACGGGACAGGTAGCAAGAAAATAGTGCTTTCCGGACAGGGATTCGGCACGGGTAAGTGCATAGTCACTTTTACCGCTTCTGGCACCACCGGTCACAAGTATTAAATAAGCCATCGATCTTTATTTTACTCCTAAATTTAAACCGGTTAACACAGCACCTTCTGGAAAGAGATTCAGGGTTGTAAAACGACCCTTTTCTACCTGAAATAAGAGATATTTTGAAGGATCAAGTTTTAGAAAGTAGCATAACAGCGCACGAATAACACCACCGTGAGCAATAATGATAATATCCTGTTCGGAGAAATGGGTTATTTTCTCTCCAACAGTTCCAACTCTTTTTAGAAAAGCGTCAACACATTCGCCTTCGGGAAAACAAAATGTTCCGGATAGCTTGGCCCAGTCATCCACATAGTCTGGATCCTTAGCCGCAATTTCAGCAAAAGTAAGGCCTTCCCATCGACCAAAGTCCACCTCACGTAACTCATCATCATAGACAATTTTTTGCTCAGGAAAGAGGATCCCACAACTCTGGCGACATCTGAGCATAGGACTGGCGATAATTTTCAACTCTTTTCGATTAACAAAATAGGATCGAATATCTTCTATCTGTTGTCGCCCCGCAGAAGACAACGAGACATCCCGTGATCCAATATATCTTCCTGAGTATCCTGTCTTGCCATGACGAATCAGAGTGAGTTTTTTACTCATTCCTGTTGATCAAGTTTATATTTATCCCTGTATCCTCGAGGCGTTATCATATAGCCATTCCATGAAAAAGTTGTTGAGTTCCCTATAATAACAGTAGATTGCATATTTATATCTTCTTCAAGCATGGATTCCAGTGCAGTAAGCCTGATTACTTCATTTTCACGACTTGCAGCGGTTACAATACCAACTGGAGTGTCAGCATCACGATAGGACATAAGAATCTTACGAGCCTCTACTATATGTTTCGTTCGTTTTTTTGATTTCGGATTATAGAGTGCGATAACAAAATCAGCAGAAGCGGCAGCATCGAGACGTTTTACAATCACCTCCCAGGGAGTGAGCAAATCAGACAGACTGATTGCAGCAAAGTCATGCATCAGTGGAGCACCAAGACGTGCAGCACAACCATTTACTGCAGCAATCCCAGGAATAATATCAATCTTGACCCTGCTCTCACGTTTTGCAGCAATTTCAAGTATCAGACCAGCCATTGCATAGATACCAGGATCGCCACCTGAAACTAGAGCGACATGTTTACCGCTCTCGGCTAGATCAAATGAATTTTTGCAGCGATCAACTTCCTGCATCATTGCTGATGTAATAACTTCCTTTCCCTCTAGAAGTTCAGGAATAAGATCCAGGTAGGTTTTATAGCCTATTATGATATCTGCAGCTTTTAATGCATTTACGGCCTGGGGAGTCATATTTTCCGCACTGCCAACACCAGTTCCCACTACGGAAATCAGGCCACTATTCGGATCTGTTTTATGGCGACTGCCGCTGTTACATCTTTCCATTTTCGTTTCCTGATTATGAGTTTGCAGGAGCAATTAGATGTTTCTGCAGCAAGTACAGCTGCAGGTTCTGCAACTCCCTTAGCACCGGTTGCCGCAAAAACGACATCTGAGGAAGAGACACCCTCAACACTGTTTAATTGCTCTTTTGTGAAAAATTTAATGGGTCTATTGAGCGATGAAGCATATTCCAACAAGCCCTCTTCATCTGCCTTTATATCTATTGATGCAAAGGATTCAATTGAGTGTAAATTCAAGCTATTATCGTTAAAAAGCTCTGTCACTGCCTCCTGAAAATCTAGTATAGTAGTACCTCTATTACATCCTAAACCAACGGTTATGGCATGCGGTCTCATCAACAAAGCCTTGCTGCCAGGAAAAGATGTATCGGAGATAATAATATCTGCCTGTTCAGGTATTGGCACCTGCTGTAAATCTTGAGGAAGAGCTATCACCTTACAATCAGTAAAAACAGAAAGCGTCCCATAATTAATGAGTTTTGCTGATTTTTCGGTAAGTAATCTGAGATCCTCTACCATAAGTTTGTTTTTTTTTGCCCATAAATCAAGGGAGGTATGACCTGTTACATCGGAGGCCGTCGTTATAACAGCCTGCCCACCAAGAGCTGCAGCAAGTTTTGTAGCCAGTTGATTCCCTCCTCCTAAATGTCCCGAAAGAAGACTAATCACAAACTGTCCTTTTTCATCAAGCACCAGTACACAAGGATCAAGCGTTTTGTCTCTGCATAATTTGCTTATTCCCCGAACCACAATTCCGGTAGCCATTATACAGATAATTGCATCAACGTCCATGTTCCACAGGTCAGTGAGTTTTTCAGATACCTTTAGCTTTCTGGTATCAATAAACGAATCATCAAGTGACGCATGAATTCTTTCAGCAAGATGCTTTCCACCAACAGTAAGGGCAATGATCGCAATTTTCATAATAATTAAAAGAAATCCAGCTACTCCATTAATGAATGATGCGTAAAAGTTGCTGAAAATAGCATAGGGAAACAACGATTGCAAGTTGTGGAAAAAAACAGAAGAATAATTTTACATTTCAGTCAATTACAGATAAGATATCAGAAATCATTGTTTTTTATATATATTCCTTCGAACTGACGACCTGTTAACAATTCTTTTATGAGTGAGGTTTTTTTGTATGGCAATCAAAGTACTCATTGTTGATGATGAGCCTATTAATGTTAAACTGATAGAAGAAATTCTGGAGTACGAACAGGATTTTCAATATCGCTCTGCCTTTAATGGAATTGATGCCCTGGCCTTGGTGGATGAATACAACCCCGATCTCATAATTCTTGATATCATGATGCCAGGAATGAGTGGCTATGATGTTTGCGCAAAAATCAAATCCGACAAGAAGCATAAAATCGCGAAAGTTCTGATGGTTAGCGGCAAAGCGATGATTGAAGAACGTCTTCAGGGATATGAGGCCGGTGCCGATGATTATATTACCAAACCCTTTGTAGATGATGAATTATTGGCCAAACTCAAGGTCTTTTCAAAATTAAAAAAGACTGAAGAGATCGATGAACTCAAAACAGCCATACTCCAACTGTTTTCCCACGAAACAAAGACACCTTTAAATGGTATTCTTCTAGGCAGTCAGCTTATTCTCGATACTCCTGCAATTTCAGACAAAGTCGCTGAATATGCCAAACTCATAAAAATATCAGGAGAACGTATTCATGACCTGGTCCGAAAAATTCTTCTTCTGTCCAGTCTGCGAAATAACAGGATGCTCCATATCGGACGTCAATCTGTACTGAAATATTTAGAGGATTTTGCCAAACATTCCAACTCTCTTGCGGATGCAAAGTGTAATGTCACGGTTTCCTGTCCAGTCGATTTTAATCTTGAAGTTGACTGGAAGCTTTTCCATGAAGCTTTTCAGGCTGTTGTTGAAAATGCAATTAAATACTCGCCGGAAGGAGCCATTGTTAAACTCTCTGCAGCCCTTAAAAATGACGTTGTTCTATTTAATGTTGTGGACAGAGGTCTTGGAATCGACCCTAAAATTAAAGAGATGATTTTTGATGAATTCTACTCTCAACATATTGAAAACCATACAAAAGGTACCGCCCTCAGTCTTGCAATAGGCAAAGAGATAATGCGTTTACATCAGGGGAATTTACAGGTGAAAAGCACGCTTGGTGAAGGATCCGATTTTATATTTTCGCTTCCAGCTTCCCTCGCGCAGGCGTAACCATCTTCAAAAAAAACGGCTCCCTTAATTATGTTCTTCTGGGACTCCTTACTTATTGTCCAACTGGAAAGTAATATATGTTTTTTGAACACGAATTAGACCGCCATATTCGGTCATTAGATTATGAATTCAGCCCTAAAGAGCTTTCCGCAATCTTTGATCAGGCCTTAATCGATCTTAAGGATAGAAGTATTGCCGGAGCTGCCATTGTTCCCCTTGCCTTTCTCGTTGGCGGTTTTGCCACGGATTATTCATCCGAACAACTCTATCTGTTTACCTTTTTGGGTTGCATATTATGTGTGGCAACTCTCCTTCGCATTGCATCGATCTTTGCATTTTCAAAACAGCCCATTGTTAACCATCGTTTTTGGGTACCTGTTTTTTTCTGGTCCAATATTTTTATGGGTTTTATCTGGGGACTCTTTTCTGCCTCCAGTGTTTTCTTTTATCATGACTCCCTCCATATTTCGCTTACCATTATTCTCCTGGCCGGAATAAGTAGTGGCTCAATGGCCAGTTACTGTATATGGAAACTCCTCTCTTACAGCTACCTCCTTCTTATTCTGGTACCTACAATAGTGGTGGAATTTTATATCGGAAACAAATTCACTGTTCCCATTGGTGTTGCAATCAGTTTTTTTCTTATCTTTAATCTTGCCCAGACAAAAATCTGGCATACCCATTTCTGGCTTTCTCTGATCAACTCATTCGTCGTCAAATCAAACACCCTTGAACTCAAGGAACTCAACACCCAGTTGAACAATGAAATACTTGAGCATAAACAAACAGCTTTAAAGATAGCTGTCAGCCGCAAAAAATTACAGGATATATACAATTCAGCACATGATGGTATTTTTATTTTTGAGCTCAATGGGCAGGTGATCGATATCAATGAAACCATGTTGAAAATGTTTAATGTATCCCGTGAGGATGCTTTAAAATTTGATATAACAAAAAGCTTTCAATCTGCCGACAACAAAAATATGGTTCATCCGACTAAAGCGTACTTCGTTTCATGAAGGGCCATTATTTTC
>CAZUPS010000026.1:0-57544 GCA_964621915.1 uncultured Desulfocapsa sp. | reverse complement strand
GAATTGGGGATATTTTCTTATTTTAGGCGGGTCAATTTTGGACGCTGAGGGTGGGTCATTTTTGAATGCTGATTGACAGTCTTTTATAAGTTTCTTAATTTCTATGAAGCTTTGCCCCCGGCTAATCGCCTACCACTTGCCACCAATGCGGAGGAAAATGATCTTGTTTTGTTTGGTGTAACAATTCACCCACACCAACTAATCACCATCCAATTGTCCAGTTTTTAGCGATAAAAACTGGACATTAACCATTTGTGGTGCTATTCTTTTTATTATGAATATATCTGACATCATAAGGTCTAAGGTGGCTAGATTCGCCAAAGGTCATGTCTTCACCTTTATCGATTTTGTCGACATGGTAGAGAGCAAGGAGGGCTTGGTTAAAGCTTTAAATAGACTTGCTGCGTCTGGAGAAATCGCAAAACTTGCGAAGGGTAAATATTATAAGCCAGAACAATCTCCTTTTGGAGAACTTCCACCTAACCAATATCAAGTAGTCAAGGATTTGCTTGAACGTGATGGGCGGATTGAGGGATATATAACTGGTCTTAGTATTTATAATACATTGGGTTTGACAACTCAGGTGAGTAATACCATCCAGATTGGAAAGAATGAAGTTCGTTCCTCAATGAAGCGTGGGAAATATAGTATTTCTTTTGTGAAACAGAAAAACACAATCACTAGAGAAAATATTCCACTCCTACAGCTACTTGATGTCTTGCGTTTTATAAAAAAAATACCTGACTCGAAAATAAATCGGAGCTGTAAGGTTATGCAGAGCTTAATGTCAAAGTTATCTGAAAAAGAGTTGGAGGTATTGGTTCGGCTTGTATTAAAATATCCTCCATCAACGAGAGCTTTACTTGGTGCTATCTTGGATAGTTTGGGCAAAGTAAGACTTACAGAGAAGCTAAGAAAATCGTTAAACCCCATCACAATCTATAAAATTCCAGAGGTTTCTGGTGTGTTTTCTTCAGCGTCTGACTGGAGTATCAAATGAGACTGCATGAGGACGAACGTCTTTTTCGGCAGGCTGTAACTGCAACGTCAGAGATGTTGAGTATTCCAGAGATATTTATCGAGAAAGATTACTGGGTGACATATGCCTTACATGCTGTCTTCCATGATTCTATTGGGGAGCAAACGGTCTTTAAGGGTGGGACTGCTCTCTCGAAATGTTTTGGTCTTATTGAACGCTTTTCAGAAGATATTGATTTGGTTGTTAAGCATGACGAAGAAGAAACAGACAACCAACTGAAAAAAAAGATAAGGAGAATTAGCTAGGTCGTTAATCACTTGTTGCCTGAAGTTGAGGTGGAAGGCTTGACAAGAAAAATGGGTATGAATCGTAAGACTGCACACCGTTATCCTGTGACATGCTCGGGTACTTTTGGTCAAGTCAGGGATGTGATTGTAGTTGAAGCCACATGGTTTGGTTATTATGAGCCTTATAGCCCTCGGCGGATATCTTCATATATTTACGATATGATGGTTGAGCGCGGCCAGGAAGAGATGGCTGCTGAATATGACTTATTGCCCTTTCAAGTATATGTCCTTGAATTGACGAGGACGCTGTGTGAGAAAATTATGAGTTTGGTTCGATTTTCCTACAGTGCGAATCCCATAGATGACTTGAGAATGAAGATTCGCCATATTTATGATTTACATAAGATGCTAGGGGATGACGAACTGAAAACATTTTTCAATTCGAGTGAATTTGAGCAATTTATCTGTAAGGTTGCCCAGAATGATGTCGTGAGCTTTAAAAACAACAACGAGTGGTTGGTTCATCACCCAGCAGAAGCTTTGATATTTAGAGATGTTGAAGGTTGCTGGCAACAACTTAAATCGACATATACAAATGATTTTAGTGGGCTGGTTTATGGTAATTTACCTGATGAGCAAGAACTGTTGGCAACTCTTGCGCAAATTCGAGAAAGACTAGCAATGATAACCTGGGAGGTCGTTGTTAACTGACTTTATCTCCGCATGTTATGTGATAGTTTGGCGGATTTTGTAGCCTTAAAGTTAAAGTTAAAGTCAGAATACGGAGTAACGGGGTCGGACTGTGAAAAGCGGAGCGGAAAGTATCGTTCCTCTTACAACCTCCATGCAACTGAACATCCCGTCATGGGTGAAGAAGCCATATTATTGGAAACTTCTGGACCCTGAAACAGGTGAGCAGGTATTCAAAAGCAACACATTGGAACCATGCCAGCTGTTCCAGCTGGAGAATACACCCTTATCTGGCGACAGAGCGAACATTATTCGGAAGATACGATCCTCTCACCCATAGATATCCAACCAGATACACTCAATACCATTGAAGTAAGTACCGCATTCAACCCTGTGCCCGCAGACTGGATGCAGAAAAAAGTCTACTATTGGGAGTTACGGGAAACCAGCCCCAATACTGATGGAAAAATGGTTGCCAGGTTCGATAAGGATTTTTCTCCACAGCTGGTCCCAGCTGGAAAGTACCACCTTCTCTATCGGCTCTCGGAGCATGGTTCCACCGACTCGTTCCTCGGTGAAATTGAGCTCACAGCAGGAACTATGAACGAATTTGTGATAAATACCGGTGCTGCCTTTATCCTTCCTAAAGGAATGGCTCCACCCTATTTTATCGAATTCATATCCCTGGATAGCTCAGGAAAAGAAGGGAGAGTTACCCGGCTTAATGGTAAATATTTGAAAGGCAACTTCGGCCCCATTGCCCTTGCTCCCGGAACATACAAAATCAACGACCGGCAGCAGGAGCACGGTTCATCCACTATTACCATAGTTGAATCTTTTGATCTTCCCGCTGGAAACCTTGTGGAACTTGAGTTGTAACTCGAGTGAATTGACGATGTTTATCGTGACAGGATAGACATCTTCAATTCTCAATATATCCCAATAGCTTGGCCTCATCCGGCTTCCGGATCTTGAATTTATTACCAAACTTACATCAAAAGAGAAATACCTGACCCTGTGTCGCCTCTTTTTCACCATCCTCGTAATCTACATTGGAATTGTCAGTGGAAACTGGTAGAAGCAATCTGGTTGTAGCCTATCTGAACAATCTGTTTAGTGGTTCACAGATAGCGGAAACTCAAGCAAACAAACGTCTCAGAAAAGTATTCACCCCCCAACCCAGGAGTACTCACAATGATCATTGGTGTCCCAAAAGAAGTTAAAACTCTTGAAAACCGAGTCGCTATGACTCCAGCCGGTGTCGAAGCTCTTGTTGGACGAGGCCATACCGTGTTAGTGGAAGAAGATGCCGGAGTTGGATCAGGTCTGGACAATCAGCGTTATATCAATGCAGGAGCTGAAATGGTGGATGTCCAAAAAGCCTGGGCAGCCAATATGGTAATCAAGGTCAAAGAACCTATTCCCACCGAATACAAATATCTGCGTGACGATCTGCTCCTGTTCACATACCTTCATCTTGCCGCAGAACAGAGATTAACCACAGCACTTCTTGATGCAGGCACCACAGCCATTGCCTACGAGACTGTGCAAACCGACAACGGCCAACTACCACTGCTCACCCCCATGAGCGAAGTGGCGGGACGAATGGCAACCCAGGTGGGTGCTCACTACCTTGAAAAGCATCAGGGTGGACGTGGAATGCTGCTTGGCGGAGTTCCCGGCGTTTCTCCGGCAACGGTGGTAGTGCTCGGCGGTGGAGTCGTAGGGACCAATGCCGCAAAGATTGCCATGGGAATGGGCGCACGGGTTATTATTATGGATCTCAGTCATAACCGGCTCCAGTATCTGGACGATGTATTCCAAGGCAGAATGACCACCATGAGCTCCAATGAAGCAAATATACGAGCCTATCTCAAGGAGGTTGATCTTCTCATCGGTGCAGTCCTTATCCCAGGGGCAAAAGCACCGAATCTTGTCACCCGCGAGATGCTCTCCTTTATGAAAGTTGGTTCTGTTGTTGTCGATGTGGCTGTGGATCAGGGAGGGTGTGTGGAAACGATCAAAGCCACCACACATGCCGATCCGACTTACGTGGTCGATGGCGTTGTCCATTACGGAGTGGCCAATATGCCTGGAGCCGTGCCGCACACCTCCACCTTTGCCCTTGTCAATCAAACAGTACCCTATGCGCTAAAACTTGCTGAACATGGATTTGCTGCACTTTCTAAGGATCATGTCCTTGCAAGGGGTCTTAACTGCTATCAGGGAAAGATCACATACGAAGCTGTGGGAAGAGCATTTGATATGGATGTCACGCCTCTCGCAGAAGTACTGATTTAACAGTCAAGTATGATAAAGCACGTTCTTTTCCTCTGTCTGGCAGCCATACATACGCTTTCTCTAAACGCTCATGCTTTAGACATTATGCTGCCCCAGCTCTACTCCGACAACATCCACGTTGTCGGTTGGCTGATGAGTGAAAAACTAGATGGGGTACGGGGATACTGGGATGGCAAACAGCTCCTCAGCAAAAATGGTTCTGTATTTCACCCACCACCTGCATTCACCAAAGATTTACCGCCATTTCCACTGGAAGGAGAACTGTGGGGAGGCCGTGGAACATTCCACCAAACAGTATCAACCGTGAAAAAACAGTACACCCATGATAAATGGCTTACAATTCAATTTGCAATCTTTGATGTACCCCGGGAAACCGGGAGTTTTTCCAGACGAATACAAAAGGCTTCCACCTGGTTTCTTGCTCATCCTTCACAGTTTGCTTTTGTTATCCCCCAACAGACAATTTCAAGCATCCCCCAACTACAAACAGAGTTACAGCGCATTGAGCAGTTGGGCGGTGAAGGCCTCATTGTAAGAAATCCTGAAGCCGTCTACTCCACAGGACGAAGCAGTGATATCTTAAAAGTGAAAAATTTCTTCGATATGGAAGCTGTTGTCGTTCAGCATCTTCCGGGAAAGGGGAAATACCTGGGAGAACTTGGCTCATTGCTGGTGGAATTGCCGGAAAAATATCAAAAACTCAGGTTTAAAATAGGCACCGGTTTCAGTGATGCCGAGCGTAAACATCCTCCTGCCATTGGAACGCTCATCACCTTTAAGTATTACGGGTTTTACCCCTCAGGTATCCCAAAGTTCCCATCCTATATGAGGATACGAAGCGACACCTCGCTTTCCCATTGAAAACATAGCGCTTTTTCAATATAGTGCGTTTAAATTCACTTTAACCCCCGGGGAAACAATGATTATCATACTGACAAATCAGAAAGGCGGATGCGGAAAAAGTACTGCAACTATGAACCTGGCCTTGGGAACAGCAGCACTAAACTACAAAACAGCACTCATCGATGCGGATGAACAAAAAAGCTGCCTTGAAACCCTGCAGGAATACCCCAAGTCAAATCTGAGTGTCTTTGAAGCAGGGAGTAACGTTGATGAGCTTGCGACAGAAATAAAAGATAAGTTCCATTTTATCTTTATTGACACTCCCCCCCACAGTCATCACATCATGTATCAGGCCATGGCTGTCTCGGATTTCATAATTATTCCTCTCCAGGCCTCTCCACTTGATATCAGATCGGCAAAACGTACCATCGATGCCTGCGAACAGGTGCAGAAAAAGGTGGGCCATGAAATTCCCTGCTACTTCTTGTTAAACAGGGTCAACCCACGGACCAAATTGAGTAAAGAGATCGGAACGTATATCCGTGAGCTGTATAGTGTCCCACTGCTTCAGTCACGCCTCCATAACCGAGTTGCCTATGCCCAGTCTCTTATGCACGGAAAATCGGTGATTGAGCATTGTAGAAGCTCCGATGCTGCCCTTGAGGTAACAAACTTGCTCAAAGAAGTTCATCGAATCTTTCAGAGAAAATCCTGACCATCACCGAGACTGCGACTACAGCCGCAAACGATTTTTACGTGATTTTCCATAATATTTACAGGGAAATGGAATGATTTCCAGTTTCCAAAGCATTTCCTTGCCCCTGCTTTCTCACCCATTCAAACATTTGTTTTTTTGTTATAATTTCAATATGTAGCATTAGAATATCACAACATTTCCCCTCTCCATTTTCTCCTCTAACATAACGCTTCTCTTTTAAAAAAAATAAAAAATAATTTCATTTTTCTTCCCCCCTCTCTTTCCTCCTTATTTCATTCATCAATTCAGAAATGTTTCCTATTTTCATATGGGAATCGGCACAAAAACCGCTTTTAGCAACTTGACAATTCCGCCTAAAAAGCCCGATAATCCCAGACAGCAAACTTATTTCAATTACATTTTCCTTTGCCATCAAGGTATACTCATGTTTCACCCAGACAGTTCAAATCTAACCGATGCTGAGCAAGTTGATGAAATTCTCTTCCAGGCCATGTCTGCCCAGGAAACGTATCTTCAACAGGATCAGGAAGTCATAGATAAAATAGTTCACGATATGGCAAGAGTCGGTGAATCTAAGCACCTGATGCTTGCAAAACTTGCGGTTACGGAAACAGAAAGTGGAATTGTCGAGGATAAATCCATTAGTAATATTTTTTCCTGCAGCGGTCTGGAAAAGAAGCTAAAACATATACAATCAGTGGGAATTGTAGAAGAAGATGAAATTTCAGGGCATCAGCTTATTGCTGAACCAATGGGAACACTGGCTTCTTTTCCAGCAGCTGTTCATTCAACGGCCATAACACTTCTTCAGGCCATACTCAGCGTTAAAACCCGTAATCCTATTGTTTTCTGCTTCCATCCATCGGTTCAATCATCTTCTCAAACTGCAGCCCAGCTTATGCAAAAAGCGGCACAGGATGCAGGAGCACCGCAATATGCTATCCAGTGGCTGCCAAACGGTTCTGAAAAGAGTATTAACGCTCTGGCCGGGCATCCTGAAATCAGCCTTATCCTGGTGGATGAAAACCCTGCTTTTCCAGTTCCACCCGCCATTCCCATTCTTGGCAGCGGACAAATCAATACTCCCTGTTTTATCGACCGTTCAGCTGATATTGAAAAGGCAGTAACAGATGTTATTGCCTCCAGACACTTTGACAACGGGCTGATCCCAACGTCTGAACAGACCGTTGTTATCAGCAGAGAGATCTACTTTCAGACACTCGATCAACTTATGCAAAAATCCTGTCACCTCACCTCGGAACAGGAAAAGACCCAACTTGAAGACCTTCTTTTCGATCCGATAACAGGAGCAGAAAACCCTGAATGTACGGGGCAAAATGCCGTACGGATTGCACGACTTGCAGGATTTACAGTCCCTGAACACACCAAACTGCTACTCGCTGAAATAGGAGGCATTGGCCCGAGCTATCCCCTTTCAAGAGGCAAAACGGTTCCCGTTCTCTCCATTATAGCTGCTGAAAGCTGGTATGAAGGACTCTGTTTTTGTGAAGCAGTACTTGAATTGTCATCTTCGTCTCATACTGCAGTTCTCCATGCCAGAGATCCCGATTTGTGTGATGAATTTTCCACAAGAATCAACGCAGACCATATTATCCTCAATCAACCGGCAACCCGTGGAGATTTATGCACACTCACAGCATCAACCAAAAGTGGTATCACCACGGCAAATGATAAGCATGCAGGCAACCCGGCAACGGCAAAACTTTCAGTCGAGATGCTTATTCGCCATAAAGTAATCAGGAAGCCAAACATTCGGCACAGGGAATGGAGAACTCCGGGAAAGCTTCTTTTTACCCCGGACTGCACCAAGCATTTACAAACACTGCCTGGCTGCTCCCGAACGCTTATTGTCACCGAGAAAGAACTTCTCAACACCGACCATATTGACTCAGTGCTTCACTCCCTGAACAACCAGAAACAATCGATCAAAACTGACTTTTTCTGTAAGGTAGAACAGGTAGTTACCATCGCCTCCATTGAAGATGGACTTACATGTATGAATACGTTTCGCCCAACTGCAGTCCTTGCCATTGGGGGTAATGCGACCATTAATACAGCTAAGGCCATGCGTTATTTTTATCAGCGTCCCCAAGGCTCATTACCACATTCCTCTCCCGATCTCCTTCACGCCGATTTCCCAGACTGCAGCACAGGTTCCCCACAGTATGAAGTCGCCCTTATTACCATACCCACCACACCGGGAGCCGGATTTGAAACAAATGGTTTTATAACCATTTTTGATGACAACCGGGGAAAACACCGGAATCTTCACTCCTGTGAACTTCTCCCGGATATCACACTTATCGACCCGGAGTTTGCCACAGCACCAGTTGCAAGAGATCTGGCCCTTACCGGGATGACCATCCTCAGTCATGCCCTCGAAGCCTACGTTTCACCTCTGGCATCGGACTATTCAGATGCCATGGCGCTCAAAGCTATCCGTCTCATTTTTGATCATCTCCAAGTTGCTGCGGAGCACAAACAATTGAGCACCCGCGAGAAACTCTACAACGCTGCAGCCATGGCTGGTATCGCCGCCGGAAACGCAAAATCCGGACTTTCCCATTCCATGGTTCAATCACTTGAAATGCTTTTTGAACTGCAGGAAAACATGGGCCACAGCCTGTTATTACCGCACATTATTCGTTATAACGGAGTAGAAGACCCCAGCCGTTTTAATCCGTTGATGCCTGGCAGTCGCTATATTGCCCATGAGCGTTACCAGGAAATTTCCCAGAGCCTTGGCCTTGCCTGCAAGAGTCCAGAGCAGGGAGTGGAATCCCTGATACAGGCAATCATTACCCTACGCAAAAACCTCTGCCTTCCCACCACTATTCATGACTGTGGTATCGGCCAAAAAGAGTATTTTGCAAAGACTGAACAGATGGCAGAAAACGCCTTTGAAGACCATTCCACTGCCACCAACCCGCGCCTGCCTCTCATCCGAGAAATTATTGATATTTATGATGATCTCTATTAATGAATAGTCATCATGATCTCAGAAAAAGTATTTAATACACTCTGCAGCAGCCAAAGTTATGCTGTAGTAGCAACCGTTACTCACGTGGATGGCCATGGTCCGGCAAGGCCAGGAAACAGGCTTTTATGGGCCATGGGGAAACGTGTTGCCGGAACCGTTGGCGGCGGCAGCAATGAACATCAGGTTCTTGATGCCTGTGCGGCCCTGACAACAGATAAACAGATCATTAAAATTAACTCTTTGCTTCCCGGGGTACTTCCTTCCTGCGGAGGAACGTTGCAGATTCAGTTGGAAAGAATCTCTTTTGCTAGTGCTGAAGAAGCCTCATTCTGGAAAAAAGAGCTCACCCAAAGAACCGGTGATAAACTGTTTCTTATGGGAGCTGGCCATGTTGCCAAAGAGGTCTCCTGGCTGGCTGATCGCAATGGATTTCAAGTACATATTATTGACCCGCGACAAGAACTGATGCAGGCGGAGCACTTTCCTGACAGCTGTACTCTTTCGGTGCAGCAATCCGTCCCTTTTCTTACTGAAGAAAAGCTGCTTTTCAAAGACTTTATTATTATCGCAGGACCTGACCACGCAACGGATCTTGCCGTTCTGCAGCAGGCAATTCAAACTCCTGCGCACTATATTGGAGTAATGGGAAGTAAAAAGAAAATTGCTTCTTTTCAGGAAATCCTTACAAGAAAAAATCTATGGCAGGACGCTGCAAACCGTATCCACGCCCCAATCGGTATCCCCATATCATCCAGGGCACCGACCGAGCTAGCCGTTTCAATTGTTGCAGAATTGATACAAATTCGTGCTCAATCCTCGATAAAGCAGTAGGGATCTCTATCAAGTGTTATATCCAGCCCACTTGATTGAATAACAGCCTGACAACCGCCGCAAACCGGCCTGATCTTGCAGCCCCTGCACTCTTCCGGTCCTCTTCGATAGCGTTCTGCTGCCTCCGAGCTATACAATTCAAGCAATGAAGACTCCAATACATTTCCAATGGGTGACTGAAACTTACGACAGGCATGCATATCGCCATTTGGCAACAGCGAGCAGAAATTAAAAGCGGCCCCGCAGCCAAACCCTGTGCATCCGCCAAATGGTTTTTCCTTCTGATCAGACTTAATAATATTAATAAGGTTATCCTTCAGCGCCATTGTTGGATTTGACTTTGCAGCAAAAAGATACTCCTTTAAAAACTCCCGATATTCATCTTTTGCAGCCGTGGCCAGTGCTGCACCTTCTCCCGTCTGTGAGAGACGATTAAAGGTAAAGAGATCAACCTTTCCACGCAGAATTTCAGCAAGTTCCAACACCTGCCCCATATTTTCACGGGTCAGTGTCAGCATCACCATGGAGTAGATAGAAAGATCATCCAAAATTTCCAGAAACTCCATGATTCGTTCAAAATGGCCTGGCCCCCTGATCGAATCATTATGCTCGGGTAGGCCTTCCAGGCTTACCTGATAAAAAGAGAGCGGCTGAATATTTTGGAGAGATTCAATAACTTCTTTGGTCGTTGGATTGCCAAGAATTGCGATGCTGAAATTGCGTTTTGCTGCCTCTTTATACAACTCTTCAAAGTGAGCATATAAAAGCGGATTCCCTCCGGTGAAAGTAACCTGTCCATGTACATTCTGGCTCAAGACAAAATCCCGGAACTGATCAAGAATCGTTATGCCCTGATCAAGTGTCAGCGGAGAAATTACGGACCTGTCATAACAGTGTTTACAGTGCAGATCACAGGCCTGGGTTACATGCCACTGTAGGGTAAAATAGTCGGAATGAAGATGACGCTGCCATCCAACAGAGCCGGTATCAGGATAATGAGTATCTGTTCGAACAAGTTTTGATGGAGAAGAGAGCAAAATCCCCTGCTCACAAGCATCTTCAATAGCTGCATCAACTTCTCCTATAACAACATCCGCCTCTTCAGCCACAGCATAACGATCAAGATTCTCAACCACTACCTTTAATGCGAGAAGCCCCCTATCCGTTGCAGGAGCCACAGACAACGCACCATCACCCGGTTGTCTGTAAAGAAGAATATACTCCTGTCCCTGTTCCGGTGCAGGAGCAGAGTCGATGTTGCGCAGTACTCCACAGAGATGTTTCCAGTCCATTATCAAAATAGTCAATGTGGGATTGACGCATGGTGGCTCATCATTTTGGGGAAGACTGGGAACAGGAGCATCCCGAAGTTCCCGCTGAGCATTTTCGAGACGAGTCAGGTCAGACTCCCAAGCACACGTTTCAATATCTTTCATAGTTTTCACCATATTCGTTTTCAGATGACCATATTTCAGACAAAACTACTTCGATGGTACACAGGGAACAACTTTATTCGCATCCAGTATATAGCAAATCTCACCATTTTTATCCGTTCGCATCACTTCTTCACTGTATCGTTCAAGGACAGCTATACTAGTTTTCGAGGGATATCCAAAGGGATTATCTGTGCCAACAGATACCATGGAAACCCGTGGCCGTAATATACTCAGGAATCCGGAATCACAACTATCAGCGGCAGCATGATGTGCCGCAACATAGAGATCAAGCCCCTTTGGCAGAGCTTTTTGCAGGATCTTTTGCAGCTTTTGTTCCACACTTTTATCCACATCCCCCATAATTAGCACGCTTCTTCCCTCTTTTGTTGTAAACAGGAGCACCAGAGAATTATAATTCATATTTCTCTGCTGAAAAGACATCGGCCACAGAACCTGCAAAGAGTGCCCCCGCCAGTGCACAGTATCCCCCGCAGCAAGACAACCGCGCAAAGGATCCTTTGCAAGGGCTGCATGAATTTTCTTAAAACTTTCTTCTTCACTGTGATGCAGCTCTTTAGGAACATAACAATTATCGAACACTGCAGCATCGGGCCAGGCCGCCCGAATCTGAAAATACCCTGCGGCGTGATCTGCATGCAAATGACTGAACACCATATAATCAAGTGTATTCACGCCATAAAACTCCACCCGCGCCAACACATGCGGAGCATATGTCTCAAGCCCGCTATCTATCAGTAGCCCATGTCCGTCTTCAACCAGGAGTACACTCTGTCCCATCCCCACGTCGAGCACCACCAGTCGTAACTCCGTTGCCCAACTCAGGCTATAAGGAAACAACAGAGTCAGCAAGAAGCAGAAGGATACCATTTTTTTCAGATCATGGCCCTTGCCCTCAGGTTTCATCTGCAGACTCCTTATCTGATTTACTTTCCA
The DNA here is from genome assembly GCA_964621915.1 of uncultured Desulfocapsa sp. Lineage (GTDB taxonomy): Bacteria > Desulfobacterota > Desulfobulbia > Desulfobulbales > Desulfocapsaceae > Desulfocapsa. Next base: position 45,504 of record CAZUPS010000026.1, on the reverse strand, counting down.
TAAGCAAAAAGGCAAGAAACATTCCCAGAGAAGCTGAAAAAAGATTCAGCCAGACATCCCGCCAATCCCCGACCCTGGCAGCCAGAAAATGCTGGAGAAGCTCATCAAAAATGGAAATTGAAACACAAAGTAAGGCTGCCACCCTTTGCTCAAAAACCTTCAGGCTCAAAAAACCAAAGAGACCAAAGAGTGCAATATGAATCTTCTCTACAAAAGGCAGATGCATATAAAAAAACAGGGCAAGAGCAACAACCCAGAGCAGGTGGTAACAATACGGATTTCTGCCAGCTCGAAGCAGCGCAATACCATATATAAGGATAATTCCTATAAAGATTAGCCCCAGTAAAAGAAGTAGTATTTCAGGTGACACGCTTTTTATAACAAGTAACTGCAGAGGACGGCCACAAAACGACAGCAGAGGAATAGAGAGCAATGACACTAGCCAGGCGATAAACACATTTCCTTTCATATTTATTCTTTGTTCACGTAATTTGATTCCTGCTAGTTTTCACCCGGAGAATGAAATCAAGACCTGCAACCGAATTTATGGTATTCTTTATATTTTCAGACAGAAGAACTGTATACTTTTAAGACTGCAAACACAAATAATAGCTTATGCCCCCCCTTAAAAACAGCCCCCATTCCAGCACATTTCCAGAGCTTGGCCCTGAAACGGTACTTAACCTTGTCGAAGATGCACTTGATATCTCCTGCACCAATCTTTGCAGGCAACTCAACAGCTACATTAATCGTGTTTTTGAACTGGAAACCGTTGATGGCAAAGGACTGGTTGTAAAATTTTACAGACCTGGACGCTGGTCACAGGCAGCCCTGCAGGATGAGCATGATTTTCTCCTGGAACTCGATAAACAGGAAATTCCGGTAATCCCACCACTGCCCCTTCACACTGGTGAAACTCTCGGTGTTCACCAGAATGTTTCCTTCGCGGTCTTTCCCCGTTGCGGTGGCCGCAGCTATGATGAATTTAATGAGGACCAATGGCTGGAAATTGGACGTTTGATTGGACGCAGCCATGCAATTGGTGCGGTGCATCCATCAAAGGACAGAATAACAATGCTACCAGGGCAGTCGACAACGGAACAGGTTGCATTTATCCTGGAAAGCGGAGTTATTTCACAGCCGCCCGTAGCTGCCAGATTTTCATCATTGTGCAAAGAGTTACTTGCTGAGATAGGCCCAATGTTTGAGGGTGTACCACTTGGCAGAATCCATGGTGATTGCCACTTTTCCAATATTATTTACCGACCGGGAGAATCATTTTTTCTTATTGATTTTGACGATATGGTCATGGGAACACCCATCCAGGATCTCTGGATGCTGCTGCCTGGAACCCCACGGGAATCTTTTCTTGAAATTGACCTTTTCCTGGAAGGATATGAAACATTTCACCATTTTGACAGGCGTACTCTTCGCCTGATCGAACCCCTGCGTGCCATGCGTTTTCTCCACTATATCGCATGGCTGACCCATCAATTTATTGGTGATGGTGCGACACCTCTCTTTCCCGAATTTGGCTCTTCTGGATACTGGGAGGTTGAAATCGCTGACCTTGAAGACCAGCTCAAACGGATACGAAAAAACGATGATCCATTTGGTAATTTTATGTAAACTTATTGAATGCTGATGCTGTTTTCCTTACCATTATAAACATCTCTGGACTACAAATAGGTAAGCGCTCCATGAACACCACCCTGAACGTGCTCGAACCACCCGATATACCTATATGTATTATCGTGCGCTCCGGTCACGCACATAGCGGCGCCCCTGAAACGCTACAGTGACTGGGAGTAGCGAGCTTGGTGGGTTAATTGATCGCTTTCACAAATAGCATTACTACAGCAACTTCAACTCCCTGGAGAAAAAAATGTATAAATGGCTCTTTATTCTCTCTGCTCTGCTTCTTTCCGGATGTGCCGACGATAACAGGAAGGAACAGTTTGATATCGCAAATGCCACCGCACTCGACAAAAAAACAGATCTTATGTGGGCAACCACCGATAATCAGGAAGACCTGAACTGGCAGGAAGCAATAGATTATTGCAACACATATAGCGGAGGAGGTTTTCAGGACTGGCGCATGCCAACAACAGAAGAACTGCAGGCTCTCATTGAGTCTCAAATAGGACGGGACGGTGAAGTCATCCGTCTAACCGGTAATCTTGTATGGTCTTCTAATACCGAAGACAGTAAAGGAGCTTTTTGCAATTTTAAGGAACGTACCTGCTTTTGGATGGAACAGGTAATATCCATATCCCTGCGTGCGTTACCAGTACGTAACACCAAAGCTTCCCCCGCTGCCGCCCCCCTCCCCTCATCCGATCCCATTGCAACGCCCCAAACTCTTGAACAACGACTTCAGGTACTCAGCATCCTCTATAAACAAAAGCTTATCACTCAAGACGAATACAATCGTAAAAAAGCAGCTGTTCTGGATGAACTCTAATTCGTCGGAATCACATTTTTCCTGTCGTATTATATCCGCAACTTCAAGGGATGTGGAACAGGCCTTTGAGGATCTAAAAAGAGATATGAACCCTGCATTTGCCCATGTCTTTCTCGACAAGATTCAACGCTATGCCACCAAACCTGACCGGGCTCTTTTTCTCGCCAGTCATAACGATTCATTTATTGCTTTTGGAACCATCATTGATCATTCCCCAGCCCCTGAAAATCTAAACAAATCAACCGTTCAGCTCCTTGAAAGCTATGCCTGCAGTACCGGGCTGATGGTCCTTCCAGAATACCGCAATATGGGAGTTGCATCCACAATTATCGAACAGTGGGAGGAGTGGGCACGCCAGAAGAAGCTTCCGGGTATATGGCTGATTACCCGGCAAATGGCTGACTGGTATCAACGCTGTTTCCATTATTCAGTGCAGGGAAATACCATTCGCCATGGAGTAAAAAAAACAATACTGACCAAACGCCTATGATAATTACACTTTCAGTGAAATCTCTCTTCTATACCATATGTTGTGGCTACCCAAAGAACAGTACCAAAAAAAAACGAAGAATATGGTGAACTATCAAGAAAATAGGCATATTTAGTTGACACAGAAGGACAAATACGATAGTACAATAAATTGAAGTAAAAATTTTTGTACACATTCCGACTATTATAACAAAACTATGTAGGACGATGTGAAACTGAAGGTCTGGTTTGTTTCAGTCTTATTTTTTTTCTTAAGACGTAACGAATCGGACATCGCGTCTGGCTTTTCAGGAGGGCCGGATCGTAACATTTTAATGAGGAAGGAGAAATCGAGATGGTGAAAAAATTTTCCATGTTGGCTCTTGCTGGTCTTATCGCACTGCCTGCAGTAGCTGCTGCAAGTGGTGGAGCAAACGCCAATGATCTGGAACGAAAAATCGAAGAATTGAGTATGCAGTTGGACCAACTGAAAGCTCAGATGGCAGAAGGCGCTGGTGCAGTTAGTCAGGCTGACTTTGACGATCTGGCTGATACAGTTGGTGACATTGAAGATCGTTCTGATTCCTGGGACCTTGCCGCCCGTATTAAATTCTATGGCGATTTCCGCGCCCGTATGGATTACTACAAGGCAGAGACTGCTTCTGGAGTAACACGATCAAATGATACTCTCTGGACCAACCGTTTTCGTCTGAACATGCGTGTTAAGGCTACTGAAAACGTAGAGTTTAAAGCGCGTCTTGCTATGTACAAAGCTTGGGGAACCCAAGGTAACGTTTATGGTTCCGGTTCTAACGGTAACGATCAGATCTTCCCCAACTGGGACGGAAACTCCACCCGTACTCCTTCAGACAATGCTCTGCGTGTTGACCGTGCATTCGTAAACTGGAACAACATCGGCGGAGTACCTCTCTGGTTCTCCATTGGTCGTCGTCCAACAACAGATGGTCCTCCAGCACAGGTTCGTATGGGTGCTGATTCTCGTATGGCTACCCCTATTTCCTACATGGATTGGCCATTTGACGGTATTTCCATGGGTTACGCCTACCGCTGGGGAACCGAAGCAATGGGAACCGGTCGTATCCGTTTCTGTTATGGACGTGGATTTGAAGATGGACTTGAAGCAGACACCGCAAATAACATGGACGACATGGACTTTGCAGGATTGAGCTGGGATGTTATGAAACAAGGAAATCGTTTCGTTAATATTCAAAGTTTCTTAGCTATGAATGTTTTCAACTATCCTCAGTTTCAGGATCCCGTCATTGATATGATGGCTGCTGATTCATTTGGTGCTCGCCAGAACGTTGGTAACATTCTCCACACCACAGGTGTTTATCAGGACAAATTTGGTCCTGTAAATATCTTTGCTGCTGCTGGTTGGTCTCAAACACAACCTGATTCAAGTGGTATGTTCAATGACTACGCTGGAATGGGTGCTGCTCAGTCAATGGCTGCTGCAGGAATGACCCCGGCTCAAATTGGTGGCGCTCTTGACATGATGGGAATGTCTGCTAGTCCTAACACCGATAGTGAGAATGGTTACTCTACCTACATCGGTGCTCGCTACGATATCGAATCTGCTGGACTGAAGTTTGGTCTTGAATGGAACTGGGGTTCCGAGTACTGGATTGCTATGACCGGTGGTCATGATGATGTGTACCAGTCTAAACTCGCTGCCCGTGGTAATGTTTATGAGGTTTATGGTATCTACGACTTGCCTACAGGTGAAGCCATCTCTAAATATGCTAAGACCTTTATCCGCTTCGGTTATCAACGTTATCAGTATGACTACTCCGGTTCTATGGACTGGAACATGAAGCCATATGACCTTGATGAAGATACCGCTCAGCTTCAGGGCCTTAAAACTGGAATGGGACTTGATCCAGTTGATCACGCTGACCAGATTTACCTGACCTTCGAAGCATACTTCTAGGTCGATTTACCAGTAATACATGTTGTAACTACAGGGGAAGATTCCGTAAGGAGTCTTCCCCTGTTCTGTTTGTTCTATGGTAATTTTTATGGAAAATCATCTCCCTGAAAACAACGTGCTCCGCACCAGTACCATTCGGCATACTGGTGTCAGTCGTTCGCCCTTTTCTTCCCTGAACCTCAGTTATGGTGTTGGTGACGACGCCCTCTCTGTATCAACAAACCGCAACACCCTCAAAAACACCCTCTCCATCCCTCACCTTCTCTCAGCCAGGCAGGTTCATGGGGACAACATCTATATTCACGAAAAATCCCTGAGCGATGATCTGGAGGTTGATAACTGCGATGCTTTGATGACAGATATTCCTGGAGTCGGACTTATGATACAACAGGCAGATTGCCAGGCTATCACTCTCTATGATCCTGTTCACTCTGCAATAGCCGCCATTCATAGCGGTTGGAAGGGAAGTGTCCTAAATATTATTGCTAAGACCATCCGGGTAATGCAGCAACAGTACAATTCGAAACCAGCCGACATTTTGGCTTACATCAGCCCATCCCTTGGCCCCTGCTGTTCCGAATTCGTCAACCATGCAACAGAACTGCCATCCTCATTCCTTGCCTTTCAGACCAAAGAGAATTACTTTGATTTCTGGCAGATCTCTGCAATGCAACTCAAGGATGCTGGTCTTGCTGAGCCCAATATTGAAATTGCAGGCCTATGCACCTCCTGTTCTTCCGATTATTTTTCCTATCGGCGTGCCTGCCGCACAGGCGATGGCCAAACAGGCCGCTGTGCCACACTAATAGTCCTTCAACAATAACCCTTTCACCAAACGGTAACCTTCATCATGCGCCTCCTAGTCGTTGAAGATGACAAAAAAATCGCATCCTTTCTCCAGAAAGGTCTTCAGGAAGCGGGATTTAGCGTTGATGTCTGCACTAATGGGAGAGATGGTCTTTCTCTTGGCCTCACAGAACCGTATGTTGCAGCAGTCATCGATATCATGCTGCCAGAGCTCGATGGCCTCAGCCTGATTGAAGGGCTTAGAAAGAGAGGTATCGAAACACCGGTGCTGATTCTCAGTGCAAGACAGTCAGTTGATGACCGTATTGAAGGATTACAGCGTGGTGGCGATGATTATATGGTTAAACCATTTTCTTTTAATGAATTACTGGCCCGTATCCACGCTCTGCTACGCCGCGGACAAAAGAGTTCTGACTCCGGGCTTATCACAGTTGGAGAACTACAACTTGATCCTCTTAAACGAGAAGTAAAACGGCAGGGTACAAAAATTGAACTTCCGGCAAAAGAATACGCACTCCTCGAGCTCTTAATGCGCAACCCCGGACGTGTACTCTCAAAGACCTCTATTCTAGAACATATTTATGACTACAATTTTGATCCTCAGACGAATGTTATTGATGTTCTTGTCTGCCGCCTCCGCAACAGTGTAGATAAAGACTACCAGAATAAAGTCATCCAGACAGTAAGAGGGATGGGCTATGTCCTTCGTGACGAATAGTCTTGTGGGTTTTCTCCCAAGAATTCGCTTACTTCTTTTATTTTTCCTGATTTTCTGGTGTCTTAGTGCGTTACTGCTAGGACTCCACACTCTGAGCCTCAAACGAAATATCAAACAACAGAGACTCCACGATACTGTCTCTGCTCTCAACCGCTATCTTGTCCTGAATAGGCTCCCCTCAGATTTGCAAATCACCCCACAACACACCCCTCCCGACGATCTCGATTTTATCCGAATAAGCAGCGGAAGGAATCAACTCCTTATCAGTGCCAATAACACAATGGTTTTTACAGGATTGGTTGAACTTTCTCCTCGTGTTGATGGTACCTGGATAGATATTCTGCACCCGGATAAACCAGGTGACTGGATTCTTATTTCAAAAATCCTTGCGGACGGCAGTGTGGTCCAGGCAGGAAAAAATGACAGTGCATTGGGCCTTGCCATATACAAGAAAACTGTAACAATTGCATACTTTCTCTTTTTTCTGGCAATCCTTCCATCCCTCTGCCTTGCCTTTATACTCAGGTTTATTATGGGAAGGCCCCTTCAAATACTCAGCACTGATCTCAGATACGCTCTTAAGCATAAACAGGGAATACTGCGAAAACATACCCTCCAAAGCCAAGACCTCACTGCTGTCCACCAACTCCTGGAACAAACCTTTTCCCAGAACAAACAACTCATTTTTGAAATGCAGTCTTCATTGGACAATGTAGCTCATGACCTGCGAACCCCGATGACAAGACTCCGCGCCGTTGCCGAATATGCCCTGCAATCAAATAAAGATGATCCGGAACTCTATCGCAGTGCCCTTTCCGACTGCCTTGAAGAATCCGAAAGAGTGCTTTCCATGCTTAAGACAATGATGAGTGTAGCAGAGGCAGAAGCTGGTACCATGCGTCTTTTTCCCGAAAAAATTGACCTCGTGGAAACAGTTAAAGATGTAATGGGACTCTATCAATATGTGGCGGAGGAGGAACAGATTACCGTTTCCTGTGCCTTCGAACAAAGCCCTCTCTTTATTCTAGCCGATAACACACGTATCAGTCAGGTCTTGGCTAACCTTCTGGATAATGCGATAAAATACGGACACGAATCGGGATACGTCAAAATCAATACTGAAATTAAAGGAACAGAAGCCACTATTATCTTTTTTGACGATGGTATTGGCATCTCCCAAAGCGAGATTTCACGGATATGGGATCGCCTGTATCGAGGCGATCGCAGTCGCAGCAGGCAGGGATTAGGGCTGGGGTTAAACTACGTAAAGGCCGTGGTTGAAGCCCACGGCGGACACGTTACAGTTTCCAGCAAAATACGGGAAGGATCGCGCTTTGAAGTCCGGTTGCCACTCATTGCATCAGGTGCCACCGGAAAGACTAAAATCGCAAAGTAACGGAGCATGATCGGACAATCGAATATCCGGGATTGTAAAATTTGAAACTGTTAGTTCCGGGCTGTGAAGAATAAAATCAAGATTTCGCTTTGGGGCGCAGCTCGGATGTGAAGGTAAGCCTTTGAGATTGGCATTCACAAGACCAGTCGCCGCCAAAAAAAGCTGCACCTCACGATCACCGCCAAAGGTGTTAAAATCACCCGCAACAATAACCGGTTTTGTTCTCTTCGACAGGATACGGTGCAGATGTTCTAACTGCTGCTGCCTGTGTTTGAACTTAATAGAGAGATGAACGGTAAAGATACTCACTTCTTCCAGTTCCACTTCAATTACCAGGCGTTTCATTCCCTCATTAAAATAATGAAATTGGTGACTTACAATCGTATGATTTGTTAGCACAGCATTTCCCTGTTTATTCAATACCGGAATTTTACTGGCCAGAGAACCGCCACTATATTTTGTTTCCACCACATGAAAATGGTCCAACGCCCTCGCAATTGCCCCAGCCTGACACGACCGATGAGAACGATAGGAGCCTGAATCCACCTCAACAAGCGCGATAACGTCTGGTTTAGCTGAACGAATAAAAGTGACGATCTCCCCGAGATTCACAGCGGTCTTTTTAAAAAAACCGGTAAAAGGCAGCGGCAAATGGTAACCGATACCATGTCCCGTTGCATACCGTATGTTATAGAGAAGAAATCGCATGGGCAATGATAACGGTTTTAATATCAGTTTGCAATCATGCCTTTTTTCTCTCGATTTCATGTGGTAAGATGACGGCCATAGAAGAAAAAATAAATCCCCTCCAAGTTAACAACTTACAAACAATCAGGATAGATATCATGACCACAATACATATAGGCTCAAGAAAAAGTAAACTCGCAATGTGGCAAACTGATACCGTTGCCGCAATGCTTGAAAAAAGCGGCATGGAAACCCAGATCAGCTCCATGGAGACCAAGGGAGATAAAATCCTTGATGTATCCATTGCCAAAATTGGCAGCAAAGGGGTTTTTACCGAAGAGCTTGAGGACCAGCTCAGTAACGGAACCACCGATATTGCAGTACACAGTGCCAAAGATATGCAATCTATCCTTCCCAGTGGATTTGAGTTGATCGCCTTTACCGACAGAGAGAAATCGAACGATGTGCTGGTCTCCCGCAACACGAATCTTGATCTGACAGACACGAACAAGCCCATTCGAGTTGGTACCTCTTCCGTACGTCGAATTGCCCTGCTCAAACATTTTTACCCCCATGTTGAAACCGTTGAAATGCGCGGAAACCTCCAAACCAGAATCCAAAAAATGGATGCAGGCGACTGTGATGCATTGATGCTTGCCTACGCTGGGGTAAAACGTATGGAATATGACGATATGATAGTGAAAACTTTTTCAGAAGATGAGTTTATTCCTCCGGTTGGACAGGGCTGTATAGCCATCGAGTCTGCAACTACAATCAGTGATGATAAACGGGAAAAAATCAGAGCCTGCCTCAACAATCCTGATTCAGAATCCTGTCTGCTTGCCGAACGTGCCTATCTGCGAACGATGGAGGGCGGCTGTTCTATACCTGCCTTTGGCCTGGCAGTACTGAATGGAAACGACATTGTCCTCCGCGGTGGCCTGGCAAGTCTTGATGGTAAAACAGTTCTTATTAAAACGGAAAAAGGGCCTAGAGATCAAGCAGATGTCATTGGTGAACGCCTGGGGAAATATATTCTGGAAAATGGCGGAAAAGAAATCCTTGCTGATATAAAACGTATACAGGGATAAACCGTAACTATTCAGCAGCACTCCAACTTCGCCCATTTCGACCTTCTTGAATAGCACTAGTATGCTTCAAAGCCCGAAATGAACGAATTTGAAGCACTGCTAAACAGTTACAATCCCGATTTGAGCCAAGTTTTTGAGAAGACACTGGATAGCTACGATAAAAAAAAGCTTTGGCCAGAGAGTCATCCGGCCAAAGCTTTTATTCATATCTTCTCCCGACCGGGAGATTTAAATATCATCAGCCACAGCTATCGGCATCATTTGGATCATAGGTATCATTGGCATTACGGTACAGGTAATCATTTACTAACTGTAGCTCCGAAGCAGTCAAAACATCCCACGAACCATCACGGGCACATTTTTTGCGACGCTTGGAAAAAACATTGTTCCAGCCTTCGGAACCGTACGTTTCCATATATATAAATGGTGCACCCTTATCATTGTCCCGTGTATGACAACTTTTACATACCTGTTTAAACTTTGCAGCACCGACTCCCCAATGATCACTTTCCCAGTCAAGCTGACCACCATCATCAAGAATACGACACATTTTAGTGCGTTCGTCGTAGCGTTTACCGGGTCTTGCCTCAACAAACTGAACAGCATAAATCAGTGAACAAAAAACAAATAATGCAACAAAAGTTGTATAACGCATCCTTCTCCTCCCTAAAACATTAATAAGTGACAACCACTACAATGTAGTAGGGTATCAAATTTCACTCGTTAAATACAAGAGAAGTCTTCATACGTTTACGATAATTTTATAGGCGTTTACGATGCAACTCCCTTAAATAATCCAACCACTGGTCAAAACCCTCGCCACTGGTGGCGGAGAGATCCATTACCAATAAATTGGGATTCAACTGCAAGGCTTCAGCCTTTGCCTCCTCAACGGGAAAATCAAAGTAGGGAAGCAGGTCGGTCTTGGAGATTATAAATACCTGGGAACTATGAAATGCTTTTGGGTACTTAGCCGGTTTATCAGGCCCTTCCGGAACAGACACCAGCACCAGTCGATGATGTTCACCCAGATCAAAGGTGGCCGGGCAGACCAGATTTCCAACGTTCTCTATAAAAAGAATATCCAGCTTAGCCCCTCCCTCCTCTTTTTCGAGAAGATGCAGGCCTTTATGGATCTGAGCAGCATCCAGATGGCAGGCACCGCCGGTGGTTAGCTGAATAACAGGTACCCCCTTAGCCCGAATACGCTGGGCATCCCTGTCAGTTTCAATATCTCCTTCGATAACCCCTATCCGAATGGTATCGCCCAGAGCTTCTATGGTTTTTTCCAGAAGAGTTGTCTTACCGGAACCGGGACTCGATATCATATTGATTGCAATAGCACCCATTTTTTCAATATGTGCCCTGTTCTTCACTGCCATTGCAGTATTAGCAGCAAGCAGACTCTCATGTACTTCAATCACCTTGGAATCATGGGTATGTTCAGGTTTCAAATCACAGCCACATACATCACACATAATATTCCTTCTCTTTAATTTTATTAAGGGTTTCGCAAAAAACTATACGGTTATTCCATTTCCACCTGGCGAAGAATAAGACCATCTCCACCTTCTGGTGTGAACAAGGTTTCTGAACAGTCAGGACAACTCTCAGGCCTCACCACCGCCTCTATTTCCATTCCACAGCCAAAACATCGATATATGGCAGGTGGACTTTCTATAATCAATTTTGCATCCTTGGTTAATGGTTCATCTTTTGCCAGGATATCAAAACCAAATTGAAATGAATCTATCACCACTCCGGAAAGAGGACCAATTTCCATAGAGACACTAATCACTTTTGATTTATTATGTTCTATTGCCAGATCCTTTAGCTGAGTAAGTAACCCCTGAACAAGAGACATCTCATGCATGTTCTTTCTCTTTTGGATGGATGTCATAGCCCATCTTTTGAAGCCGTTCCACCAGTAAACCGGACATTTTTCCAACCTGAGAAGCCACCGCCTCACTCATCTCAAGACCAGTGGCCAGAGTTTCAGGCACCACACAATAAAACTCCACACAATCAGGTTCTATTCCACGAAACTTGCATATATCAAGAATCTCTATAATTCCAAGCTGATGCGGAGACATACGAGGATTCATGGTTCCATTTCTGGCATCTTCTGCGGTAAAAGTGCAGAGACTCCCGGGCTTACGATCCTTTAGATCCACAATATCGACCACAAAAATCGGATCATGTTCTTCCAGAAAAGGAGCCATATAGATACCTGCAGTTCCTGCGTCAAACACAGTGACAGACTCTGGGAAGGTGTAATGTTCCTCCAGATATTCAACCACATGAACCCCAAAACTCTCATCGCAAAGCAGAAGGTTACCAATCCCTAAAATTCCAGCTTTTTTTGTTTTATTTTCCATTTTTTTTCCTTAACAAATCCTTGGAAGAGGCTCTCCATGAAGAGGAGTTATAATTCGGGAACCACCTATGGCTGTCCGTAAGCTGACCTGTCCAGCTTTTCCAGCCTTTAGACTTCCGATAATAGCAGCATCTCCACCAACTACCGTGGACTGCATAAGCCGCAGAGCTTCTGCTGCCTGCTCGGGTGCAACCAGTGCAAGGCATTTCCCTTCGTTGGCAAGATACAGTGGGTCAAGCCCCATAATCTCACATGCCGCCCGCACCTCAGGGGTTACGGGAATAGTTCGATCATCTATTTCTACGGCGAGCCCAGCTGCTGCTGCAATTTCATTTAACGAGGTTGCTACTCCACCGCGAGTTGGATCACGAAGGGTATGGAGACTCCCTGCTGGAAGCTTATCAAGAAGCAGGGCAACAAGTCCATTCAGTGCAGCAGAATCACTGGCCAGATTCCCATCAAGACTGATTCCTGCACGTCTGGTCATAATAGTTATGCCATGATCCCCCATGGAACCGGAGAGGATAATAACATCACCTTCTCTTGCCATTGCAGAAGAAACAGACACTCCCTCGGGAACAATGCCAATCCCTGAAGTATTGATAAAAATCTTATCGCACTTCCCCCTGGGTACAACCTTAGTATCCCCTGTAACAATGGGGACTTCAGCAGACTTTGAACACTCTGCGATGGAGATAATTACCCGCTCCAGATCATCCAGCCCAAGACCTTCTTCCAAAATCAGCCCAAGGCTCAGACAAAGAGGAGTTGCTCCTCGCATCGAAAGATCATTGACGGTACCATGAACTGAAAGTGTACCAATATCGCCTCCGGGAAAGAATATTGGATCCACCACATAACTGTCTGTACTAAATGCCAGTTTCCCTGGATGATTATCCATTACCGCACTGTCTTCCAGGGAAGCCAGAATGGGATTATCCAAATGTTTTAAAAATAATTCTGAAATCAACTCCTGACTGGCAATACCGCCACTGCCATGATCCAGAAGGATCGTATTTCCGGGATTCATATTTACCTATCAATTGTTTTATTTAAAACTACGCCACGAAATCCGCCCCATGTATCGCTCTTTCTTCTCAAACAATCCACAGCGCAACGAGAACGTTTGAGAAGAAAGAGCGATACAATGGGCATTACATCAAGATTACGGGTCAGCAAGAACTAATGTATCCTTCTTTACGCATATTTATAAAAAGCTGCACAAGTCCCTTCACTCGAGACCATACATGGGCCAATGGGATTACCGGGAGTACACCGTTTTCCATATAGTGGACACTGAGAGGGTATTTCCTTGCCCTTTAAAATTTCTCCACAGCGACATCCTTTTGGTTCTTCCACGGGTATCAACTCAATATTCAACCGTTTCTCAGCATCAAAATGCTTATATTCTTCTCGAATCGCCAGACCACTTTGAGGAATCACCCCCAAACCACGCCATTCCATATCAGCGGGTTCAAAAATATTATCAACCATCTGCTGGGCTCTGTTGTTTCCTTCCCAGCCCACTGCCCGGATATAGGCGTTCTCTACACGCGCCTCACCTTTTCCGATTTGTCTGGCCATCAAAATCAATGCCTGCAGAATATCTGCCGGTTCAAAACCTCCAACCACACAGGAAAGTTTGTATTTATCAGCCAATGGCTGGTAAGCTCTCGCTCCGATAATACTGCTCACATGTCCGGGACAAAGAAGTCCATCAATCTGCAATTCCGGGTCATCGAGCAGAGCAAGTAACGGTGGCGGCATGGTTTTATGGGTGGAAAAAACCACAAAATTATCGATACCATTATTTTTTGCAGCCATAATAGTGGCTGCTATTCCAGGAGTTGTAGTTTCAAAGCCCACACCCAGAAAAATAATCAATTCATCCGGGTATTTTCGGGCAAGATCCAAACTATCCATGGGCGAATAGACAATATCAACCTTTGCACCTTTAGAAGACGCATTGGCAAGAGATAAGCCGCTGCTGCCGGGTACCCGGAACAGGTCGCCAAACAGAGCAATTCGCGTGTTCGGAAGCTCAGCCATTGCCAGAATAGCATCAATATGAGAAGCAGAAGTGACACACACCGGACACCCGGGGCCAGATATCAGCTCAATCCCCTCCGGAAGCAATGTACGCAACCCACTCCGAAAAATAGACATGGTATGAGTACCACACACCTCCATCACCCGGAAAGGCTTGATAACACTCCTGCGTAATTCCTTAAGAAGAGGCTCGGCGAGGGCCTGGTCCCGAAATTCATCAAGATATTTCATGCGCTATTTTCCTTCGCTTCAGCAGCTTCAACCTTTTCAGCCATCTCCCGCATAAGACTAATATTGATTTCCGCCTCTTCAGGGTCCAGGGTATGGATAGCAAAACCTGCATGAATGATAAGGTAATCACCAAGATCTGGCCAGCGATCAACAATATCAAGTCGGGTTTCTTTGCTGATTCCATCAGCATCAACCACTGCAATCTGTCCACTCAAAAAATCATCAGGATCTCCCTGAATTTTAATCACTTTCATGGGTACTGCCAGACACATGACGTAAACCTCCAATAATCGCCTGTCCCAAAGCTATTCCACCGTCGTTTACAGGAATCTGTTCTCCCGTGTGGACAATGAAACCGTTCTGTTCCAGAAGTATAAAAAGTCCCTCAAGCAGAAGCGTATTTTGCATACAACCACCTGCCAGAACAACCTGGGTAATATTCGTTTCTTCAGCCAGCCTGCACACAAGAGAACACAGACTTTTAATCAAACAAAGGTGAAACTCTAGTGCAATAACAGATGGTTCTCTACCATCTGCCAATTGATCTAAAACATCCTGAACCAGAGTGTTTTGCTGCAATATCAGCCTGTCATCGGAAAAAGATGCATCAAGCTCCCAGGAACACTCCTCAAGAAGATCAGCTAAATCCAACTCGCCCTTCGCCCGCTGCGCCAGAGACTCAAGCTCGATTGCGGCCTGCCCTTCATAATCAGCCACCAAACAGACCCCAAGAAGGGCCGCAACTCCATCAAAAAAGCGCCCGCAACTACTGGTAACCGGACAATTAAAACCCTGTTCCATCATTTGCCAAAGGGCACGCTGTTTGTACTCATCTGACAATTGCAATTCCGGTTTGTTTTGCCCCAAATTAAACAGCAAAGACAAGCCCATACGCCACGGTTCTTCTGCTGCAGTATCGCCTCCCGGCAACAGCATCGGGGAAAAAGACCCAACCCGTTTATAGTCACGGCAATCAGCAAGGAGAACTTCTCCCCCCCAACTACTATTATCATCTCCTAACCCCGTTCCATCAAGAACCAGAGCCAGTACTTTTTCCTCTATTCCATGTTCTGCAAGAACCGCTGCCGCATGAGCATGATGATGTTGCACTTTATAGAGCGGCAGGTTCAGTTCTTTTGCATAATGACTACTCAAATAATCGGGATGCAGATCACACACAACTGCTTCCGGTTCAACCTGCAGGAGTCTCTTAAAATGATATATGCTTTCTCTATAAAAATCCAATGATTCCAAATTAAAAAGATCCCCTATATGCTGGCTAAGAAACGCCTCTTTTCCTCTTGTCAGACAGAAGGTGGATTTGAGTCCTCCACCACAGGCAAGCAGTTGAGGAAATTCTCTCTGAAGAGCCGTTGCTGTCGGGACATACCCACGTGCACGCCGCAGCAATTGCGTCCCACGGCCACGTATTCGTGCCACGGAATCATCAACACGAGTAACAATGTCTCGGTTGTGAAGAAGAAAAGAGTCCGCTATTTCCTGAAGCCCGTCTACTGCCGCAGCATTTGCGGTGAAAATGGGCGCCCCACTCCTATTGCCACTGGTCATAACCAGCGTTTGAGGGCAATCCGGCTGTAGAAACAGGAGCTGATGCAGTGGAGTGTATGGCAGCATCACCCCAATTTCATGAATCCCAGGTGTAAGAGCACTGGCCAGTAAAGATTTTTTTCGGGGCAAAAGAACTATTGGATGTGCAAATCCCTGCAAAAGATCTTCTGCCTCACGGCTTATATGGCAAAATTTACGAGCTACTGTCAGACTTGCTGCCATAACAGCAAGAGGTTTAGACTTTCTTCCCTTACGCTTGCGAAGTTCTGCAACAGCCTGCTCCGATCCGGCATCCACCACCAGATGAAAACCACCCAAGCCACGCATTGCTACAATTTTTCCATGCTTCAGGGAGCGGGCAACCTCTTTTAGAGGAGACAGTGTTTTAATTTGTCCACCTTTGGCATCATGCCAGGACAACTCCGGGCCACATTTAGCACATGCGTTTGGCTGCGCATGGAAACGCCGATTCCCGGGGTCATCATATTCACCTCTGCATTCCCGGCAAAGCGGAAAACATTTCATGGAGGTTCCCGGCCGATCATAGGGAATGCTTTCCACGATGGTAAAGCGCGGACCACAGTTGGTACAGTTGGTAAAGGGATAGGAAAAACGTCTGTTTTGCGGATCAATAATATCCTGCAGGCAATCATTACAGAGTGCAATATCTGCAGGAATGATGGCGTGGCTGTTTTGCGCGGACACACTTTTAAGAATCGTAAAATCCTTAAAGTCCCTTAAAGAACTCTGCAACTGCTCTTGCAAAGAGGTGATATGTGCCAGTGGAGGAGGGGTTGAACGAAGAGTGTCTGCAAAGCCCTGAATGGAATCCATGATACCTTCCACTTCAATAACAACACCTTGAGCGGTATTGCAGATAACACCATTAAGTTTATATTGAGCAGCCAGACGATAAACAAAGGGACGAAAACCAACGCCCTGAACGGTGCCCAGGACGGTGATTTTCATTCGTGAAACAGATTCAGACATTCTTACACTTAGTGCCTTAGAAAATAATTCCAATTTTGTTAAAACATTTACCTTTTAGGGCTAAACTTCTTCCCTGTAAATATTGAAGAAACGAGTCCTTCAGGTGATTTTAGATCATTCCAGACCACCATATACACATGGGTAAAGGCAAAGATAATAAAATACCACATCAATAAATGATGAATAAATCTACCTTCCTGCTGGGAATTAAATAAGCTATTGCCCAATCCCTGCCAGAACCCGGCCTCAGGATATAACATATAAAATCCGCTGGCCAGCTGAAAGAGTGCAGCGATAATCGTGACAATATAGATAATCCCTGCCAGTACGTTATGCCCCAATCGCCCATCGTGCTTATCACTCACATAACTGTAATAGCCAAGTGTTGTGGTCAGGCTTTTGATATTTCTGGAAGTAACAGGCAGAATATCCATAATTCGCTCCTGCTTATTCCCGAAGATAAACAAAAATAATCGTATCAACACCGCAGCACCAAACAGATATCCTGCTACAAAGTGGATATAACGCATGGTGCACATGGGAAATGAAACACTTCCTTCCAGTGTCGTATTGGTCCATGGATTATTAATGTAAAATCCAGTCACCACAAGAGCAACAATGGACAGGACCAGAGCCCAATGATACAGCCGGAGCAAAACGCTCCAGACATTTTTCACTTCATAATTCATAACGACCCCCTTAGATTAAAAGGAATTACTTCCTTATAATGCTTTCACCTTTGACAGCTCCACACCATTGCCATCCACCGTATGTACAGCACAAGCGATACAGGGATCAAAGGAGTGAACAGTACGCAAAAGCTCAAGGGGCTTCTCGGCATCAGCAACCGGGTTACCAATAAGAGATGCCTCGTAAGGCCCGGCAACGCCTTTTTCATCACGCGGTCCTGCATTCCAAGTGGAGGGTACAACACATTGGTAATTTTTAATTTTACCATCCTGAATCACAACCCAGTGTGACAGAAGCCCACGTGGAGCCTCATGGATACCATAGCCCTGCTGTTCACCCTGTGGAAATACCGGTTTATTAAAGATCTCAAGATCCCCTTTGCCAATATTATCAACCAGCAGATCCCAGTGTTTAAGGGCAAGATCACCCAGCATGGAAGCACGAACTGCCCGTGCCACATGACGACCAAGAGTTGAGTGCAGTACTTCAGGCCCGACTGTAACGCCTGCCACACTGGAAACCAGTGACAATGCATTATTAACATTTTCAATGATGGGCTTATGGCCCTGTGCATAGCCAACCAGCATTTGAGCAAGGGGACCAACCTGCATGGGCTGTCCCTGAAAGCGTGGAGCCTTGATCCAGGAATATTTCCCATCATCCTGAAAATCTGTATAATTTGGAACATCATCCTCTTCATAGGGATGTTTCGACCAGTCGCCCTTGTACCAGGCATGAGTAATATTTTCGACCACGTTATCCCGGAAATAATCATCATTAAAAGAGGTGATTCCCTTTACAGTACTTAAATCACCATTCATGATGGTTCCACCGGGAAGATCAAACTCGGTGGACTTGGTATTGAGCACCATATCCGGTGCTGCCATATAATTTGTTACTCCGGCACCGTATGGAAGCCAGTCTTTATACAGTGCACCAACAGCAACCACATCCGGCAGATAAACCTGCTGAATAAAGCCGCGAACATCCTGAATAAGCTCTTTAATCCGGAACAAACGTTCCATATTAAGAGCAGAATCGCTATCCGGGTTCAGTGCGGTTGTCACCCCGCCGACAGAAAGATTCTGAATATGCGGATTCTTTCCTGAAATGATCCCCAGCGCCTGAGTGGCTTTTCTTTGATAGTCAAGAGATTCAAGATAATGAGAAACCGCCATCAGATTCGCTTCAGGTGGAAGCTTCATGGCTGGATGTCCCCAATAGCCATTGGCGAAAGGGCCAAGTTGTCCACTATCAACCAATGCCTTTAACTTTCCCTTCACTGCTGCAAAGCGTTTAGCACTGTTATTTGGCCAGTCGGACAGAGAATTTGCAAGCGCTGCTGTCTTTTTCGGATCGGCAGAGAGCGCAGAAACCACATCCACCCAGTCAAGTGCAGAAAGTACATAAAAATGAACAATATGATCCTGTAGAGCATGAATGGACATGACAATATTACGGATATACTGTGCATTAATAGGAATTTCCAGATTCAGGGCATTCTCCACTGCCCGAACTGAGGCAAGAGCATGTACCGTGGTGCACACACCACAAATACGCTGGGTAAAAAGCCAGGCATCACGCGGATCCCTACCTTTAAGAATGGTTTCAATACCACGCCACATCTGACCCGATGACCAGGCTTTAGTTACCTGTCCTCCGTCAACTTCTGCATCTATTCGTAAATGACCCTCAATTCTGGTTATGGGGTCGATGGTAATTCGCTGAGCCATTGTATCCTCTCAATGTAATTGCTTAAGTTATGAGACTAGAGCCTGGATGCCGAAGAGACAGCAAATTCTTTTTCCTCTCCTTCGATCATCGGCCCGTATGTTCCTATTCTTCTTTTTTTCCTTTCAGTTTCGATTTTCCAATACCTACCACAGCATGAACTGCAGCACCTGCTGCCGCCACACCAAGAATCGTTTTCCCGGCAGTATCGGCATCGGCAATAATCCCGGTTCCCGGAATAGAAACATTCGGTAATCTATTATAGAAAGGAGTCATGGAATCCCAGAAATTAGGCTCTGTACAACCAATACAGCCATGACCAACAGAGACGGGCCAAACACCCTCATCATTAAAACGAACCGAAGGACAGTTGGAAAACGTCTCAGGTCCCTTACATCCGACCTTATAGAGACAATATCCATTTTTATGTCCATAATCGCCAAACTCTTCGGCAAAACGGCCTTCATCAAAATGAGCTCGACGTTCACAATGATCGTGAATTCTCCGACCATAGGCAAAAAGAGGTCGCCCAAGGTTGTCACAGTTAGGTAAGCGTTTGAAAGTCAGGTAATGCAACACTGTACCGAGGAATGTCACTGGATTAGGAGGACATCCTGGTAAGTTCAGGATAGGAACACCGGAGAGAAGATCTTGGACCCCTTTGGCACCTGTTGGATTAGGAGATGCGGCCTGAATGCCACCAAAGGAAGCACAGGTTCCAAGTGCAATAACAGCTGCCGCCTTTGGACCAATCTCTGCCAGAATATCCATTGCAGTGCGCCCTGAAATCTTGCAGAAATTTCCATTATCGGCCGTTGGAATAGCCCCTTCTACCACCAGAATAAATTTTCCTTCATTTTTTGCCACGGAATCATGGAGGCTTTTTTCGGCCTGATGTCCCGATGGCACCATTACCGTTTCATGGTAATCAAGTGAGATGACATCTAAAATCAAACGTCCAATATCCGGATGGGAGCCACGTAAAAGACTCTCTGTACATCCCGTACACTCCTGAAAGTGGAGCCAGATAACCGTCGGCCGTTGTGCCGACTCTGCCGCCTCCAGTAGTTTAGGGATCATGGCCTCCGAGAGGCCGAGCGCAGCAGCAGCTAAGGTGCAGCCCTTTATAAACCCGCGCCTGCTGAGACCGGAATTGACTTCAATATTACTTGCCTGGTCTTTCATTACCTTCTCCTTCGATTACCCCTATGCGTGATTCTTGACAATCGCTTTTCACGGTATTTTCAAGTTAGAAAGGGGCTTTTCCAACTCAACCGATACACACTATTTCAATAACCATCTAACAAATATTATCTGCTTCCCCTATCTTATGTCAAAAGAAAAGGATTGAGTAAAACCAGTAGTTCTAGCAAAATGTATCAATAATACTTATGTAAACATTTCGCTAAATACTTAAATTTCCAGCAATCATTTTTAATGAAAAATCATTTCATTCTTAATTGTGTTCGTGATAGCATTACCAATAGTCGCAATTTTTTTTCTAATCCGCAGGGAGAGACAGAATGCAAAATTCCATGGTAAAAAGTTTCCGCTTTAAACTGATTGCCCCAATCGCCGTTGCCCTTCTAATTATGATTGTAAGTGCAATTCTTTTCACAGTTGTCACCCAAAACAGCAGTAACGAACAACTCAACAGTCTGGTTGCAGATTCATTTAAAGCAATAGAAAACACCATCGAAACAGATCTGGGTAAGCTGTCTTCTGAACTTGACAACAAACTCAAATCCATGCAAGAAGAGGCATCAAGTGCGCTTGAAGCTTCCTCAACAGAAGCACTGGAAGAAACGGCCAGCACTGTACAAAACAGCCTTCGCACCATACGAAGACAAAGCGGAAATGATATGGCACAACTGATGGCCCTGGTCGCCACAAACAGTGTTATTGCCGGAGATTTTGCAGCACTTAACGGTTATGTTCGCAGCGCTCATCGTAATCCCGAAGTCGTGTTTATATTTTATACAGATAAAAACCAAAAACCCCTGACGCGCTACCTCAATCGTAAGAATGAAGTACTCAAATCCTTGCTCCCAAAGGGGCGACCTGAGATTGCAAAAATTATTCAGGCAGGAATTGACAACCCCAATATTCTTACGATCAAAAAAGAAATTAAATCCGAAGGTGATCTTGCCGGAAGCATTACCCTCGCCATTGACATGACGGTTGCCAGAGAAGAAGCTGCCGCCTTAAAGGAAGAATTTAACGATCTGGTCAAAGAAAATAGTACCCAGATTGATTCCATCCTCAGCAGTGAATCAAAAATTATCAGCAATGACCTGCAACAGGTGGTTGCTCTCATCAAAAACCAAATAACTGACAACGCAAATACAACTGTTGACACAATAACGACCACAAGCAATAATCTCACCAAACGAACACGTACTCTTTTTACCATTGGTTCCCTTATCGGCTTCATTCTGTTACTGACCATTCTGCTGCTCAATGCCAAATCCGTACTTAAACTTCTGGGTGGAGAACCAGAGGCGATGGTACTGCTTGCCAGGCGCATTGCCGGTGGCGATCTCAGCGATGATACAACTGTAAAATCAACGCCTGGAAGTCTTCAGGCAGCTCTGCAGGAGATGACAATAAATCTTCGCAGCCTTATTGGTAATATTGTGGCTGAAGGCCGTGCTCTTACTGCAACCTCAACAGAACTTGCGCTAGCTGCAGAAGATATGACAGGCGGCGCTCAACAGTCGGCAGCAAAAGCAGACACAGTAGCTGCTGCAACAGAAGAGATGAGTGCCAATATGGGCACGGTAACGTCCGCAAGTGAGCAAGCAGCTCAAAATGTAAATGTGATGGCCAATGCCATGGAAGAAATGTCTTCGGCTATTCAGGAAATAGCTGAAAATACTGAGCGGGCAAACAGCATGACCGGAGATGCTGTGAAATATGCCAAGAACTCCTCTGAGAAAGTAAATCGCCTGGGAGCTGCAGCAATAGAGATCAGCAAAGTAACCGAAGTTATCACAGAGATTTCAGAACAGACAAACCTTCTGGCACTGAATGCCACCATCGAAGCCGCAAGAGCTGGAGAAGCTGGAAAAGGTTTTGCCGTTGTTGCAAATGAGATCAAGGAACTGGCTAAGCAAACGGCTAACGCAACCCATGAGATCAAAAGTAAAATTGAATCTATTCAATCTTCAACCGATGAGACAGTAATTGAGATTACCGAAATCAGTACGGTGATTGATAGCGTAAATGATATAGTCTCAACGATTGCCTCGGCAGTGGAAGAACAGTCAGTCACTGCTTCAGATATCTCAGGAAATGTCAATGACGCAGCAAATGGCATCGGTGAGGTAAACGAAAATGTCTCTCAGGCATCCATGGTTGCCGGTGAAATTGCAAGAGACATCGTTGGTGTCAGCCAGGTATCAAAAGAAGCTCAGGAAGGGAGCCTCCGCCTCCAGGAAAGTGCCGAGCACCTAAAATCAATTGCCAATACAATCAGTGAGGAAACGGGCCGTTTTGACCTTGGCAAGAGTGGTAACCAGCATTCAACCCGCCGCAGCGGATCCACCTCGGGCCCATTACTGCGATGGAGTGCATCACTGTCCGTTGGTCTTAACTGCATAGATGATCAACACAAGATACTTGTGGATCTCATTAATGAGCTGCATCAGCAAATGAATAGTAATGCTGCCAGAACCGCTATCAGCGATGTCCTTACCAAGTTAGTCAGCTACACTGAGACCCACTTTAAATTTGAAGAAGAGCTTTTTGCCAAACATGGATATGAGGATAGTGCTGCACATGCGACAATCCACCGCAAACTGGTACAGCAACTAGTCGACTTTCAGAATGAATTTAAAACAGGAAAGAGTGATATTTCAATTGATTTAATGGAGTTTCTTAAGGATTGGCTTATCAAGCATATCAAGAAAACAGACGCTAAGTATGCTCCATTCTTGAAAAGTAAGGGCGTGGTCTAAAGATATAAAAACTACTTCTTCAGACCAAAAATCCCTTTCTTCCTGGAGGAAAATGCAGGAGTATACCGCTTGTTGCGTTTTCCTCCCCCTTTGGATGAAGAGGAGTTGTCCCGTCTGGAAGATCGATTGTCCTGCGGCAATGAGAGAAGGTGCAGATCGGCCTGATCGCCTGTGAGAGACTCGGAGTACAACTCACAAAACAACAAACAGGATTTATAATAACTCTTCTTTTTGATCCATCTGGGCCATGATTTATTCTCATGATAGCGAAGAAACTGAGGTAAATTAGAAAGCAGAATTACCATCTCCTGGCGAATAGAACGGCGCAAATTCAGCTGCACCCCTAATTCCTTATCCAAGGCCTCACGCAGAATTTTTGAAAATCTAAACGCGGCGGCACCTTTTAATTCCTGGTGAATTAATCCAAATTTTGCATCGGCCCAGGGCACAAGCACAAGCGCCAGTAAAAAATCATTGCTCAGCCCCCGTTTTCCGGTTTCCTTCGCCAGTTTTGAACTTCTATCAATCACCCGCGCTAGAGCAATTAACTGCTCCCGATAGGGCATTTCATCGGCACTTTCCTTTTTGAAAAGAACTTTTTGATACAGAGCAAAAATACCAAAAAAGAGATCTGAATCCAAAGCAAGTTTCAGCCATTCGGTTAAGGCACCACTATGCAGATCCTTAAAAAACTCATCTCGAATACGGGAAGGAGGACAGAGAGGCAGTTTCTCATGGTTGCTACAGATAGCATCCCAACTCTTTGGAGCAATACGAAATCCTAATCTTCCCGCATGCCTGATTGCCCGTAGCATACGTACCGGATCCCTGGTTATGCGCCGTTCAGGTTCCCCTACAAACTGGACAGTTGATTTATCCAGATCTTCAATCCCACCCACATAATCAATAATCGTATTATTCTCAATTTCGTAGAAAAGACCATTTACAGTCAAATCACGGCGCTGAGCATCTTCCCCAAGGCTTCCATAGGTATTATTGGGAGCCAGTACAGCTTCGGGTCCGTCAATATCATATTCACTGAGAGAACGAAGAGTAGATACTTCAATCTCTTTCCCACCAAAAAATACCTGAACCAGACGGAACCGCCTACCAATGGTGCGACTATTCCGGAAAAGTTTACGGATCTGACCAGGTCTTGCATCGGTGGAAATATCAAAATCCTTTGGAGCCTTACCCAGATAAAGATCGCGAACGCCTCCTCCCACCAGATACCCGGCATAGCCATTGTCTCGCAGTACTCGGAGCACCTTCATCGCATCCTTATCTATCATATGATGACGGATAGGATGATCATCCTCAGTAATAATTAGGGGGTCGTTTGAAAAAGTCATATGCGGGGAAAATTCCCTTTCTTTAAATAATCTTATGGACGAACAGGACAGGTAATAATGACTTGCTTCCGATTATTTGTCAAGAAGCATGGTCGTACCCCAAGGGTCAAAAACTCAGATTTGCCCCAAATACAAGTAAAATCATCCTCAAATGTCGATTTTTCCCCACAGTGTCTACATATGCTTGACATTATCCCGTAATTACGTTTTATTTTATACTTTTTTATAAAGAAATCTCCCGGAGGAATTGCAGTGAAAATATCGGCCCTTAACGGCTTTAAAGACATCACACCCGACGAAGTGCAGTTGTGGCGACAAGTGGAAAAAACTGCCCGCAGTGTTTTCTCACGTTTCAACTTCTCCGAAATCCGGATGCCGATACTGGAAAAGACAGAACTCTTTGCTCGTTCCATTGGTGAGGCCACCGATATCGTTGAAAAGGAGATGTACACCTTTATCGACAAACAGATCACCATGCGTCCGGAAGCGACTGCATCTCTGCTTCGTGCCTATATTCAACATGGTTTGCATGTCCAGAAACCGATCCAGCGACTGTTCACCATCGGCCCCATGTTTCGCCACGAACGTCCGCAAAAGGGACGATTACGCCAGTTTCACCAGATGGATGTTGAAGTACTTGGAACTCCCAACGCACGAGTTGATGCCGAACTCATGGCCATGGGAGCCATGCTTTTTGAAGAACTTGGTGTAAACGTCAGTCTTGAGATAAACTCTCTTGGCTGTCCTGTTTGCCGCCCAGGGTTCCGCGAAGCCCTGCTTGCTTTTATTGAAGATCGTAAGGAAGCCCTCTGCGAGGACTGTGCAAGACGCAGCAAAACCAATCCACTACGCGTACTTGACTGCAAAAATCCGAAATGCAGAGAACAGGTTGAAGAGGCACCATCCATTCAGGAACATCTCTGTGAGGACTGTGCAGAACATTTTACAACCGTTCAGAATGGATTGCAGCAGCTTGATATTCAATACAATCTGAATAAATTCATGGTTCGCGGCCTTGATTACTACACTCGTACCACTTTTGAATTCACCACCGAAGATCTCGGTGCCCAGGCTGCAGTCTGTGCCGGTGGGCGTTATGATGGTCTGGTGGAGAAACTCGGCGGTCCCAAGGTTCCGGGTATTGGTTTTGCTATGGGTATGGAGCGGCTGGTTCTTCTTCTGCAGCAAAAGGAAGAAGTAACAGAGAGCAGCCCAATAGATATCTTTGTTGCAGGGCTTGGTGAAAAAGCATCTGAATTTGCCTTTCCACTGGTTCATAGCCTGCGCCGAAAAGGCCTACTTACCGCCATGGATCATGAAGGACGCAGCCTGAAGAGCCAGATGAAACAGGCGAACAAAGTACATGCGAAGTATGTTCTCATTGTTGGTGAAAATGAACTGGAACAGGGCCAGGCGGTACTGAGAAATATGGAGACCCAGGAACAGCAGGATATTGCAATCAATGCTGGAATTATTGAATTAACCCAATTCCTTGTTGGTGAGTGCAAACCTTTGAAAAAAACTGACACAAACAAACTTTAACATATAATAATACCACGGAATGGAAATATTTTGCAGTGCCTCAGGTTCGTCCGTTTGGGTAGTGGCGTAATAGTAGTCCTATACGCCACAACCTAAACGAACGAAAATGGGGTGCTGCAAAGCATTTCCCTATAAAAAAATTATGGAATCAATGGGCAGCCTTCGAAGAAGTCATTCTTGCAACGATCTTACTAGTGCCAATATCGGCGATGAAGTTATCCTTATGGGCTGGGTTTTACGCAGACGCGATCACGGCGGAGTCATCTTTATCGATCTCCGTGACCGCCATGGGCTGACCCAGATCGTCTTTAACCCCGAGGTCAACCCCGAAGTCCACAATAAGGCACACCAGCTTCGCAGTGAATGGGTTATTGCCATTCGCGGCAAGGTTGAAGCCAGACTCGACGGAATGGCCAATAAGAAGTTAGACACCGGTGAGATCGAAGTCTTTATTGATGAGCTTCGCATCCTCAATACTTCAGAAACACCGCCGTTCCCACTCGATGAAGAAAGTGAGATCTCTGATAATATCCGTCTTCAATATCGCTATATGGACCTCAGACGTCCGGAGATGGCTGCAAAACTGTACCAGCGCCATAAAGCTGTACAATCTTTACGCACCTATCTGAATGACAATGACTTTCTGGAAGTGGAAACTCCCATGCTCACCCGTTCAACCCCTGAAGGTGCCCGGGATTATCTGGTACCAAGCCGGGTCAACGCTGGAAAATTCTACGCCCTGCCCCAGTCTCCACAGCTCTTTAAACAGCTATTGATGATTGGCGGAATGGATCGCTACTATCAGATTGTAAAATGTTTTCGTGATGAAGATCTACGTGCCGACCGTCAACCTGAGTTTACCCAGATCGATATGGAACTCTCCTTTATGGACGAGGAGCAGATTATCGAAATCACCGAGGGTATGATATCCAAGCTCTTTAAAGACACCCTGGATATTGATGTGGCCCCACCATTTAAGCGAATCAGCTATGATGATTCCATGAATCGCTTTGGTACTGACCGGCCCGATACCCGATTCGGCTTTGAGCTTGTAGATCTCTCTGAGATTGCCAAAACCTGTTCATTTAAAGTTTTCCGCTCCATTGCCGACGGTGATGGAACCGTACGCGCCATTAATGCCAAGGGCTGTGCCACCTTCTCCCGCAAGGAACTTGATAGGCTCACAGAGTATGTCGCTCAATTTGGTGCCAAAGGACTTGCCTGGGTAAAAATGAAAGCAGACGGCGAATGGCAGTCTCCTATTGCCAAATTTTTCAGCGATGAAGAACGTGCTGCCATGACCAAAGCTCTGGATGCTGAAGAGGGCGACCTGCTCCTCTTTGGTGCCGACAAAGCATCTGTAGTATTCCCGGTACTTGGTGAACTGCGGGTGGAAATTGCCCGCAAACTTGAATTGCTGGATAAGAAAACCTTTAATTTTGTCTGGGTTACTGACTTTCCACTTATGGAATATGACGAGAACAGAAAACGTTTTCAGGCCCTTCACCATCCCTTCACCGCTCCGAAAGACGAAGATCTTGACAAACTTGAAACTGATCCGGGATCAGTCTACTCACAGGCCTACGATCTGGTACTGAACGGTACAGAAGTCGGTGGTGGCTCCATTCGTATCCACCAGCGGGATATTCAGGCAAAGGTCTTGAAAGCTCTTGATATCGGTGAAGAAGAGGCCAATGATAAGTTTGGATTTCTACTCCGGGCACTGGAACTTGGTGCTCCACCGCATGGCGGACTGGCCTTTGGTCTTGATCGTCTGCTGATGATTATCACCGGTAGCGATTCCATCCGTGACGTTATCGCCTTCCCAAAAACCCAGCGTGCGACCTGTCCTCTTACCGAGGCACCTGCAGGAGTATCAAGAAAACAGCTCACCGAGCTATATCTGCGCCCAGACTGGAAAGAAACAAAAGAGTAACAGGTACCCTATGCTTACTAACGACATACTGCGAAAGATCCGTTACAGCCTCGACCTGAAAGACAAGGATATGAAACAGATCTTTCAGGCAGGTGACCCGAGCCTGCAGGATATAAAGCTCTATACCCTGCTAAAAAAAGAAGATGAGAAAGAGTTCGTACTCTGTTCCCAGGCTCTGCTTAATTCCTTTCTAAATGGGCTGATTATTTTCTACAGGGGACCTTCAGATAAACCTCCGGTACCTGCTCCTGAAACACTCAGCAATAATGATGTGTTACGGAAAATTCGTATAGCTCTTATGTACCAGGAAGTGGACATGCTGGAAGTCTTTAAGCTCTCCAAAATGGAAATTTCCAAATCAGAGCTCACTTCTTTTTTCAGACGTAAAAACCACAAGCATTATCAGGAGTGCGGAGATCAGTTTCTACGGTATTTCCTACAGGGTCTTTCGCTGTACCCAAAAAGACCTCTGCAGCAAAAAACCGACGCCAAAATAAAAACAGGTAGAAGAAGACTGGTCAACACCCCAAGCAAATAGAACTTAAGGCGTTGTTATTACACCTTTTACCCAACATCAATTCCGTTTTTTTCATATTTTTTCAACTTTCTCCATAAAGAAACCCTGTCAATGCCAATGACTTTGGCGGCCTTTGTCTTATTGCCGCCAACGCTTCTTAGAATTGAGAAAATATATTCCCGTTCATTTTCTTCCAGACTCTTGCTTACTTGTCCTGTCTGAACAGCTGGGAGATGAAAGGGTTGGGCCTTACTGAGATCCTCCGGAAGATGATGTGGTTGAATCTCAGAATCATCACAAAGGGCAAGTGAGCGCTCTATGACATTCTCAAGTTCTCTTGCATTGCCAGGGTAATCATATTCCTGGAGCCGACGAAGGGCCTCTGGCGAAACATTTTTGTTCTTTTCCTTTGGCAGAGAATACTTGGCCAGGAAATAATTGACCAGCAGGGGAATATCGTCTTTTCTGTCCCGAAGCGGCGGAATATGAAGATTGATAACATTGAGTCGATAGTACAGGTCCTGGCGAAATGTTCCATTTTGCACCTCTTCCTTGAGATCTCTGTTGGTGGCGGCCAACAGACGAACATCTATTTTTATTTCTTTGGTGCCACCCACTCGGATAATTTTTTTCTCCTGTAACACTCGTAATAATTTCACCTGCATGCTAAGCGGCATCTCTCCGATCTCATCAAAAAGGACAACTCCGCCGTTGGCTGATTCAAGAAGCCCGTTACGCAACCCTCCGGCATCGGTGTAGGCATCTTTTTCATGCCCAAAGAGCTCATTGCCCATCAGCTCTTCAGTCATTACACCACAGTTGATTGGAAGAAAACGCTTCTCAGACCTGGGACTCAACTCATAAATAGTTCTAGCCACCAACTCTTTACCTGTGCCGGTTTCACCGGTAATCAGGATATTACAGTCAAGCTGGGCAAAATGAGCGATGGAATCCTT
The DNA here is from genome assembly GCA_964621915.1 of uncultured Desulfocapsa sp. GTDB lineage: Bacteria > Desulfobacterota > Desulfobulbia > Desulfobulbales > Desulfocapsaceae > Desulfocapsa. Next base: position 16,020 of record CAZUPS010000026.1, on the reverse strand, counting down.
AAGCTTCAGGATTGCTGGGTTTTTACCAATAAACTGTGTTGTCCCCTCCTGTGACACAATACGTTGTTTAAGGCGGCCAATCTCCCGGCGTAGCAATGTCTTCTCAGTGGCTTTCAGGACCAGAGCATGGAGTTCCTTTAATTTGATTGGTTTGGGAAGATAATAGAATGCCCCCTGTGACATGGCATCAACGGCTGAATCAACCGTTGCATAACCAGTGACAATAATAACTTCAATCTCAGGATGAAGTTCTTTGGCCACATTCATTACCTGAACACCATCAACATCTCCCATTTTCAAATCAGTTATGACTAGATCAAAATGGGATAAACTCAGTAATTTCAGGGCCTCATTACCACTTGTTGCAGTTGTTACAAGAAACCCATTGTGATCAAGGAAATGACCAACATTCTGGACGTTTATTTCCTCATCATCAACCAGTAGAATAGTGATATCGTTTTTTTCAGACATTGATTTTCCCGGATAGTGAATGCTTATTGAACAACTCTTGATCAATGGATGCGGAGTAGAGCGGTAAGGTTATGATAAAATTGGTACCTTTGCCTTTTGTTGATTCTACTCTTATCGATCCTTTCTGTTTTTTTATTATGCCGTAGACAACTGCCAGCCCCAGTCCCGTACCATTTTCTGCATTTTTGGTAGTGAAGAACGGATCAAAAACTTTAGTCAGATTTTCCTTGTCGATTCCCGTTCCTGTGTCAGCGACGGTGATAATAGCGCTTTTCTGTTTTGCATCCTTTTCTGCTCTGATAGAGACACTCCCCGGTGGTTCCGGGATGGACTGGATTGCATTTATGGTCAGATTCAGCAGTGCTTCTACCATCTTTTGCACATCCACATAGATAAGTAAATCTTCCGGAATATCAGTATTTAAAGTGATGCCAGTTGAAACTTCGCTGGCAACAAGCCGTTTAACCTTGGTTACAATTTCTGCAAGCTGATAGCTTTGCGAGGAAAAGCTCTGCGCCCTGGAAAATTCTAGTAGACCGCGGACAATCTCTCCGGCACGCTGTGTTTCCTGATCAATGGTCCGAAGCATCTTTCCCACTAGTGTCTCTTGATCATCACCAATATCAGCAAGGGCAAGTTGACAGGAGGTTGCAATATTATTTAGAGGATTGTTTATCTGATGGGCTGTACCTGAAGCCAGTGTTCCGATTGAAGAGAGTTTTTTGGCCTGAAAAAGCTGTTCTTGATGTTCTTCTATTTCTGTGACCATTTTATTAAAGGCACGCAAAACACTGCGAACCTCGCCTTCTTTATCATCAACGGGCAGCATGGAAAAGGTGCCGTTAGAAACATCTAGTGCAGCATTCTCTACTTTCTTTAATGGTTTGACAATTAAGGTATAAAGAAGAGTGATAGTGAAGATGGACAACAGTACGAGAAAAAAGATTGTCTTTACAAGCCGATTGGTGAACTTCTCGATAAAGGCTGTCATTTTGTGGTGTTCAAAAAGCACCAGATCTTCAGTGATGGTGACAAGTTCCTGTCCCAGGCTACGAACTGCATCACGCAAGGGACAGACATCACTATCCTGGCCGGTAGTACATTGTTCTTTAAAGCTTTTGAAAGTCTTTTCGTATTCTGTGAGTTTAACGGTAAGATTTTCCAGGTGTGTTGGTTGCGGCATGATCTTCAAATCACCAATAACCTGGGGAACAAATTGCTGCGCTTCATCTATATATTCAAGAACTTTGGTGAAGGACTCATTGTCGTGGCGAATAATGAAGTTTTTTTCATAACGGCGTATTTCAAGACTGATATTGCTGAGATCACCAGCATGCATAAGCAGGGTGACATCATCGTTAAACAGATCAAAATCCTTTATAAAGGTGACTCCAACGATGACGTAAAAAAACAGATGAAGACAAAACAAACCAATCATCTTCTGGCGCAGATTTAAAGCAGACATACTCTTTCACTCCCGTATAAGTCGAGCAAAAAGACACCCAATGCAAAGGCGCTACGCAGTTTAGCTTTTGACGTATTGAAAAAGAACTGATTCATTTGTCACCGAAAGTTGAAAGAAGTGTGCGTTCCATTTTTCTTTAAGAAGCAAATTTAAGACCAAATGAAAAATAAAATGTTATTCTTGTCGTTCTCCCAGTGTTGCTCATTGCAAAGTGAGTTGGGTACGTACGACTCTTGTAACTGCCTATCCACAAACTGTTGCACACACGCAACAATGTTGCAAGATGTAATATTGCGAAACGCAACACCGCTACTAAAGGGAAAGCTATATCTCCCTTTATTCTTGTAAAGATTTCCCTGATTTTTTTCTGCTGCATAGTCTTCCCGCCCTTCCATAAATCGTTACATCCTGCAACAGTCACGTGTTCCCACTCTTCTTCAGGTCCACTTAAGAATAGAAACATACTTCACAAACAAATTTCATCTACTCTGATGAAAAACGGCATACAGGTTGCATTTTGTAAACAGCAAACTATCCACAATAAGTCCATTTCTTTTTTGAGGAGGAGAAAGATGAAGCAGGAAACAAAGAAAGAAAAGGAGAGAACAACAGTTGTTCCGGTATCTCTAGCAGGTTGTCATTATGCCACCGGTCCACCGTCCCTGTAGGAAAAAATATGGATCTGTGATCTTCACCAATACTAAGATGCACTGTTGCTGTAACAGTAATCAACAACATCAACAAAGGATATTAAGGAAAACAAATGACTCTCCCTATAATTTTAGTCATGGCTGTATTGTGCCTGGCAATTCTACTCTTTATTTTTGAATGGGTGCGTGTCGATGTGGTCGGCATCATCATGATGATTATTCTCCCTCTACTGGGACTGGTTACTCCAAAAGAGGCTATTAGCGGGCTTTCAAGTAATGCCGTTGTTTCAATTATTGCCGTTATTATTATCGGTGCAGGACTGGACAAGACAGGAGCCATGAACTCACTCGCCCGTGTGCTTCTTAAGTTTGCTGGCAAGAGTGAGTCCAGGATTATGGTCCTCATCTCAGGTACCGTGGCCTTTATTTCAAGTTTTATGCAGAACATCGGGGCTGCCGCCCTGTTTTTGCCTGCCACCAAACGGATCTGTCGCCAGACCAACATCCCGGTTTCCAGGATTCTCATGCCCATGGGGTTTTGTGCCATCATTGGCGGATGTATTACTCTGATCGGATCAAGTCCGCTGATTTTGATGAACGATGTAATGAAGATCTCCGATCCCAATGTAGAACCCTTCGGTCTTTTTTCGGTAACCCCCATCGGCCTGGCTCTGATTGTCGCGGCCCTGATCTACTTTGTTCTTTTTGGCCGTTTTATTCTTCCCTCAGGTGGAGGTGAGGAGGCTGGGAGTGGGCCCATGTCCAAGGAACTGGAAAGAACCTACCATGACATTGGCAATCTTTTTGAAATCCAGATCCCTGAATCCTTTAGCAGGCCCCAGACACTTGAAGAACTGGAAATAAGACCGATTTTCTTCACAAGCATACTTGCCATTGCCTCAAAGGGTGGCGCAACGATCTCTACTCCTGATTTTTCTGATTCCATCCAGAGTGGGGATACCATTATCGTTGAGGGTCCATCGGATCTGGTTGCGAAAATGGCTCAATCCTTTGATTGGCAGATCAAAGAAGATCTGGAAGTCTTTGCAGAGAGCTTTTCTCCAAATAATGCCGGGATCATGGAGGCCATTATTACTCCCCGTTCCGAGTTAGTCGGCAGTACTCTTCGTAGTTTCTCCTTCCGAAAAAAAAATGATGTCACGCCATTGGCCGTATTTCGAAATAACAAAACCTATGTTGGTGATATTTCAACAATGACTTTACAAACAGGTGATGCCTTACTTTTACAGGGTCCCTGGGAAAAGTTTCATTACCTGAAGGAGCGTACTGACCTTGCCTTTACCGAAGCGGTGCAGGGAGAAATTATTCGTACAGATAAAGTCAAGTTTGCAGTCGGCAGTCTGGTGCTGGCCCTGGTGATGATCCTTGGTTTTCATGTACAGCTTTCCATTGCTCTGCTTGCTGGAGCCATGGGTATGGTGTTGAGCAATGTGCTTTCCATTGATGAGGCCTATGATTCTGTGGACTGGATGACAGTTTTTCTCCTTGGCGGCCTTATTCCCTTAGGGATTGCCTTTGAAAAGACCGGAGCCGCCAATCTTATTGCCGAAACCATTATGGGGGGCCTGGGAACCGTGTCCCCTCTTGTTCTTCTTACTGTGATTGCAATCCTGACCTCGTTCTTCACCCTTGTTGCCTCCAATGTCGGAGCAACGGTTCTGATGGTGCCGCTCGCCATGAATATGGCAAGTGCAGCAGGGGCCGATCCTCGGATTGCTGCTCTGGTGGTTGCGGTTGCCTGCTCAAACACCTTTATTTTGCCCACCCATCAGGTCAATGCTCTGATCATGCGTCCGGGCGGCTATAAGACGAAGGATTATTTCCGAGCCGGTGCCGGAATGACCATTCTTTATCTGGTGGTGATGATGGCGGCAATATCCCTTTTTTACGGGCTGTAAACAAAACTTCAATGAGTGGCAATCACTGTTTTGGTGACCACTCATTGATTATTCAAAATAGAAGGAAATCTAAAATGAAAATATTTCTCTTATGCTGCGTCACCTTGCTTGGTGGAGTTGCTCAGGCCTTTGCTTCCGGCCACGGTGGAGGGGAGACGGCAGTGAGCCTTACCAACACAATTCTCGGGTATGGTGCTCTTGGCCTTTTTGCCCTTGCCTATCTTCTCGTCATTTTTGAAGAACAGACTCACCTGCGTAAGAGTAAGCCGGTGATGATGGCAGCAGGCCTTATCTGGGTACTTCTTGCCATCAGTTATCGTATGGCGGGTATCCCGGCTGAAGAGGCGCATAATGCGATTATTAATAACATTACCGAATATGCCGAATTGCTACTTTTTTTGCTTGCAGCGATGACCTATATCAACTCCATGGATGAACGAAATGTCTTTCAGGCCCTGCGCTCCTGGCTTGTTTCCAGGGGATTTTCCCTGCGCATAATTTTCTGGATTACCGGTGTACTGGCTTTCCTCATCTCACCAATTGCCGATAATCTGACCACGGCCCTGCTCATGGGAGCTGTGGTTATGGCAGTAGCTCCGAACAATAAAAAATTTATTGCTCTCGCCTGTATCAATATCGTAGTAGGGGCCAATGCGGGAGGCGCGTTTTCTCCTTTTGGTGATATTACCACCCTTATGGTGTGGCAGAAGGGGCAGGCAACATTTGGCCAGTTTTTCTACCTTTTTGTACCAGCCTTGGTCAACTGGCTGATCCCGGCAATTATTATGAGTCTCTTTGTCGCTAAAGAAAAACCGGAGGCACTCGGTGAAGCTGTATCTATGAAACTTGGTGCCAGACGCATTATATTTCTCTTTCTTCTAACCATTGTGACCGCTGTCTCTTTTCACAACTTTCTTGACCTTCCTCCAGCAGCAGGAATGATGCTGGGTCTGTCCTATCTGGGATTTTTCTCCTATTATATCAAAATCAAAGAAAAACGGTCCCTTGAGTACGATAAACCACTGGGAATTGCCAGCAATTGTGATAAAGACCCATTTGATATCTTCCAACGAGTGGCCCATGCCGAGTGGGATACCCTTCTCTTCTTTTATGGGGTGATTCTCTGCGTTGGTGGACTTTCACAATTTGGCTACCTGGCCCTGGTTTCCCACCAGATGTATGATGGGCTCGGTGCCACCAATGCCAATATCTTGGTGGGTATTCTCTCGGCCATTGTTGATAATATTCCCGTTATGTTTGCTGTCTTGACCATGGATCCCTCCATGTCTCTTGGTCAATGGCTGCTGGTCACCCTGACGGCTGGAGTTGGTGGAAGTCTGCTTTCCATCGGCTCGGCCGCCGGTGTGGCTCTTATGGGCACAGCACGAGGCACTTATACCTTTGGCGCCCATCTCAAATGGACACCGATTGTAGCTCTTGGCTACGGAGCAAGTATCTATTGTCACATTTTATTAAACAGTCGTCTTTTTTAATGAGGGATATCATGGAATACAGTATACCCGAAGAAGTTATGGGACAGCTTTACACAAATCAGTTTGGAGCAGGAACGGAGGATATGGACAGCACGCTCCTCTCCGCTGTCCGTGCCAGCCAACCTGCCAAAAAGAAAAAACAACTGCCCGACCCCATCACCCATCTTAAGAAAGTTATGCATGAGCGAGGGCTTTGTAACAGGGATTTGAAAATTTATATAGGCAGCTCAGGCAATGTCAGCGCAATACTGAAGAGACGACAGGCCCTTTCTTTACGAATGATTCGTAACCTCAACAAGTATCTTCATATTCCTGCTGAGATTCTTATTCAACCCTATGACCGTCAGTAAAACTTTTGCAGGATTCCATCACTATAAAGAGGGGCAGCTGTCATTCAGTTGCCAAACAGTAATGAGCTTTTTTTCAAAAAAAGAACCTGAATCGACCCTACCCGTGGCTGACAAACCAGCCACTTCCCGGCAGATTGATGATCTGAAAGCCAGAGTGGCCGATACTGATTTGCCACTCTATGCTGCCCGTCAAGTTGCAACGGAAATGGAACGCCTTGGGAAAATTGATCCATTTGTTGCTGAATTCTCTATAGGGGTCACCTACATCGAATTAATCCTCTCTCTGCCGTGGTTCAAGGAAACCAAGGATAACCTTGATCTTAAGCGAGCCGAAACTATCATGGCCTCGCATCATTATGGCCTTGATGCTGTCAAAACGCGTATCCTGGAATACCTTGCGGCAAAGAGTCTCAAGAATCAGCAAAAGTCCAGGATACTGATCGTGGATGATGAGGAAGTTGCCCGCAATAATCTCCAGCTCTATTTTGCGGGGTTTGGTCATACCGTACAGGTCGCTATAAATGGAATAGATGCTCTACAGCAGGTTGAAGAGAGTGAACATTTTGATGTAATGATCACTGATCTGAAAATGGACAAGATGGATGGGCTCACTCTGATTGACAAGATCAGTAAGGTCTCTCCTGAAACCAGTGTGATTATGGTCACTGGATATGCAACGGTGTCCAATGCCGTAGATGCCATGCGAAAGGGAGCGACCCATTATCTCTCCAAACCGGTTCAGCTGGATAAACTGAAAGAAACGGTGGAGGAGATTCTTCAAAAACAAAAAAGACTGCAGATTAGTCAGGGGCCAGTACTCTGCTTTGCTGGCCCTCCGGGGACGGGAAAGACCTCCATAGGGCAGTCTGTGGCGACTTCCCTTGGTCGGGAGTTTATTCGCGTGTCCATGGGGGGATTGCGCGATGAGGCTGAAATCCGCGGCCATCGAAGAACCTATGTGGGTGCCATGCCGGGGCGTATTATAAGTGAAATCAAACGGGCCGGAGTGAATAACCCCTGTATCATGCTCGATGAGATTGACAAAATCGGCCAGGATTTTCGCGGCGACCCGGCCTCTGTTCTTTTGGAAGTCCTTGATCCGGAACAGAACGGAAGTTTCAGCGATCAGTATCTTGATATCCCCTTTGATCTCTCCGGTGTCCTTTTTATCGCAACGGCAAATGATATCGGCAAACTGCCTGGTCCCCTGCTGGATCGACTGGAGATCATCGATTTTTCCAGTTATTCCCTGGAGGAAAAACTGGTTATTGCCAAAAAATATCTGCTCCCAAAACAGGTGGCTGCCAATGGTCTCAGTGATATTAATCCGCAAATCAATGACCAGGCCTTTGAAAAGCTCATCGTAGAGTATACCAGGGAATCAGGAGTACGGGGGCTCACTCGGGAAATTGGAACTATCTGCCGTAAACTCGCCCTTCAGGTTCTCCAGAATGACACAACATCCCTGCCGGAGATAGATGAAAGTATGATTACATCTCTACTCGGACCGCGTAAGTATCGGCAAGAGGCAGCCGAAGGAGAGGACAGGACAGGCGTTGTAACCAGTCTTGTCTGGACCCAGTTTGGTGGCGGAATTATGTTTATTGAAGCCCTACGGATGAAGGGTAACACCAATCTTATCCTTACAGGGTCACTGGGGGAGGTGCTGCGAGAATCAGCTCAGACGGCTCTTAGTTATATCAGAAGTAATACCAAGCAACTGGGCATCGATCCTGATTTCTACGATGATTCTGACATCCATATCCATCTCCCAGCCGGTGCAGTTTCAAAAGATGGCCCGTCTGCTGGGCTGGCCATTGCTATTGCCCTGATTTCTCTGCTCACCGATTGTCCGGTACATCGTACGGTTTCAATCACTGGTGAGATGACCCTGACCGGCTATATTCTACCAGTGGGTGGAATTCGTGAAAAACTCCTGGCTGCCGTTCGCACCGGTTGCACCAAGGCTGTTCTACCTGCAGAAAACCAAGAGGATGCAGCCTCACTAGGTGACGATGTTATTGGACACCTGGAACTAGTCTATGTTCATACATTAGACGAAGCTATTCCCCACCTGCTCACTACTCAGTAAGAGTATTCCCAATACAACAAACGATTTCCCTGGCTCCACAAAAGATTCTCTTCTTTTGCGGAGCCTTTTTATTATAGCAAAGTCTTTGATTGCTGTTGTTGCATTCTGTTACGCAGTTTCATCCTGCAACACCCCCTTCCTTCCAGCAACACCACCCAAACAATTACTTGTAAATACACTTACTTAATTGACAAGGTCCCGTTTTTTCATCCTGAAAATAATCCTTTCCCACTCACTGCATCCGAAAAAATTGTTGCAAGCTGCAATGATCACCTGATCCTCCCATCGAGACAAAGAACTCCACGTATACGTATAGCACCTAATCAATTGATATTACTACCTATAAACAAATTATCCTATTTGGCACACCATATGCAATGTTACAGACAGAACGACGACAAAGAAATATTCACCCACAATACTAAGGAGAACATCATGGGATTCACTGACTGGCTTGGATTAGCAAAAAAAAAAAATAAAGGCGTAGATGTACAAAAGATCAAAAAGCAGAGCGTGGACATGGGTGCCATGGCAGCCGGCAGTCCTTCTGGTGCAACTGAAGCTCTGGGCAGAATGGTTGACCAAAACAATGCCCCAACAAAAGTACTGATGGTTCAGGATGGGGAGTATATGCCACAGGTAACAGACTATGCCCTGAAAATGGCTCAGCGCCTTGATTGCGAAATCATCGCCCTTGATGTCACTGACAAACCTTTGCAGTTCTCAGGTGACAGACTGCAGCGGGAAAGTGACCGATTTGTTGATATGGCCAAACAGAATGCAGAACGATTCACCATCCAGGCCAAAGCTCAGGGAATTAAGGTTGAGCATATTATGGACATAGCAAAACCCGAAGAGGTTGTTGCTCGGGTGAGTGCTGCCGATGCTGGAATTCGATATGTCTTAAGCAAACCTGAAGGACAAGCTGCTACTGCTGACCAGCAGCGTCCCCATGTACCGGTTTTTGATCTTCACTGTTCACGTTTATAATATTTAATCAATCAATAGAAAGGAGTACAACCATGGAACCCTTAACACTTTTTGCAGCCACCGTAGGACTTATTGGAAGCATCCACCTTGTATCCACAACTGTTGAGCGCTTTGGCAAAGGTCGATACGACAAGGGAAACCAGCAGGGAAAAAGAGAAGATTGGTACTGTTTTTTTCAACCATCTAATCTTCTGGGAGAGAACTGGAACAAAAACGAAAAAAGAAATAATCAGCCACCCCTTACCGATGCTGAACGCCTAGAACAGGCACGGCGCCAACAGGCAAACCGTCCACGTTTGCAGGTCTAGCAAACGGAAAGGGTATTGTTTTTCATAGCTAATTACGTCTCCCTTCTATAAGAAACGGTTTCCTGTCAATACGGAAACTGTTTCTTGTGAATAGAAGGAGTAAATCACACTTCCGCTTTCTCAAGAAAAAGCGGCTCTAAGGCTGTCTTCATTTTTTGAAGTCCTGCAAGAAAGGATTCACGAGAATCTTCAACAAATTCACTTGAAAGCGACTGATAATACTCTATACCTTTAAACAAATTCTCCCTCATCCCCTCCAGAAAAGAAGCACTATTAACAGCAAGCCCTGCCGGAAAGTTATCAATCTCCTTTCTCAGGTAATCAACATACAACCCCAGTTCTTTAACGAACATATGCGGCCTATCGGTTGATGTGAGCAGTGAAATACGTCCATAAATATGGTCAACCATTTCCTGAAGTGTGGCAATCTTAGAAAAATCAACAATTCCCGGTCCGCAACAGACAGTTGCATTGGCATCCGGTTCAATTCCAAGAGGAACAGTTGCGTTACCGCCAAGCTCATGGCAAATGCATGCCTTGGCAAGAATTCGTTCTTTTACAATATCATAGGCCTCTGGAGAATAGCCTTCACCGGGAAGGACTTCGAGTTTCTTCCTGATATAGGCCCGGGAAGCCAGGCATATGGGTTTCTGAGTGAACTCTGTACTGAAGCTAACAAACCCCTTCGGACATGATGAACCGGGCTTTCCCTCTTCAATACGGGCACGCCGTCCCTCTTCGCTGGTGGATGTGCGTAAATTCCAAAAAGGAACGCCCAAAGGAGAAGCATCACTGAGAAAAACATCCTTCTCAGAGGCCTCACTCAGTCTTTTTATATTCACATCATCCATAAGCGTTGCTTCCGGAACAAGCATAAAGGGCGTGCCCCAACCAACACTGTTTACTCCATAGTAGTCTAATAAAAAATTATGCTCCGCGGCAGTGCCGACGCCACCCTGTACCGTCACCCGGAAATCCTCAGGCAACGTACCAGCATACTCTCCCTTTGCTGAAAGAGCCTTGGCATACATAGGAACAAGTTTTTCCAATAATGCCTTCTTTTTTTCTTTAAATTCCTCTAAAACAACACCCAGCAAAAAGCCCTTGGATGCAAAGGCATGCCCACCACAATTCAACCCGGATTCAATCCTAAACTCAGATGCCCACAGGCCAAGCTTAGCGAGAAAACGTCCCTGAATTTCCGAGGACCTGTGATCACTGACCTTTAAAATGATCTTTTTCTTCATCTCACCATTTGCATCCGGAAAGAAATCTTTGAACTCTGTCATATACCTGTAGAGCCGTTTATTGATTCCTGCTGAAAAAACCATTGAAGCAGACAGATTACTTTCTGCAAAGCCACGAAGAGCACTCATAGCATCGGCATAGATTGGAGGCAGTAACTCTCCTTTCTTAAACTGATTCCGATCCAGTTTGGTCATAATATTTACATCGATGCTTCCGGGAACAGCACTGCTACGGAGTAAATCCTGAAGCCCATTTTTCTCTGCACCATCGGAGGTTTTCAGCATTTTACGGTAGGTTTTTTTAAGGGGTGCAGTATCTGGAAGCATTTCGTAATACTTCGTCATCTCACTCCCTTCTTCAAAAGAGGCACTCTGCAGAGCTACAACCTGTCGCCCAACCAGCATATCCACAAGATTCAAATAAGCTGTTATTCGCCTGGCACGGGCATCTTCACTGTCATTGGGGATTTCTGTATAGGGCTCATTTTCCCTCTGGCAATAAAACTTCCGCATCTGCTCAATCAGAACATCATCAACAAGCGATATGGATGAAGAGATACCATATCTGGCCACTCTCAAGGGTGAATCTATCGTAAAACCTGTCCCCATAACCGGAATATGAAACGTGTGGTTTGTTGCATTGGAAATAAACTCAGCCATATTATCCTCAAGCTGTTAAAAAATAGAATGTAATAGTATTGTCAATTATAATTCAGGCAAGCACTGTATCCCCACGCCATATTAACTCATCGGGTCGATAAAGTAATGAATTCTCTTCACAGCAGCAAGAGAACCAAAAGCCACCACTCCATGCCACTGTTTATTTTATCCATCAGGTAGATAAATAGTTAAGCCTTTTCAACTAATTCGCTGTATATTCATAATCTACGATTAGTGTTACTATTTCATTTCAACGTCCCCATATCAGTGAACAAAGGTGGAAACACTGTGACGTATTTATTTAAATACCGCTTTATTTTTTGTATGAGCCTGCTTGCAGCCATTCTCTATTCCCATTTTTACCTCAACAGAGCCAATGTTGAAATTCGCATTCAGTCCCCCGGCCATACCTATTTTAAAGTATACTGGGCATCTGAACGAGAGACATCCTATTCAGACAAGAAAATGGCCAGGATACGGATGCGGCCCGGAATTGAAGAGTACAGCTTTTTTATCAACGATCTTCGCGATGCCGATAGTCTGCGTATCGACCCGGCAGGAATGGCTGGTGAAATCCTGGTGAAAGATATTATAATCCGCCAGCCGGGGATACCAACCATACGGTTTTCAAAAGCTGAAGATTTCGAAAAACTTCGGCCATTTGGTGACGTTCAATCCACCACATTCTCTGAAAAAGGCTGGGCCGTCACCTCCACCGGGGGCAATCCCAGATTTCAATTCCATATCCCCGTGGTAGAACGTAATATCAACTGGATTTTTGAAACCGGACGATTTCTGCTATTACTGCTCCCAGCCCTATTACTTCCACAACTCCTGCAGCCACTATGGCCCAATAACACCTATACTGTTTACTGTGGGGTATTTGCACTCGGTTTGATATTGACCATGGCGGTGATTTCGATGAAAAACCATCACCCCGACGAAATCGTTCACATTTCTGCAGTCCAATACTACACAGATAACTGGCTACCTCCTGCCGTTGAAAGCCCTGAAATCAGACATACATATAGTATTTATGGTTTTTCCAGGTTGAATACACTAGAACCCAGTTATTTTTTGGCAGGAAAATTCTCATCACTTCTGGGGATATTTCACCTGGACACTGTTCTGACGTTCCGCTTATTCAACGTCCTGCTCTTCTCCATACTAACTTTTCTTGCCGTTAAAAATGTACAATATCGACTGTTACTGATCCCCCTGTTACTCAGCCCCCAGATTTGGTACATCTTCAGCTATGTAAATTCCGACGCATTTGCGCTTTTTACAGCAGTACTTGCTGCTGGACAAATGGTCGTTAAAAATTCAGCCCTGAACCACTTTTTAGAACACAAAAAAATTCCAATTCGTAAAATTATTGGACTTGGGCTCCTCTTTGGCCTGCTCCTTCTTGTAAAAAAACCGTTCTACTTTTTCATTCTCTTTTTTCTTTTCTACTTTGTGTGGCGTTGTGTGTTCCAACCCTTTACAGACTTTAGAGGAATGGTAAAACGTTTACTCATTATTGCCTGCATTGGCAGTTCATTGGTTGCCATGCGGCTCGCTGCAGATGTGAATGTTAATGGATTTACCAAGCAGGAGCAAATGCGTACCATGCAGGAACTTACCGCGGCACCTACCTATAAGCCCAGTACCGAACTACACAGCAAACATATTCATCTTCAAATGCGTGAAAGAGGAACAAATCTGGAGAGCTTTCTTAAGCAGCACCGCTGGGGAGAGAAAACTTTTAGAACTGGCGTTGGCGTTTATGGATATATGACGGTTGCCAGTTCTAACGACTATTACAATATGATGCGTATGGTCGGCCTTGCAGCCCTGCTCTTTATGGGAATATCTATTGCGATTCGAGGAGGATGGTCTGGAAATATCTTATTTTCAGGAGCACTTCTCTGCTCGGCAGCCTTGATCGGTGTGGCCTGCTACCATGCCTGGACAATTGATTTTCAGGCACAGGGTCGCTATCTCTTTGCGATTACAGCAATACTTGGGATGGTACTGGTCAAAACAGAAGCACTCTACAACCAGATACTGCTCAGAACCTTTGTCTGTAGTATGTTTCTGCTTTCAGCCTATAGTTTTATCGGAACTGCTCTTTTTGGATTAAGTAAATATGGATGGGGATAATTCTTATTATATCAAGGAAAAAGCTTTGGCCAACCGTGGTAACAAAGGCTTTTTCTTCCGTGTGCACTTCCCTATCTTAAACTGATAATCCTTTTCCAAAACAGAAGCATAGCAAGAGGCCATCAATTCACGATAGTGGGCAAAATTATACTTATTGCGGTAGAGTTCATAATTGGCTGCCCCCATTTGTTGCCGCTTCCGTTTGTCATCCACCAGCTGGCTAATTCCACGGCTAAAGCCATCGGGATTAGGAGCCGTCAGTATAGCATTCTCATCACTAAGCACCAGACGGTTTGAAGGAATATCCGTCGCCACGATTGCTCGTCCGGCCTTCATATAATCAAGAATTTTTAAGGGACTATTCACTCCCGATGCCCTCGGGGATAAAAGAATATCCGAAGCCCGCAGGTAATTCGGTAACGCATCCGGGTCTATTTTCCCTAAAAAGCTGACCCGCTGCTCCAGGCCCTGAGCTTTAAATTCAGTTTCAAGTGTTTCAATTTCCGCTTGCCCCCCGCCAATAATAAGAAATCGTGCCTGAGGACACTGTGCGGCAACCAGTGGGATAGCAGCAAACATTAATTCCACTCCCTGATAGAGCGCAAATGATCCTACAAAGGTGATAAAAACATCATCTTCTGACTTTTGCAGCTCCTTGTTTACAGCAGCCACTTTATGATCTTCAAACTCTACAAGAGAAGATGGAATATCAAAAATATGAAAGGTCCGGGTAGTGGGACTTGTCGCTTCAACCTGTCTCACCAGACCAGGTCCTGTGCAAATTACAGCCGCAGACATTCTTGCTGTTATAAATTCAACACCAGCATACAGATGAAGGAAGGTATTTTTCACGATTCCTTTTTTATAGGAAAAAGGATCAGAGTGTTTTTCATAAATAACCTGAGCCCGAATCAATTTAGCTAAGAGTACTCCTATAAACCCAGCTTCTTCGACACCATGAATTACCTTGTATTGGTTTTTCAGGCAAAGACCAATTCCCTTGAAAAGAATCAGTAAATCAAAAAACAATTTAGGTAGCGATGGTCCGATGGGGATATTGCGAAGACGAAATGGATTTGCAACCCGAATAATCCTGACGCCATCCAGTTCTTTTTCTTCACCAATGGGTAAAGTTAACAGATCAACACTATAGCCCAGCTCCTTTAATGCCATGGCATTAAAGGCAACCCGTATGGGCGAACCACGCCATTGAAAAAATGGCTGAGGAGATATGAGTAAAACTTTTTCTTTCATACGATAGGAAATTGTAATTTATTTATAAATATATGTTTTCTTAATAAGAACGAGGCTCCTGCAAATATATGGGAACATTTCCCCATCAAACCCCCCTCTGTATCAGACCCAATATAGTCTAGGAAACCGGATATCACAACACTTTTAGGCCCTCTCTATATCAAAAAAATGGAGTACCGCCACCGCCCTTCCTTAAACTAAAACGCCGCCAACTGCACAAGAAAACTCCAAATACCTGTCAAAAACATAACGCCAATACTTGTAGCAGCAAGAGTCACATCAATTTCTTTTTGATATCTTCCAAGCAAACGTCTTATTTTTTGCTGTTTTTTTAATCCTGTTATCCCCCCGGATCGTGCTTGGTAAATACCCTGACCACACTGCTTACTGCTAATATAGTTTCTTCCTTTCACAATTCATCCTCCTTGATTTGTAATATACAAGGAGTGTAACAAGCTCAGGTGCTCACAGAGTGAGCACCGTCTGAAAAAAAATCATTTTATTTCATAATACTCTTTTCCAATTGTCATAATCGGGGCAATTCTGGTACGATAGTGGACATTGGTAACTATGATCTTTTCAGTACTTTCATTTCACCTTAAAAATATGGCTTTTCCTATGAAATTGAAAACTTTTATTTGTCTCTTTCTGCTCTGCTTCACCGTCCCGGCAATGGGACTTGAGATTGCCGGGGTAACTGTCCCTGAAACACTGAATACTGACCTTAAACTCAATGGGGCCGGAATCCGCTCCAAGTTTTTCTTTAAAATCTATATTGCGGAACTTTACCTCGAGCACCCATCCACTAAGGCCGATGAGATCCTTGATAGCATCGGTCGTAAACGTATGACAATGCATATTCTCTACGATGAGGTAAGTAAGGAAAAACTGGTTGATGGCTGGAATGAAGGTTTTTCAGAAAACCTGACTTTGGAGCAGTTAAAAACCCTTGAACCTGACATTAAGCATTTTAATG
>CAZUPS010000025.1:0-58345 GCA_964621915.1 uncultured Desulfocapsa sp. | reverse complement strand
GAGGTTGAGTTCTCTTCAGCCAACTCATTCTTTGTTTCCTCTGATGTCTCTGCAGTATCTGGTTCTGTGACGAACACTGCCGCAGCAAACGTTGCTCTTGCATCAAGCAAGCAAGCTGTTTCTGATGTTGATATCAGTACGTCAGCTGGTGCCCAGACCGCAATAGATATCATCGATAAAGCCATCGGCAAGATCGATTCACAGCGTGGCGATCTCGGTGCTATCCAAAACAGGTTTGAGTCTACCATTGCCAACCTGCAGAATATTTCAGAGAACATCTCTGCTGCCCGGTCACGGATTCTTGATGCGGATATCGCCCAGGAGACTTCTGCCATGACCAAGAATAATATCCTGCAACAGGCTGGTGTTTCTATCCTGGCCCAGGCTAATCAAGTGCCGCAACTTGCACTTTCACTGCTTGGATAAGTTGTAATAACCTTACCCTGTGGGCCGTGGTGTTATTCGCGGCCCACAGCCTTACTGTTAATATGTATCTATTTGTTTTAAGAGTGTGAATTACATGGAGGTAAAACATGACTATTGAAGCAGTTGCTGGTTCTATGACAACGGCACGAAATGCACTTGCACCTGAGAAGGTCGAAACTGACCGGAAAACTGTTGCCAACGAAACATCTGGTGGCAGTTCAGAAGATACCAAAAAAGTTGCTCCGGAAGAGATGATTAGTCAGATAAAAGCTCTCACCGAAGAAGGTCTCTACTCTGTTCGCTTTGAGAGTGAAAATAATCAGATGATCGTAAAGGTTGTTGACCAGGAAACCAATGAGATTATCAGGCAGATTCCTTCTGAGAATCTTATTGATATCATGGCAAATCTAAAGGATTTACGTGGCAACATAGTGGACACTGTCAGCTAACAGCTCCCAACCTCGTAAAGTAACAACAACAGTATTTGACACGAACAGGACAGATTTGTCCTGGGAGGCAGGATTATGGCTATTTCATTTGGTGGTTTAGCAACCGGACTTGACACCAACAGTATTATAGAGCAGCTCATGAACGCAGAAAGGGCACCACTGGTGCGTCTTGAGGCGGACAAGACCTGGATGAATAATCGCCTCTCTGCCTTTACTGAATTGGATGCGAGACTTAAATCCTTTGCCTCATCCATTGGCACTCTTGGTGATAAGGATCAGCTCCAGCAGCGCAGGGTTACTTCCGATTCCACTGACTACTTCACTGCATCTGTAGACGATACCGCTTCCCTTGACACAAACTATCAGGTAGACGTTATTGCTCTTGCCCAGGTAGAAAAGGACTACAGTGACACCGGGTTTGCCTCAAAGACAGATGAAACATTTGGTGCGGGCACCATTACTATTAATGTGGATGGTACGGACCACACCATCGCAATAACAAGTGGCGTAAATAATTCCCTTGATGGCATTATGCAGGCAATAAATGACGCAGACATAGGAGTCAGCGCATCCATCGTCAATGACGGTGATCCCACAAATCCCTACAGGCTCACAATGAGCGGTGATACAGTGGGACAGGAATTCACCATCAGTGACGACACCGTAGGCCTTGGAACCTTCACCGAATCACAAGCCGCCACCCAGGCCCATATCAAGGTGGATGGTCTGGATATTTATAATTCTTCAAATACCATAGAAGAAGCTATCCCCGGAGTTACGCTCAATCTTGTAAAGGCTGATGCCTCGGTTTCCACCAAGGTTTCAGTAGAACTGGACAACAGTTCCATTAAAGGAAAAATTAACGCCTTTGCCACCGGTTATAATGATGTTATTTCATTTATCAGTAGCCAGTCAACCATTGGTGACACTGATGGTGGTGTACTTGCCGGAGACTCAGGTATAAATGCCATGAAGCGACACCTTCAGGATTGGCTTACAACGCAATTCTCCAACGGTGGATCGTTTAGTTCCATATCACAACTTGGCCTGGAAACCCAGAAAGATGGTACTATTAAAGTAAACGACACCACCCTTTCCGCTGCCATTGACAGTGATATAGACTCGGTGGTTTCGCTCCTCAGCGGCCCCAATGGGGATGACGGAATTGCAGTCACCTTTCAGGAATATCTTGAGAGCCAGACTAGTTCAACCGATGGGATGCTTGCCGGTCGAGAAACTAACATCACAAGTGGCCTTAGTCGCCTTGACGATCGAATTGAACAGATGGAAATGAGGCTTGCTAAACGTGAAGAAACCATGCGTAGTCAATTCAATGCTATGGAATTACTGGTCAGCAGTATGAATGCACAGTCAGATTATTTGACTCAGGCACTTTCAGGGCTCGAAAACTTGTGGAAAAGAAATTAATATGAATGGCTACGCAAACCAATATCAACAAAACCAGATTGCTACAGCTTCCAGGGAACAAATCCTGCTGATGCTCTACGATGGAGCCATCCGTTTTGCCAAACAGGCAAAACAGGGCATTATTGATAAGGATATGGACATAAAAGGACGATATATCGGTAAAACCATGGCCATTATATCAGAATTCTCTACTTCCCTTGATCATAAAGTCGGCGGGAAGATTGCTTCTGACCTCGATGCCCTCTATAACTACATCATCAACGAATTGTCACAGGCTAACCTCAAAAATACCACCGAGCCCCTTGATATCGTCGTTGACATGCTCCAGGATTTACGCAACACCTGGGCTGAAGCTATTGAGATAAATACCACCGAGAATCAGGAGACAGGTAGTGGGTCGCAACGAGAAGCCACAGCCTAGAGATATCATGGATGCAAATACTATGCTTGACTTCTATCTGGAAAGTTACAAAAGCTTACTGAGAAATGCCCAGAAATTCCCCCAGAACCTTGGGTCCATCCAGCCTGAAGAAGTTCTGGAAGAGAGCCAAAAACTCCAGACCCAGCAAAAGAAACTACGGCGTCAGGATGAGCTCATGCTTCAGGCCCTCAAAGGAGCTGATCACGACAAAATAGACTGGGAGAAAATTAAAGAGTGTCAGGTACTGATTCAGCAAGTTGTGGATTTATTTGACACCATTTCCATGAAGGCACATACCCAGAAAGCCATGCTAGCTGAGGAATTAAAAAAAGTCGGTAGAGGCCTCACCGGTCTCAAGGGATATTCCAGTATGGACCCCCCATCAGGCGCTCTCCTGAAGCGACGCTTTTAGAAGTAACAACAGCTTACTCATCTCTTCCTCAGAGATTCGGCCTTCTACGTCAACCCACTGAGTCAGCATCTGTCTAATATTTCCCAAACCCTTCTTACATAAGGTGACATCAGGACCTTTCTTTTCTGTAAAAATCATCCTCGAGTACCAGGAAGAGACCAGATCTACCAGGAGTTGCTTGTATAACTCTCGATCGACAGTACTGTTTGAGTGATGAATGTCTCGAATAGCTTTTGGGACAAGTTTTTCGAAGGATTCCAAAAAGTTTTTCCAGCTGATCCCCTCTGAACGGTTATGGGCGGGAATTCTTTCTTTAAGTTCCTCGAAAGATTCAAACCCTTCCACCCATGACAGTTCCTTCACTTTTGTAGTGAATAGCGCAAGCCCCAAACTATAAACTTCTGCTGCCCTCTTCTGATCATCAAAAAAGACCATGGTTGAATACCAAATTGCCAGGAGATCAAGAAGATAACGGGAGTAAATTTCCATCCGCAAGTCCCTGTCACCATTTTTATTCTCCTGAACCTTTTTAATACTTTTCGATAAAACCTGATCTATTACCTCAGAGAATCCTCTCCAGTCAAAGATCTCAAGAATAACCCCATCACATAAATCATCCTGCAAGATAGAAAGTACTTTCGCTCCATCATGCTCAAATGCGCTATAGTTAACATCCTCTTGAGCCGGAGAAAAGCTCGATAAAATTTTCTTTAAATCCCTGTTCCTCTCTTTATAAAAATCGAGCTTCACCTTACAAGTCTTTTTGGATTTGGCTCCAACAATTTTTGCTCCATTGGAACAATTGAAAACTTTAATTTTATGGTTTAGGGTTCCGATTTGGAATTCCATGGCAAGGCGTGCTTGGGATAGGAAAGGATTCGACTGGATTACCTTATCTCGACCGAAGTTAGCATGAACAAGCACCTGTTTCATCTCTCTAAACCCAGAAGTATCCGTTCTAATCTGTTCCTCATCTTTCTTATAGATAGAACTCCTGGAATGATGCTCGCCTATATGAACATAGCCGAAGTCACAACCCAACAAATAAATCTCCTGGGGGCAACAAGCACATGCAAAGGCAAAAGCAAAGTTAGTGGTGGAAGGTTGCATCGCGGGCAACGTACATTTAACATCTACATGGCAGGGCCTATCACTGGAGGCACAGAGATAAATATTGTCTGGAAAAAAATCTACTATCTGTTGATTGGCGTTGAGGTTTGCAAGACAGGGTATATCGAGCACCATTCCAACATTCATCAAAGAAAAAGCCGTCTGTTCTGTTTCAAGATTGAACTGGATATCGGGACGAATACCATGGTCTAACAGAGGTTTCACGGCACTGCTCACTGCAAAAACAAGCACCTTGTTTCTATTTTTTTTGAGCCACTTTATATCGTCATCAAGTGAAGGCCCTGTGGCTATAATAACAACCTTTGATTGTCGACTGAGTTTAGGCATTTTACTAAGAAGTGGCAGGCCAGCCCTTAGGTTTTGAAAGGCATGCTGAACACCCAGCAAATCATGATCAATGGGAAATATCACGCTACTCAAGGTGGTCTGATGCATTTTAAAGGCTTCGACAAAGATCTTATTGGCCTCACATGCATAGCCGGGAAGTATCCTTGTCCACAGCTGCGGAGTAACCCTGAATGTGGAGAAAAAGTTTCTTATGGGGGAGGCATTGGTATCATCACCTATTGAGATCATAAGTCTATCATAGCGATTGTATAGTTCCTCATAATCAAGAAAATAACAGGATACCTCAAAACGTTCAGGTTCAGGCTCCACTAAAAGGAGAGAATCAACCTCGGTACGTGATAAAAAGTAATCAATATGAAGTCCGTGAAAAACACCCAAAAAGATGACTGGTGGTGAGAAACGTCTGTCATCTGGTAACTCTTTAAGATTAATTTTTCTCTGAGCAAAAGCGATTGGATATTCAGGAAAGGATGTCATCAAACTGCGATGCATTGCTTTCAAAGGCAGATGGTGTATGGGATACTGCTCAGGCGACACAACATTAAAATTGAACAGATCCACCCAGGTATCATGTACCCAATCTCCAAGGACCTCAGCAAAGACATCCAAACCAATCTCAGGATGAGCAAGTGTTTCGGTTGGTACGTGAACCAGGTTTAAGAACGTTTCTGTAAGATCAATACGATATGGACAGCTAACACCACGGAAAAGCCTATGAATATCGGGAAAACGACGTTTCAGAAAGGTAGTATTCTTGGTGTACTGCTGCTCAAGGAGCTTAGGACGTTCTTCGAAGTGAACCTCTCTGAGCCTGTCTATCATAGTTCTTGTCATTGGTGATACCCACACATTTGCAAGGATTTTGTATTGAACATGGCACCTGCTATTTTCAAAATAGAACTAACCATAAATTCCTAACCATACGACACTATAACAATTATTTGACTTGACACTTCAACTGCCACTCCCCGTCGCGCTGTTGCCATAGGTTCATATTTCGCCATTTTTCACATATTTCCCAGAAATATTCCTCGGAAAAGTCACAATACTCAAGAAACAATTTAAAGTTAATTTGTGGAAATTCAGTATCATACCTATGAACAAGTGACACGGCCTCTTCACGTTCTATCAACCCTTCTCTTATTTCATGTGCCGCATCTCCGGTGGCCCTTGCATAGCCAAATTTCAACAATGAAAAATAGTGGTGAAAAGGATCTATTTTATCATCTAAGCTGGCATATTTAGAATAGGTACCTTCAGACCGTCCGTGAGGATTAGGTTTAAATCCTGTATGCTCTACGGCATAATAGAAATGATCTTGAGGCCGCCAGTCTTTATAATAACTAAAAAAATGGCGTTGAATATTACATGTATTCATTTCCTCCTTTCCAGGGGGCATATACATAACAAGGTCATTTTTTTTGAAGCCTTTTTCTAACCAATAATCCAAGGCATAGCCAGAGAACCAATAATCGTCAGCATCCTTTATGGTAAAACCAGATTTTTCTTCAGAAGTCGGGTCTCCCCCATACTCTGCCTCTCCATTTTCCCCATCCATTATCAAGGCGACATCATAGGCCATTGCCATCCGTAAAGGAAAAGTTGCCTGACCATAAATAAACGGTTGAAAGGGTTCTCCCATTTCTATGGTACATAAAGCTGTTAATTTACGATGTACGATGCCATTTACCGTTCCTAGCACATTGTCTAATCCTGAATCGATTAATGCCTGAAAGTTTGCCCACCCTATCTCCGTGTACACATGCGGTGCCCACGTTACTGTTAATGGGTTCATTCCATATTCGTATTTTAATTTATGAGCAACTAAAACACTATCTTTTCCCCCACTTGAAGGGACAATAACATCATAACGGCCATCACTTCGTCTAAATCGATTACATAAATCGACAAGTTGCTTTTCTCGTAGATCCCAGTCTATTACCCTATCCTTTCTTTCCCAATAACGACAGGCGTTGCAAATGCCCTCGTCATCCAAAACAATCCTTGGCCTTTGATTTGACATAACACATTTCTTGCAAAACACCACTTCCTTTGGAAGAGAATATTTGCTCATTACGTCTACCTTGTCCATTTCAATCATCCTCCAAAACTAATAGATCATGTATATTCATGTTATCCAGCATAGGGTAAAACCTACTTGCTTTGGTTTCCATATCAAAAAGATAGAATCCAGCATTGAGCATAATGTTATTTGACACTTTAAAACGCTTACTTATATACATATCTTCGCTTTGTCCAATGTAATAAAAACGACCATCAAATGTTAAACCACGAACAAAGCCATGGAATTCACCGGAAGAAAACTGATTTCCTGTATGCAACTTTCCCCTCATTGAGTCCAGATAACACAATTCGCCATTAATTATTTTTGGACTATGGGGTTTCCAAAGTCCACTAACGACAACGTTCCCACCACTTCCAAGCCTATCAATATGGAATTCGCTGATCCCCCCATCCTGAATGTTTAATTTCCAATTTCCGGAGAGAGAAAAATAGGACACATAGATATAATCTCCATCGATACAAACATCATTAAGATGATGTTGACTTGTAATGCCATCTCTGTGGTTTTTATCAGAAAATGAAACCCGATCTACCAATTTGAAATCGGAAGCATTATACAAGGATATAGTATCACTTCTGGCACTGACAAGGATAATAAGATTGCGAACAGGATCATAATCAACCCCACAAAAGTTCGCCTCATCCAGCGGTCTCTTTTCAAGTACTGTAAATTTTTTATCAAAAATATAAAGTTTACACTCCACAAACTCAACGGCATAAATATAGTCTTTTGTTTCAACTATTTGCCTAAATGATCCTTTCACCAGAAGGTCAATTGTGTTAGGGCCAATCGCATAGTGAAAAATCCCGCCACCAGCCCTACTGTATCGAGTCATTGTTCTGTCATGATAGTCGGAGCAAGAGACAAATACTGATTTCTCATAATTCCTAATCTCTTCCAGTAAGTAGAAATCATAATATTCAGGGCAACAACAAAAATCCCTTCCTGCTTCAAAACCATTCTCAACGAGAAAAGTTATGATTCCTTCATAGACACCTGATGTTATGACAATATATATTTCACCCTTCTTGTCAGCAAGGAGTCGATCAGGTAAAACAACATTAATATCATTATAGGTAGTATCAATATAAATGGGGTTCCGATCAACTATATAGTCGGGAGCTTGGGAGATTTTTTTTAACGCCTTCGGAATCCAATCCTCAGATCTTCCATAAAGGACAACTCTCCTTCCCATTGACAATGCATTGACATCAACCCATGTTTTCCACCATGATTCCATATTCTCTCCAGCATTTCCCTTAAAGTGGACCCAAAACCAAGGATAAACTTAGTCAGATTAAAAGTGTGTTTTACCCATTGTATTATCTGTGAATAGTAACGATTTTCGTTTAATTTTTTGCCATTTGCAATATCTCTTCACTAATGGAATTATTTTCCGATGAGTTCTTTCAGAATACTTCTCTTAAAAGCATAAATGCCTCTGCATATTGTACCGAAACGGTTGCACCACGAAATCTAGCTAATGCTCGGATATTTTCAATACTCCGTGGTAATGGGGGATCTTGTATTTCAGACTCATATTTACCCATAATTTCAATTTTTCTATCTATATAATCACTGATATCCGAATAAACATGAGCAACAAAAGTATTTTCAGGCAGCGGTGGTGCCATTTCTGTCTCAGATAAACATTCATACATTAAAATACGTTTTATAAACGGATTCCTGAAACTCTTGGTGCTACTCATAATAGCTTTTGCAGCAACTTGATGGTCTGTATGGATGTCAGAACGATTCACCATATAAATAATTTTCGGTCTAACTTTTTGTATAACTGAAGAAATATTAGTGATGATTTCACTAAAATCTACGGTGTGGAGTTTGGTTGTTGGAAATCCCAGATTGAATGTTCGCTTAAATCTATATGCACGCGATACATCGTTAATTTGCTCGACTCTCTTTGTAAGAAACTCTTTGGAATATCCCAGATTTTCTGAAGCCTCTGTTAGTATTAACCAGGACACATCATCATTCGAATTCTTGTGTTTAAGAAGTGTCCCTCCACACCCCAATGTTTCATCGTCTGGATGTACCGAGATAACCAATACATTCATATAAGATATTCTCCTTCAATGAACTGGACATCTGATTCAAAATTCATAATTTCCACTGCACCGTCAAAGCACTTAACAACAGGATTTCCCTCATTTGAAACTTTAACAATTTTGCCTGGCTCAATATTTGGTGGTAGCCTCTTTGTACATGCCCTTGCTCCCCACACCGTTATAACTGAATTTTGATAATTACACTGAGCTCCTGGATATGGTTTTGTTAACGCTCGTATTAGCTTTAAGATGGCATCTTCACTCATACGCCAATCGATCATACCATCTCCAACGGATCGCTTACGCCAATAATTTGCTTTGTCGGAATCTTGAACTATTGTGTCATAATTACCAGCAATGAGGGTTGGCAAAAACTCAGCAACTTGTATTGTTGATAATTCTTTTAGTTTTGAATAGAGAGTTTGTGCTGTATCTTTATTGGTGATTCCAAACTTCTTTTGGGAAAGTATCGGTCCTGAATCTGCCCCCTCATCCATAAAGAAAAAAGTTAAACCACTCTCTTTTAATCCCAAGACTAATGCCCATATGAGAGGATGCCTTCCCCTATTGTATGGTAAAAGAGCAGGATGAACTCCAACGACCCCCATCGGTGCTAAAGACAATAACTCTGACTTAACAAGTTGAGACCACCCCCAACAAAAAACTATATCCGGTTCCATTTCTCTAACCCAGAGAATAGATTTCTGATCATTTATATTTTTACAATAGTGTATAGGAATATTGTTATTGTCTGCTATTGGGGACAAATCACGATAGTCACTGTTATTTTTTTTGTTCTTTGAAGTGACAATACCTACAACATTTCCTTGATTATTTAATATTTCAAGAAGACAATGGTAACTGAACTCAACTGTACCAATAAATACAATTCTCATTTCACCCTCTGTACGTTAATTTGTGACAATTCCCGCTTCAAATCATAAAACCCTTTCTTTATCAATGGTGTTTTATTTGTAAAATCGATTCCTTTAAGTACATTCACAATGCGTGCAGCAGTATGTCCATCCCCATAAGGAGATTCCAGACTCTCAATTGATGCTTTAAATTTATCTGAAAGTGCATGATGAATTGCTTCTGTTATTTTTTGCGGCATACAAGCACAATCAATAACATTACCAGGTTTATATCGGCCAGACTGTCTGTCCCCAATATTTACAACCGGTAACTTAAAAGATGCACTTTCGATAATTCCACTTGATGAATTCCCTATCATTAATTTTGCATACTTCATTGCACTGATATAAGCTTTTTGACCTAAATTATTTACCAGTCTAAATTTTTTTGGGTATTGTTGGGCATACTCTCTAATTTTTAAATAAATCACATTTCCTGATGTGTCTGAATTAGGCATGGTCATTAACACAATTAAATCAGTTTTCAGGAGGGCATTCAGAACTACTTGTATTTGCTGCTCTGCACTTCCATAGGAATCTAACGTTACAGGATGAAATGTCATCAATGCTATTTTTTCACTAAAATCAACTTGAGCATAATCAGACAGTTCTTGACGGGGCATTACTGGAATATTCTTTATGTTATCAAGTCCAATGGCACCCACAACATAAACTCTTTCAGGTTTTTCACCCATTTGAATGATTCTTTTGGCATACAAGTCAATCGAGGCAAAATGAAGGGCTGACATTTTCGTTACAGAATGACGTATTGGGTCATCTATCAATCCAAATGTTGCTTCCCCTCCATGAATGTGAGCAATAGGTATTTTATGAATTACAGCCGCTATGCAGATTGCCCAAAGTTCATATCTGTCTCCTAACACAATCAAAACATCAGGGGGCTGATCATTAAAAAGTCTGGAAAACCCTTTTAAACCTGTAGCAATTGAGATGCATATCGAATCCTCCTTGTCACTCTCCATGGCCATTTCGACTTTAGCGGCTACAGGTATGTCTTTGTCTTCTTCAATTAATTTTATTGTTTCCCCATGGAATGGGGACAAATGTGTACCTGTTGCTATAAATTGCAGATCTAATATATCGTCTGCAATAATGTTTTTAAGTAATGGGTAAAGAAGACCGTAGTCTGCTCTTCCTGTACTTACTGCCATAACTTTAATTTTTTCCATACTGGCAAATTTATTAATTTATTGTGTACTTAATTCTGATTACCTGAATAAAAATCAACCTACAAAACCAACCACTACGATTGCCGAAACCCTCGAAATGTCGCATCTCTCTTCAAGTAAAGATCTTTGGTTTGTTGGGCAATAGAGTCTTTTTTCTTGTTAAAGTAATTATCTAACAAACCGATATTCGCCTCAGTAAGGGCATCGTAAAATCCATCATCTGTAAGTTCAGTGAAATTAATAGATAGCAGATCAGAATTGGTATGATTAATTGTGTAAAAATCTTCAACACCATTTAATAGGCCCTTCTCAATTGCATAATAGTAGAGGGGAGACCCAGGATAGGGTGTTACCGGTCTAATGGTACGCATTTGAGCCCCATCATCATACTTAAGGAGAAACTCCACTCCCTGTTGTAAGGTACGCCTGTTTTCGCCAATATTTCCAAAAATGATATTAAACCCTGGACTGATGCCCACGGACAATGTGTTTTCAATGCCCTTTACGATCTGTTTACATGTCAATGCTTTATTCATATTTTTAAGGATTTGGTCATCAAATGACTCAATCCCGTAATTAATAAAAACACAACCACTCTGGCGCATTAGCTTAAGGATATCCGTGTCTGCATAGTTGAGCCGACCATTACAATCCCATTTGATATTAAGCTTTGCTTTAATGATGGCCTGACATATTTCTTCTGTTCGTTTTTTGGAGGACATCAATAATTCATCGGAAAATGCGATATAGCTAATGTTATATTCTTTTTTCAAATAGCTGATTTCTTCTATAATCGCCTCGGCACTTCTCGGCCGAAACCCTGTATCCATTCTATAACAAAAGTTACAGGTAAAGGTACAGCCACGACCGGAAAGAAGAGGCAGACAGAATTCATTATTATTTATATGAGGTAGTCTTAACAGACGGTACATTTCAATGGGGAAGAGGTCGTAGGCAGGCCATGGGATTGTATCAATATTCTCTATCAGAGGACGACGTTTGTTAATAATACACTTACTGCCGTCTCGAAAAGCTATGCCCTGGACTGAGCTTAATTCGACTTTATTTTCTAGAGCTTGGAGAAGTTCATTTATTGTTTCCTCTCCCTCCCCCATGACAACAATATCTGCTGCTGTTTTTTCCAGAAAAAAGGCAGGTTCTGGAGTTGGACCATGCCCACCAATAATAAAATGATCAGGACGTTTTTTTGAAGAATTGATTGCTTCAGCAATGGAAAGCAGTTTCCGATATTGATAATAACCGGCAATAATACTGACGCCTATAACATCATAGCTGTTGCTGTCAAGAAAAGCGGTCAGGTGAGAATCAGCATAGTGGTTAGTATCCTGGTTATAGATTTCAACCTGGTGACCATTCTGCCGCAGAACGGCTGCAATATAAGCAAGTCCCTGAGGAAACCAATGGATATATGAGTCATTATCGTAAACTACCAGTAATACTTTCATAAAAATTATATGGGGGGAGGAGATGGGGCTTCAATGAAATGGGGAACTAGGTTAGTTCTCCCATAACGTTTATGGCACAGTTGCCTTCCGTTTTTATTTTACCTATATCACCGGATCCGTTGAATCGTAAAATGATTCGCTTAACACACAAAACAGTTCATTATGGTCCTTCCTAAGTAAAGCCTCGACCGACCTCAACCTGTGCTCTCTGGAAATCTTCAATCCTGCCAATATCCAACCAGAATTCATGGATCATAAAAGCATTTACCTTGTGACCATTTGTGACGTGACTTTGCAGGAATTCGGGCATATCCAAATGATCACCTTGTTTAATTCCAGCAAGTAACTTCATATCCAATACATAAATCCCAGCATTTATAAAAAATTTATGCGTAGGTTTCTCGAAAATATTTTCCAACCTACTTCCCTGAACCTCCACAACACCATAAGGTACCTGCAAATCATATTCCCTTACGCACATTGTGGCGCTCCCGCCCTCTTCATTATGAAACTTCAAAACTTCTTCGAAATCAACCTTGGTCAATAAATCACCATTCATCAACACCATCGGTAATGAAGTGACCATCCTCTCGGGAAGAAGCCCCAAGGCTCCAGCAGTCCCTAGTGGTGAATTCTCATATACATAGTCTATATTGACACCCAATTTAGAGCCATCACCAAAATGGTTCTTCAGCATCTCAGCTTTATAGTGGGTGGAGATAACAAAGTTTGAAAAGCCAGCTTCAAAAAATCGCTCTATAATATTTTCCAAAATAGGTTTGTTCCCTATTTCCAAAAGTGGCTTTGGAGTATCTAAGGTTAGGGGATGCAGGCGTTTACCAAAACCACCCGCCATCAGAAAAACCAAATTATCATACCGTTTACCACCGGTTACTGATTGAAGAGTTTGTAACCCTATAACTACTTTATTCTTATCTAAAATCGGGATATGAAGTAAATCCTTTGAGCGCATAAGTGATAAAAGTTTGCTTTTCTTGTCAGTTTTCTTACCCACAAGTGGTGAGGTACACATAAATTCCCCCACCGGGCTTTTTAATGTTTTCTTTGAGATCAATGCTCTTCGAATATCACCATCAGTTACTGTCCCCAGAAGTCGTCGTTTGCTATCGACAATAAGAACTATCCTCAAACAGTTTTTACCTAAGTAGTCAATCGCCTTTGAAATAGAATCACCAGGTTGAAGTAAAATATCATCCCACTGTATCACTGTGTCCCCCCATCGATACTAACTCTTTTTTGAATGATTTTCGTATTAGCCGGAATATCTCTATAAATAATTGACCCAGCCCCAATAATTGATGAATCATGAATTGAAACGGACTGAATAACAGAACTTGAACTTCCAATAAAAACCTGATTTCCTAACCAAACGCCACCGTTAAGCACTACGCCTGGCGCGATATGACACCTCTTACCTATTATGGTATCATGTTCGATAACTACCCCGGTATTGACAATTGTGTCCTCTCCGATAAAACAACCAGGTTGAATCACAACTCCAGCCATGATCTGCGTTCCCTGCTCTAGCACTACTTCCTTTCCAATCGTGCTTGTTGGATGTATTACCTTGGCGAAGCGATAATTTTGCTGCCTGAAACGATCCGCAATATCCCAGCGAGTGTTTTTACCGGGTAACGCTCCAATACCATTAACAAGCTCGATATTTTTTGGTGAAAATGACAAGACAACTGAGTCATCCCCAATCACTTTCACCCCCAGGATATCTTCTCCCTCATTTCGAGCAGGGTCCGTTACCCCTACTATCCTTCTGTTGCTTGCCAACAAGGCGTTAATGAGAACTTTTGCATGACCACCAGCCCCTAAAACAATCACAGGCAAAGAACAATTCATTAGACTCCTATGAATTCGTCATTTTTATATTGTCGATCGGCAGGTTTACCAACATAATCCCAATATTTCATAGGACTAACCCCTGAACCAGGTCGTTTGGGAATGAGATTTTCCTTATTAAACAATTCATTTTCAAATATATCTCTTCCTGCAACTAGACTTTTTCTTGCAACTTCGATATTAGGTATTTCAGATTCCTGTGGTTCTTTCCTGCCAGTTCCAAATGTTTTTTGAGCTATCCGGATTTCTTTTACCATTTGGAGCAATTCATCCGGATTGAGAGAGGCGACATGATCTGGCCCTTGCATTGTTTTATCTAATGTGAAATGTTTTTCAATCATACACACACCAAAACCGGTGGCGACAAGTGGAACGATAATCCCCTGACTGTGATCAGAAAGACCAACCCGTAGACCAAAAGCATCCTTCATTGTTTGAATCGCATTCAAATTTATATCTTTGTAAGGAGCAGGGTAATGAGAAGTGCAATGAAGCAGTGTGACTTTTTCTTGCAAAATTTTTTTCCCTTCCCGGGACTTGAAAGCTGATTGAAAAGCATTGGCTGATGGAGGCATATCAAGAGCAAGAAGACCAAAGGCAATCACCGATAATGCTTCCTCTATTTCAACAAGAGTTGCCATGCCAGTAGAAAGTATCAGATCACATCCAGACAGTGCATATTGGAGTAATAGAGGCCCGTTAGTTATTTCACCAGAAGGAATTTTCAGAAGCTTGAGTTGAAGTGAGCCTGTGAGAAAACTGAGACTTTTCTTATCAAAGGCCGTTGACAAAAATTGAATCTTTTTTTTCTTACAATACGTTAAGAGTTTATGGTGCACTTCATGGGAAAGTTCTAACTTTTTCAACATTTCAAACTGGTTTTCCGTCACCCCTGTATTTTTTTTTTGATACCCTGCTTTCTCAGCACCTCTGACCAATAGATCCTGGGATTTAAATGTCTGAAACTTTACAACATCAGCACCTGCTTCTGCCGCGGCATCGATAAGATCCATGGCAACTTCAGAATCACCATTATGATTCACACCCGCCTCTGCAATAATGGTTATGTAGTTTTCTTCCATTGGGCGTTCCGTAACATATTTTTATAAATCAGAGACGTAAGAATCTAGCAAGGATTGCCAAACCATCAGGGCCACTCTTCTCTGGGTGAAATTGACATCCTACAACACTACCCTTCTCTACAACGGCTGGTATTGTAAGCCCATCATATTCACATACCGCTTGAATATTCACAATGGAAGCCGGAACAGCCATATACGAATGAACAAAATAGAATGTCTGTTCAAGGCCAACCCCTTGCAATATTGTATCATTCCATATAGTTTTTTTCTTCGGAGAATCTAGACTATTCCATCCAATGTGAGGAATTTTCCTTACCATTCTTCCATCTTCATTTCCTGGAATACGTTGAACTACACCTGGAATATAACCAAGCCCAACATGCTCGCCAAATTCCAGACTTTTCTCAAACAACATCTGCATCCCCAGACAAATCCCCAGCAGTGGTCTCCCCTGGTTGACATATTGATTAATGGGTTGAATAAGCCCCCTTTGTCTTAGCTCTTTCATTCCATCACCAAAGGCACCAACTCCTGGCAAAATTAATCGTCTAGCTGACACAATTTCAGAACCTTTTGAAGTGATACCCACCTTGGCCCCTGCAGCTTCAAGCCCCCTTTTAACACTCAATAGGTTTCCCATGCCGTAATCAATGGTAACTACATCAACATCCATTCCCCACCCCACAACTTTGCCGAACCAAGATCCCACGTTCCGCTGCAAATTTTCTTATTTGCGCAACAGTAATCGTACGATAATGCAAGGCACTTGCAACAGCAACAGCATCAGCATGGGCGTCGATAACTACTTTCTCAAAATCTGATAAGTCACCCATACCACCGCTAGCAATAACCGGGATATCAACGAGACGAGTGATAGTTTCAACAAGCTCCAAATCGAACCCTTTCCTACTTCCCTCCATATCAACCGAGGTTAAAAGTATCTCACCTGCACCTGAAGCCACACCATTTTTGATCCATTCCACAACATCAATCCCACTTCGTTCCCGACCGTTGTCATAATATGCCTCCCAACCTGAGGTCGTTTTTTTGGCCTGGACCGAAAGAACCATACATTGACTTCCAAAACGCTCAGAAACTTCCCTAATAAGCGTAGGATTTTTAATCGCTGCTGTATTGATTGCAACCTTATCAGCACCAGCCTGAAGCACAGCCTGTACATCCGCAACAGTTCTCAAACCGCCACCGACAGTGATAGGGACAAAAATATCCTTAGTCGCCTTCACGATGATATCTAAAAGGCTGTTACGCTCGTAGAGGCTGGCGACAATATCCTCATAGTAAATTTCATCAATGCCCTGTTCATAATAGTCTTTTGCAAAATCATTGGGATTACCCAATTTCCTCAAACCTTCAAACTGGATTCCCTTAACCAGGTTTGGAGCCTTAACATCCAGCCTTGCAATTACTCTTACCCTCCTCAAAGTTCGCTACCCTCGTTCCAGAGAGTTTTACGTAATGCCCAGGTTTCCCCTTTCTTTTCCCAAAGGTGTGGTGAGCGGAATGTATCTATCAAACTATCAAAATAGGTTCTATCAACTAGTGGCTGCTCGAATTGTTTACAGGCTATCGGATATTCTTTCTCTGGTAAACTTATATAATTGAATACTTCTTTTGCAAATCTCTCAGGAAATTCACCATCATACTTCCGAACCAAAGCTATTCCTTCATCACGATTAATTTCATTATTACGTATTTCTTGAGATGCATCGTAAGTAGCCCGACCTATACCAAATTTTATATAGATCGTGTAGTAGTGAAAATCATCAATTTTATCGTCAATACTATTATATTTACTATACGTACCGGGGCTTCTTTCGGGTGACGCTTTAAAGCCCCCATGTTCAACGGCGTAATAGTACGCTCCTTGTGGGTGCCATGGAAGGTAATATCCAAGATAGTGTACATCTATTGACTTTTCTTCCAACACACATGGATTCACGGGTAAATAAGGCTCCAAGTCTACTTTATCTACAGCAAATGACTCTTTAAGTTGCTGCACAGATACGCCACCAAGGTATATTTCCGATTGATCATCACCTGTAAAATACGACCAGTCTCTCCTGGCTGATTCGATATTTTGAATAGGATTTCCATATTCCGCTTCATTTTCACCGTAAAACACCAGTGGTATATTCATCATTGCGGCAAGCTTTGGAGCTAATGATTTTTGTCCTAGTATAAAGGGCTGGAATGGATGCAATAAATTCTCTATTGAAAGGCGAGTAAGTAAACGATGTATTCGAGGGTTGGGAGTCATTAAGTAATTATCAAAACCTGCCCCTAGCCACGCCTGGAAATTTTCCCAGCCCCATGGTGTGTACATATGAGGAGCCCATGTTACAGTCAGAGGATGCATTCCATATTTATATTTAAGAACATGTGCTTGAAAAAAACTATCTTTCCCTCCTGAACCTGGAACAAGACAATCGTAGGACCCATCATTTTTTCTATAACGATCACATAATTCGATCAACTCCTTCTCTCTCTCTTGCCAGTTTATCCCCAAAGCCTTCGCTTCAGCGACCCTACAGGCATCACAAACATTCTGAGAGTCAAATCCAATCGTTTTCTTTTCACTTTCGGCAGTATGCTGGTATTCAACGGCTGAGTTTGGCCTTTGATTTGATATTACACATTTTCGACAAAACTTTATATCTGCAGGAAGCCCATATTTCTTAGTCAGCTTACCAGTAGCTAAGTTGTAATCTGAAAGAAAATCGACACTACTGACATACCGATTCTTTTTTTGAAACATTTCCATAAAATATTACCATTTTTCAGATATTTGTGAACAGTTCACACGATTCATTATTCATTGATGGTGTCATAAAAATATTCACATACTGTATAGCCTATTTTCTGATGCAATTACAATATCCCCTATCCTAAATAAATTGGCCTCTGTAAGCACCTTTCATTTCGTTAAACATTCAAACATATTCCACTGGGGACGTTAACCAGACGCTGGCACAACCATTCAGTATTGTCCATACCAGCCTTCTGGCTATCCATATTCATGGCAAGACGATGCATGGGGGTCCAAACCGGACGAGTCATAACATTGTTTTCGTTAGTGACCTTTAGCATATCATCCCTTTCATCGCGATTGGCACAGACAACAGTGTTAAGCCAGTAATTCGCCTGAACCTCTTCAGGTTCCACGACAAACTCAAGCCCATATTCTGTCCCCCACTCTTGATACTTTTTAGCAAGGCATCGTTTATTTTCAATAAATGATGGCAACATTTCCAACTGCGCAACACCTAGCGCAGCATTTAAATTTGGCAATCGATAGTTATACCCAAGTTCATCATGCTCAATGTTCCAGCGATGTACTACTTTGGCGACTGTAGTAATATGTTTTGCACGAGCAGCGACTATTTCGTCATTGGTCAAAATGATTCCACCACCGCCTGTTGTTATTATCTTGTTACCGTTAAAACTCAGAATCGCTAGCTTTCCGATATTACCAGTATGCTTCCCCCGATATCGACTTCCTAGAGATTCTGCAGAATCTTCAACCATCTCTATATGGAACCGGTCGCAAAGCTCTTTAATTTTATTTAATTCAACAGGAAATCCAAAAGTATGCATGGGGAGGCAGGCGGCAATCCGACGATTACTGCTCTTGTTCCAGCAATGCCCATCATCACGTACTTCACAATGCTCTTCCATAAATTCTTCGAGACTTTCGGGGGAAAGGCCAAGAGTTGATCGATCAACATCAACAAATACTGGCAAAGCACCACAGTATCGGATGGCATTGCAGGTTGCGACAAAGGTAAGAGATTGTGTTATCACTTCCGTCCCTGGTTCAACGCCTGCCAAGCGTAAAGCTATATGGAGTGCCGCAGTACCATTAACAGTCGCAATGGCATAATTAACTCCAGTAAAATCAGCAATTCCCTGCTCAAAGGTATCTACAAAGTGCCCTACACTTGAAACAAAAGTAGAATCTATGGTCTGCAAAAGATATTTCTTTTCATTCCCATCGAAACGAGGACTATGAAGGGGGATAAATTCAGTAGTTCCATACAATTCCTGGACAAAAGAGATAAATTTGTCAAACATTGTATATTCCACTCTTATACGATTGCAGAATTGATGGTTGGGTTATCCAGTCAATTGTTCGTTGAAGTCCTTCCCGGATGTCAACTTGCGGCTTAAACCCAGTTAAAGATACGAGAAGGCTATTATCGCACCAAAGTCGAAACACCTCTGACTTATCAGGACGGAGTCTTTGAGACTCCGTTATAAAATCAATGTCATTTCCCATCAATTCCCTTATCAAATACAAGGTGTCCCTGATAGAAATTTCAGAATTCGATCCTATATTAACTGTCTTCCCTATGGCTTTTGGACAGTTGGCTAAGGCAAGCAAACCACGGCAAGTGTCTTCAACAAAGCTAAAATCTCGTGTTGGTGAAACATCTCCAAGTTTGATCGTAGTTTTCCCACTGGCTATCTGTGCAATAATTGTAGGAATTACCGCTCTAGCAGATTGCCTAGGCCCATAAGTATTAAAAGGCCTGGCAATTGTTACAGGCAGATCAAAACTGTTATAAAAACTTATAGCAAGTGCATCAGCGGCAATTTTCGTTGCGCTATAGGGGGATTGCGCCTGCAAGGGATGCTTTTCATCGATTGGAACATACTGGGCGGTACCATATACCTCGCTGGTTGAAGTGTGAATAAAACGCTGGACGTTATTCTCTTTGGAGGCCTGACACATATTTAACGTTCCATTGACATTAGTGTCGACATAACTGCCTGGCGCCACATATGAATACGGAATAGCTATCAGTGCCGCTAGATGAAAGACGATCTCAATTCCCTTGGTGATCTGCTTACAGTAATGAGGGTCACGTATATCTCCACACAGGACCTCAACATCATCCTGACAGGAAACATACTCCAACGCTCCCCAGTTATTAAATGAATTATATTGAGCAAGTGCTTTTACCTGATACCCTTCAGACACGAGGATCTCAGTCAGATGTGAACCGATAAAGCCATCTGCACCAGTTATAAGAACTTTTTTTGTTTTCATGGTATCTATGTTTGAAAATTCGAATTACAATTTACCTAAGGGTAGATTTCTGGCTGCCAGGAGCGCCTCACACAGCATAAAATCCAGATAATCATCCACATCAACAGATACCTCACGGCCCATCACGAAGGCATATGATTTACTCTTAAGAAATAATGATTTTTCTTCCAATAATCTCTCAACAGAACATATGTACAAAGCTCCATTGATTCGATATTCAGAGCTGCTATTTTTTTTCATCCCCTTAAAAAAGGTATCTAAACACCGACCTTCAGGCAATGCTATTGTCCATTCTGAGGGATGATTGATTTTTGTCATACCTATGACACAATCTGCTTTTTTCTGGTCCATCCAAAGAACCCCTTCGTCAATACTCTGAGCATCACGCAATGGAGACGTGGGCTGTAGCAAAACTACATAATCATACAGTTGACACTTCTGTTTTAGGTACTCTAGGGCATGTACGACAACATCAACAGATGTCGCGTCATCACCACTCAACTCATCCGGTCTGATAAATGGTACTTTGGCACCATAGAGCAATGCCATGTCAGCAATACTCTTATCGTCAGTAGAAACGACAACATCATCAATATATTGCGATTCCAGTCCGGCAAGAATCGACCATGCTAACATTGGTTTTCCAGCAAGATCTAATATATTTTTCCGGGGAAGACGCTTGCTACCACCTCTTGCAGGAATTAACGCTAAGATCTTTTTTTTGTTAATCAAAAATACACTCGCAGTAAATAGATCCCATCAAACAGCAACTCGAACGGTTCCCATCTCTACCCAATCATATCCACATTTCGATAGAGTTCAAACCAATCGTTCATTTCATTTAATGATTAGATCACAAGAAGCCAGAATTACATAATTATTTCTTTATCGGAATTTCCTTACTTTTTTTTTAGTCCTTTCTTGATTGACTAAATTTTTGATGGTAGACTATTTAGTAATATTTATAGAATTTTAATTAAACTCTTCCCAAAAGGAACGCTGACGTTGTGACAGACCAGAACGATTTCCTAGCCAAAATTTCTGATAATAAACCTGTCAGAATTTTTTTACCCATAGAACATTCAGAGGAACGCCTCCGACTCCACTGCGTTTTACAAAAAACCAAGGCTCCTCATTTTACGCTCCTTTTTAAACCCTCCATTCTGCCGACTCAGCAAATTGACGTAAAAAGTAGTGTTATTATAAATTTGGATGTCAAAGGACAGAGTTTTTCACTCGAAAGTAATATTGTAAAGATACTCACCAGCCAATCCCTTGAAATGATAGCACAAAAGACTATCAGCCACGAGCAACTTCGAGAATACTTTCGAGTCGATTGCACAGTTCCAATCCTTTTAAAATCCATAGTTCCCCCTGAATTCGAAAATTCTAAAACCAGCTTGAAAATTTCTGGAACCACTGTTGACCTAAGTGGCTCTGGTCTTCGTGCAAGCTTTTCAACAGAACCTCCTGCTGATACTCAGGTGCGGATTGAACTGGCATTACCAACAGCCGAGCCAACAATTGTTAAAGTTATCGCCTCACCGGTAAGGATTTCCAAACTAACAGAAAAACTCTGGGATGCTGCCTACCAATTCGATGAAATCGAAGAGGAGGATCAGGATGCAATTATTGGCTGTTGTCTGGTTGCCCAAAGACAACTTCTTCGGTTGAAAGTAAAAGTAAAAAGTAATTAAGGATTTCGCTGTGGCCCCATCAATCTCAGAAACAATTAAAAAGTTAGTGGATAGTGAAACCGCTAAAATAGAAATTTCGACAACGGATAACCAGATTGTTCGCCTTAACTGTATCTATAAAGAATCCCACTCACCAAACTTCTTTCTCGTTTTTCCGCCCAAAAAGCTTCCAAAAAATATAGATCTCAGTAAACATTGTCCCGTGTCGATAAATGCCGGACAGACTGCATTGACCCTAACGACAGAGATAATAGAAATCAATGGGGACAGGACTCTTGAGCTTACAGCTAAAAATAGTGTGAAACCCGAAAGTCTAAGGGAATATTTTAGGATTGATGCAAAAGTGTCAATAACCGCTAAATATGATCAGGAATCAAAAGACAGTAGACAAAAGTCATGGGTTCTGGATGGCCGAACACTTGACATGTCCGGCAGTGGAGTTCTTGCTATTTTTCCTGAAGAGCCCAAAACAAAACATAAAATCACCCTTTTGATTAACCTCCTGGAAAACATGCCCCCTCTTGAATGTTTAGGCCATGTTATAAGATGTAAACGATTACGAAGAAATAGTTATCAGGTTTCTTTTCATTTTGATTATATTTCTGCAAAGGATAAAGATTCAATTATTTCTTACTGCCTTCAGAAACAACGCGATCAACTGCGTGAGAAAATTCAGGTTGCCGGATAATCGGCCAATCTATTTGGTGCCACGTTGTTCGTTAAGATTGTTCCTCACTCTGCCGAAAGAGTACTATGACTCCCATCAATGCACTTTCAGCTATTAAGCCCGCTGGTTCAGCCACATCGGACACCAGCGGCAGACAACAATTCCAACAGCAGGCTAGACCTGGCCAGACTCTTACGGCTACGGTTCTTGAACCCGCTGGAAATAATCGTTTCTACCTCGACATTCTTGGCCAGAAGATACTTGCTCAAAGTGACCGGGTAAGCTTGAGTAGCGGTACCCGACTCGACCTCGAAGTTATCTCCACCAAACCATTACTCGAACTTAAAATTATTTCAAAAAACCCAGAATTATTTTTCGGGAAAACCCTGACGTTACTTGGAAAAAATATCGATATAAGTGGATTATTTCAATCAATAAAGACTGGTACCCCTCCTCTTTTCACTCAACTCAGTCCCTCATCTCAGCAAGGTGTAAAAGAGTTCAATGATTTTCAGCAAACGGTCGTCGGGGATAAGGATGGCGGCCCTCATTTGAAAGGACTTCTCGATCGTTTGGGGCTTACGCTTGAAGCACTTCTGGCAGGAGGCAACAAAACACCTGCTGCTCAATCCCTTAAAGCTGCACTGCTCGAGATTGCCTCATTAGTAAAAGGTGGTGGTGAGCTTGCAGATGCCACGAACAGGCTGCTCGGAACACTTGAATTATACCAACTGGCTCAATTGCGACTATCATCTGAAAATCTCTTAATGTTTCCACTTCCACTTCCATTTCTTGATAACGGCTATCTTCTTGTCGAAAAGGATGACTCTTCCAAAGATGACACAACAGATACGGATACACTTCGCTTCTCACTTCACCTTTCTTTAGAACCTTTAGGAAATATTGAGATAATATTTCTTCAATTGGAAGAAGGATTATATATCCGTTTTGCCTGTGAATCCAAAACAAAAAAAGATTTTGCCAATAGTCATAGTGATACCCTAAAAGAGATGATCAGTTCCACGGAAGTTCTTGGATTAAGCTTTACCGACACTTCAGGGAATCCAACGAATGATCTTATCCAACAACTCGTTCCGCACGGTAAATCCATGCTGGACACAAAAATTTAACACCTGATATGAAAAGAAAAGAACTTGAAAAAGCTGTAGCAATTCTTTACGACTCTCAGGTATCTTCTTCCCCACGAGTCATTGCCTCCGGAAAGGGGGAAGTTGCAAAAAAGATAATTGAAACAGCTCGTGAAGCCGGGGTCCATATCCAGGAAGATGCAAATCTTGTCGAATTACTTTCTAAGATCGATCTTGGTGAAGAAATACCTGCAGAACTCTACCAGACAGTTGCCGAAGTTCTGTCCTTTGTCTATCAGGTGAATGAAAAATTTAAAAATAAGCTAACATCGTAAGGAGAGTGAATGCTCTGGAAGAAAGGTCGTAGAAGCTCCAACGTTGAAGATAGACGCGGTCGACTAATCCCGGGTGGCGCAAAGGGCGGTGGTATAGGCATACTCCTCCTTGCCCTTGTGGGAATGTATTTTGGTATTGATCCGGCTCTTATTATGAATGTTGCAGATACTGTACAACCAGAGGCTTCAACTGAGACAAGTACCCCATCCTACTCTCCCGAAGAACAGGAACTTGCAGATTTCGTTTCAGTAGTTCTTGCAGACACAGAAGACACATGGAATAAAATATTCACAGAAAAAGGTGGCACCTACAGGGAACCTACACTTGTGCTATTTACGGATAAAGTTGAATCTGCCTGTGGCTTTGCCCAGGCTGCAATGGGTCCTTTCTACTGTCCCGCCGATCAACAAGTCTATATAGATCTCTCCTTTTATCAAGACCTCAAAAATCAATTTGATGCCCCCGGTGACTTCGCCCAAGCCTATGTTATTGCGCATGAGGTTGGTCACCATGTCCAAAAACTCATTGGGACCAGTGATAGGGTCCAGGAAGTTCGCCTTCAGCTAACCGAAAAGGAGTACAACAGGGTATCCGTCAAGGTTGAGCTTCAGGCAGACTGTTACGCTGGAATTTGGGCCCACCACGCTGATCGAGTCAAAAACATCGTCGAACCTGGAGATATTCAAGAAGCGCTTAATGCAGCCAGCCATATTGGTGATGATCGTCTTCAACAGCAGGCAAAAGGCTATATAACGCCTGATTCTTTCACCCACGGCTCTTCTGCCCAAAGAGTCCGCTGGTTCAAGAAAGGATTTGAAGCAGGAACTCTTGAGGCATGCGATACCTTCAGTGCCAAAAGATTATAGGCACCCCTAAAGACAATAAACAATCAGGAGAGCTTTTTCCAATTTCGGATCAGTTCAACCAATGTTCTCACTCCGGTTCCAGAGGGACCTTTGGGAATATATGATTTCTTTGTGAAATCCCAGGCAGTCCCTGCAATATCCAGGTGCGTCCAGGGGGTATCCCCAACAAATTTCTGTAAGTATGCCGCTGCTGTAATTGTTCCGGCAGGACGTCCTCCAGTGTTTTTGATGTCTGCCACATCGGAATCAATCTGCTTTACATACTCTTCGTCCAGGGGAAGCTGCCACAGAGGTTCCCCACATCTATCTCCTGCAACAAGAATGCGCTCTATAACTTTCTGGTTGTTTCCAAGTATTCCCGTTCTATGATGGCCAAGCCCGAGAATCACAGCACCAGTCAATGTGGCCAGATCAACGACACAGGCAGGTTTATACTTCTTAATACCGTAGGCGAGCGCATCTGCAAGAATCAGCCGTCCTTCTGCATCGGTATTCACAATTTCCGATGTTATACCACCATAGTGACGTATAATATCACCGGGTTTTAAAGCACTACTACCGTTCATATTATCGGTTGCAGGAACGATGGCCACGACATTGACATCCGGCTTTTCCGCACCCACTACGGCCATAGCAGAAAGAACTGCAGCTCCACCACACATATCATATTTCATGTCCTGCATGCCAGCGGCAGGTTTCAAGCTTATTCCTCCTGAATCAAAGGTCAGCCCTTTACCAACAAGAAGGATGGTCTGGGCTCCTTTTTTACTCGATTTGTATTCAAGGGTAACCAGTTTTGGTGCTTCTGCTGATCCCTGATTCACAGCAAGCAGCCCACCCATTTTAAGACGCTTCATATCATTCTTGCCAAGAACCGTACAGTGCATCTTATATTTTTTAGCAAGCATACGCCCATAGGATGCAAAACTTGCAGCTGTCCATCCATTACCAGGTTCGTTGGCCATATCACGTGCTTTGCAGGCAGCCATTGCACTGTGTTGTGCCCTGGCTGAACCTTGATGCAATTTCGCATTATCAACAAAAGAACATATCGCAATTTCTTTAATTCCTTTAAATTTTACTTTTTTGGATTCTGTGTCAACACTCTTGTATTTTTCAAAACGATAATCTCCTAGCAACACCCCTTCAACAAGACACTCAACAGCATCTTCTGCAGAGTATTCTTTTTCCAGTGATGGATTGATACAAATCCTTGAACTATTGGTGTCTTTTGCCCGAGCAGCAATTACCCCACCGATTTTTCGGTAAATTTCTCGCAATTCAATAGATGTTTTACCGTGTAACTGCCCAAGGCTCAGATAAAGAACACGCTTTGAAGAAGAGTTTTTTGTGGATGTCGGCGTTGGATAGATCAGTAGGGAATCCCCATAATCGCCATTGAAATCCCCTAACTTTATAGCATTTTTCAACTCTTTGGTATGAGTACCTGACCCCACCGTGAGCTTCCCTTTACTATTTTGAACTAAACAATTAATCAATAGATCACCTGAAAAAGACTCTGGATTTTGTTTTCTCAGGGAAAGCTTTGTCGATATCACAGTAATTCCTCCGTTTATCATATAATTATTAGCAGAATTTATATCACGTTATCACATCTATTTGGCAAAGAACTCAAAGATAAGTATAGTTACAATAAACATAAAATATTTTTCGACAACTTTTCGTCTATTGGAGCTCGTTTTGACAAGTACACTCATCCTGGCCGTGGTTTTGGCCGTTGCTGTTTCAGCTTTTTGCTCAGTTCTGGAAGCTGTTCTCTATTCAATCTCAACAAGTCAGGTTGAGATGTTAAAAAAACAGGGCCACAATTCGGCCCCACTGCTTCAGGAGCTTCGCGAAGACATCGATGAACCCATAACTGCCATCCTGACCCTGAACACCATCGCCCATACCATAGGCGCTGCAGTGGCAGGAGCTGCCGCAGCAGTCGTTTTCGGGGAACAAAATCTAATACTTTTTTCAATAGTATTTACACTGATTATCCTTCTTTTTTCAGAAATACTTCCAAAAACCATCGGTATCAGCTATGCGGTCCTGCTAGCCCCCTACATCGCCTATCCACTTCAATGGATGATTATTATCCTAAAACCCATTGTCTGGCTTTGCCAACAAATGACCAAACTTATCCCACAACCTGAGAACAATGATTCCATTTCAGCCGAGGAATTGCAGACGATTGCTGCACTTTCAAAAAAATCGGGTGAAATTGGAGCTGACCAGGAACGAGTAATCTTTAATATCCTTGAGCTTAGCCGTCGAGTTGTTCGTGATGTAATGACACCCCGTACCGTTACTTTTTCACTCAACGAAAAGATGACCGTAGCTGAAGCAATGGTCAGTGAGCCCAGTCTCTCGAATCATAGTAGGGTTCCCGTCTATAAAGAAGATACCGACAATGTGACCGGGATCATCATGCGACGTGATGTTTTGCTCGCAGTTGCTGAACAACGCAACACTACAAAATTATCGGAACTGATGTCTCCCGTTCATTTTGTTGCTGAGATGTCGCCCTTAAACCGTATTCTTATAGAATTTTTTGAAATCAGGCAG
Organism: uncultured Desulfocapsa sp.; assembly: GCA_964621915.1. GTDB lineage: Bacteria > Desulfobacterota > Desulfobulbia > Desulfobulbales > Desulfocapsaceae > Desulfocapsa. The sequence continues at coordinate 30,758 of CAZUPS010000025.1, read as the reverse complement.
CACCTCTTTGTTGCCGTTGATGAATATGGCGCAGTAACAGGGGTTATCTCAATGGAGGATGTTCTTGAGGAAATTGTTGGTAGAGAAATAGTCGATGAGTCAGATAAAACCCAGGATATGCGAGAGCTTGCCAGAAAATTAAATAAAAGAATTCCACAATCCTGAGAGTACTACTGCTCTGCAAGGACAGTAAGTCTCAGACTAAGCTGCACGTCCTCTCCATCACGTATTATATTCACAATAACTTGATCCCCAACTGCAAATCGTTCCAATTCAGTACGAATATCATCATAGGAACGAACCGGTTGCCCCCCAATGCCGGTAATAACATCACCTAATACGACTTCACTCCCATACTGCTTGGTGGGACGCAATCCGGCTCTGTGCGCTGGCCCCCCATTTTCCACGCCAAGAACCAAAACACCATCAATCCCAAGTCGTTTAACAAGTCTGGCATCGGCAAGGGAGACACCGATTCCCGGACGAATAAGCTTACCATTACGAATAAGCTGGGGTACAACCCGATTTATTTCATTCACCGGTACGGCAAAACCAATCCCTGCATAGGCACCTGATGGTGAAAATATAGCGGTATTCACACCAATTAATCGACCAGCACTATCGAGTAATGGGCCACCGGAATTACCTGGGTTGATAGCCGCGTCCGTTTGAATCATATCCCTGATAGTTCTGCCAGTAATTGCTTTAATTTCACGCCCTAGTGCAGAAATAATTCCCGATGTAATGGTCTGATCAAGTCCAAAAGGATTACCTACGGCAAAAACCTTCTGACCGACCTGAAGATTAACAGATTCGCCAACCGGTATAGGCTGTAACTGATGCTGGGGAGCATCAATTTGCAGTACGGCTAGATCTTTATCAGGAGCAGCACCAATCAGCACAGCTTTCCAGGTTGTATGATCAGCCATGGTAACTTCGATACGATTGGCATCACTAATCACATGATAGTTGGTAACCACCCTTCCCTTTTTGTCCCAGACAAATCCTGACCCGGTACCTTGAGGAATCTCAACAGCATTTAAGGAAAACATATTTCTCCGAACGGCTATAGTTGTGATATAGACAACTGATGGAGAGATTTTTTTAAAAAGTTCTATGGTATTTTTTTCATCTTCAGCCAGATCTCCACGAGCGGTTATCGCACGTGGTTCTGCAGGAGAACGGAAAAAATCATTTTCAAGGGGTTGTAAAAGCAACCAGAATCCAAGAAACAGGAGGATAAGGATTGCAAAAAGTGAGACTTTTCCGGAAGAATTTCTCAGCATAACAACTATTAAGGGAGTTAAAGATTTAGAAAGAACTTGGCGATCATAAAATAGGCCAGCACTCCAAGTATATCAATTGCTGTGGTAACAAAAGGGCCGGTGGCAATCGCAGCATCAATATCAAAGCGTTTCAGAATTAAGGGGATAATCGTTCCAACCGTTGCAGCCATAGCCATGGAAAAAAAGATCGAAAGCCCCACAACCAACCCGAGAAGCTTGGGCTCGGCATAGCCGAAATAAGTAAGCACACCAAGAAACCCTCCATAGAGAATTCCCAGGATAACACCCACCTTGAGTTCCTTAAAAACAACCTTACGAAATTCCTCCATATTAATACGACCGGTGGCAATACCGCGTACAATAATAGTGGATGACTGAGTCGCTATATTTCCACCCATTCCCATAACGATGGGAATAAAAGATGCAAGTACCAGTACTTGTGACAATTCTCTTTCAAAGGAGCCAATAATAAAAAGCGCCATGACTCCACCTAGCCAGGAAGCAAACAACCAGGGAGCACGAAGCATTACATTTTCTGAGGTTGATTTGAGAAGAATCTCATTATCCTTACCAGCACCAGCCATCTGCAGAAAGGCTTCGGTGGCCTCTTCTCGCATAACATCAATAATATCATCGACCGTTACAATACCAACCAATCGGTAATTGGCATCAACTACAGGTACAGCAAGCAGATTATACTGAGAAATAACATGGGCAACTTCCTCCTGATCAGTATCAGTACTCACTGAGAGGACGTTCTCCTTCATAATATTTTTCAACTGCCGGTGAGGAGGATTTGTCAACAGTTCACGAAGCGATACCACGCCGGCAAGTTTACCATCGCCAAAAGTAATATAGAGATAGAACACCATCTCCTTATCTTCACTTCGTTTCTGAACCTTTGCAATTGCCTCGCCTACACTTAACTCTTCATCCAGATACATAAAGTCTGGGGACATCAAGCCACCAGCGCTTTCCGGATGATACTGAAGAAGCTCATCGACCTCTTCACGATCAGCCTGCTCCATTTGGGCCCGAATCTCAATACCAAATGAATCGGGTAATGCTTCTATGATATCAGCAGCATCATCGGACGCCATCTTACTGATAACATCCGCCATAAATTTGGGAGTAAGATTTTCGACCAATGGAACCATGACCGATTCATCGAGCTCACTGAGAAACTCTCCGACTCTATCGGTTTGGGCAAGAATATTGAAAACTTCGTTCCGTTCAAGCTCAGATAGATGTCTAAAGACCCAGGCAGTATCTGCAGGGTGGGTCTTAGTTATGAGTTTGAGGAGATTTTCAGTGGCCCCACGACGGTTTAATCTGCGGATCATATCCAGCAGCAGCTTCCCTTCGGTACCAATCAGTTCTTTTTTTTCAGTCTTTCCCATAACCTTCACCAGTTTAGCAATATTTCTTCCAAATATTTCGAGCAGCGCCACATCCTTGACTTACCTGTGGGTAAACACTATATAATACCCGCTGAATGGGGATTCCGTCAATTTGATTTAATTGATTATATTACTTTTCCGGATTTTATTCTAATGAACAAAATGCTACCTGCACATACCATCACCCCAGAGAACATCGAAAACGTATTCAACGACGCCTGTTTACTTCACAAAAACGGTGAAATAAAAGAAGCACTTGAGGTCTACAGAGCCATTCTGTCCATCCTACCCGAATCTTCCCTACTTCACTTTAATAGTGGACTGGCGTTATTTGAACTAGGACAATTTCAGGATGCTGAAGACCATTATAAAAAGGCAGTACAATTCAGCAATGACGATCCCGATATTCATTACAATCGAGGTCTTAATTTTAGACGATTGGAACGATTTAAAGATGCAGTACTCTCTTTTGAAAACGCTTTTACACTCGGAGATGCAACAATTGACACGCTCTACAATCTTGCACTCAGCAACCAGGATATGGGTGATTCCTCTGAAGCCGAGCGTCTCTATAGAATTATTCTTCAGCAGAGCCCTGGTCACCTCTCAAGCTTGAATAACTATGCCTACCTCTGTCATAAATCCGATGAACCGGAGAAGGCTATTCATCTTTACCAGCAGTTACTGAAATTCAACCCAGAGCATCAGGCAGCAAGACATATGCTGAACTCACTCTCCGGAAAAACGCCCGATACGGCACCACTTGATTATGTCGAATCCGTATTTGATAATTATGCCAAAGAGTTCGAGCATAGTTTGCTTGATAAGCTTCAATATAAAACCCCTGCTGCCCTGCGTTTACTCTATAAGGATGCCGCTTCCGATTATCCGGTACAACAGGCACTTGATCTTGGATGCGGAACTGGTCTTGCTGGAGTTGAATTTAAAGACTGCTGCCAGAAACTCAGTGGCATTGATATCTCAGAGGAAATGCTGAAAATCGCCCAAGAGAAAAATATTTATAATAAACTGATAAAAGACGATATCCTGCACTTTCTGCAGTCATGTGAACAGGATATTAATCTTATTATAGCAGCCGATGTCTTTACTTATATGGGAGATCTTAAGAAAATATTCACCGAAAGTGCTGCCATTACTGCTGACAATGGATTCTTTCTCTTCTCCGTTGAAGAATCAGACAATCTCCCTTTTATTCTTAAAGCCACAGGACGTTTTGGACATTCTAAACGCTACATTCAAAGCCTGTGCAATAGCAGTGGATGGAGTATTATTGAATGCACACACTCGAAACTGAGAAAAGACAAAGGAGAATGGATCAATGGATTTCTTTTTATCCTAAGAAAACAACATCAAAAATAACCACTGCGCTGAACAAACCAGCAGATAAGCAGCCCAGCTGACATTGAGAGAAGCCCAAGTATTCTGAGATGTTCGGCACGCATTTCACTAATCTTCTTCAGCCACTCACGCATGGATTCCGGTGATGCGACATAGGGTATACCTTCAACGATTAACACCATACCCACCAATAAAAATAATATTTTCATAACTATTTTCCAATCTGTTTGATAGTATCCTACATAGAGAAATGCACTGCAACGAGATGTAGACTCCTTGCAATTTCACTAAACACTTACTAATATAGCCTAAATTATTTTCAACATTTAATGCCAACAAAATACAATAAAAACATGAGCGATGCAAAACAATCAAAATATAGTGAAGCTGGAGTTGATATCGACAAGGGCAACCAATTTGTCCACGAAATCAAGGATATCGTTAAATCGACTCACCAGCGTGGTGTTTTAAATGATATTGGTGGTTTCTCAAGCCTCTTTGCCATAGACACCAATACCTATAAACAGCCGGTACTTGTCACCTCCACCGACGGTGTCGGAACCAAACTCGACATTGCTAAACGCTGTAATAAACATGACACCATTGGCATTGACCTGGTAGCAATGTGCGTCAATGATATTATAGTTGGCGGTGCAAAACCGCTCTGTTTTCTTGACTATTACTCAGTTGGAAAGCTAGAGCTCGATGTTGCCACGGAAGTTGTAAAGGGTATTGCCGAAGGATGTATCCAGGCACAATGCTCTCTCGTCGGTGGTGAAACTGCTGAAATGCCGGGGCTCTACCGAGAGGGCGACTACGATCTTGCAGGGTTTGTTGTGGGTATTGGGGATCGTGACAAACTTATTGATGGTTCTGAGATTAAAGTCGGCAATAAGATTATCGGCCTCAGTTCTTCAGGGCTCCATTCCAATGGATTTTCCCTTGTACGGAAAATTTGTTTTACCGATAATGGACTCGATGTAGATCAGCATATAGATGAGCTTGGCTGCAAACTTGGTGAAGAGCTTCTTAAACCCACCAAAATTTATGTCCAGTCAGTACTTGCCGTCCTTAAAAACTTCAAATTGAATGGAATCGTGCATAACACAGGTGGAGGATTTATCGATAACATCCCACGCATCCTTCCTTCAGGATGCAAGGCTGATATTAATTGCAGCACATGGCAGACTCCTGCAATCTTCAATTTCCTCGCCGAGAAAGGCGATGTTCCAGTTGCTGAAATGTACCGTACCTTTAATATGGGAATCGGTCTGATGGTAGCAGTGGATGGCGATGATGTTGAAGAGATCCTTCTTCGCTTCCAGGCACACGGTGAGGAAGCTTTTGTTATCGGTGAGATCACCGCATTACAAGAAGGTGAAGAGCAGGTAAACTTACATTTTGACAGACGAAAGGATAGAGCCGAATAATCTCGTTGTATTGATTTCATACGAGATTTTGACGCAGTAGAACCAGCGTTACATTGCTGGTTAATTAAAATGGTGCTTTAACCAACGCCACAGTCGCTGGTTCCACCCTGGATTTTATCTAGAGCGTGAGCAAGAGCTGGTAACAATACCGCAATGTTCTCCCGGGCAGCTTTTTCGCTACCTGGGAGATTAATAATCAATGAGTTTCCGCGAATTCCTGCCATCCCCCTTGAAAGAACAGCATTAGGCGTTTTTTTCAGGCTCTCAGCCCGCATCGCTTCCGCCATTCCTGGAATTTCCTTTTCTATTACATCAACCATCGCCTCGGGAGTCACATCCGTTGGCGCGACTCCAGTACCACCAGTGGTTAGAATAAGATCAACCTTCTTATCATCAACCCATGCTATCAGAGTCTTAACAATTCCATCAACCCTGTCGGGAATCACGGCGTACTCTTTCTGCTGATACCCAAGGTCATTCAAAGTCGTCAACAGATAAGGGCCACTAGTATCTTCCCGCTCACCTCGTGAACCTTTATCACTTAAGGTAAGAACCCCGAAACTAAATCGACCCGTATCTATTTTCACCTTCAACAACGTCTCCTATTCTACCTGCATTGCAGCAACAATTTTATCAGCTATCATTGAAGGCACTTCTTCATAATGCGAAAAGTTGATGGTGAATTTTCCAAGACCACCCGTCATAGCTGTAAGATCTGCTGCATATAAAAGCACTTCGGACTGAGGCACCTTTGCATTGATAATTTCACGTCCAGCATCCGCATCCATTCCCATAACCTTGCCGCGACGAGAGTTAAGATCACCCATCACATCTCCGACATGGTCTTTTCCTACCATTATGGTCATATCCATATATGGTTCAAGGAGAACAAGGCCTGCCTCCTGAGCACCTTTTTTAAAGGCCTGAGAACCGGCAATTTTAAAGGCCATTTCTGAAGAATCAACATTATGATGCGATCCATCAATAAGGCTGATTTTTATATCCACTACTGGGTAGCCGGCCATAACACCCTTTTCCATGGCTTCTATAATTCCTTTTTCAACGGCAGGACGATATTGCTGAGGAATAACACCACCAACAATTTTATCTTCAAACTCAAATCCGTTTCCAATATTTGGGCTAATCTCAACGGTACAATCACCGAACTGACCACGACCACCACTCTGTTTTTTGTGCTTTCCCTGAACCGTGGCTTTACCGCGAATAGTCTCTTTATAGGGAACTTTGGGAAGTGAAAGTTCCATTTCAACACCGAACTTACGCTTAATCCGGGCACCTACGACATCAAGGTGTACCTTTCCAACACCGGAAATAAGGACTTCTCCGGTTTGTGGCTCCCGCGAAAGCCTCAAGGTTAGATCCTCGTCAAGCATTCTGGTAATGGACGCAAACAGTTTTTCTTCATCACCCTTACTTGCACAAATTGCATAGGAGATCACTGGTTCCATAACATCAAGATCATCGTAAATAATAGGTGCTGAGGCATCACACAGTGTATCCCCCGTGGTTGTCTCCTTCAATTTGGCAACAGCCACAATCATTCCTGGACCAGCACTATCTACGGATCGCTGTTCTTTTCCTTCGGGAACAAAAAGCTGCCCAAATCGTTCGTCAGTCTCTTTACTGCTATTATAAAAGGTGTCTCCGGAAAGCGTACCAGAATTAATTCTAAATATTGTTAAACGCCCGGCATATGGATCCGCCATGGTTTTAAATACCTGAGCCGAGAATTTCTCATCGGCCGTTGCTTTTCGTTCAACGGGTTCACCACTGGGATCAACTCCCATACAATCAGGTCGATCCGCAGGAGATGGAAGCACATCATTAATAACATCGAGCAGCGGTGCAGTACCAAAATTACTTGTTGCAGCACCGACACAGACAGGAACGATGCTTCCACTTGCAACACCTCCTCGCAATCCAGCTTGCAAGTCTTCTGAAGAAAGTTCTCCATCTTCCAAAAATTTTTCAATCAGATCATCATCGGTTTCAGCCACCTGTTCCATAAGACTTTCCCGATGATAGCTGATATCATCGGCCATTTCTTCAGGAACCTCTGTTTCAGTGACAGTTCCGGCACCACCTGTATCAAAGAGAAAAGCTTTTCCACTCACAAGATCAACAAAGCCGCGAAAGGAGTCTTCTTCACCAATAGGAAGATGCAAAACCACAGGAGTTAGGGGAAGGGATTCTCCGATCTGATCAAGAGTTCGGCTAAAATCAGCTCGTTCCCTGTCTAATTTGTTAATTATAATCAGTGACGGCAGGGTCTTATCCTTGATAAAATCGGCAAATTTAATAGTCTGCCCCTTAACACCGAGAACTGCACCAATAATAAATACAGCCCCATCGGTGATCTGAGTTGCCATATACGTTTCATTAATAAAGTTGTCATCACCCGGAGTATCCATCAGAAAGACATCATGCTTTTTCCAGGAGTAATTATGAAAAGAGGTATTTATTGAAACATTTCGCTGAATTTCCTCTTCTTCAAAATCAAGTGCTGAACTTCCATCATCAACCTTTCCAAGACGTTTAATTTTACCAGCCGTAAACAGCATTGCCTCAGCTAGAGAGGTCTTACCACAACTTCCGTGTCCAATGATCGCTATGTTTCTTATCTTACTGATATCCTGCATGCAAACCTCCTTGAAAATAACGGTTGTGCTATAGTCTCGTCTATGGAAAACAAGGATCCTACCGAAATAGAGCTAAAACCCCTGTGCGACTTCGAATAATTACAAATATTTCTCTATTCATATATTCAATATTTCCAATGAAAGTCAAGGATGTTCGAGAATTCGAGGTGCATTCTCCGTAAATAAAAAAAAGGAGAAAAAGAAAAGGAGTTTATCTGGTAATGGTGTTTAAAAAACTGTAGAGTTACAAGATTTATAATTATTTATCCCTTGTATTTATTTAGCCTCCTAACCACACGTGAAAAAAGAAGCAAAACAGAGTAACAGAATCGCCAAATCGGCAGGAACTGTTTCCATAGCCGTTATGTGCAGTCGTGTGCTCGGCCTTGTCAGAGAACAGATCTTTGCAGGTATGTTTGGTGCCGGACTTGCCTATGATGCCTTTGTTGTCGCTTTCAGAATCCCAAATCTTCTTCGTGACCTTTTTGCAGAAGGTGCATTATCAGCTGCCTTTATAACTGTCTTCACCGATTACGACACCAATCGCACTAAAGATGAAACCTGGCAGCTTGCCTCAAATGTTCTTGTTTTTTTCGCCATACTTCTCTCAATCATCACTCTTCTTGGAATATTCTTTGCTGCACCTCTTGTAAATCTCCTGGCCTCAGATTTCTCTACAATCGAAGGAAAACTGCAGCTCACCACCCTGCTCACCAGAATAATGATGCCTTTTCTGATTTTCATTTCTCTTTCAGCAGTTGTCATGGGGATTTTGAATTCCAAAGGAAAATTTTTCGTACCCGCCATGGCATCGGCCTTTTTCAACCTCGGATCCATTGTGGGCGGGGTGAGTCTAGCCTTTATTCTGCCACGCTTTGGTTATCCTGCCATTGTTGGAATGGCCATGGGAACGCTTCTTGGTGGAATATTACAGCTCTCTATCCAGTTCCCGACTTTATTAAAAAGTGGATTTAGATTCACCCCCCGCTTGCCATTTAAAGACCCTGGCCTAAAACGTATTATCACCCTGATGATACCAGCAATAATTGGCCTTTCTCCCACTCAAATTAATATCTTTATCAATACCAATTTTGCGTCATCCTGCGTTGAAGGATCGGTTTCCTGGCTCAACTATGCTTTTCGTCTGGTTCAGCTTCCAATTGGCGTTTTCGGAGTTGCCCTCTCCATCGCTGCCATGCCAGTACTTGCAAGACATGCTGCAAAAAAGGATATCGAGGGCATGAAGGAAACCATGGTCTCATCGCTTACCATGGTATTTAGTCTGACCATTCCTGCCACCATTGGCCTTATGCTGCTCGCCCAACCAATTATCCATATCATTTTCGAACGAGGTGCATTTACTTCCTTTGACACCATAGCCACAGCTAACACCTTAAGTCTCTATGCAGTAGGGCTCTTTGCCTATTCCTCCAATAAAATTCTAGTTCCTGTTTTTTATGCATTGGAAGATACAAAATATCCAGTTATTGCCTCATTTATTGCCGTTGCTGCAAATCTTATTATCATTAACCTTACAATCGACAGCTATCAGCATCTCGCAATTGCCCTTTCAACCTCCTGTTCAATGATCCTGAATTTTCTATTCCTATCAACTGTGCTCTATCTGAAGACCGGCGGATATTCCATCAGTTATCTTCTTAGAGCAGCAATAAAGATCACGGTAGCAGGAGCAGCAATGGCCGTTTTTCTCCTGTGGAGTAGAGGCTTCTTTACTAATCAACTCAATGGCTCACTTCTCCAGGCAACTGCTGTGCTACTGGTAATTATAGGTATCGCTGCAGTACTCTATGGATCCCTTCTTCATCTTATGAAACTGTCTGAGCTAACCTCTGTTACCAATAAAATATACGAAAAATTCAGGTGATAAACACTTCTGCTTCCCGGTTAAAGAGCAAAATAGCACTTGATTTATTCGTGATACAACCTACAGTATTGCCTGAACAGAAAGTATTACCAATATATCATGAAATCCATGTACCAACTGTGCACCCTTCCTGATTAGGATTGCGCAGTTTTTTTATTTTAAGCTATAGAATCAGGATGGAAATATTATGAAAAATTTTAAAGCATTAGGCATTAATGACAACATTATTGAGGGTCTTTCAGCCCTTGGCTTTGACACCCCAACAGAAGTTCAGGAAAAAGTAATCCCATTAATGCTTGATGAACAGGTCGATCTTGTTAGCCTTGCCCAAACCGGAACAGGAAAAACAGCTGCTTTTGGAATACCGTTAATCCAATGGACCGACCCTTCAAAACGCAACACCCAGGGTCTGGTACTCTGCCCAACCCGCGAGCTTTGTATTCAAGTTGCAAAGGATCTTGAATCGTACGCAAAATTCATCCCTAAACTCAAAATTCTTGCCGTCTATGGCGGTGCTCGTATAGATCAGCAGATGAACCAGCTTCGTAAAGGTGTCCAGATTATCGTCGCCACCCCAGGTCGACTCAAAGACCTTCTGAATCGTAAAGCTGTTGATTTATCAAAAATAAATTACGTTGTCTTTGATGAAGCCGATGAAATGCTACAGATGGGTTTTCAAGAAGAACTCACTGCCATTCTTGCACACACTCCAAAGGAAAAAAACACCCTTCTTTTCTCTGCAACCATGCCAAAAGAAGTCGCAAGAATTGCCAAAAAATATATGACGAACCCTATAGAGCTCACCATTGGAACTAAAAATGCCGGTGCTGAAAATGTTCGTCATGAGTCCTATATGATTCATCCAAAAAACAGATATCTTGCCCTGAAACGTATTGTCGATAATGCCCCTGATATCTACTCCATCATTTTTTGCAGAACTCGCAGAGAAACCAATGAAATAGCACATAAGCTTATTCAGGATGGATACAGCGCAGATGCGCTTCATGGTGACCTTTCCCAGGCTCAGCGCGATCAGGTTATGGGAAAATTTCGTTGTAAGAATATCCAGATCCTGGTCGCAACCGATGTTGCAGCAAGAGGGCTTGATGTCAATGATCTTACTCATGTTATCAACTACAACCTTCCAGATGAAACTTCCGGGTACACTCACCGCAGCGGTCGTACCGGAAGAGCTGGGAGCAAAGGAACCTCAATTGTCATTATTGCAGCAAGAGAACAGTACAGGCTGCGACAGATTGAAAGCAAAATACAGAAAAAATTTATTCAATGTCAGATCCCAACGGGTGAAAATATCTGTAGAAAACAGCTATTGAGCCAAATTGAAACCGTCACAAGTGTGTCTGTTAATCATGATCAGATCGATCCGCTCTATGAGGAAATCGCAGAGAAACTTGCTCATCTTGACAGGGAAGCCCTTGTTAAACAGTTTATCTCCATTGAATTTAATCGGTTCCTTGAATATTACAAAAATGCAGTCGATTTAAATGTATCTTCTTCCCCGCAACAATCAAGAGGCAGAGACGACAGGGACAGAAACAGTTCCCACCAGGATTTGCATCCTAAAAGTACATTCACTACTTTCACTTTAAATGTTGGCAGGCGGCAGGGAATTATGCCCCAGGGACTGATCGGAAAAATAAACGAAATTCAGGATGTCGGAAGAATTAAAATTGGGAAAATCGAAATTTTAAGAAACTCGGCTACTCTTGAAGCAGATAGCAGATACACTTCGCAAATCCTCGGAGCTTTTCAACGCTCTGAGATTAACGGAAAAACAATTGCCATCGAGGTAGCAAAATCCTCAGTCTCCAAAAAAACCTACAGAGGTAAGCGTAAGGGAAGCTTTCATCGTAAAGGGCGTCAACCGAAATCATCTTAAAAGAATCACCCCTTACATAAAATAGACTTGAGATAATACGGCTCCAATCAACGAATTGGAGCCGTATTTATTCTCATGATTCCTTTCCGTTCAAAGCCCCGCGTAATTCAGCAATCTCTAGTTTCAAGGCATCAACCTCGCTCTTTTTAGCAAGATCCATCTTTTCCAATACCATTTCAACCTTTTCGCCGATCTGTTTCTGAAGTTCAAGACGGGACTCATCTGAACGGCTGACCAGATCATTGACCAAATCTCTGCCTTCCTGTTCAGTCATTTTTCCTTTTTCAACAAAATCTTTAGCAACTTCTTCTATCTTTTCTTTTGTTAATGCTGCAACCCCAACCCCTGTTAACAATGTTTTTTTTACCAATTCAATCATCACACCCTCCACTAAGGTTTTCAAAAAAAGTTCCTGCTGCTTCAGTTGCCTCATCAAAAGTTGCACTATTTTGTACAGCTGTCGCTAAATGATGCCCGAATGAAAAATTAGAGCTGTAGTAATGAGTAAACTGCTTCAACCGACCTAAACGACGTTCAGGAAAAAAGCGCTCCTGCAATAACTCTGTAAAGCGAAAATATACTCTCTTCACACTCCAATCGGTTTTAATATCCAAATTGTATATTTCTTTTGCAATATTTGCAAATAACCAGGGTTTACAAACTGCCCCTCGCCCAAGCATCAATCCATCAACACCGGAGAGTTCCAGGCATCGTTTTGCATCGGCTACTGAAAAGATTCCACCATTTGCCATCACCGGTATTCCAACACTTGCTTTCACCTTACCGATCCAGTCCCAGCGCGGATTCCTGCAAAACTTCTCTCCCTGTAACCTGCCATGAACAGTAAGCAGGTCTATCCCCTCCTGTTCAAGCATTTTACAGAATCCAACAAGTCTTTTTTCATCCAACTTGGTACCAAGTCGAATCTTAGCACTGATTGGCAGGTGAGTTGCTGCCCGTAATGTCTTCACGGTTTTACACACAATATCTGGTGGCGTAAATGCTCCGGCGCCTAATCGACGCAGTGAAGGGGCAGGACAACCAAGATTTAAATCAATCCCCTGACCATTGAGAAGATGAATCCTCTCAACTGCCGGAACAATGTCCTGCTCTGGTCCCACAAATATTTGATAAAAGAACGGTGATTCTGCCGGGGTTCGACATAAAAATGGTGAAATTGTCTCATTTTCCATGGGGAGTCTTTTAACAGACAACATCTCACTGAAAAAGAGTCCGACTCCTCCTAACTCGAGAATTAGGATACGAAGAGCCGAATGAGAAAGACCAACCATGGGGGCAAGAGCTAATGGCGGTTTACACTCCAGGCAACCATCCTTTTTGGCAGACGAGTGAATACGAAGTGAGTTTACTCCGGTATTGTACTTTAAATCTATCATCCCTTCACTGGATCAGTTCTTAATTCCTGCCCACAATACGTTTAACAAGATCATCGCTTAGTATCTCTTTAAACTGAACATGGACGGAATAATCCCCGGATGCAACTCCTTGATTCCGAACAGCGACAATAACTCCTATACATTCAGCACTCTCATCAGCCTCAACTGATATCCGGGTTTTAATACCTCTGCCAAGAAGAAGTCTTGCATTTTCCTTGCGTGAAATTCTGATAAAAAAGGATAATCCGCCAGCAGATAAGTCGGCAATTTCCCCATTAAAACTCCGCATATTGGGATTACCAAACTCATCAAGCAGTATATGTTTGACTATAAGTGATACAGGAAAACGCGGATAATGACGGCGATCTTCACCAGACATTTCAAGGAGTTTGGGAACCGTCTCAGCTTTTGCACAATAATCAACCAGACAGGGTTCTATACCAGGATATTGCTCCAGCAGATCGAGATATTTTTCCCTTTCAAGAATATGGATATTAGTCTTTCCAAGAGCTGTAAGTGCAACCGTCCAGATTGACACATCAAAGAAAGGACCTGTACCAATAATTTCACCTGGACCAATTTTTTTAAGGAAAATTTCCTCCTTTCCTCTCCAGCAGGTAAGTCGTACATAGCCTGAGTTAACAAAGTAAAGCAAAGGACTATTTTCTCCCTGCTCAACAATAACAGAACCGGAAGAAAAATCCTTTGATTTCAAGGCATAATAGAGGGCCTTAAACTCCTCAGTTGTTAGCGAGTCATAAAGATCCTGCCATATGCTAATATGATTGGACGTTATAGAGGAAGAACGTTCTTCCGCTATTGTTTCCCCGGCCTTTATAACTTCTCCAAGTGCATCCGGATCTACTTCAAGGATTCTATCCCTAAGTATTTCGGCAATATCAAATTTCTTCTCTTTTGCAGCTTCAATGCATTTCTCATACAACAGTAGTCCTGCTGCGCTACTTTTCCCTTCACCAAGCAATACTGTGACTTCATCGTTTATTTTTCGTACTTCTTTTTGGACTAGATTTCTAGTGACAGGATCATTGTCAAAGGCAACAGATTCACCTGATTCAGCAGTTGGTTCAATATCGCTCTTATCGGGAACTTGTTTCTGTTTGAAGCGAGGCACAAGAATCTTGAGAGTATTATTTACTGCAATAGCAACCGGATCAGCCTGTAAATTTTCCAGATCCTTTCTTTCTTCAAGAATCATATTCAAAAGATTTACCGCACGTATGGAATTACTGAGACGAACCTGTACAGCAAGATTCTGTAGCAGGTCGTCACGAACATCATCGGAGAATGAATCACGTCGAGCAAGAAGATCCAAAAAGACATCTATAACATCTGGCCCGCCTAACTGACCCAGATAGCCAATAAGGCCAACTTTAAGTTTATCATCGACTACGGGTAGGGCGGCAAGCAAATAACGACCAGGATGGTCTACACTTACTTCATTGATGCAGTCAATCACCTGTTGCTGAATCCGAATATCTTCATGGGAGAGGCATGGCATAATAAGAGGGATAAGCTCCTGATCATCTATTGCTGTAATCATAAGAATGATGTTACGAATTCCATACCAGGGGAGATCTTTCTTGAGGTACTCTCTTAAGACGGTGATCGCGGCAATTCCAGTGGCAGGGATAAGGCCAATCAAACGAAGTCTATCTTCTTTTTCCCGGCAGGAGAGCAAGGTATCGAGCAGATGAATCGCAGCTTTGCGTCCAAGACTAATAAGGATCCGTTCTGCATTTTGCCGTCTCTCGCCACGTCCTCTAAGACAGACAAGAGTCAGTTCCTCAAGAATATAGTCAGCAGCCATTGCATCCTGCGAGCGGCCAACCACGCTCCTTATGGCATTGCTCTTTTCATTTACACCCGATTGTATCTGTGAAAAAACATCGAGTATGACCCCGCACTCTTCCCAGGCTCCCTCTTCAAACATTCGAATACCATTTTCATGCAGCTGCTTGCACACAATTCCACAAACGGAAAGGAAAAGAGTTTCTGCTCGCAACCAGCGGAGAAGAATTCCGCTTACCAGTGCCATAAGATCAGGATGTTCTTCTCTGGTAAGTCCTGCCATACAGAGACTCAGTGCCATTACTGCCCGTTCACGCAGTTTGGAATTTTCACTGCTGGCACTTTCTCCGAGCTTTTCAAACAACACTTTTACACGATTACGATTCCCAGATTGACAGTAGACAGAAATCAATTCAGGGAGGTTTTCCATAAGTTCATCATTAAGAAGAACTTCACTTTTCCCCTTCTCCAGATCCAGCTCAAGCTTCAGCAAGCGACGTTCTGCACGCTGTTGCTCTTCTTTTGCAAGAAGCTGCTTGGCATTTTGCTGGGCTTCTTTTTGTCTGTCTTTATCAATTTCCATACAACTCAATTAATAGCTGCTAAATCAGCACGTTCCACAATATACACTTATTTTTCAATCAGTTAGAGAACTATAGTCTATATCAAAAGAATAATGAAAACAATAACTAATTACAGATAGGTCCATCACTTTGCAAGAGTTGTCGCTGTGTTCTTCTCAACCTATCCATATTCTTTAATCCTATGGAAGATTGAATTTTTAAAAATTCAGCCTCGGCTCCGGGATACTCATATTCTGCTGCCAATCCAAACCAAACAAGGGCATTGAATGACGACTGCACGACACCCTTTCCTTTTTCATACATGGTCGCTAAAAAATACTGCGCAGCCGGCCAATCCTTACGAGCAGCACACTCATACCAGCAGGCTGCTTGAACAAGATCCTTCTTCACCCTGTTGCCATACTCATACTTCAAGCCAAGATAGAGACATGCCCCGGCAATTCTTTCCCTGCCAGCTTTTTCAAACCAGAATATAGCCTGCTCTGGATTTCTATCAATTGTCTCTGCTCCATGTTCATAGAGCAGTCCAAGGGCAAATTGAGATTGTGGATCTCCACCTTCGGCAGCTGCGACAATTGCAGTTTCATAACTGTTTGCAGCAGCAGGTGTCTGAACAAAGCACAGGAACAGAATGACCAAACAGAAACAGCCGTTACCCCGCACAGAGACAGGGATAACGGCTGCTATAGATACGTTGTTTTTTAACAAATCTACTCGATTGGTTCACCAAAGGCATTTAATGCCTTAGCGGCGGTCACATCAACCGTCACATACATAGTCAGGGTTGTATCTGACATAGCACCATTGGGTTCAATATTCATCATACAGGTTTTACTTGGTTTGGTAAAAGCAAGTATCACATTTTGACTGGAAACCTCACCCGCCAATTTCCATTTGTTCTTTTTCATGGAAGCGATGATAAATTCTTTTAAAGAGTGCATCTCTACACGCCCTTTGTAGTGAATAATACCACCACGAAATGAATCCGTTTTAATAGACATACTGCCCTTAGTGGTGTATTTCATTTCAGCAGGCAACTCGATATCTTCATAGTTTCCAAGGGTACTGGCCATGGGAGCAAACCCAGTGCTGTCAGGAGCCTGAAGACTGTCCGTCTGACTCGATCCAGGCATCGAACAACCGGTAGTAAGAGTAAAAAGAAACAGTGCAACCACACTTAAAATAACGCCTCTTGTCTGATGTTTCCCATAGGTATTCATAATCATTTCTCCATTCCTTCAAGTTTCCAGTAATTAGCCATATACAAAACAAGATAAATCATTAGTCTCTTACATTATAATTATCATTAGTAGATAATTCAGAGACCCGCTTTTGTCGAGTTTTTTCCGATAGTCTCAAAAATACACCTTAGAGTCTATTCCAGCCCGCCCACACACATATATTTAATTTCAAGATATTCGTCGATTCCATATTTTGAACCTTCTCTCCCGATCCCAGACTCCTTAATCCCACCAAATGGTGCGGCTTCTGTGGAGAGAATACCTGTGTTTACTCCAACCATTCCATATTCGAGTGCCTCTGTTACTCTCCAGCAGCGAGCTATATCACGACTAAAAAAATAGGAAGCAAGGCCGTATTCGGAATCATTGGCCATGGCAACTCCCTCAGCTTCTTCTTTAAAGACAAATATCGGAGCCACGGGGCCAAAAGTTTCTTCATGGGCAATTTTCATATCACTGGTTACATCCATAAGAATGGTTGGTTCAAAAAAGTAGCCACTCTCACCATATCGTTTTCCACCGGCCAACAGTGTAGCCCCTTTATCGCAGGCATCTTTTATCTGATCCTCAACTTTTAAAACAGCATTAAGGTCAATTAGCGGCCCCTGATTGATCCCAGCATCAAATCCCGAACCAACATGTAACTGCTCTTTAACTGCGGCAGTAAGTTTCTCGGAAAAAAGTTTATACACGCCTTCCTGAACAATAAAGCGATTGGTACAAACACAAGTTTGACCTGAGTTTCTGTATTTTGAGGTTACAGCATCGGTTACAGCGGCATCGATATCTGCATCATCAAAGACGATAAATGGTGCGTGGCCCCCAAGCTCCAAAGAAACTTTTTTTACTGTCTTACTGCATGCAGCCATTAACTGCTTGCCCACAGGAGTTGACCCGGTAAAACTCAGTTTTTTGACAATTGTGCTCCCAGTAAACTCGCCGCCTATGGCACGAGCCGGTCCGGTAATCACATTAAAGACACCTTTAGGAATTCCTGCACGATGGGCAAGCTCTGCTAAAGCCAGTGCAGAAAATGGAGTTTGTGCTGCTGGTTTTACGACTATGGTACACCCGGCTGCAAGCGCTGGAGCAGCTTTTCTGGCAATCATCGCTGAGGGGAAATTCCAGGGAGTAATCGCTGCACAGACTCCAATTGGTTCTTTTAATACAATAATTCGTTTTCCTTTTTGAGACATGGGAATAGTATCGCCATAAACCCGTTTTGCCTCTTCAGCAAACCATTCTACATAGGAAGCACCATAGAGCACTTCACCCTCCGCTTCGGCCAGCGGCTTGCCCTGTTCACTGGTCATAATATAGGCAAGGTCCTTTTTATGGGCAATGATAAGATCAAACCATGTCCTCAAATATTCAGAACGCTCCTTAGCGGTTAATTTCTTCCAGAGAAGGTAAGCCTCAGCAGCGAATTCGATAGTCTCTTTAGTTTCACTAGCACCAAGGGATGGCACGGACCCAAGAACGGAATCATCGGCAGGATTTAAAACTTCAATTGTGTGCTCTGCTGCGACCCACTGTCCATTTAAATAACATTCCTGCCTAAACAGTTCATTATCAATCAACTTCATTTTTTACCTCATAAAATACTATTTTAATGACAGAATAATGATACATTCAGTTGTCGTAACTTGCCAATTATCATGTACGCACTCAATAGTTACCAGTTGTAATTACTAAAACACCTCAAACAAAACATACATCATTTGTATTTAAAAGCAGTTGCTACTCGACAAGAAAGTTGAGGTAGTTTAGTGTAACCTTCTCCCAATATTATCAAAACATGTTACGATTATGCAGCACAAAAAAAATACTGTCGCAGCCAATGAACACACCCACACCAGTAGAAATCCGAAAAGAGCCGATACGCTTAAGCCAATTCCTGAAACTGGCCAATGTTGTCCAGGATGGAGTTCATGCGAAGATACGAATCACCGAGGGTGAGGTCAGTGTAAATGGAGAACTTGAAACCCGTCGGGGAAGAAAACTGTTTGCAAGTGATCGTGTGCTGATAGATAACACTCTATTTCAAGTAGTCGTAAGCGATTAACAACAGAAACAACCCAGTACATATTAAGGAAGATCAACCAGGTCTGCCTGAATTGAATAGAGTTTCATTTCCTGTTCCACACCACGAAGCTTCCTTGCCTCCACTTCCTGTATAGGAAAATTATCCTTCACATCCTTATACACTGAATCCGTAATAAGAACCTGACCGGACTCGGTCGAAGCAGCTAGACGTTGGGCAATATTTACATCTGTACCAATCAGAGTGTAGTCAAGTCTTCTGGATGATCCAACATTTCCATGAAAAATGTCTCCCTGGCTGATGCCAATACCTAAACCAAGTTGCTTAAAAATATCAGATTCCCCAAGCCACTTTCGTCGTATTTGCTCGAACCCCTGAGAAAGTTCAACGGCTGTGCAAACTGCAGCATGGGAAGGTCTATCAAGTATTATTGGAGCACCAAAAGCTACGAGAGCCGCATCTCCCATAAATTTATCAAGAGTACCCTTCCATGAAAAAGCAACATCTGCAAACAGATCAAAAAACTGAGTAAGGAAGAGGTGAATCTCCTTGTGGGAAAGATGCTGCACAGCCAGAGTGAAGTTTCGTATATCGGCAAAGAGAACAGTAATTTCCCTGACGCCACCAATTTCCATAATATTTTCTTCGGAATTAAGCAGAATATCAGCGACCTCGGGGGCAACATACTGTTCAAACAGAGCTTTTGTACGTGCATTCTGCTCTCGTTCCTCCATATACACTACATTCTCAAGTGCCATTACAGCCTGGCCACAGATGATTGACAGGAGTTCTATATCCGACTGACTATACACAACATCCTTTGCAGTCTGGCTGACATTCAAGACACCCAGAACTTTTTCTCTGCCAATAAGAGGAAATGATATTGATGCTGTAATCTCTTCACGTTCAAGAAATTGTGAGAGCGGGGATTGTTCCTGAGTAGGTCTATTGAGGATAACCGGCTCACCGTTTTTATACACCCAACCAGCAATTTTCTCGCCGGATTTAACAGTTACATTTGCCGCTATTTCCTTATCCATTCCTCTTGATGCTACTATATGAAGAGCGTTATCTTCTTCAACAAACATCATCAGAGAGAGTGACGGAACATGAATCTGCTGAGCAACTGCCTCAAGGAGCAATTCATATACTTCTTGCAGTGAACTAGCCGAATTAAATTTCTCGCCAAGCTTATAAAGAGGTAGAATTGTTTTGAGGCGGGTGTTTTCATCGCGTAACGCTGCAAGAGCCAGGGTTTCCTGAACAGCTTTTACCAGTTCTCTTGCATCAAGTGGTTTTTCAAGAACACCACTTAAGCCACTATTCATAGCTGTTACAACCATATCCATATTGGCATGGCCTGAAACGAGTATGCCGGTGATTCCTGGATCTGTCTGTCTGATAATATCAAAGGTTTCAATACCAGTCATACCAGGAAGCATCGCATCAACGATACAAAGATCAAACTGATTGACCATTGCCATTTCGATTGCCTGCTCACCGCTATAGGCACAAAAAACCTCATAGCCGATGTCACCAAGGGCCATACGACTCATATCGGCAATAAATGCCTCGTCATCTACAACAAGAATCTTCTGAGGGATCATAAAAAGAGTTACTCGTGGGTCGATTTTGAATTATTTCACTTATTAAAAAAAGGATATCATATATAATTATAATTGTTAATAGTACTATCCGCAATAGTAGCTTTCAAGCACCAGAAGACTGGTTTAAAATTAATTTTTTTTCGAATTCCACCCATTATTCAAAAAAAAACTATTCTACCTTTAAACTCAGATGATGATACTTGCAATCTAGCATTACTATAGAGTATTTAATTGTTTGATCTGTTGTATACTTATTCATATTTCCGGACAAAAATGAAAGCACTTACCCCCCTTGCCGAACGAATGCGCCCTCAATCCCTTCAAGAGATTGTGGGCCAGGAAAACATTCTTGGCAAAGGAAAACTCCTGGAAAGCATGCTGGAGTCAGGCTCGCTTCCATCCCTGATTCTCTGGGGACCACCGGGAACCGGAAAAACC
This sequence comes from uncultured Desulfocapsa sp., assembly GCA_964621915.1. Taxonomy (GTDB): domain Bacteria; phylum Desulfobacterota; class Desulfobulbia; order Desulfobulbales; family Desulfocapsaceae; genus Desulfocapsa. Next base: position 9,718 of record CAZUPS010000025.1, on the reverse strand, counting down.
ACGCTGGCAAGAATTCTTGCACGCTCAACACGTTCTGATTTCGTTTATTTTTCTGCTGTTTTATCGGGAGTAAAAGAAGTACGAAAAATCGTTGAACAAGCCAGAGCACTCCGCGACCAAGAACAGCGCGGAACTATTTTTTTTATTGACGAAATTCACCGCTTTAACAAGAGTCAGCAGGACGCTTTTCTCCCCCATGTAGAAAATGGCCTTTTCACTCTTATTGGTGCCACCACTGAAAACCCTTCCTTTCAGATAATTGCACCTCTCTTGTCACGTTGCAGAGTGCTAGTACTCACGTCACTAGAGGAAAAAGACCTGGCTCTCATTCTCCAAAAAGCATTGGAGGATAGCAAAAATGGCCTTGGTGACAAAAAACTCTCCTATGGCCCTGATAGCTTAGAACTCTTAACGGCCCTTGCCGATGGAGATGCCAGAAAAGCCCTTAATACGCTTGAAATTGCAGCGGCCATTGTCCTTCATCAGCAAAAAAACGATACGAACGTTCCTTCCGTTATCAAAACCACAGATATTCAAGAAGCTGCGCAACAGTCTGTTTTACGATATGATAAAGATGGAGATGAACATTACAATCTTATTTCAGCTCTTCACAAAAGCCTTCGCGATTCCGATCCCGATGGAAGTCTCTACTGGCTATACAGAATGCTTGAAGCTGGAGAAGATCCACTCTATATCTGTAGACGCCTGATTCGCTTTGCATCAGAGGACGTCGGATTATCAGACCCACAGGCCCTTATCCACACGATATCCTGCAGAGATGCGTACCATACCCTTGGTCTTCCAGAAGGGAAACTGGCTCTTGCTCAAGCCGTGAGCTACCTGGCCTCTGCCCCGAAAAGCAACAGTCTCTACACGGCTGAATCAGAAGTTCGTAAATGCATTAAAAAAACAGGCACTTTAGATGTTCCACTTCATTTACGAAACGCTCCCACTAAACTGATGAAAGAACTCAATTACGGAAAGGACTATCAATACGCACATGATGCCAATGGCGCACTTGTTACTCAAGACCATCTTCCGAAAGAACTCAAAAGAAAGCAATTTTACTTCCCAACCACCCGAGGCTATGAAGCAGTTATTAAAAAACGGTTGGAACAATGGAAAATTATCCTTAAACAGAGAAAACATAATGCTGACTAGATGTCTCCTGCCCAAGCTGAAAGACTTTACTGCACTCTTTTTCTTAATAGTAATCAGTGCAGTAACGGTGCCCCATAGTTTTGCTGATTCAGACACACCTGTACTTCTTTTTTTCTCTGGCAATATACAGGGTGAAACCGAGCCCTGTGGATGAAAATCGAACCAGTTGGGCGGTCTGCCCAAAAAAATATCCCAGATTAAAAACCTTGGTGCTGAAAATCCTGAGAATATGTTACTTCTCGATTCCGGGAATCTTCTTTTTAAACGAAAGAAAATCATGGATGGGCCATCCCAGGAGAGATTAACAGCTTCTACCATTATCGAAATTTATCAGGATAATGGTTACGATGCTGTTGCTGTTGGTCCTCTTGACCTTGCAGCCGGGAAAGCATTTATTGAAGAAAGTAGTAGCAATGGATTCCCCTGGGTTTCTGCTAATATCATGAACAGTTCTGGTGACCTTCTGTTCAAACCCTGGCGTACAAAAACCATTGCTGATACCAGGATCGTCATTACGGCAATTACAGGATCTCCCCATAGAAATATACCGGGTATCAAGATACTCCCCTGGGAAGAGGCACTCGGAGCGACCCTTAAAAGAATCAGCGAAGAGACAGAACCCCAGTTTATTATCTTATTATCGTCTCTTAAGAGCGATGAAAACAAACGAATAACTGAGCTCTTTCCAGAAATAAATCTTATCATCAGTGCTGATCTGCGTCTTGGAAACATTTCACCCAAGTTATATGAAAATTGCCTTATTGCGCAAACTGCAAAACAGGGGAAATATCAGGGATTGCTGGAAATACTTTTTGGTAAGCAGAGAATATGGGGTCAAGATACCGTTAAAGTCGTTGCCGATCTCCAAAACAAACTAGGATCACTAAACTGGCAATTACGTCGTCTTACAAAAAAAGCTGCCATTGCCGGAAATGAAGATAAATATACAAACACGATCTCAAGCTTAAAGAAAAAAAAGGAAAAACTGGACAATAAAATTCTTTCTGCAAAGGAAACACTGGCACAGGAAAAGATTACAGGAGTCTTAAGCGATCAGTACAGTAACCGTTTTCTTGGACTGAAAAAGAATATGCCAAATGACCAGCAAACAATTGAAAAATTGACAATACTCAACAACCAGATCAAGGAACTACACAAAAAAAACAAAAATAATAAGAATATAACAAAGAATTTATCAAAGTTGACTAAAGATTTGGTAGGTCACGCTGTCTGCGAAACATGCCATGAAGTTCAGGCTGAATTTTGGAAAACGACTGCACACTCCTCGGCCTACGCCACACTGGTTAACAAAAACAAATCACTGGATCTTTCTTGTTTGCCGTGCCACCTGACCATTCCCCCCTCCTCTCTTAACATGCAAAATCTGCCAAATGAAGTCTACCTCTCCTACCCGGAACCGCTTCATTCGGTGGGATGCGAATCGTGTCATGGCCCAGGCAAACAACATACCATTGCCCCTGAAACATCCAAGCTCACCAGCATGCCTTCGGAAACACTCTGCCTTGATTGCCATACACCAGAGCATGATGACAACTTTGTATACACGACTAAACTGGGTCGTATTGCCTGTCCTTCCGAATGATTAGAAAAAATCATTATAACCAAGTAGCACTCTAAGCTTCAGGTTGTGCAGTAGGCTTTACTTATTGTTTTTTGAACGTCACCAAAATAGCAGTCAGAGGAGCCGGATCTCCCCATGGATTGTCAAACCAATACTTCTGAGTTGCCTTATACTGAAAAAGAACAAAAAAAAGGTGTTCCCGGAATAAACTCCAGAAACACCCTCTATAGTAACTCCTAAAAGCTACTCTATCTTAAACCGTAATTAGCAGCCAAATGCTTTCTGGAGATCTGGTACTACTTGCTTTTTACGGCTCATCATACCATCGATCCACATGGAGGTTCCGTCCATTTTTCCGCCAAAAGCGCCTTCAATAAGTGCTTCATCATCGGAAACAACAACCAACTGAGTTCCTTCCTTCACTACATCGGTGAGCATAAGAAGTACAGAGTGACGTCCGTCAGCCTTAACTTCCTGAGCAGCAGCAAGAAGATCACCACGAATAGCTTCAACCTGATCAAGAGACGCAAGCTCGAGCTGTCCAACACCAACCTTATTTCCTTTCATATCAAAATCTTTGTAATCACGGAAAAGAAGATCTTTTGCAGGAACACCAGCAACTGAAGACTTAGCTTTCAGCATATCCATGAAAAGAGCATCGGTATCATCAACACCAGCGGTGGCTTTAAGCTCTGCAACAGCAGCTTTATCGTCATCGGTACAGGTGGGGGATTTAAAGTTAACGGTATCGGAAAGAATAGCAGAAAGCATGCCGCCTGCTACATCTTTAGGCACTGCAACACCAGCATCTTTATACATTTTGTTCAGAACGGTACCGGTACAACCAACGGGCTCTATACGAACAAGAATTGGCTGGTTAGTGGTTACATCACCAACTTTATGATGATCAACGATGGCAACAACCTCAGCATCGGTAATTCCCGCAGGAGCCTGGCTGATATCACTAAAATCTACAAGAGCAACGGTCTGACCAGCAACATCCATCATTTCTTCAGGAGCAGCCAGTCCAAAACGCTCAAGAACAACGGTGGACTCAGGATTAAGCTTCTCAAGGGATGATTGCATGCAAGCCTTGGCATCCTGCCCCTGCGCATTTAAAAGAGCAGCAAGGCCGATAGCTGCTGTTACTGAGTCGGTATCAGGGTTTGAGTGACCGGTTACAAGAATTGTCATGGTGTTACCTCCGTACAATTTTATTAAAATATACCCCATTTCGGGGATTGCTTAACTTCTTATAAATTGTTGGGAACAATAGTGCTTTAGCAGATTCGAGTCAAGTGGAAAACTAAATTCTAACGGAAAAATAATGGTATCAAAATGGACCGCTTTGATGGTGACTTTAGGAATAAGCTACGGTATATTAGCGAGTAAATCTAAAACTAAACTTTACTCATAATTGGCATTTTATATGGATCCATCGGAAGAAAAAAAACAGAATAAGAGTGAACCTGTCAGCAAAAAATCATATTTGCTCCCTGCAACCCTGATTATTCTGCTGCTTACTGCTATTGTCGGGATAGGATTTTTTTTCTATTCCGGCTCCAGAACATCCGCTCCTCCAGTGGAAAGCATGCCCAATGCTGAAGATATCCTTGAGACAGAAAAACTACCAGTTTCTGAAAATACTCCAATAGCATCACCAAAACTTCCAGAGGAAACTGATCGGACAGATAAAAAAACAGCTCTCTCTCCCCCAAAGCCTGCTCAGGAAGACGTTTCAGCTGGACTGGAAGCTACAATTACAGCTACAAACCCAGAAGAACTCACTGTTTATTCCTCCCCACCAGTCGTGCCGCAAGCAGCTGCAAAACCGGTAAAAAAAGAATCCATCTGCGATAAAGCAGCTTTCGGCTTAGATCAGTTTTACAAACATCTCGACGGTCAATCCTATATGACCAGCTTTCAATTACCCACGGCCAGTGAAAAGCACTTCTCCGATCTTATCCAGAAACTACTTTCCAATCCGCCGCAGGTCACCCGTGAATCCGATGACCTCTATACTATCTTAAAAAATACTGCTCATTTCTTCAGAATTTCCGGTAAAAACAATATCCTGATGCTAAAAGGCATCCTCGACCATGAAAAAAGTAGCGTCGAACAAATTCTTGCTGACTACTACACACTTATTACCACTCCCGAGTGCAGTGTAATGCCCCAGGCAGCAATTATAGATCACGACGCTCTCTATGAATATGCATGTTTCTTCCTGAATACGATGGGCGGAAGGCTCTATCTTTTCAGACGTGATTCCCTGTCGAGAATGGTAGTAACCTATTACGCAATTCTACTTGTGGAAAGGGCAAACAGAGAAGACAATAACCGTCATGGCATCGAACTAAGACCACTTGTCAATATGCTTATTGCTGAGATGGAAGCTGGCGGTTCCACATTAAAACAATCGGAAACATACCTCGATTCCCTGTACGATCTAAAAGAAAAATACCAGTAACCTTTTATTTATATACTTGGGCTGTTTGATTTTCAGAGCAGGGACCTGTATACTATATATATACAATATAGCTTTTTCACCCTAACCATTTCCTTCAAGGGTTGCTGTTTATGATGCAAGCTGTCTCACAGTCATACAGTTCGCAAATCTATAGCCAAATCCAAAACACTCCCGGCTCAACCGGGAGCAGAGGTGAAGGTGCGAAAAAACAGTCCTCCCCAAATGATCCTACAGAGATCTCTTCACAGGGAAGAGAGCTTTCTAAAGAAGCATCGAAATCTCCTCAAGCTGCCTCTGAAACCAAATCTAATCAGGAAGCACCTTCAGCAAGTAAAAAGCCCAATCAGCAAAATCTCAGCGCAGAGGATCTCAAATTTATCACAGATTTGCAAAGACGTGACACTGAAGTACGTGCTCATGAGCAGGCACATCTTTCAGCAGCCGGCCAATACGCGGCAGGCGGCGCATCTTTTTCCTATACCACCGGACCAAACGGTAAACGATATGCCAATGGCGGAGAAGTACCCATCGATGTGGGAAGGGAGAAGACCCCGGAAGCCACAATCCAAAAAATGCGTACCGTTCGACGAGCAGCCCTGGCTCCTGCTCAGCCATCGGGAGCTGATCGTAGCATTGCAGCTCAAGCCAGCGCTACAGAAGCCCAGGCTATGAAAGAAGTGCAAGAACAGGTTGAAAGCCCGGTCGCTAAAACTGCCTCAACTTCTCCTGCCACGGAACAGAGTCCCGAGACCGAGTCTCCCAGAGAAAAAAACTCAAAAGAAGCATCCAACACCCCTCAAGTGTCAGGCTCTAGTCGTCGCTCAATGACTTCTGCTTATCAGGCCATTGCCGCGCTTGCCCCTTGATACTTTCCTTTTTCCATCAACTACTTAAGCCATGAGCCAGAAACAATTTAATAGTCTTTTTTTCGATTTTCTTAAACAGTGTCCCACTCCTTTTCACGTTGCAGAATTTATCAGCAAACAGTTACATGAAGCTGGTTTTCACCTGCTCCATGAATATGATGAGTGGAAAATTGAAGATTCGAGTGGATACTACTGCTGCCGTGACGATGGTTCAATTATAGCTTTTCGTACAGCAGAACATAATTATATAAACCTTCCGTGGCGAATGACGGGGGCTCATACCGACAGCCCCTCTCTGCAAATAAAGCCCAATCCTCTTCGCGAGTCCCAGTCTTTGCAACAACTCTGTGTTGAAGTGTATGGAGGCCCTCTTCTCACAACCTGGTTTGACCGCAATCTTGGAATAGCCGGACGCGTGACTTTGCTCAACGATGATGGCAATCTCCTTACTTATACCATCGATTTTAAAAGAGCAGTTGCCATTATCCCAAGTCTTGCCATTCATCTGGATAGAAATGCAAATAAGGACCATACAGTAGAGAAGCAAAAGCAACTCTATCCAGTACTGTTCCAATCATCCGAAGACAATATCACCTTTGAAGATATTCTTCAAAAACAGATCAAAGATGAATACCCCAATCTTAAAGTTGCCACAATCGCAGGTTATGATCTCTTCTGTTACGATACCCAGGCACCCGAATTGGTCGGTCTAAACAATGATTTTATTACAGCAAGCCGGCTTGATAACCTTGTGAGTTGTTTTGTCACCATGCAGGCAATGCTGCAGGAAAATACGGTTGGAAATTGTCTTCTTCTTTGCAGTAACCATGAGGAGATTGGTTCGGCAAGTGTTGCCGGAGCTCAGGGAACATTTCTTAGCTCTGTACTCAATCGCATATTGCCAAACCCCGGTCTTTTCAGCAGAACTATGAACAATTCATATTTTCTGTCGCTCGACAACGCTCATGCCACCCACCCTAATTTTAGTGAAAAACATGATCCACAACATCTCCCCATACTGAACCAAGGACCGGTAATAAAATACAACAGCAATCAGCGCTATGCGACAACCGGCAGATCTGCTGCTCTATACAAAACCCTGTGTGAGGAAGTTGATATTCCAGTTCAGACATTTGTAATGAACAACGATATGGCCTGCGGTTCAACTATCGGCCCTATTGCAGCAACACGCCTTGGTGTTCAGACCGTTGATATTGGGGTACCAAGTCTTGCAATGCATTCTATTCGTGAAACCACGGGTGAAAAAGACCCTTATATGCTTTATCAAACAATTGCCCACTTCTTCACCCGTACAAATTTACCTGTGAGCATGGTCTAGATGAGAAAAATATGTATATTCACCATACTGCTTGTGTTTATACTGCTTTCAGGAGGCAGCAACACAACCGATGCAGCTCAGTTGAAAACCAGCCTTAACCGATATAAAGGTGTAGAGGTAAGCGATAGTACACTCAGGCGCCTCTCTCCCTACAATGGATTTATCAATTATTTTTCACAATTTACGTTTTTTAAAAAGAACCATAAGGTGAGTCCCGATTTTATTCGGGCCCTGATTATTGCGGAGTCTAACGTAACCCCGACCGCTGTCTCCTCAAAAGGGGCAATGGGGCTCGGGCAGATTATCTATACAACCGGAAAGCAAGCGGCAAAAGAGCTTTCCAAGTTAAATTATAACTTTCGGTATATCAACCCACGAAAACTTGCTCACCTTCAAAAAGAAGATCTCTTCGATCCAGCAGTAAATATCCTTCTTACTTGCTATCTGATTTCAAAATATAACTACAAGTTTAGTGGAAAATTGGAACTGGTACTGTCAGCATGGAATGCCGGTGAATATCATAGTGAGTTAAAAAAGGGACGCACCGTTCCCTACAAGGAGACACATAACCTTATTGGTAAGATAAATGGCTACTACATCGATCTTCTTCGCAAAAGAAAACGGATGTCCATCCATGCACGAAAATAATTCAGGCGACCAGATTAATCTGTTGCACAGTCCCTACCCCACCATTTTCCTTTACAAATACACCCGTTGACTGCACCTCTCCTAACAGGTCATTTTTATTATCATTTATTGAAAATACTGTTGCAGCTGATCCAAGATAGATAGCTCCTATACCTTTTTCACCAAGTGCAAAAAGGGTGTCATTGCCTTCCGCGTCCTTCGTCCAGATACGTAACTTATTATAAATAGAATCATTTTCGTCTATCCAGTTATTTCCGTCACTGTCATGGGCAGCCAAATCACTAAATCCATTACCACTCTGGGGACCAAAAAGTTCGGAGCCATCATTGATTGTTCCATCATTATTATTATCGAGAGCAAGAAAACCACTTCCGGGTTTTAAAAAGGATATCTGATTTTCATGGCCGTCATTATCAATATCAAAGGAAAATTTCGTATCTGTAAGCTCGGCAGCTGATCCTGAAAAATTAATTACCAGTGGATCTTTTAGAGCATCTCCAGCGCGAATGCTGATTCGTTCTTCACTAAAGAACTCACGACTCATATTCAGATCCACTGAAAATTGAATTTCTTTTCCATCTTCTGTCAATAGTGTACCATTCGCTGCAAAGCTGGTTGCTTCAGATTCATAATGTGATTCATAATAGTCATAGATAAGACCGCCCTGTGTGGGAGCTGGTGCTTCAACAGCCTCACCTTGAACAACCTCTCCACCAGATTTCGCCGTTAATTGTTCAGGGTTTTCGTTTGTAGATTGAAGAGATTCCGTTGAAGCCAGCCGAACCCGTTTGCCAGTGAGTCGTTCAATCATAGCCTTTAAGATACGGATATTGAGATCCATCATGATTTCATGGTTTTCTGACGATAGCTCATCAACTGAGCTCACGGAACGACTACTAATTGCCTGCTCTGAAAGTTCAACCTTTGTCGCTTCACTAATTATTGAAAGATGTTTCTGGACATCAATTTGAGGACCACTAGCACCAGCGTTGTTGGAGCTAACACGATTTTCATCACCTGCCTTCCAAACAGTAAGCGACTCCTGCGATGTATGGTTTTCAATAAAAGATCTTTCGGAATATAACTGAATTGCAGATTCGGCGATTTTCATGGGGAAGCCCTCCGTGGCATTCATGAAAAAAAAGAGGTGGTGAAGTGATCTTCCTTGATCCGCTCACCAGCTTTAATAGATTTTGCTATATCGACATGAGTTTGTAAATAGTTTAGAATTAATTTTAATTAATAATAGTCATTACAACTATTGGAAATATTTTTTCTGTATTGTATTATTATTGAAGATTATCAGGATAAATAGGTTCTGAGCAAATAGCGTTCGCCCAACTAGCGGAGCGCGAAACCACTTTTTTACTTTATTAACACAACCTGACACTGCTGCCACAGCATAAGCATATGCCTCCTCTTACCGAAAAACGTGATACAACACGACTAAGCTTTAAAACTGAGGTGAGTCTTTCAGATCAGGATCAAAAAACATATTGTGGGAAGATACTGAACTTGAGCGCCAGTGGTGCATTAATAGAGATTGATGATGCGTTACCATTGGGCCAGATGTATACCGTTTCTATAAAACTTGAGGGAGAAGTGGCCCCAATAATTTGAACAAGCCTATAAGTGGTTAATCTGCTACCTTT